>AP009389.1:2400000-3025375 GCA_000010565.1 Pelotomaculum thermopropionicum SI | reverse complement strand
GTTTGCCCCCTGAAAAAGCGTAAATTATTTTAAAACTCAAAAATCCTCCTTGGGCAAGGAGGTGTTTTGAGTTTTTTATAAGAAATTAACATAAATATCCACAGTATTATACACAGGATGTGAAAATTTAATGATCATGAGAGTACCTTCTTCCAGCGTAAAGATCATATCAAATTTTACCTAAGTTATCAACAGACTTTTTTGAAAGCCTTGAAAATCCGGTATGTTAAGCTCCTTGACGGAGAAAATTGATTACTATATAATTTGTAGTGTATGACTGGAAATAAAAGTTTCTGCATTTTGCAACGGGACAAAAAGAGGGGGGTAAGGACTTGAGGCGGACATATCAGCCAAAAGCAAGGAAATACAAAAAAGTTCATGGTTTTCTGAAAAGGATGGCTTCCCGTTCCGGTCGGAACGTAATAAAAAGAAGGAGACTAAAAGGCAGAAAGAGATTGACTGCGTGAGGCCGCTAAAACACAGTGGCCTTTCTAACTATATTTCTGGTGATAAGAGTGGTAGTATAGTTGGGAAAGGCAGGGGGTTATAATTAAGTAATAAAAAGGAACGTAAGATTTGTAATGAAGGTTCTGGACGTTCTGAAGAAGAATAAGGATTATGGCAGGGTTTGCAGGCGGGGCAAGTCGGTGGCCGACCGCCATATTGTGATGTACTTCCTGGATAACAATTTAGGAAGGTGCCGCTACGGGTTTGCCGTAAGCAGGAAGATAAGAAGCGCCGTAAGGAGAAACAGGGCCAGGAGGCTTCTAAGAGAGGCCTGCCGCCTCAACAAAGAAAAATTTCCTGAAGGTTACGATTTTGTTTTTATGGCGCGCCGTGATATGACGGATTTGAAATGCCAGCAGGTAGAGGAGAGCATCCTGAAGTTGCTCAAAAGGGCTGAGATTAACAGGAGTTGATAGCGCTGAAGATCCTTTTGTTAAAAATAATAAGATTTTACCAGATTGTGCTGTCACCGCTAAAAGCGCCAACTTGCCGGTTTGTGCCTACTTGTTCCGGTTATGCCTTGCAGGCGGTGGAGAAGTACGGCGCTGTTAGAGGCACATGGATGGCTTTAAAAAGGATCTTGAAGTGTCATCCGTTTCATCCCGGCGGTTACGATCCGGTATAAGTGCTGCTGAAAAACCGGCGGGACTTTTTAAACGACCTGGCAGGGAGGCAAGTTTAATATTATGGAAATATTCAGTTCTATTGTAAATGGTATGACCTGGCTGCTGAATTGGCTGTACCAGTTGACCGTGGCGGCTGGCCTGCCCAGTTACGGGATAGCCATCATCTTGCTTACCATTATAGTTAAGATGGTACTTTATCCACTGTCGCACAAGCAAATGAAGTCGATGCTGGCCATGCAGCAGATACAGCCGAAGGTTAAGGAAATACAGGAAAAATGGAAGAACAAGGACCCGAAAAAAATGCAGCAGGCCATCATGGAGCTATACAGGGAACATAATGTTAACCCTGCAGCAGGATGCCTTCCGCTTTTGATCCAGATGCCGATACTGATCGCCTTATATCGCTCGCTTTTCAATTTTCCTTATATTAATACTGCCCACGCCGTTTTCCTCTGGGTGCCCAACCTTAGCGTGAAGGACCCTTACTATATATTGCCGATTCTGGCCGGAGTAACTACTTTCTTACAGTCCAAAATGACGACCACTACGTCCGATCCCACTCAAAGGATGATGCTGTACACAATGCCTGTTTTCATAGCCTGGATTGCAGGCAGTGTCCCGGCAGGGCTGGCCCTTTACTGGGTGGTGTTCAATATCGGCGGGATAGTCCAGCAGTATTTCATTAACAAGCAGGCCGTTTCATTGAAAGGGGAGGCTGGCGGAAGTTGAAGGCTATCGAAAAATCTGGTAAAACGGTGGAAGAGGCGGTCGAACTGGCGCTGAAAGATCTCGGTGTGACAAGAAAAGATGTGGAAGTGGAGGTTATTGAAGAACCATCGAAGGGAATTTTCGGCATACTTGGAGTAAAACCGGCCAGGGTCAGGGTGTTGTTGCGGGAAGGCCCGCTACAAAAAGCTGAAAAGTTTTTAAAAAGCGTATTCGAAGCAATGAATATACAGGTGGAAATGAGCCTTCAGGAAAACGAAAGGGAAGTGGTAATAAACCTTAGGGGGCCTGAAATGGGTGTGTTGATCGGCCGGCGGGGAGAGACCATGGAAGCCCTGCAATATCTTGTAAATCTGTCGGCAAACAAAAACCAGGAGGTAAGAAAGAAGATAATTATCGATATCGAAGGGTACCGCAGCAGAAGGGAGGAAACCCTGCAAAAACTGGCCTTAAAACTTGCTGACAAGGCCAAGCAAAGAGGCCGGAATGTGGTTCTGGAACCGATGAACTCTCAGGAAAGGAGAATCATTCACACGGCCCTGCAGGGAAGAGACGACATATACACTTTCAGTGAAGGGGAAGAACCGTACCGGAAAATTGTAATATCGCCTAAAAAATAACTGATAAACCCAGCGGCTTTAAGCCCGCTGGGTTTAAAACAATCTGCCAGGAGGACAGGCCGGAAAGTGCTGGATGATACGATTGCCGCTATATCGACGCCTATCGGTGAAGGCGGGATAGGAATAGTCCGCATTAGCGGTCCTGATGCGGTGAAGGTGGCCAAAAAATTTTTCTTGACCAAGAGAAAGGACTGGGATCAAGCCGGGAGCCACAGGCTTATATATGGCCATGTTTTCGACCGGGAGGGCAATATTGTCGATGAAGTTCTTCTTAGTTTTATGAGGGCTCCCAGGACTTACACCAGGGAAGATGTTGTGGAAATAAACTGCCATGGGGGAATAGTGCCGCTGAGAAAAGTTCTTGAACTGGCCCTGGCAAACGGGGCCAGATTGGCCGAGCCTGGAGAATTTAGCAAAAGGGCTTTTTTAAACGGGCGGCTCGATCTGGCCCAGGCAGAGTCGGTCATAGATATTATCAGGTCGAAGACAGAAGCAGGCTTAAGGGTGGCCGTTTCACAGTTGAGGGGAGATCTTTCTAGAAAGGTGGAGGACCTGCAGGGAAGGCTTCTCGGCCTGCTGGCGCAGGTTGAGGCAAATATCGACTTTCCGGAAGATGATCTGGAGGAAGCTACCGTAGAGGATATCTTAAGGTCTGGTGAAGACCTGATTGAGGAGATAAAGGAAATAGTCAGGCGGGCCGAGGCCGGAAAAATCTACAGGGAAGGCATCAGTACGGTTATAATCGGCAGACCCAATGTCGGAAAGTCATCATTGCTAAACGCCCTGCTCAGGGAAAACAGGGCCATAGTGACGGACATACCCGGCACAACGCGGGACATTATCGAAGAGTATATCAACATAAGGGGGATACCTTTAAAAATTATAGATACGGCGGGTCTTCGCGAAACTGGGGACGCTGTGGAAAGGATTGGCGTAGAAAAGGCCAGGGAGGCAGTAGAGCAGGCCGATCTGGTGCTGCTCGTGCTGGATGCCGCCAGAGGGCTCACGGAAGAAGATTACGCCATTATTGAGAAGGTCGGCGGGAAAAAGGTCATCTTCATTGTAAACAAGGCAGATGTGAGGGAGAAAAAGATAAGCAGTGAAGGCGCCGCGAGGATTGCGGGGGGGCGGCCCGTGCTTTGGATATCGGCTCTGGAGGGAACCGGGCTGGACAAACTGGAGGAAAAAATTGTGGAAATGGTTATGGGCGGGCAGGTCTATCCTAAAGATGAATTGATAATATCCAATACGAGGCACAGAATGGCCATGGAAAGGGCGGCGGATCACCTGGCTGAGGCCGTGAGCGGGATAAGGCAAAATGTCCCTGTTGATGTTGTGGCCATAGATTTAAGGGCAGCATGGGAGAGCCTGGGTGAGATAACCGGAACTACCGTGACAGAAGATCTGATTGACAGGATATTTGCCGACTTTTGCATTGGGAAGTGATAAGCCTTGCTGGAGTACAGGGCAGGAACATATGATGTTGTGGTAGTCGGTGCAGGGCACGCAGGTTGTGAGGCAGGGCTTGCAGCGGCCAGAATGGGTTGCCGGACGCTTGTGCTTACGTTGAATATGGACAACGTTGCCCTGATGCCTTGCAATCCGGCGGTGGGCGGGCCGGCCAAGGGGCACCTGGTGCGGGAGGTGGACGCGCTGGGTGGCGAAATCGGACTTAACACTGACCGGGCGTCGATCCAGATGCGCCTGTTGAATACAGGCAAAGGTCCGGCCGTGCATGCCTTGCGGGCGCAGGCGGACAAGAGATATTATCAGCTATGTATGAAAAAGGTGCTGGAGTGCCAGCCCGGACTTGACCTGAAGCAGGCCCTGGTAGAAAAGATTATGGTGGAAAAAGGCAAGGTGCGCGGCGTGTTGACCAGCACGGGGGCGCGCTTTGAGGCCGGTGCGGTGGTGCTGACGACGGGCACCTACTTAAAGGGCAGGATCATCATTGGGGACCTGTCGTTTCCCGGCGGGCCGAACGGGCAGTTCCCGTCGGTAACACTGTCGGACTGCCTTGCGGATTTAGGGATTAAACTGGGCCGGTTCAAGACGGGGACGCCGGCCAGGGTAGACAGGAACAGCATAGACTTTAGCAAGATGTCAATCCAGCCGGGGGACAAAAAGACCCACAACTTTTCTTTTATTTCGGAAATAAAAGAGAGAGAGCAACTGCCTTGCTGGCTGACCTATACAACAGAGGAAACCCACCGGATCATCCGCGAGAATCTGCACAGGGCACCGCTTTATACGGGAGTTATTAAGAGTCAAGGCCCGCGTTACTGTCCTTCTATAGAAACAAAGGTAGTGCGATTTTCGGACAAGCCGGCCCACCAGGTTTTTATAGAACCAGAGGGCAGGAACACCACGGAAATGTATGTGCAGGGAATGTCCACCAGCCTGCCTGAGGATGTCCAGTTGGCCATGCTGAGGACGCTGCCCGGTCTGGAACGGGTGGAGATGATGAGGCCGGGATACGCCATTGAGTACGATTATGTGGTGGCCACTCAGCTAAAACCTTCGCTGGAAACAAAGGCCATCCCCGGTCTTTTTACGGCGGGACAGATAAACGGCACGTCCGGCTACGAGGAGGCGGCCGCCCAGGGTATTATGGCCGGCATAAATGCCGCGCTTTACGTGAAGAACCGCGAGCCTTTCATTTTAAACCGGTCGGAAGCTTACATAGGCGTTTTGATAGACGACCTGGTAACGAAGGAAATTGACGAGCCGTACCGGATGTTGACCTCGCGGGCGGAATACAGGCTTCTTCTCAGGCAGGACAACGCCGACCTGCGTCTAACCGAGAAAGGGTATAAGATTGGGCTGGTCAGCCCGGAGAGATATGCCAAGTATGAAAGGAAGAAAAAGCTGGTCGAAGAGGAAAGGCAAAGGCTGGAAAAGACTATGGTAGCGGTAGGTGATGAGGTCAAAAGGGTGCTGGAGGCGGCAAACAGCCCGGGGCTGCCGCAGCAGGGCATTTCCCTGGCGGGATTGCTGCGCCGGCCGGAAATCGGCTACGAACACCTTTTGCAGATACCCGGAAACCATCCCGATCTACCTGATGAAGTGCGGGAACAGGTGGAGATTCAGATAAAGTATGAAGGATATATTAAAAAACAGCAGGCTCAGGTGGAGAAGTTCAGGCGCCTGGAGGAAAAAAAGATACCCCAGGATATCGATTACGGGCGGGTAAGAGGCCTTTCAGTTGAGGCAAGGGAAAAACTGGAAATGATTAGACCGGCATCCATCGGGCAGGCTTCCAGAATAGCAGGGGTTACTCCGGCAGATGTATCGGTGCTTTTAATTTACCTGGAGAGGGCCAGGCGGGAGGGAAGGAAGGAGAACTGAAGGATGGCAGCCTGGGCGGGCAATGCGCCGCAGGCCGGACCGTTTTGCGGCAGGTGGTATTTCAAATGTCTGTTCTGGCGGAAACGATTAAAGAAGGTGCCCGGGAAATGGGCATAGTTATAACGGAGAAACAGGTAAGGCAGTTTGAGGAATATTACTCCCTCATTATAGAAAGGAATAAAAGCTTAAACCTGACTGCAATCACCGGCGAAAGGGAAGTGGCAGTAAAGCACTTCTTGGATTCGCTTACGTGTCTTAAGGCCGTGCCGCTTGAAGACGGCACGAGCCTTATGGATGTGGGAACGGGTGCAGGTTTTCCGGGTATACCGTTAAAAATATGCAGGCCGTCCGTCAGGGTCAAACTGGTGGAGTCGGCGGAAAAAAAGGCCGTCTTTTTAAGGGAGGCAATAGGCAGGCTGGGGCTGGAAATGGCTGAAGCAATCTGGGCCAGGGCAGAGGATGTCGGCAAGGACCCGGACCACAGGGAGAAGTACGGCTGCGTGGTGGCCAGAGCCGTTGCCGAACTGGCGGTGCTGGCCGAATACTGCCTGCCTGCGGCCGGAGTTGGGGGCTGTTTTCTGGCAATGAAAGGACCAAAGGCGGAGGAAGAGGCTGTCAGGGCAAAAGATGCCATAAAAATCCTGGGAGGAAGGCTGGAGGAAATCATAAACCTGAAACTTCCTTTTACCGGGGACAGAAGGAGCCTGGTGGTGATTAGGAAAATTGGCGAGACGCCGGAAAAATATCCCCGCCGCCCCGGGGTTCCGCAAAAAAGGCCGCTTTAGGGAACGAAGAAGCATGCAAAACCTGCAAGAGCAGGCTTTAAAGACTGAAGACAGACTAATGCTGCCGTTGAAGTACCGGCGGCTGAAAACACCGAAATGTTGCATAGCGCTGTTGAGGGAACTTTGTCAAAAAACCAGGTCTGTGAAAGCAGGCTTTTGAACTTTTTATACGGCAACGGCAGGCGAAAAACGATGAGAAGACAGAAAAAGGCGCAAAGGCTGAAAATTTGTTCCCGTTTCTGGCGGAACTAGAGAAGGAACTGAAGAGGAAAGTGTTGAATTATCTGGGCAGGACGGCAGGGAAAGAGTGTCTGCTGGGGGTGACGGTTATCGGAAAGACCATTGCCATAGCCAATCAAAAAGGCGGCGTGGCCAAAACCACCACGGCCGTAAACCTGGGGGCGTGGCTTTCTTTGATGGGGAAAAAGGTCCTGCTGGTGGACACGGACTCCCAGGGAAACGCAACGACGGGCGTGGGCGTTGATAAAAACAGCCTGGAAAAATGCCTGTATGATGCAATTATTGAGGGGGTGCCGCTTAGAGAAATAATTGTGCAAAGCGCGGTGGAAAACCTAGATCTTGTTCCGGCCACCATTGAGCTTGCCGGTGCTGAAATTGAGCTGGTGGGTGTGCCGGAAAGAGAAAAAATTTTAAAGGCCGCCCTTTCCGGCGTGAAAGACGATTACGAATACATACTGATAGATTGTCCTCCTTCGTTGGGATTAATGACTATAAATGCTCTGGCCGCGGCAGATTCGCTGTTAATCCCCATACAGTGCGAGTTTTATGCCCTGGAAGGTCTCAGCCAGTTGTTAAACACCTTTAAGATGGTTCAGCAGCGGCTGAACAGCAGTTTAGTGCTGGAGGGAGTGCTGCTGACCATGTTTGACGGAAGAACAAACCTTTCAATACAGGTTGTAGAAGAAGTGAAAAAGCACTTCCGGGATAAAGTCTTTAAGGCCATTATACCGAGGAACGTGCGGCTGAGCGAGGCTCCGAGTTACGGAAAACCGGTAATGGTTTACGACAGGAGATCGCGGGGAGCGGAGGTTTACCGCGAACTGGCAAAGGAAGTGATGGGCATTGAGTAGGCGAAGGGGTCTTGGCAGGGGGCTGGAGGCCCTGATTCCGGCAAGGGAAGATGCTGTTAAAGGGGAGCAGATCCAGGAGATTGAAATAGATCAGATAAGACCGGCCAGAGGGCAGGCCAGAATGTCTTTCGACGGGGAGAAACTGGCCGGACTGGCCGCTTCAATTAAGGAGCATGGTGTGATCCAGCCGGTAGTGGTAAGGCCTTTGCGCGAAGGCGGTTATGAACTGATTGCCGGGGAGCGGCGGTGGAGAGCTTGCGGGATGCTGGGCAGAAAAAAAATACCCGCCGTGGTGAAGGAATATGAGGATATTGAAGCGGCCGCGATTTCCTTGATTGAAAACATCCAACGGGAGGACCTGAATCCCCTGGAAGAGGCTATGGCTTACCAGAAGCTAATGAATGAGTTTAAGATGACCCAGGCGGAGCTTTCAGAGAGAGTGGGCCGGAGCAGGCCGTTTATTGCCAACATGGTGAGGCTGTTGAGCCTGCCGGAAGAGATCAAGAAAATGCTGGCCGATGGCAGGTTGGGCGCAGGACATGCCAGAGCCCTGCTGGCTGTAAACGACCAGCAAAAGCAAATTGCGGCCGCAGAGAAGATTGCCGGCAGGCAGCTAAGCGTCAGGCAGGCGGAAGAAATAGCAAAAAAAATGGCGGAAGAAAGCAATAAAATAAAGAACGAAGAAACGGCTGAAAGAAGCAGTTTTATCAGGGAAAAAGAAAAAGAGCTAAGGGATTATCTGGGTGCCGCGGTGAAAATCAGGGAGAGGGGAAAAGGCGGCGGCAGGCTGGAAATAGAGTTTGAAAACGAAGATCATTTAAAAAGAATTGTGGAAACAGTAATGGGAAATAAAATGTAATAAAGCCGGACGATGTTCAGGCGGCCGTTGTTTCACGTGAAACATTTTTTGTTTTCAGGAAGGGATCGTGGCAATGATTGGAACAGTAGTTAACAGTTCGGCCATCATTATCGGCTCCGCCCTGGGCCTAATTTTCAGAAAGGGCCTGCCGGACCGGCTGAAGTGCACTATTATGCAGGGGATTGGCCTTGCCGTTCTTTTAATTGGTCTCGGTATGTCGCTTCAGTCCAGGCAGGTTTTGGCCGTTGTGCTCAGCCTGGTTTTGGGCGGTTTGACCGGAGAATTGCTCAACATTGAAGGCGGATTGGCGCGTTTGGGAAGATGGCTTGAGTCCAAAGCCGGCAGCGGCACCGGGCAGGCCGGCAGGGCCTTTGTTACGGCAAGCCTGGTATACTGCGTGGGGGCAATGGCCGTGATGGGGTCTATTGAAGACGGACTGAACGGCAATCCAAGAATACTGTTTGCCAAAGCAGCCCTGGACGGCATATCGGCGGTTGTTTTTGCTTCCACTATGGGAATAGGCGTGGCCTTTTCCTCTTTGCCCGTTTTTGTCTACCAGGGCTCGCTTACGTTGCTTGCCTCTCAGTTGAAGAGCTTTCTCAGCGAGGCGGCGGTGGCCGAAATGACAGCTACCGGCGGGCTTTTGATAGTTGGCATAGCCCTGACCATTTTGGGTATTAAGGAGGTTAAAGTTGGCAACCTGCTTCCTTCAATTGTTTTTGCCGCGCCGCTTGCAACCCTGCTGCCGAAGTTTTTGCTGTAACTGCCTCTTGTTTTGATAAATTTTACCTTTGCCGAAGCCACCCTGGTTCACCCGTCGCGAAGCATTCTGAGCCGTACAGCTTAAGCCGCCGCTAAACTTTTTCAATAAGCTTGCGGCTCTGTCCGGCCGACAGACTCCTCCGGCTTCTTTGCTTTAGCCGGCTTTCGCATGGCAAATTTTCTTCTTGAAAGGGCCCAATCCTTAAGAGAAGGCCCCTTTAATTGTTTTATAGGCCTCCCGCTGTGCGGCGGCGTAAACTTCCTTCAGGGGAACGCCTTTGGCGGCCGCAATTTTCCTGCAATCCTCGAATTCTGGCGCCATCTGGACGGGCAACCCGCCCTGAGCGGCATAGCCGGCCTTGACCTTTACAGCTCCGTAAGGAGTTTCCACAGAAAAGAAACATCTTTCCAGAACGCGCCTTTCTTCTTCCCTAATGCGCACTCCCAGGGTGGTTGTTTCCCTGAAGATAATCTGCAGCATTTCTTCAAGCCTTTTACTTTGGCACAGCACCGTCAGCAGGCAGGCAGGCCGGCCCTTTTTCATGTAAATCGGGGTCATAAAGGCGTCCAGGGCGCCGGCAGCCAGGAGACGCTCGATCACGTAAGGATAAAACTCCGGGTTCATGTCGTCTATACTGGCCTCTAAGACGGTAACGGTTTCCCTGCGCCCGGCACCCTCTTTTTCCGCGGTGTCCGCAAATCCGGCTACGGCCGGCGTAGCCGCTTCCTTGCCGCTGCCTGATAAAAGCCCGTAGCCGGTGCCGGAGACGGCCATTTCGGGCATCAAGCCAAATTCCTCGGCGCTGGCGGCCAACAGGCACGCTCCCAGAGGGCTGGCGACTGCTGTGCGGCCGGTGGACGGCCTAACCCTGGCTCCCCTTAAAAGCTCCAGGGCTAGAGCCTCCTCCAGCAGTTCGCCGGTGCCGGACAGGGCAACCGGAACCGGGTCGGCCGTTACCTTTTCGATCTCCAGCATTTGCAGGGCGGCAAAATAGCCGGCGGATATAACCAGGATGCGCAAAAGTTCTTCCTCTTTCATTAAGGCCGCGCTTTCCGGCACGCCTTTAAGCCTTGCTAAGGCGCCAGCAAATCTGAATAAAATGCCGGCGGCCGCCTCTGTGACGGGGTTTCCGGAGCAACCCTCTTTTATTCCGGCAGCAAATTCTGTCACCGCAACCTCCCGTTCACTGCCCGGCAGGGCCAGCACGGTTTCGCAGGCGGATATACCCCCCACCGGGTATTTTTTGAACTCAAGGTTGAAGCTTTTCCCAGCTAACCTCTTTATTTTTTCTATGAGCGCGTCAGGATCGGCGAACAGGCCGGCCAGCGCTCCCAGAAGCGACTCCCCGCTTACACCGGCCTGACAGCCGAAATAAATAACCTTCAACAGGATCTCCCCATTTCCGCGGTACTTTGTTTTAATCCAAGTATATCATAAAATAACTTTTCACCAAGCCTTTTGCCGGGAGGCCGGCCTGCTAAAGCGCGCTGGCCTGCGGCATAATATATTTTGCAATATTTTTATTAGGCCTTTTTAAAGGCCTTTAAAAGGAGGTTTATTATGCTCTTTAAGGACCGGTCCGAAGCCGGGAAAAAGCTTGCTGAGAAACTGGCCGGGCATGTCAGAAAAGGTGCGGTGGTGCTGGCCGTGCCCAGGGGAGGCGTGGCAGTTGGCGCGGAAATAGCCAGGAAGCTGGACCTTGCGCTGGATCTGATCATCCCGCGCAAGATCGGCCTGCCAGGTGATCCAGAAATGGCTGCCGGCGCCGTTGCCCAGGACGGGACTGTCATTCTTAACCGGCGCTTGCTGGACATTCTGAGAGTTAAAGAAGATGACCTGGAAAAAATCATATCTGATGAAATAGAGGAGATAAAACGCCGGATGCTTCTCTACGGGGGCGGGGGGCAGCAAAATTATGAAGGCAGGCAGTTAATAGTGGTGGATGACGGCATAGCAACCGGCTATACCGTGCAGGCAGCCTTGCGTTCGGTCAGGAATTGCCGGCCAGGTGAACTGATCCTGGCGGTGCCTGTGGCCTCCCGCGAAGCCCTGAACAGGCTGGAAGGGGAAGCCGACCGGGTCGTATGCCTGCATGTGCCCGACGTTTTTTACGCCGTCGGGCAGTTTTACGAACGCTTTGAGCAGCTAGAAGACGATGAGGTAATCGGTATTTTAAAAGAACTAAAGATTAAAGAATAAAGCGTAAGCCCTTTCCTAAAAATATTTAAAAAAGAGCAGCGAGGTGAGAAAAGTTGGCCGGAAAGGTAATTGCCGTGGAAGAAAGTCTGTCTGGTACGCTTAAGTCCGCCCTGGAAAGAGAAGGTTATACCGTGGTAAGACCTGGCACTGCCGGCAGGGTGGACGCGACGGTAATAACGGGCATGGACAGAAACGTTATGGGTATGCAGGACATAGCCGGCGGTCCGGTGATAATTGATGCCACCGGAAAGACGGCGGAGGAAATTTTAAAAGACCTTAAAGAAAGGCTATAACAAAAAATACGGCCCGGGGGCTATATTCCCCGGGCATTTAGCTTTGAGAACTCCTGAGCTGCCTTTTTGAGGCCCTTGGCAATAACGTCGGCAATTTTCATGACCAGGTTCAGCCTGGTGTTTTGAAGAACCAGGTACTCCATGAACCCGCCCACGTTTACCGTGCCGGTTATGTGAATCTGCCCTACCGGCGGGAGTTCCTTGTTAACCCCCGCACCTGGGTACAGCGAACCGTCTCCCAGGCTTATGCAGCCCACATTTTCAATGCGGCCGAGACAGGCGTCAACGGCAATAATGAAAGGGTTTTTATAGCTTTCGTAAATCTCATCAATTTTTTCCCTGATATTTCCGGCATGAACGGGATTGCTCAAAGTTCCGTAAACTGTGAAAAAATCCTGCCCGTCCGCGTCTATCTTGGTGCCTACCAGCGGCCCCAGGCAGTCTCCGGTGGAGCGGTCGGTTCCTATGCACAGCAGAATTTTTGGGCTTTCTTTTTTAACGCCCAGTCTTTGCAGGCGGGCCAGCAAATCCCAGGCAAGCTTGCTGGCAGCTACCGGATCTTCCGTGTGAATTCTTGTCTTTTCCCGATTTGCACAAGTCTCAAGATTGTTTAAAACGGCCATTTTTTACCCTCCAGATTACAAAAACTAGTATATTTATTGCCAGAAGGTGCATTTCTTATTCCCGGCGGGCAATTTTTGTTCATTGGACAAAGCTTTTTGCATAAGATTTGAAAAGGCTGGCGAAACAAGAATTGTTTTGCCGGGCGGTGCCTGCTGCCCGGTGACGTACTTTTCCGGGAAAGGCGGGAGTGTGGTCCTGAACCGGGCAAGAAGGAATTTCTGGCTGCTTGCCAGGGTCGTTACGGCCTACATTGGCGCCGTTATCGGGGCCGGCTTTGCATCCGGCCAGGAAATAATGCAGTTTTTCGTCCTGCACGGCAGAAGCGGACTTCTGGGCGCAGCCGTGACGGCGCTGCTGTTTGCCTATTTAGGCGGCCTGATAATGTTTTTATCGGTAAAAATGAAATCGGCCAGCTACAGGGATATTTTTGCCTTCCTGCTGGGGGAGAGGGCGGGCGGCATCATGGACGCCCTGAACATTTTCATGCTTTTAGGCGGGCTCAGTGTTATGATGGCAGGCAGCGCGGCGGTTTTTGAGGAACAGTTCGGGCTGCCGGCGCGGGCCGGAGTCTGGGCGGTTACAGTGCTTTCCTCGCTGGTGGTATTGGGGGGGCTGGAGGGGGTGCTGGCGGCCAATGTTTTTCTGGTCCCCCTGAAATTTCTGGCCGTTGTAGCCGTGTCAACGGCGGCCCTTTGCGCTTCCCGGCACCTGGCGCAGTCTTCCGGGACGGGGTGGCAGGGCGGCGGTGCAGGCGGGCACTGGCTGCCGGCAGCCTTTCTGTACGTTTCGTATAACATTGTGGTGCCTCTGGCGGTTCTTTCTTCCCTGGGCAGGATGGTTCCGCCGGTGCTTGGATTGGCCGGAGGGGCGCTGGGGGGACTGTTGCTGGGGATGGCCGTTTCCCTGGTTACTCTGGCCGGACTTGCTTACATGCCCGAAGCGTCGTTCTGCCAGATCCCGCTTCTTTACCTGGCCGGTCACCTGGGGCAGGGGTTTCGGCATCTGTTAGGCCTTTTGATCTGGCTGGCCATTTTGACAACAGCCATAGCCGATGCACACGGTTTTGCCAGCAGGCTGGCCCCGGAGGGCGGCAGTCGCTACCGCTTTTGCGGCATTTTTGCCTGCCTGCTGGCCTTGCCCCTGTCCAGTTTCAGTTTTGCCGGGCTGGTCCGCCTGCTGTATCCCCTCTTCGGCCTTGCCGGGCTGGTTCTCCTGGCCGCGCTTTTGTTTGTTCCGCCGTTTAAAAGTTTGCGGAAATTTTGACTTTACGTCCGCCTTGCCCCGGCACCTTCGTTTTTCTTTGCCCGCCGGAGCAAGGTGGGCTTGTTTGCCAGGGCCATTGTTCTGCCCCGGTTTTGTTGATACAATATAGCCGTGAAGCATCCGCCTTAAAGATTTGCCACAGGGCAAAAGAGGGCGCGGCCGGCGGGCCTGATGCACAGAACTGGAGGTTTGCAAAAACTCTTCACATCTTCTGTGCATTCAATATAATTTACAATATAATAATGTCATTAGCAAATAAATTGTTACAGATACTTCCCTTTTGGGGTGAAGCGGATGACCTGGCTGGACTGGCTGATCGTCGCGGTAATTGTTTTTTCCACCTTGCAGGGCCTGCGCTGCGGCCTTTTGGCCAGCATTACCAGGCTGGCCGGCACCCTGATCGGCCTGGGGGCGGCTTTTGCCTACTACCGTCCGCTATCCGATTACCTGTCTGCCCGCTGGAATATAGAGGAAAAACTCCTGCCGCTGGCAAGCTGGCTTTTAAAACTCTTTCTGCCTTATACCGATTTGGCCCCGCCGGCCTTCCCGCCTGCGCGGCTGGCTCCTGCAGCCGTCTCTGTGCCGGGAAGGGCAACTGCCATCGGGGAGCATCTTTCCAGGATGTTTGCCGCTGCCGCACTTGATGTCTTGAGTTTTCTGGCCCTGCTTTTAGCAACAGCCTGGGCCGCGGGCTTTGCCGGCTCTTTGCTAACCAGAATAGCCGGCATGACCATGCTGGGCCCCTTAAACCGTCTGGGCGGGCTTTTATTCGGCGCCGTCAGGGGGTTGGCCATTGTGGTGGTCTTTCTGGCCCTGCTTTCGCCCTTTCAGCAGACCGGCCTGTTTCCGGGCGGGCACCAGACCGAGCCGGGCGGGCCGGGGCGCGGCAGCGTTTTTCAGGATTCAAAGCTTTTGCCCTTCTTTGAGCCCTTGTTGAAGGCTATTGACCGGCAACTGCCCGGCGCTCCGCCCGGGAGCGTTGAGCCGGCCGGGAACTTCCGGCAGGGTGGGCCGCCCCGTATGACTTTTTAGCTTTAGGTGAAGCCGGAGGTATATATTCTTCTTTTAACTTTCCCGCCGGGAAGTCCCCGCGCCTTCCGCCTTCCTTACTGGCGAAGCGAGGGCGAAGGGCGGGATCGATACGGCGGACCTTATTTTTCTGGGAACTATTGTTCTGCTTTGGTTCTATTGCTACAATATAGCCATGAAGTACCAGCTTGATAGAGGCTGCCACTCCGTGTATTCCCTACGTTTCCACTACGTCTGCTGCGTCAAGTACCGGCGCAAAGTGCTCACGCCGGAAATATCAGAGTATCTAAAGAAAGTGAGCGAAGACATAGCCGACAAGTTTGGCGTACAGATAATCGAGCAGGAAACCGACAGGGATCACATTCACATTATCTTTGCTTCAAAACCGCAAGTACAGCTTTCCGGGTTCATCAACCGCCTGAAGTCCGCTTCGGCCAGGTTGATATTCCGAAAATTCCCGGAAGTAAAAGCCTTCTTATGGGGTGGCCACTTTTGGTCTCCGAGTTACTTTTTGTCCACCGTGGGCGAGGTAAAACCGGAGGATGTCAAAAGATACGTCCAATTCCAGGGTAATCCGTAATTACAAGTTCCGCATCTACCCCAACAAAAACGATTTCTTCAAGGAAGTACACTCCCAGGTAGCCCAGGAAGTGCTGTTCCGGGTGGAAAGAGCCTTCGACTGATTCTTCCGCCGGGTGAAGAATGGAGAAACACCTGGATACCCCAGATTCAAGGGCAAAGGCCGATACAAGTCCCTCACAGGGTTACGATGAAGCAGGAAACCCACGAATTCGCTTGGTCCAGGAAGCCTGTGCCTTTCGCAGAGCGAAGGAAGGGGTAGTTCACCAATAATTTCATGTCTGTTTTTTTCTTGGACAATTCATAGCCGGCCCGTATTGGGTAAAAAATAGGCCGGAAAATAATTGCGGAGGGATAACCGTGAGCGTCTCCAACTGGAAACATCCTGCCCAGCCGCTGGCCTACCAAAGGCAGAACGCCTGGGAACGAATGGACGGAGAGGAAAGAAACCAGGCCTTTTTATTTTCGGAGGATTATAAGAGGTTCCTGGACTCTGCCAAAACAGAAAGGGAAGCGGTGGTGTCCGCCCTGGCTCTTCTTAAGGAGGCCGGCTTTTGCCCGCTGGAAGCGCTTCCCCGGTTGAAACCGGGCGACCGGGTGTTTGCGGTCAACCGCAACAAGGCCCTGATTATTGCCGTGATCGGCCAGAGCCCGCCGGAAAACGGGCTGAACATTATCGGCGCCCATATTGACAGCCCCCGCCTTGACTTAAAGCCCCAGCCGCTTTACGAGGAGGAAGGGCTGGCCCTGTTCAAGACCCATTACTACGGGGGAATAAAAAAATATCAGTGGCTGGCCATTCCCCTGGCGCTGCACGGAGTGGTGGTCAAAAGCAGCGGCGAAACGGTACCGGTGGTTATCGGCGAAAGGCCGGGCGAGCCTGTCTTCACCATTTCCGATCTCCTGCCTCACCTGGCAAAGGATCAGATGGAGAAAAAGATGGCAGACGCCGTTTCAGGAGAGGGCCTGAACATCCTGGCGGGCGGCATGCCCGTGGCCGGCGGGGAAGTAAAGGAACGCTTTAAACTGGCCGTGCTGGACCAGCTTAACCGCCTTTACGGGATTACCGAGGAGGACCTGATCAGTGCCGAACTCGAGCTGGTTCCGGCCTGGACCGCCCGGGACGTGGGTCTGGACCGCAGTTTCGTGGGGGGATATGGGCAGGACGACCGGGTTTGCGCTTATGCCTCGCTGCGTGCTGCAATAGAAACGGTTTCCCCGGCCCGGACGGCCCTGACTGTGCTGGTGGACAAAGAGGAAACCGGAAGCAACGGCAATACCGGAATGAATGCGTCCTTCTTTGCCAATACGGTGGCCGAAATAGCGTCGCGCTGCGCGCCCGGTTACAGCGACTTGCTGCTGCGCCGCATGCTGGCCGGCTCGCGCGCCCTCTCGGCCGATGTGAACGTAGGGCTGGATCCAAATTATACGGATGTGGTTGAAAAGATGAACACCGCCCGCCTGGGAGGCGGTGTGGTGCTGGCCAAATATACCGGAAGCAGGGGGAAATATGCCACCAATGATGCTCATGCCGAAATGGTGGCGCATGTAAGGCAGGTGTTCAACAAGGCCGGGGTGATCTGGCAGACCGGCGAACTGGGCAAGGTTGACCAGGGAGGCGGCGGCACCATAGCACACCTTATGGCAGACTACGGTATGGATGTGATCGACTGTGGCGTGGCCCTTCTGGGCATGCATTCACCCTTTGAAGTGGCCAGCAAGGCCGACATTTACATGGCCTACAAGGGTTACAAAGCCTTCCTGGCAGGCTAGGCCTTACGCCTGTAACTGCCGGCGCCCGGATCATAAAGCAGGGAGGTGCAGGTATGCCTCACCAGATGGGGGAACTGGCACAAAAAATTTTCGGCCGCTTTGATCTGCTAAACTGGCTTGGCGTGGCGGCCGTTTTAGTGGTTGCCTTCATTATGCTGAAGGCGGGCAACGCCGCCATAGAAAGATTTTTTTACCCTCGTGAGGGTTCCCATACAGCCGGTAAGCGGGCACAGACCCTGGCGGCGCTCCTGAAAAGTGTTCTCCGCTATGCCGTTTACTTTATCGCCGGACTAATAATTCTGGGGCTCTTTGGAGTGCAGACCAGCACCCTGCTGGCCGGTGCCGGCGTGGTTGGCCTGGCAGTCGGTTTTGGCGCGAAAAACCTTATTCAGGATGTTATCGCGGGCTTTTTTATCCTTTTTGAAGATCAGTTTGCGGTAGGAGACTACGTTTCCATATCGGGCGTGACCGGGATTGTGGAAGAGGTCGGTTTGCGGGTAACGCGGCTGAAAGACACCGGAGGGCAGTTGCACTACATTCCCAACGGCAGGATTGCCCAGGTTACCAACTACAGCCGCGGCAGCCTGCAGGTGCTGGTCGATGTGATCGTTGCCGGCGACGAGAACCTTGACCGGGTCATTGCCGTCCTGGAGGAAGCAGGGGCCGGGCTGGCCCGGGACTGGCCGGATATAATCACCGCCGGACCCGATGTTCTCGGGGTGGTTGCGCTTGGTCCGGGGGAGGTAACCATCCGCCTGTCTGCCAGCGCAAAGCCCCTCCAGCACTGGAAGGTGGAGCGCGAATTGAGAAAGCGGGCGAAGATCGCCCTGGATGCTGCCGGCGTTAGAATGCCCGGTGCCGTTCAGCAGGCCGCGCAATAGGCGGCATTTCCGCCGGCCAGGATGTTCCAGTTGCTTAAGAGGAGGCTTTTTAGTTTGCAAAAATATTCTGTCGGCGACGTAGTTAAGACCAGAAAAAACCATCCCTGCGGCGGCAACCTGTGGGAAGTCATGCGCACCGGCGTGGATTTCCGGATAAAGTGCCTGAAGTGCGGGAGGGTGGTAATGCTGCCCAGGCCGAAATTCGAAAAGTCGGTCAAAGAAGTGGTCGGGCCGGCCGGCAGCGAACGGCCGCAATAAAAAAATCCGGCAAAAAAGATTTTCTGCCGTCGCGCCGTTGCCGCCTTCCGCCCCTGCCGCCCGTTTTTGGCAGGGCGCTGCTTAGCTCCTTTTCAAGGCCTGCGCGTCCACATGGGCGGCTAGCCGGATATGCGGTAGGCCCAGTTGGCCCCCCCGTTATTGTCCCAGTTATTTATCCCGTCACGGAAACAGAAGTTTAACTGCCTGCTTGATTCCAGCCGGACGGTTTTTTCCCAACCGTTGCTTTTCCGCTCCATCGGCAGGTCGCTGATATTTTCCCAGTTTGATATGTCCCCCGTGCCGCAGTGCAGGTAAATTTCGCCGGCCCCTGCCTGCGCCAGAAGGCCGTTGTAAAGGATGCTTACTTTTTTGCCGTCCTCCGTCAGGGGTTTGACCTGCACTCCCTGGATGGGATGAGAGTAGACAAAGGGTTTGATCGAGTTCAAAGGCGGCACCTCCGTTTTTTGTTTTCACTTATTGTCCCTCAAACAACTCTGGAATATAAGCCCTGACAGAAAAAGGCAAGATCTATTGATGTAGACTTCAGGCCGGCCGGAATGTTATTCTGTTAGCGAAGGCTGATTTAAAACCGGTATTGCCGAAGGGGGCACAGAAAGAATGCTTTTTCGGGACGACCTGTCCAGGCGCTGGTACAAAGAGAAAGAAAACGAAATTCTGGTTGAAAGGCAGCTTCAAGAATATAAAGCCATGTTGAACCGCCTGTCCGCCTTGAAGGACGACTGGGAGGCATTTGTTACCACCGGCAAGATGGACAAAGTCAGGATCATCCGGCCGGAAGTGCTCAGTTCCTGGAAACGCTCCATGAAGCGCGGCATTGACCCGTACAAGCTGCACCCGATCCTTTTAACGCAGAAAAACCTTGAATACAGGCTGGAAGAAAACAAGGAGCTGATCGATATTGCCTCGCCGTTTCTGGAAGCCTTTATTTCCAATTTGAAGGGGTCTGGTTTTAGGGTGGACCTGCTGGACCGGGATCTGTACATCTTAAAGCAGTTTGGCGAGGCCGAGGTGCTTGAAACGGCTCAGAAGCAGGGCTCCTGCCCGGGAGCGAGCCGGAGCGAGCACGCCACCGGCACCAACGCCATAAACCTGGCCGCCGTCCTGGGCCGGCCGATCCAACTGGTAGGGCCCGAGCATTATAACGCTCAGCTCCAGTACTGGACCTGCTCGGCCGCCCCTATTTTTGACGAAAACGGCGAACTGCTTGGCGTTGTCAATGTGGCGGGGCATTACTTAAAGGTGCACCAGCACACTTTGGGGATGACCGTTGCCCTGGGCAAGGCAATCGAATTCAGCCTGCGCCAGAGCCGCCTGCGCAGGGAAAAGGAATTGGCCGGCAAATATATTGAAAGCATCGTTGACTCCATTTCTGAAGGCCTGGTGGCGCTTGACGGGCAGGGACGGATAACGGTTTTAAACCGCACCGCAGGCGAGTTATTGGGCTTAAAACCGCAAGATGTCTTAAACCAGCCCGCGGATGCGGTATTGGGCCAGCACTCCACCGTTGTCGAGGCTTTCCGGTCTGGCGAGGCGCTTTTAAACAGGGAACTGGTCTTCAACTGCAAGAACAAGCAAAGAACGGCGATCGGCAATGTGGTGCCTGTGGCCAACAACAGGGCCAACGGCGTTCTGGCCGTGTTTAAAGGCTTAAGCCACGCCAGGGGATTTGTGAAGAATATGGCCGGCTTTAAAGCCTACTTTAACTTTGAGGACCTGAAGGGCAGCGGGCCCCGCTTTGCCCAGGTGGTCAACCTGGCCAGGCAGGCCGCGGCCCTGCCTTCAAACGTGCTGATCCTCGGAGAAAGCGGGACCGGAAAGGAAATGTTTGCTCAGGCCATTCACAATGCCAGCAGCTCAAGCAACGGTCCGTTTGTAGGAATAAACTGCGCTGCAATCCCGGCCGAGTTGATAGAAAGCGAACTGTTCGGGTACGAGGGAGGCGCCTTTACCGGTGCCAAGCGGGAAGGGCAGCCCGGCAAGTTTCAGCTTGCAGCGCACGGAACGCTGTTTTTAGACGAGGTAAACGCCATGTCCATGACCATGCAGGCCAAACTGCTGCGGGTTCTGCAAAACCGCTGTTTTACCAGGATCGGCGGCTGTGTTGAGATACCTCTGGAGGCCAGAATTATTGCCGCCTCCAACAAAGACTTGTGGGAGGAGGTGCGGCAGGGCAATTTCAGGGAGGACCTGCTGTACCGGCTGAACGTGGTGACCATAGAGATACCTCCTTTAAGGGAGCGCAAGGATGATCTGGTCCACCTGATTGAGCATTTCTGCCGGGAGCACTCTAAAAAACTGAAGTTTGAATTCACCATTTCGGAGCCGGCGCGAAAGCTGATGATGGCCTACCACTGGCCGGGCAACGTGCGGGAACTGGAAAACGTAATCGAGCGCTGTGCCGTAATGGCCCTGAGCCGTTCCAGCCATTCCATCGAGGAGCAGGACCTGCTCAGTTACCCGGGCATAAGAAAGTCTTTAGAGGCGGATAAGAATCCGGCAGTTGAAGTGCCGCCGCCGCAGTTTGACGACAATCTGGAGTCGCTGGAGAAAAGGGCCGTTGAAGAAGCCTTAAAACAGACCGGCGGCAATATCACCAGGGCGGCCGGCAGGCTTGGCGTGACCAGGAAAACCCTTTACCGGAAAATCAAAAAGTACGGCATCGCGGTGCACGGGTAGCACTAAACCAAAATAAATTATTAATAAAAACAACTTATAAAAAAAGCCCGCCTATCTTTCAGAAGGCGGGTTAACCTTTTTTCGGGCATTGTTCTCAGACGGGGCATTTTTAAGGTTTGCGCCGGTTGTACAGATCCCGTTTAAAAATTAGACCGTTGTTTTCTAACAAAATTGTTTTCTAAAGGAGCTGCCGGCTGCCCTGCAACGGAAGCGCAGATTTTCCCGGCTTTGCCACCGGCCATTTTTTAACAACAACATTGAGAGCAGAGGGTTGAACTGGAACGCATATTGCATATATAATACAGTACAAATAATACAATATACAACTTAATTTAACATTTTTTACAAGGAGGCCGGGCCTGCTGCAGCAGGTCCTAAAACGCAGCCGCATGGGGGGTTTTAACGTGGGTATGTCTCTCAATTTATTAGTCAGATTGAAACTGTCCAACCGTCCCGGGACGCTGGCCAAGGTGCTTACCGTAATCGCCCGGAAGGGGGGCAGCCTGGGCGCCATTGACTTAATTTCCGCCTCGCCATCCCACGTAGTCAGGGAACTGATGATCCGGCTTCGCGATGCAAGTCTTCTCGAAGAACTGCTTAAGGCCCTGGAAGAGGTTCCCGGGGTACAAGTTCTCCGCGTGGCCGACAGGGTCTTTATGAGGCACCTGGGAGGCAAAATTGAAATAAACTCCAAACGTCCGCTTACCAACTGGGAGGACCTGTCCCTGGTGTACACGCCAGGGGTGGCGGAAGTATCGGAGACCATCGCAAAGGATCCGAACAAAGCCTATAAACTGACCATGAAGGGAAATTCAGTGGCCATCGTAACCGACGGATCGGCCGTGCTCGGGCTGGGCAACCTCGGCCCGCTGGCCGCCCTGCCGGTAATGGAGGGCAAATCGGTCCTATTTAAAAAGTTTGCCAATATCGATGCAGTACCCTTGTGCCTGGCCGTACACGAGCCGGATCAAATTATCGACGCCGTTGCGGCCTGCGCACCAGCCTTCGGCGGCATAAACCTGGAAGATATTGCCGCCCCCAAATGCTTTGAAATTGAAGAAAGGCTGTCGCAGTTGCTGGACATACCGGTTTTTCACGACGACCAGCACGGAACTGCCATTGTAACCCTGGCCGGGCTGTACAACGCGCTTAAAGTGGTGGGCAAGGAAATGGCCGGGGTCAGGGTGGTAATCAGCGGGGCCGGCGCCGCGGGCGTAGCCATCACCAAGATATTGAAAGGCGCCGGCGTGCAGCATATCATCGTCTGCGACCGGAAGGGGGCAATTTCCAGGGACAACCCGCCTGCCCAGCCGTCCAAACGGTGGATTGCGGAAAATACCAATGAGGCTTGCGTTCACGGCAGCTTAAAGGATGTCATAGCCGGTGCCGACGTCTTTATCGGGGTGTCCGGGCCGGGCCTGCTGAACCGCCAGGATGTTATGAAAATGGCCGAAAAGCCGGTGGTTTTTGCCTTGGCCAACCCCGAACCGGAGGTCGAACCGGAGGAGATATACGACATTGCCGGGGTCATTGCCACCGGCAGATCGGATTACCCCAACCAGATTAACAACGCTTTGGCCTTTCCGGGCGTTTTCCGGGGGGCGCTCGACTGCCACGCCAGGACAATAAACGATAAGATGTGCCTGGCTGCGGCGCACGCCCTGTCCGGGGTGGTCACCGGCGACCAGCTTGCAGCGGAAAACGTTATTCCTTCGGTGTTCAACGAAAACGTGGTGCAGGTTGTGGCGGAGGCGGTGAAGAAGGCGGCAAGAGAAACCGGCGTGGCCAGAGAGTTTCCCAACCATGCAAACGTATAAAAACGACCCATTGTAAATTGCGCTGTGATTACAATTTATACATAATTTTGTACAGGCGGGAAACCCCCGCTTTTTTTAATGGCTTTTTTGATTTATTATTATTGCATTTGGACGGAGCCTGCCGGGTTGCCGGTTTATAGCAGGCGAACTGGAACAATACTTGCAACTTATGTGGAGTGGCAAATGCCGGAGATTTTAAGCGGGCATCCGGCGGGGGAGGGCTGCCCGGCCGCGGAGGTGGTGGTGCAGGTTCAGGAGCGCCGTTTTTAATTTAAAAAAATTTTAAGAGCCTGTACCGGAACCGTCTCCGGGTGTATACTTAAGACCCATTTCATTTTTTGCGCTGATTACTTTTTATACATGGGCCGCAGATTAATATATTTGAGCCTCTGGCGCCTAAGGATATTTTGTGATTACTATTTATACATTTGCGGGTGCCGTCCCTTTTCTTTTTATGAACATTCATCCGGATACCGGTTATTTTTAAAGGTCCGGCGGTTTTTTAAAAAGTCAGCAAATTGGAACAATACTTGCATTTTTTAATAGAGGTGTACAGTTTTTCAGCAAAAAACCAGAAAAGGGGGGCGGCCTGTTGGTAACGGTAAAGCTGCATACGTTTTTAAAGAAATACCATCCCGCCGGGGGCGAGGTGAACCGTATTGAGTACAGGAAGGGGATGACGGTGCAGGAGGTTTTGGAGCATCTCGGCCTGGACGCCGGCGCGGTGGGGCTTATACTGGTCAACAGCAGGCTTGCCCGGGCCAATTGCGAGTTGGCCGAAGGGGACGCAATAGATTTATACCCTGTTTTTGGAGGGGGATGATATCTTTTGAACTTAGTCGGGGGGTATGTTTTTGATGGGCGGCTATGCTGGAAGAATACTGCTGGTAAACCTGTCCACGGCGGAGATTTTAGTTGAGCGGCCGGCGGAGGAGTTTTACCGGAAGTACCTGGGCGGGCCGGGGATAGGTCTGTATTACCTTTTAAAGAACAACAGGCACTATTTCGACCCGTTTTTGCCCGAGAGCATCATGGTGTTTGCCCCCGGTTTGCTGACCGGGACCAGCGCTCCCTGCGTGCCGCGTTACACGGTGGTGGCCAGGTCACCCCTGACCGGGGCTTTAGGCAAATCCGAGGCAGGCGGCTGGTGGGGGCCGGAGTTAAAGAAAGCCGGGTTTGATGCGGTGGTTATAAGCGGCCGTGCACCGCGGCCGGTATACCTGTGGATAAAAGAGGGCGAGGCCGAGATAAGGGACGCTTCCAGGTACTGGGGGCTGGAGACCGGGGATGTGCAAGAGGGCATACGCCGGGAACTGGGCGACAGCAGGGTGCAGGTGGCCCAGATTGGCCCGGCCGGGGAGAACCTGGTCCGTTACGCCAACATTTGCAACAATCTGGCCCATTTTAACGGCCGCAACGGTTTGGGGGCGGTAATGGGGTCGAAGAACCTGAAGGCCATTGCCGTCAGGGGGAGCAGGACGGTTGAGGTAAAGGACCAGGACAGGGTAAAAGAAATTTTGCGCTGGGTGACCGGCCAGGTAAAAGTTCACCCTCTGAGCGCTGCGCTGCACGAGCACGGAACGCCGATGGGCGTTACCGGGAACAATGCCGGGGGCGTCTTGCCCACCAACAATTTTGACACCGGGGTATTCGGACGGGCCGAGGAGATCGGGTCTGAAAAGCTTAACGCCCATTACCTGGTCCGGCGCGGCGGGTGTTTTGCCTGCCCCGTCAAGTGTAAAAGGATAGTAGAGGTTAGAGACGGCGACATGGTGGTGGACAGGAAGTACGGCGGGCCCGAGTATGAGGCGCTGGCTGCCCTGGGTTCCAACTGCGGCATAGGCAACCTGAAGCTGCTACTGAAAGCCAACGAACTGTGCAACCGTTACGGCATAGACACCATCAGCTTGGGCATGAGCCTGTCCTTTGCCATGAAATGTTACGAAGAAGGAATTATCGGCAAAGAGCAGACCGGCGGGCTGGAGCTCAGGTTTGGCAACGAAGATGTGCTACTGCCCGTAATTGAGAAGGTGGCCAGGCGGGATGGTTTCGGCAATGTGCTGGCAGACGGCAGCAGGGCTGCCGCGGCCAGGTTTGGCAAGGCCAGCGAGAAATTCCTGGTAGAGGTTAAAGGACAGGAAGTGCCGATGCACGACCCCAGGGTTAAGAGCGGTGTAGGCCTCCAGTACGCCCTGTCGGTCAACGGAGCCGACCACTGGTTTGCCCAGCACGACCCCTTTTTCACCGGCAAAGACGGGTTTGGGGTAAAAGGCGGAGCCCCCATTGGTCTGGGAGAGCCTGTGGAGGCAGAAGATCTCAGTCACCGCAAAGTGAGGCAGGTGCTTTACACCAGTTACTTAAACGGCGCGTACGACCTGCTGGGAGCCTGCGTTTTCGGCTTTGTGGCCAGGAGCCTGACACCGCTGGACAAACTGCTTGAGCTGGTGGAGGCGGTGACCGGGTGGAAGACCTCCTGGTGGGAGCTGTTGAAGGCGGGAGAGCGCTACCTGGCCATGGCCAAGGAGTACAACGCCCGTCAGGGGTTGACCATTAACGACGATTACCTGCCGGAGAAGTTTTTTGCGCCGCTTAAGGGCGGCCCGGTGGACGGCAAGCCCGGGCTTGACCGGGAAAAATTCAAGGAAGCCGTCAGGCTGTTTTACGAGATGGCGGGGTGGGACGGCGACACCGGCAGGCCCCTGGCGGCGAAGCTGTACGAGCTGGATCTGGACTGGCTGGTGGAAAAAGGGTAGCCGGCCGGGCCGTTTTACAAAAGACTATTAAGGAGGGAGATAAAATGGCGTATCCGTTCAGACTGCCGGAAGTAGTTTACCTTGGCAGGGGGGCCCTGGCCAACCTGGGCCAGGAGGTAAAAAGATTTGCCGCCAGCAGGGCTCTTTTAATTACCGACGCCGGGGTGCAGGCGGCCGGACTGGACAAGAAAATCATCGGGATGATCGAGGAAGTGGGAACAAAAGTAGACGTTTTTGCGGAAGTTGAGGCAGAGCCCAGCACGGAGACGGTTGACCGGGCCGGCCGGCTGGTAAGGGAAGGCGGTTACCAGTTGCTGGTGGCCCTGGGCGGCGGCAGTCCGATGGACGTGACCAAAGGAGCTTCCGTCCTGGCCGTGAACGGCGGGAGCATAAAAGACTACGTGGGCATAGAATTAATTCCCCAAAAGGGCGTGCCTGCCATTTTCATTCCCACCACGGCCGGCACCGGTTCGGAAGTTACCCAGAATGCCATTTTTGCTTTTAAAGAAGAGCAGGTCAAGAAAGGCGTGGTAAGCCGGCACCTGCTGCCCAGGGTGGCCATAGTAGATCCCGAGCTGACCCTATCCTGTCCGCCCCGCTTAACGGCGGCTACCGGAGTGGATGCGCTGGTTCACGCGGTAGAATCCTATACGGCCCTGAAAGCCACTCCGCAGACCGATATATACGCCCTGGAGGCCATCCGGCTGATATCCGCCAGTTTAAGGACGGCGGTGTTCAACGGGAGCGACCTGGAAGCCAGGGAGAAGATGGCCCTTGGCTCCTTCTTTGCCGGGGTGTCCCTGGCCAACGCCGGGGTAGGAGCCGTGCACGCCCTGGCCTATCCGCTGGGCGGCAAATTCCACGTCAGCCACGGCGTATCCAACGCGCTTCTTTTTGCCCCGGTGCTGGAGTTCAACTGTTTGAGCAACCTGGCCAAGTTTGCCCGGGTGGCCGGGGCTATGGGAGAGCCGGTAGCCGGCAAGTCCTGCCGGGAGGCAGCCATGCTGGCCGTCAAGGCGGTCAGGGAACTGGTTGAAGATGTGGGCATACCCACAAGGCTTAGGGATGTCGGCGTTTCCGAAGATGACATTGAATTTTTAACCCTGAGCGCAGAAAAACAAACCAGGCTTCTGTCCAACAACCCGCGCGCCATGACCAGAAAAGACATTGAGCGCATCTACAGCAGCACCCTGTAAAAAATAAAAGGGGCGGGCTTGTGAAAAGCGGTTGCCGCAAACAGAGGGGGAAAAGGGCCTGAAGCGCCGCCCGGAAAGGGCTGCCGGGCAGGCCGGCCGTTTTTAAAAGCTAAAGAATTATGTAAGGGGTGTTAAGCATGATCGATATGAGCAAAGCAAAAGAACCGGCCAAGCACGAGGACATCACGGTGGTGGAGTTTTTCGGCAAGAAGCTGCACTTCCTGGATATCGGCCGCGAAGTAAGCCCGGAAATGCCGCATTATCCCGGGCATATGAAGACCAACCTGTTTTGGCACCTGACCCACGAGGAGTGCGTAATGCGCCTGGGCGATACGCCCTTTGAGGGGTATGCCGTGAAAGGCATCGTTACCTGCGACCACGTTTCCACCCATGTTGACGCGGTTTATCACTTTAACAAGTACAGACCGGATTTGACCGTGGATAAGATTTCCCTGAAGGACCTGATCACGCCTGCCGCCTGGATTGATGTATCCCACGTCAAACCCCTGACCCATATAACCCTTGCCGACGTAAAGGAGGCGCTGGAAAAGGCAAAGGTAACCCTTAAGCCGGGCATGACCCTGCTTTATTACACCGGGATCGATAAAAAGTGGAACGATCCGCTTACCTACGTTTCCCAGTATCCCGGCCTGGACAGGGAGGCCACCGAGTGGATCCTTGATCAGGGCATTGTAAACATCGGCACGGACGCATCCAGCCTGGACACTCCTGCCGACAAAACCTATCCCAACCACACCGTGCATGCCGAAAGAATGGTCATTCATACGGAAAACGTGGCCAACATAACCAAAATACCGCGCCACGACAATTTCTACGTGGCCATGTTCCCCCTCAAGTTCGTGGGGGCCACGGGCAGCCCGGTGCGGATGTTTGCCATTTGGGAATAGAGCGGGTGATTTAAATGAGCGGAATAACTGCTGATTTGTCGGGAAAGGTTGCTCTGGTAACCGGCGGCGGCAGGGGCATCGGCAGGGCCATTGCCGTCGCCCTGGCCGGCTGCGGCGCCCGCGTTGCGGTTGCCAGCCGCACCCTGAAGGAAATAGAGGAAACCAGACAGATTATCGCCGAAAAAGGGGGTGAATGTTTAGCTATACCGGCCGACGTTACCAGGGTCGAGGCAATCTACGAACTGGTCGAAAAGGCTTATAGCTGGCACAACAGGCTTGATATACTGGTGAACTGTGCCGGGATTAACATTGCCAAATTTGCCGTCGATGTTACGGAGGAAGACTGGGACAGGGTTCTGGACACAAACTTGAAAGGCACGTTTTTCTGCTGCCAGGCGGCGGGCAAGAAGATGATTGCCGGCGGCGGCGGCAGGATCATAAACATCTCGTCGCAGATGGCCCACGTCGGTTACTACAAAAGGGCCGCCTACTGCTCAAGCAAGGGCGGGGTGGCCCAGCTTACCAAAGTTCTCGCTGTGGAATGGGCGCCCCACAACGTTAACGTTAACTGCGTGGCCCCCACCTTCCTGGAAACTCCTTTAACCGCGCCCATGTTTGAGGACAAAGACTTCTACAACGACGTAATAAGGAGGATACCGCTAGGAAAGATAGGAAAGCCTGAAGATGTGGTGGGCGCCGTGATCTACCTGGCATCGGATGCCGCCAATATGGTTACCGGAAGCTCGATTCTGGTGGACGGGGGCTGGGTTGCCTGGTAGCAGTATTTTTGATTTAACCCGACCAGTTAAAGGAGGCGAAGCAATGGCTAGTCAACTGATGGTGCTGTACGATAAGTTGGAAAAGTCCCGGCTTACGGCCAACCACATTAAGGTTATCACTGCCGCCATTTTAGGCGACCTGCTTGAGTTTTTTGATTTCTTCTTAATCGGTTACGTTCTGGCCTTTATCATTGTCCCCTGGAAGCTGAACTACGGCCAGACCTCCGCCGTTCTTCTGTCGGCCGGCATTGGAGCAATGCTGGGAGCGGCATTCTTTGGGGCCGTTGCCGACCGGGTTGGCCGGCGTCCCATATTTATCGCAACGGTGCTTTGTTTTTCCATAGCAACCGGCTTTATGTACTGGACACCGGAAGGAAACTGGATCTATCTCACCTTTTTCCGGTTTTTTGTAGGCTTCGGCCTTGGCGGCCTCTACTCCGTCGACCTGCCGCTGGTTCAGGAGTTCGTTCCCTCCCGGCACCGCGGCAGAATCAGCGGCATTATTACCTCCTGCGTTCCCATTGGAACCATGCTGGGTAGCGTTCTGGCGGCCTTCCTCTCCCAGATTGTGGGATGGCGCGGCTTATTCTTAATCGGCCTGATCCCCGCCCTTCTTACGCTCCTGATCAGGGCCTGGGTGCCGGAATCCCCCCGCTGGCTGGTCTCCAGGGGGCGCTACAAAGAGGCTGAAAACGCCATTTTGTGGGCTATCGGCGAGAAAAGGAGGTTCAACGAGAAGGTTGAGGCTGGCGCCGATGCGGCCGTTAAGGTGGAAGTGCACGAGATTGATCCAAAGGCCAGGTTTACGGATTTGTTTAAATATCCCCGCAGCTTGCTGGTATCGTGGATAACCAACCTGGGCCAGCAGGTGGCCTATTACGGGTTTACCCTGTGGGGCCCCACCATCCTGACCCTGGTTCTGAACATTCCTGCCGCCCAGGCGGCCAAGCTGTTCATATCCGTGACGCTGTGCGGCTTTGTCGGCAGGCTGTTCTGGTCCTTTTGCTCCGACTGGCTCGGCCGCCGCATCAGCGGCCTGCTGATCGGGATTGGCGGTTGTACGTTTACCATTTTGGCCGGTTTGAATTATAATACGTTTTATGGTTCGGTCTCGATGATCTGGGTGTTCATGATTATTGCCTACTTCTTCGTGGACGGCGGGTTTGCCATCGTAGGCCCTTACGGTTCTGAGGTCTGGCCCAGGCACTTAAGGGCCACCGGTATGGGTTCCGCCTACGGCTTTGGCGGCCTCGGCAAGATCATCGGGCCCATTGCCCTGGCCTTCTTTGCCGGTTCCAGCAATATCGTGTCGCCCAAGGCAACCATCGATGCCATTGTCCCGGCCTTTACCTTTATGGGCGCCTTTGCCCTGCTCACCGGCATCACCTACCTGTTCGGAATAGAAACCAGGAAGAAGTCCATCGAGGAAATTGACGCAATTCTGCAAGAGGGAAAAGGTGTGGCCTAACTTGCATATTGTGGTAACGGTTTCCCCGGCTTTAATTGCGGGGCGCGGAAACCGGAGGAACGCGGCCGTTTAACCAGCGGCCGCATTTTTTACAGGCCCGGCACAAATAATTTGGCCCAAATAATTAAGCCCATAAAATTATCCCTGTCCTTGCTAATTTAACGGCGCTGTGCTATAATTTGTTAGTCAAAACGTGCCGTTTTGACGTTCCACCCTGCTCTGCCGCCAAAAGGCAGGGCCGCAGTCCACGGGGAGGAGGTGAGTTGCTTGCGCAAATACGAGGTAATCTTTATTCTCCGTCCGGATTTGGAGGAGGAAAAGAACGCGGAGGTTATTGAGAAATTCAAGAACTTGATCGAAAGCCACGGTGGGGAGATAATTAAGATTGACAAGTGGGGCAAGCGCAGGCTGGCTTACGAGGTAAAAGACTTCAGAGAGGGCTTTTACATTGTGATCCAGATTAATGCCGAGCCCAAACTGGCTGCCGAGCTCGACCGCGTTTTCAAGATTACGGACGAAGTGCTCCGGCATATGATAGTCCGGGAAAACGAATGAGCGGCCTGGCCCGGTTTGCTCAGCAAAGCGCCAAGGCGGTGGAATTATGCTGAATAAAGTTATTTTAATCGGCAGGCTGACGCAGGATCCAGAACTGCGCTACACTCCCGGCGGGGTTGCGGTGGCCAGGTTTACTCTGGCCGTCAACCGGGCGCGCCTCAACAAGCAGGGAGAGCGCGAAACCGACTTTATAGATGTGGTGGTCTGGCAGAAACAGGCAGAAACCTGTGCCAACTATATCAGAAAGGGCAGGCTGGTAGCCGTCGAGGGCAGGCTGCAGGTGCGGTCTTATGATGACAGCCAGGGCATCCGCAGGAAGGCCGCCGAGGTGGTGGCCGAAACGGTGCGCTTTCTCGACCGGCCCAAGGAAGGTTCCGGTCACGGCGGCGCTGGCTCCGGCGGGGACATTCCGGAATTCGGCAGCGAAATCAGCTTCAACGAGGACGATATTCCCTTTTAATATTGCTGTAGCATGGGGTTTTAGCGCCGGAATAAGGAGGGATACGGCTTGAAACGCGAGAAAGGTCGCAGGGGCAAGAAGCGGATTTGCAACTTCTGCGTGGATAAGGCGGAAGTGGTCGATTATAAAGACGTGCAGCGCCTTAAAAAGTACATTACCGAGCGGGGGAAAATACTGCCCCGCCGCATTTCGGGAAACTGCGCCAAGCATCAGCGCTTGTTGACCACGGCTATAAAAAGGGCCCGCAATATTGCCCTGCTGCCGTTCACTGCGGAATAAACACGAAAAACAAAAAAGGAGGGCGGCAGGCCCTCCTTAACTTTATAAATTTTATAGAGCAAGTAAAGACTGAAACTGCTGCCCGGCAAGGCCCTTTCTGACGGCAGCTATTTTTGTTCTTTTCAGGCTGGGCTTCTAGGGATATGCACGGGGAACAACAAATTACAGGCAAATCCTCCAGGGGCGGGCAGGAAATAAAACCGGCCCTGCAGAATAGTTAGAAGTCAGGTTAACCGAAGGGGGCTGCCCGATGATTCCCGGCAACCAGGAAAGCGGCATAGCAAAAAACATTAAAGTCATTGAATGGCTGAAAGCCGATTTGATTACCTCCGTTTCGGCGCTTTTCAAGGCTATGCTCAGGGGCAGCGAGGAACGCCTCCTGGACGCCCTGGCCGGCCTGGTGATCACCTGTTACATTCTGGGGCGGAGGCTGGGCATAAACTTTCCCCGCCTGGATTTAAAGGTGGAGGCCAAACTGAGACAGGGCATTGATGACGACCACGAGGTGGAAAGATGGTATGGCGATCTTTCTTCGCTATTAAATTACCTGGTTGAAAAAAAGAGGTGATTTCTTGAAACCCGGCGATAAAACCAGGGCACTGGCGGAATGGGGCCTTTTGACCGCCCTGGCTGTTGTCATCGGCCTGGCAGGGGTCTTCCTGCCGCCTCTTTACTTTTTTACGGCCGTCTTGTTTCCCGTTCCGCTGATACTGCTGGTGATGAAACTGGACTCCTGCTACGGCCTGGCCGGCCTGGCGGCCGCTGCGGTTTTCCTGATCATTTTCGTACCGGCGCCCGCGGCGGTTGTTTTAATTGTCCAGTACGGGCTTTTGGGAATTTTATACGGCATTTTATTTAAAAACCGGGTTTCTTCCGGCGCTACGGTTTCCGCAGGGCTTCTGGGGGCGTGCGTGCTGGCCCTTGCGGCGGCCTGCCTGGTTTACGCCCTGACGGGGGAAAACCCCTTTGTTTTTGACGAGGAGAATGTACGGGCGGCGGAGCAGTGGCTGGCGGAAAATTACGGCGCCGGAGCCTTAAAGAACGTTCCGCCGGAACTGCAGGGCGATTTCAGCAAAAAAATCATTTCGTTCATGGAGCTTTTTATTCCCGGCCAATTTGTAATTACCTCGGCTTTTGCCGCGGCGGTTACCTATTTTCTGGCCAGGGCGGTTTTGATCCGCTTGGGCTTTTCTCTGCCGCCTGCGCTTGCCTTCAGCCGGATAACGTTGCCCTGGTACAGCATTTACGGGCTAATTGCCGGCCTGGGGCTGACCCTTGCCGGCGATCAGTTCTCCGTCCCGGCGGCGGCCAGGGCCGGAAAAAATATCCTCTTCGTTTTATTTTACGTGTACCTTGTCCTTGGCGTTTCCGTGGCGGCCTACTTTTACCGCCTCGTTAGCCTGCCGGGGCCGGTAAAAGTTATATTTTTGCTGATGGCCTTAATCTATCTTCCGTTTGCCGCCGCGCTTGTCCTGGCGCTGGGGGTGACCGACCCGCTGGTTAACCTGCGGCGGCTGCCGTCCTTAAAAGACCGGGACGGGCTTTAAAGGCAAGGAGCGGGCTGCGGCAGGCCTTGATAAAGAACGGCCAGAGGAGGGATGGCAGATTGAAGGTAATACTGCTCAAAGATGTGCCCGGCCAGGGCAAGAAAGGTGAGGTTGTGGACGTGGCCGAGGGGTATGCCCGGAACTACCTCTTTCCCCGCGGCCTGGCCGAAGAAGCAACGAAAGGCAGGATGAAGGCTTTGGGCGACCGCCAGAAGGTTCTGGCCATGAAAGAGAAGAAGGCTGAAGAAGAGGCCAGGGCGCTGGCGGCCCGCCTGAAAGGGGTTACAGTTGTGGTCAGGGCAAAGACCGGTGAAGGGGGCAGGCTTTTCGGCTCCGTCAACAACAAGGATATTGCCGAGGCCCTTGCTTCGCAGTACAATATTGTTCTTGACAAGAAAAAGCTTTTGCTTAAAGAGCCGATTAAGCAGTTAGGGATGTACTCTGTGGCTGCCAGGCTTCACCCGAATATCCAGGCCGAGGTCAGGGTCGAAGTGGCAGGGGAGTAACTGGGCCGGAACTGCGGTGTTGAAAGGAGCAAACCATGAAAGCATTCCTCGAAAAATTTACCGGGCGGGCCAGGGACGGTACCTCCAGCAAATTTGCCGGCCTGGATCAGTTAAGGCGCCAGGTGGCCGCGCTGTACGGCCTGCTTGCCGACCTTTACGGGACCGACAAGCTGGTGTTGCGGGCCGGAAAACTGGAGGCGCTGCAGTTGATGCGCTCAGAAAGGCTGGAGGAAAAAGTTTTAGCCCTCCAGAAGCTTGTTTTCGAGGACCCCACTTATGATACCTTGCCTGCTGTGGAAGACATTCCCGGCATTCTTGAGGAAGTCGAAGAGGAGATAGCCGACAGCATCGCCCGCCGCACCGTGGAAGACCAGCTGGAGAAAAAGATCGGCGAAAAACTGCAGCAGCGCCATGAAGAATACGTCCGGGAAATAAAAATGCAGGTCATAAAGGAAACCGCCGGGCCGGAAAACGCCCAGACCCTGAAAAAGCTGGCCGTGCTGGAGAAGCTTGAGCAGAGAAAGCTTTCAACCTCGGCCCTGGAGTTTTTGCGGCCGGCCTCATTTGATGAAATTGTCGGCCAGGAGCGGGCGGTTAAGGCCCTTTTGGCCAAGCTGGCCTCACCCTACCCGCAGCACATCATTCTTTACGGCCCGCCCGGCGTGGGCAAGACTACCGCTGCCCGCCTGGCCCTGGAAGAGGCAAAGCGGGCCGGCGGCACGCCGTTCTCTAAAGAAGCGGCCTTTGTGGAGGTGAACGGCGCCACCCTGCGCTGGGACCCGCGGGAGGTGACCAACCCACTTCTGGGCTCCGTGCACGATCCCATCTACCAGGGGGCCAGGCGCGACCTGGCCGAAAGCGGCGTGCCCGAACCCAAGCTGGGGCTGGTTACGGAAGCCCACGGCGGGGTGCTTTTCATTGATGAAATCGGGGAAATGGATCCCATTTTACAGAATAAGCTGCTGAAAGTGCTTGAGGACAAAAGGGTTTTCTTTGAGTCGTCCTATTACGATCCCTCCGATCCGAATATACCGCAGTACATCAAGAAGCTTTTCGAAGAGGGGGCGCCCGCCGATTTCATCCTGATCGGCGCCACCACGCGGGAACCGGAGGAGATTAACCCGGCCATACGCTCCCGCTGTGCCGAAATTTTCTTTGAGCCGCTTACTCCGTCGGCCGTCCAGAAAATTATCAGGCAGGCGGCGGCAAAGCTGCAGGTGGAAATGGACCAGGCCGTCCCCGAGGTGATCAGCGAGTACACAATTGAAGGCCGTAAGGCGGTCAATATCCTTGCCGACGCCTACGGCCTGGCCTGCTACCGCAGGGAGAAGCAGGGCGGCGGCGCCAGGATTACCCTGCAGGACGTCCTGGAGGTGGTGCAGATCAGCAGGCTCAGCCCTTATGTAACCCGCAAGGGCTCCGCCCGGCGGGAGGTAGGCAAGATTTTCGGCCTGGGCGTAATGGGTTTTTTGGGTTCGGTGCTGGAAATCGAGGCGGTGGCCTTCCCGGCCCGCAACGCCGGGCAGGGCAGTATCCGCTTTAACGATACCGCCGGGAGCATGGCAAAAGACTCGGTATTCAATGCCGCTTCGGTAATCCGCAAGCTGACCGGGGAGGACCTGGCCAATTACGACCTTCATATCAACGTGGTGGGAGGGGGGCGGATAGACGGCCCCTCAGCCGGAGCGGCCATTTTCATTGCCGTTCTGAGCGCCATTCAGGGCCGTCCGGTGCCCCAGGACATTGCGGTGACCGGCGAAATTTCCATTCAGGGCAAAGTGCGCGCCGTCGGCGGGGTGTTTGAAAAGATTTACGGGGCCAGGCAGGCCGGCCTGAGGACGGTGCTGATCCCGGCCGAAAATGAAAAGGACGTGCCGGCGGACATCAAGGGGATCCGGATTATTCCTGTCGATTCCGTGGAAGAAATGATCAGTCACGTGTTCCCGCCGGCGGAAGTTGACTTGCTAATCAGTTAAAAGTTTAAAAGGTGATGCCTTTGCTGGAACGGATTCCACCGCAGAACATCGACGCCGAGCAGTCGGTGCTCGGCGCCATTCTTCTTGACCGGGAAGCCATTTATAAGGTCTTGAGAATTCTCAAGCCCGAGGATTTTTACCGGGAAAGCCATAAGGTAATTTACGAGGCCATGCTTTCTCTCAATGAGAGCGGCCGGCCGGTGGATCTGATTACGGTTAGCGAAAGACTCCGGCAGCAGGGCGATCTGGAAAAGGCCGGAGGGGTGGCCTATATTGCCTCGCTGGCGGAGATGGTTCCCACCGCTGCCAACGTGGAATATTACGCCCGCATTGTCGAGGAAAAATCGCTCCTGCGCACCCTGATCCAGCTTTCCACCCGCCTGGCCGGCAGGGGCTACGAGGAGGGCGAGGAACCGGAAAAGCTTATAGCCGAGGCCGAGCAGATGCTCATGGAGCTCGGCAGCCGGCGGGCGGCAGCCGCCCTTTACTCGATCAAGGACATCTTCCTGGAGACGTTCAAGCACCTGGAGTTTCTTTACAACAACCGGGGCAGCATAACCGGGGTGCCGACCCCCTTCAGCGACCTGGACCGGATCTGCTGCGGGCTTCAGCCCAGCGACCTGATCATTATTGCCGGGCGCCCCAGCATGGGCAAGACCAGCCTGGGGCTGTGCATCGGCTACAGCGCTGCCTTAAAGCACAACATTCCGGTGGCCATATTCAGCCTGGAAATGTCCAAAGAGCAACTGGTGCAGCGGATTCTTTGCGCCGAGGCAATGGTGGACCAGCACCGGATCCGCACCGGGGAACTGGACGAAGATGACTGGCAGAAGCTGCACGAGACTGCCGGAAAGCTGGCCAAAGCGCCCATTTACATCGACGATACCGCCGCCATCACCGTTCGCCAGGTGCGGGCCAAGGCCAGGCAACTCCAGGCCGAAAAGGGGCTGGGCCTGATCGTGATCGACTACCTGCAACTGATGCAGGGCAGCCGCCGGCCGGAAAACCGCCAGCAGGAGATTTCCGAAATATCCCGCTCCCTGAAGGGCCTGGCCAAGGAGCTGAACGTGCCGGTCCTGGCGCTGGCGCAGCTCAGCCGGTCGGTGGAGCAGCGCCCGAACAAAAGGCCGGTCATGTCAGACCTGCGCGAGTCCGGGTCGCTGGAGCAGGATGCCGATTTGATCATGTTTATTTACCGGGACGAGTATTACAACCGGGATTCCGACAAGAAGGGCATAGCTGAAATCATCATCTCCAAGCACCGCAACGGCCCGGTGGGGGTCGTCGAGCTCGGCTTTTTAAAAGAATTTACCAAATTTGTTCCTCTTATAAAAAACATGGAAGAGGGCTGATCGCTTGACAATAACTGTGCGGTTTGTTACAATACCTTTGCTGCCCGAAGCGGGCTGAATAAGCAAATACTTTATCTGCGGATTTGGACCGGCTCAAATAGCAACTGGCAAGGTTTGTTGTTTGGGTTATTTTTATGCCGGCGGGGAAAAATATTGGAAGTCCGCCGCGCTTGAATTACAGGAGGAAATTTTGTGAACAGTCAGTACGATGTCGTCATCGTCGGCGCCGGACCGGCCGGGATTTTTGCCGCTCTGGAACTGGTAAAGCTGAAAACGGGGCTGAGGATTCTCATTATCGAAAAGGGGCGCAATATCGATGAGCGCCGCTGCGTTGCGCGGGAGCGGGATGTTCACTGCGCCAGGTGCTCTCCCTGCTCTACAATCTGCGGTTGGGGCGGGGCCGGAGCTTTCAGCGACGGCAAGCTGACCCTTTCCACCGAAGTCGGCGGCAGCCTTGAGCAGTATGTGGGAGAGAAGGAACTGGCCGGCTTAATTGACTACATTGACCGCATCTTCGTCAAGTTTGGTGCGCCAGAACAGGTTTACGGGCTGGAGCATGAAGAGGAAATTCAGGAAATGCAGCGCCGGGCAGTGCTGGCCGAGCTAAAGCTGGTGCCCGTCCGGATCAGGCATATGGGCACGGGGCGCTGCGCGGAGGTGCTCCAGAGGATGCAGGAGTACCTGCTGTCCCACGGGGTGGAGGTGCGCACATCCTGCCTGGTGGACGAGGTTACGGTGGAAGGCGGCACCGTCCGCGGCGTGGTTACCCAGGACGGGGAGGCCATAGGCGCCAGGTACGTCGTGCTGGCTCCCGGACGGGAGGGCTCCGAGTGGCTTGCCCGGGAAGCCCAGCGGATGGGCCTGGGCACGGCGGTAAACCCTGTGGACATCGGGGTGAGGGTGGAGCTGCCGGCGGCGGTGATGGACCACCTGACCAGAATTTTCTATGAAGCCAAGTTTATCTACTATTCCAGGACGTTTAGCGACAAGGTGCGCACTTTCTGCATGAATCCCAACGGCGAAGTGGTGTTGGAAAACAACGACGGGCTGGTGACGGTAAACGGCCACAGCCACGCCTACAACAAAACCGAAAACACCAATTTCGCCGTACTGGTCAGCAAGACCTTTACCGAGCCCTTCAAGGAGCCCATTGCCTACGGCAGGTATATTGCCAGCCTGGCCAACCTGCTGGGCGGCGGGGTGATAGTGCAGAGCCTGGGCGATCTTTTGGCCGGCCGCCGTTCCACCAGGGAAAGGCTGGCCAAGTGCATGACAGTACCCACCCTGGCCGAGGCCACGCCGGGCGACCTGAGCCTGGTTTTCCCCTACCGCCACCTTATGGGCATAGTGGAGATGCTCAGGGCGCTGGACCGGCTGGCGCCGGGGGTGTATTCCAGATATACGCTTCTTTACGGTGTTGAAGTTAAGTTTTATTCCTCCCGCCTGGCCCTCTCAGACTCCCTGGAAACTCAGGTGAAAAACCTGTTTGCGGCGGGGGACGGGGCAGGCGTTACCAGGGGGCTGGCCCAGGCTTCTGCGGCCGGCGTGGTGGCGGCAAGGGAGATTGCAAAAAGAGCATAGGGGGTATCCGGATGTCTACTGTAGTTCTGGTCGGTGCGCAGTGGGGTGACGAAGGCAAGGGCAAGGTTACCGATTTCCTGGCCGAAAAGGCCGACCTGGTGGTGCGCTACCAGGGCGGGAACAATGCCGGCCACACCGTTGTGGTCGGCGACCGGGAGTTTAAGCTTCACCTGATCCCTTCAGGCATTCTTTACCCGGATAAGATCTGCGTCATAGGCAACGGCGTGGTGATCGACCCGGCGGTTCTGATCGGGGAAATGGAGGCGCTGGCAAAACAGGGCATCAGCACCGCCAACTTAAAGATCAGCCAGCGCGCCCATGTCATCTTCCCTTATCACCAGCGGCTGGATCAGGTTGAGGAAAACCGTAAGGGCAGCGGGAAAATCGGTACCACCTGCCGCGGCATCGGCCCTGCTTATACCGACAAGTCGGCGCGAATAGGCATCCGGATGGCCGATCTGGTGGACGAGGAAGTCTTTGCGGCCCTGCTGGAGCAAAATATGAAGGATAAAAACCACCTTTTTACCAGGGTCTACGGGCTGCCCCCGCTGGACTACGGCAGCGTGCTGGAGTCCTACCGGGGCTACGCAAAGGCGCTGAAAGGCTATGTAACGGACATCTCCATAATAATTAACGAGGCCATAAAGCAGGGGAAGAACATTCTCTTCGAGGGTGCCCAGGGCACCCTCCTGGATATCGACCACGGCACCTACCCGTACGTTACCTCGTCCCACCCTGTCGCGGCCGCCGCCTGCATCGGCGTGGGCATCGGGCCGACCAGGATCAACCGGGTGATCGGAGTGGCCAAGGCCTACATCACCCGTGTCGGCGAAGGGCCGTTTCCGACCGAAATGAAGGATGAACTGGGCGACTACATTCGCAAAAAGGGCGGGGAATTCGGCACCACCACCGGCCGGCCGCGCCGCTGCGGATGGTTTGACGGTGTGGCAGGGCGGTACGCGGTGAGGGTGAACGGCCTGGACTACCTGGCCGTCACCAAGCTGGACGTATTAAGCGGCCTTGAAAAAGTGAAAATCTGCACCGGCTACTTGTACCACGGGGATATTTTGAACGAATTCCCCGCCAGCCTTAAAGTTTTAAGAGAGTGCGTCCCCGTATACGACGAACTGCCGGGCTGGCAGGAGGATATAAGCGGCGCCAGGAAACTTTCGGACCTGCCGGCCAACGCCAGGCGGTACCTGGAGCGGATCGGCGAGGTGACCGGCGCCCCCATAGCGCTGATAGGCGTCGGCAGCAGGCGCTCGCAGACCATCCTGACGGCGGAACTGTATTAAAATTTAGCACCGGAAGCGTTATTTTAGAGGTTGACACCCCTGCACCGTTATAGTAACATATCTAAATGTAAGGCGGGATGGGCCATTAGCTCAGCCGGTAGAGCACCTGACTTTTAATCAGGGTGTCGGTGGTTCGAGTCCACCATGGCTCACCAACTATAATCTCATGTCTCACTTCTTACATATCATATCCTAGTTGGCCCCATGGTCAAGCGGCCTAAGACACCGCCCTTTCACGGCGGTAACCCGGGTTCGAATCCCGGTGGGGTCACCACTTTAGAAATTGGAAGTTCGAAGCCGGAGGTTCGATTTAGAAGCAATTTGCCTGAAGGCAAATTGCATTCAACCGGGCGCCAGGTGTCGAGCGTTAAAATCAGGGCAGCGCAAAGGGCTGCCTGTATTATTTAAAAACAATCCCGGGCCGGCCTTGATTTTTGCCCGGAAGAAGGCTATAATTATAAAAAAATGTGCGGGTGTAGCTCAATGGTAGAGCATCAGCTTCCCAAGCTGAGGGCTGCGGGTTCGATCCCCGTCACCCGCTCCAGTAATATCAAGGGTTCCGGGGTTTTGAAGTTTACTGCAAAACGGTTTTTACTGCACAGGGGTTGCATTTCCCTGTACTTTAAGCTGGGCCGTGTGGTGTATTCCGCCGGGTTATGGGTGATCAGCTTTTGCCTTACCGCCTGCTTTAACGCGCCGTTGATCACCTGGTGGATCAGGTGAATTATCCTGGGCGAAAGACCGCCTTTGCCGTCCAGCCGCCCATTTTCGCTTTTCCGGTTGTAAAACTCCTGGATTATGTCCGTGGTCAGCTTTTGCAAGGGGATATTGCCCAGAGCCGGGATAATGTGATTTCTGGCAACGTCCTTATAATTTGCGTAGCTGGCCGGTCTTATCTTCGGCTTGACATAAACGGTCAGCCACCGGTTAAGCCAGTCGCCAAAAACGGCCTTGTCCGGCTCCACAAACTGGCCGGTGTTCTTTTCGTGCTGCACTTGAGCAAGCCAGTCCTGGGCTTCCTTGCGGGTCTCGAAGTATTTCGTAATCCGCTTTATTTTGCCTTCATAATCATAGCCGATAGACGCCTGGGCCGCCCACTTGCCCGTTTTGACATGCCGGTAAATGGTTCCCTCTCCGTGGCCGCGCTTACTCATTTCCCTTTGCCTCCTTCCAGAATTACTAATGCCGCGTTTACGGCCTCCTGCACCCGCTCACTCTGGCCGTACCACTCTGCGATCCGCTTTAGCTGCCGGGCCGCCTTCCGCTCCACCTGCCTGGTCGGCGGTTCCTTCGGCTGCTTGCGGTAAAGCTCAGCAATTAGGCGCTGCTTTTCCTCTTCCGGCAGCCTTGCCTTACGCAAAGCCGCTTCCGCTTCCTCTAAGGTAGCACCAAGGTAAGCGGCCTCGCTCTTCACTCTGCCGTCCTGCAGGAAGTTCCTTCGCAGATACGGATAGTATTTCTTTTTAACTGGTGTCCACGCAATAAACAATTTGCCTCCCTCCCTATTGTAGTTAGTACCATATTAATACTATTGCAGGAAGCAGTCAAGCCCTTGTCGAAAAGTTCTACCGGCAGGTATGTTTTTTACCCATAAGCATAACTTATAACAACAATGCGCCAGGCACGTTTAGAAGCGAATTTAGGCCGGTCTAACTCCAGGCAGGTATAAAACCATTACCGGGGTGTTTTCAACGCAAATTTGGGCCTTTATGCGGGCCTCTTTTCGTCTAAGTCCCTCTTCTCCCGCAAAAAACGTCTGCTTTATGCCTGTTTGCCGGGGGGTAGGGGCCTCCTTCCGTGAAAAAGGGGGCCGTCAGGGTTTGGGCATCCCATGTCGAAGGAATCCCGGCGGGGGTGTACAGGTAATACCCTACGTCTCGGTATATGGGAGCGTGTTTATGAGGCAGAAGAAGCGACACGGCGGCGGTAGAAAATCAAGTGGACAAAATCGTGGATAGACCAGAACCAGCTTGCCAGGCGCAACCTGACGGACGAGCAGAGGCTTTTGGTGCTTGGGAGGATGTACGAGAGGCAGAAGAAGGCGGCAACGGGGTTTGCAGATAGAGATATATCCGGTGGACAAAATGTCCACCGGGAAAAGACTGCCGAAAAGATAGCTTCTCTTGCCGGTGTAGGTGAGAAGACCGTCCGCCGTGCTGCCGAGTTTGCGAAGGCTGTTGATGCGGGTTCCTCTCTAAAAAAATTGCTTATTTTGGCAGGATTTTCTTGAGGAGCTATTGAAAGCCTATAACAAAAATGGGGAAGTGAATCAATCAATGAAAAGGGTTGCGTTTATAGCCATTGTAGAGGGATTTACTTGGAATACTTCACAATCGGGTTAATCGCCTTTTGCTAGCTTGTAAATACCCGTTGGGGGTGATGAACATGAAACGAGCATGGATAATCCCTGTCGTCATATGCCTTCTGTTGTTGGCCGCCTGGCCTTTCAGGTGGGAGAAGGGTCCGGTACAGTCGGATTCTAAGGCTAAAATAGCTCATATGCGGGACCGCTGGACGGGGCAGGCATGGGTGGCTCTGTATGGAATTGCGAACGGGGAGGTATATAGTGGCGAAATGAGACCTGTTCCTTCGCAGGCGGATATTGCAAAAAGAAAGGAGCAAATATTGGCAAGCCCGGAAGAAGTACAGAAAAGACAAGAGTTAGAGAAAAAACTTGCGGAATATGAAGAAATAAAGGAACAGTACAAATGGGCAAACGCTAAATATGATGAACTTATCAACGAAAACATGGAAAAAATACGTAAAGAAACTCTTGAATTAAGAAAACAACAAGGCCGCTTTATACCTTTAGACTTCTCTGACGAAAAACTTAATAAAGGAATACCTCAAGACATAATAAACGCACATGAACTTACTGTTAATACAGCTCAGAATGAAAGGAAAATAAGAGGCGAACTAGATAACCAACAAAAATGGGCCGAAGATACCGCAAGGTCTGAATTTATGTGTTGGGCCTGGCGGAAGCGAAACATAGCTACAGGGGTATGGGCCGGCCTTGTGGTCTTGTCCGCAATAATGGCAGTTATTCTGTTTATACGCGCTTCACGTAGTCGGCATGATCAAGGAGTGTCAACGTTATAACTACTTCTTCGGGGGCATGGGAGGGGTGGTTGTTAACTAGTCCAAAAGCTGTGCCCGGCGCAGGAAGTTTCTCAAAATTGCACCCGGCAGCTTGTGTGGGGTTCGCTTCCACCCCGGTTGCCGCCAGTCCCAATATGCCAGGCCGTGGCACTTCCGGCAGGCAAATACGCCGTCAGGGCCTGGTAGCCATAACGTCCGGCAGTTTTTCCGGCACCTGGGACAAAGGAAAAAACGCCGCCGGGAATTGTGGCCGCCGGGTACGTAAACAAAGGAGATAACCTGGCTGCGGTCGTCGGGAAACTTCAGCAAAACAAACTTTTCATCGACGGCAGCAAGCAGGGAAAATTCAGGCAGCTTCCAGGGAGCTGGGGGGCACCAAATCAGCTTACACATTTCACCTGGGAAGAGGGCCATCGTTTTCCTGCTAAATCGCTCGACATTCAGGCGCAAGCAGTCCTCGACGTAACCACGGGCCTTGTCCGTCCGGGTCGGGAACTTCGGTATGAAAGGCATTGTTCATCATCTCCTTGGCAGGTTTTCTCGTGAAACAGGAAAGCGTTTCTAAATTTTAGAACATACCTTTGGATTTTTTAATGTATTACCTGCCAAATATAATTACAAGGCCGGTGATAAAGCATAATGCGTTAACTATCCATACACCAATCAGCAGTTTATCCACGGCTTGCCCTCCTTTCCAAAAAAACCAGCAGCATTTCCCGCTCCGCTTCTTGTGTCAACAAGACTTCCTCAAAGAAGGCTTTTCAGCTTTGCTTAAAACGCTGCCGCCGTTGCTGGCAAATTCATAAAGCAGGCATGTCCTCTTTATGGTAGCCTCCCAAGTTGCTGCAGCTTGCTGGACGCCTTCGATGTCCTGCCGGTGGTAAGCCTTTTCAAACCGGCTTTCGGCCTCCCTTAGAGGATTCTCCAAGTCCGGGAAGTGTGTCCTTGCCCATTGGAGAGCACCGGGCTTATAGCTTTTGTTTGCCCGGTCAAGCATGGTTGTCCACGTGAGTTGACAAACTAATTCTTGCTTATGCGCCGCTAGTAGTTCTTTTAACTCCGGGGTCAACACCCCGGCCGGGGCCTCCAGCCGCAGCTTATCCCCGGCCAGGGCTTCCCGCAGAAAGCCCGCCGCTTCGTCAACTGCAGACTTCTCTTCCTCGCTCCTTGGGACCGCAAGCAACGCTTCAACAGTTATGTCCGATAACCCGCACCAGAAAAAGCCGTCCTCTCTCAATTCAAAGGCAATGGATACGCCCTTAGCCGCCAGCGAGTTCTTACTCTGTGCCAGCACTCGCCTGTGTTCGTCGTCCGGATGTTGCCCAACCAGCAGAATACTTCTAGCCGCCGCCGCAAAGTCAATGCTGCCCAGTCCCCGGTAAATTGCCCGGTCTTGCTGGCTTTTCCCCAAGTGCCGGATACAAAGGGCCGCGCATTTGTACCGTTCCGCTAAAGCCGCCAGGCCAGCCAGGACGGGCCGCACCTCGTTAGCTCGATGCATATCCACTCCCGCACCCAGGTAAGCCTGGAGAGGGTCTACAACCACCAGGGCCGGTTTGACTTGTTGCAGGGCTGTTTCAATCACGTCCAGGGCCAGCAAGGTAATGCTACCGGTTTTGCTCTTGCCTTCCCAGCCGGTTAACGCATAAACCCGGTTAACGTCCGCGCCGGCCTTATCCAGCCGTGGCCGTAAGGTATCAGCTAGGCCGTCCTCTGCCGAAAGGTAAACCACGTTTGCCGGTTCCCGCCGCTCCCTAGGCACCCCATCGAGGCCGGGGAAGGGGTCTCCACGGCTTACGATGGCCGCCAACTGGAGGGCTAGCCAGGTCTTACCTACGCCAGGGTCTCCCTCCAGGATGGTCAGCTTGCCAAGAGGGATATACGGCTCCCATAGCCAGGCCACTTCCTCCGGCTCCACTTCGGCCAGCCGAACGATTACCGGCTTGGTTTTCCCTGCCGGTTCCCACTCCGCAGCCTCCGCCGCCAGTTTCAGCAGTTCCTCCTTTGTCCCGCCGGCAGCCAGCCAGTTGCTCACGTCACCTTTTTCCGGCAGGCCAGGCAGTTCTACCACCTTAATGCTGGCAGCTTTGCCGTGAAGGGATTGGGCCACCTGCTGGGCATGTTTGCGTCCGGGCTCGTCGTTGTCGGGCAGAATAACGCAGTTCGCGCCCTTCAGCCAGTCACTGTAACAGTCCCGCCACTTTCCCGCGCCCATCGGGGAGGTGGTCGCTGTCAGCCCCAGCCGCACCAGGTTTTCAACGTCCTTTTCGCCTTCCGGGATAAACGCCGTTTCGCCGCGCTGGACGGCCTGAATAAGCTCCGGCAGCCGGTACAGCACAGGTTTGACGTTCCCCAGGCCGTTTATCCAGCCGCCTTTGCCGTCGGGCCGCCGCTGGAAGAAACGCTTGTCGGCAGTTCGGCACACCTGAAACAACAACTTGCCGTTTGCGTCTTTGTAGTCGTAAGTTGCAATGACTTCGCCGGAGCCTGCCTGGTTCCGCTTCCGCTCCGGTTCCGGGTATAGGTCCTTAACCTCCAGTCCTATGGCAGTGCAAACGTCATTAACTGAACAACCGGCATGGCAATGAACCAAAACCCGCCCGTCTCCCCCTTTGGAAACGTGTAAGCTAGGCTTCCGGTCGTCATGGCTGGGGCAGAATGCCTGCCAGCCGCTGCCGCAACGTTTGACGCCTTCTAAGCGGGAGAGGACATTTCGTAAAGTAGGGCTCATAGTATCCCATCCTCCCTCCAGCGCTCCGCCTGCTCAACGCCCTGCCAAAAATAGACCATAGCGATCTTCCGTTCCCTTTCGGTCTTCAGGTCGCCCCACTCGACGCTCCGCCCGCCGTCCATGTCCTCGACGGCCTGGACTCCTCCGAGTCCGCTCAATATCAGCCGCAAGGCCGGTTTAGTATAGTAGTCCTCGCCCATTAGTCTTTTAAGCTGTTTTTCTTGAAGACGGTTTTCTGATATAATTGCCATATAAAACACCTGCCTTTGCCTTTCCTCCGCCGCCCCAGTCGCCGCTGGGGTTTTTATTTCTGCTCTTTCTGCTCTGTCTGTCGCCCATATCCACCGCCTGAGGCCATCGCGGTTTATCAGCCACCTACGCCCCAGACGCATCGCCGGGAAGCCTCGCTGGTGGCAGAGCTGCAGGATGCAGCGATAACCACGCCGTAGGAAGTGGGCCGTTTCTTCGATCGTCAACACCGCAGGGAGATCGTCCCAATCCTTAGCGGTCTCCATCGTTTTCCACCTCAGTTATTCCGAAACATTCCACCAGGCGTTTTCGCCACTTTGGGTAAATCGGTAGTTGTCCCTTTTCAATGCGAATGATTTCCGTCAGGCCAATTCCTGTTCGCCTTGAAAGCTCAGACTTGCTCCAGCCGCGTTTCTCACGTTCTCGCTTGACGTCCATTGTGTCTTCCTCCTTGTGTCGTCTATAGTCTTTTGATATACTAAAGTCAAAAAAGCGAACGCTGGGGGAAAATGCCGGTAAATTTTTGTGTTGACACTATAACTGCATTGCTTCAGGGTTCGCTCCCTCCGCCAAAGAGGGGCATTCGCCAGGAAGGTTTTGGCGGCTGGTGGTATTCCCTGGTCGAGGTTGGAGGAAGCACGCCGCCACCGGGGAGAAAGGCAGGGGGGCAACCTGCCCGCTTGTGGCGTTTAGAATGGTGGGGCGGCCAGCCGCCGCCAAAGCCGGGGTTGACGGCTGAACAGATCCGGGAATTATTAAGCCTTCCGCCGTGGGTATACACACATTCTTTTTCAAAAACTAACCCTGACAGCCAGGCACCGGAACTACCAAGGGATGGCAGTTATTTATGCCTGTATGTTGCACCGCACAAAGGAATATTGCACTGGTGGTATTCGCAGGTTACAGTTACCGTTCAAGGAAAACACCGCAGCCAGGGGGATTTGCCGCTGGTCTATACCACCAAAGAGACGGATCGGGATTCCCTCATGGCCTCCGTGGGGGTCATGCTCTGGCAGCAGGTAGAGGTTGATTTAGTGTGGAAGCAAGACTTCGAGAAATGGCTTTGGCGTTGGGTCGCCGGACTGATAGGCGAAGAAGGGGCCGGTTATGTCACCGACAGGCTTTTGCGGCAGTACTATCCTGTTATATACTCGCCAGAAGTTTACGTAAAACGCTGCGCGAAAGGCCGCCGCTATCTGTCGAAGCAAAAAAGGCCGCAGGAAGGTACTAACGGCCTGGTGGAAACGTTTTCCCCGGCAGAAAAGGCTGCCGCCGTTTTGGGGATAAGCAAACAAGCCTTGTATTATCGCCTGCGGCGGTCTGGGTATTATAGCGAAACGGCCTCTCGGCAAGTAGAAGGCACTGTCACGGTTAAAAGGGCGGTTCGGCACTATGACATTGACGAAAAAACAGTTGCCGCCGTCGGAGAGGAGATAAAGCAAAGTCAGATACATAGGGGTCTGGTTAAGGCCGTTGTCGATAAACGGGGGGTTGGCGTCAGGGCCGCCCAAAGGTGGGTACAGCGCCGGATTAAAGCGGGTAAAACACCCAAGGAAATTTTGGATGAAATTTATCGTCACCGATGTAACTAAGGTTTAGATGGAAGAGATAGTTGGGGAGTTTTTTAATGAAGGTTAGGGAAGTAATCAAGTTGCTTCGTGAAGATGGCTGGTACCTGGTTAATCAGGAAGGAAGCCACAGGCAATTCAAGCACCCGACAAAACCAGGACGGGTGACGGTTGCAGGCAAGCCCGGGGAAACGCTACACCCCAAGACTTTAGCCAGTATCTTAAGGCAAGCCAAATTACAAAAGAAGGGTGATGATTAAAGTGAAATACCTTGCTGTAATTGAACAAGGACCAGACAACTATTCGGCTTATTTGCCGGACGTTCCCGGTTGTGTGGCCACGGGCAAAACCATAGAAGAAACCCTGCGCAGGTTAACCAGAGCATTAGAAATACACCTGGCAGGGCTTAAAGAAGATGGGTTGCCTTTGCCGGTTCCAACTTCCGCAGCTGAATATGTTGAATTACCCTCCCGCCAGGTGGTAGGGTAGCTTCGGACATTACGACAATGAAACCCGCTACGCCTTCTCCTGCCTGGGATAGCGGGTGTGAAGTTTTACTGCAAAATTACTGCAATGGGATGGAATTTACCCTACCAAAACGGCATTTTACTTACATTTCCAATTCCGCAAAGCCTTGATATTACTGCATTTTACCTTTACTGACCTTAACGGAAGAACGCTTCCTCAAATTCCCAAGCTGAGGGCTGCGGGTTCGATCCCCGTCACCCGCTCCAGCAAAATCAAGGGTTCCGGGGTTTCGAGGTTTACTGCAAAACGGTTTTTACTGCACAGGGGTTGCATTTCCCTGTACTTTAAGCTGGGCCGTGTGGTGTATTCCGCCGGGTTATAGGTGATCAGTTTTTGCCTTACCGCCTGCTTTAACGCGCCGTTGATCACCTGGTGGATCAGGTGAATTATCCTGGGCGAAAGGCCCCTTTGCCGTCCATCCTCCCATTTACTAGGGGGTTTTTATTTTTCTTCGGTGGTTTCCCGGTCAAGCCAGCGTCTGAGGCCGTCGCGGTTTATCAGCCACCTACGCCCCAGACGCATCGCCGGGAAGCCTCGCTGGTGGCAAAGCTGAAGCACGCACCGATAGCCGCGCCGCAAGAAACGCGCAGTTTCTTCGATAGTTAGCACTGCAGGGAGGTCTTCCCAGTCGTTCATTTTCCATCACCTCTCGGGAGCTTGTTCTCCTCTACACCCAGTGCTTGGGCAATTCGTCTGCGCCACCCGGGAAACGGCAACATCAACCCGCGCTTCAACTTGTATAAGGTAACGTAGTCAATCCCGGTCCGGCGAGACAGTTCCGCCCGGCTTATATTCTTTTGTTGCCGCAATTTCCGAATGTCCATTGACACCACCTCAGGAATTACTGTACAATGGCCATAAGACCTAAACCAGTATACAAAAACGGTTACATGGAGGCGGTCATATGCGCCCGGACGTAGGGGCGGGAAATCATGTGTTGCCGGTGCAGGCAACGGTCTGGTTTCGGCTTGAATACGAGTTAGTCGAGGAAAACGGCGAAACCTACATTGCAGCCACCGGAAGGCCATTTGACATACAAAAAGCCTTGTATCAGCCTCTTGACCTCCCGCCGGTCACGAAACAACCCGTCCGCCCCGAGGGATGGCAGGAGTGGCCTCATCTTCACCTGGCGCGGCTCAACGCAAAAAGCTCCCAAGAAATATTAGAGTTTGTGAACAGGTGGGGGTTGCTGGGACTTTGGAACGTGGAAAGCTATCGCGAATGGCGGCCCGCTGGCGAGGAATACAAACCGTACCGTGTTAGGGGGATTAAGCTTTCACACGAGACATGGTTTAGTAAACATTTCGCCAACCCGGTCTATAAAAACAGCCGGGAGCATAAGTTACACCTCTACCGCGAACCTCTGGAGGCTTTCGTCTGGGCTGCGGAGGAGTTTCAGCACTTTGTTACTCTGGCGAACGGCGAAAAGCCGGAAGGCTATCGTTATGCACCAAAAAAGCCAGAGGACCGGAAAAACGAAGCGCAGGACATTTTGAACCGTTACCTGGCCGGTTGCAGGCCGGTTAGCTGGTACACAGCAAAACCGGAACAGTGGACCACACACTGGCAGGCGCCGTCCTTGCTACATTACTGCTATCTGCTCATGTGGTTTGACCTGACCGGGTTGCGGCAGTACCGCCGCTGTCAGCACCGGCCCTGCGGGGGGGTTTTTATAGCAACCAGGCCGAACGTGGATTACTGCTCCACCCGATGCTATGAGAACGCCAAGAGGTTGCGTAGCTACTACCGCGAGGAAAGGGGTATAATATAAAGAAAAGGGGGTGACAAAAATGAGGAACAAAAAAGAAATGTTGGCAAGCCTTATCCTTGGCTTTCTAAACAAGGCAAAAGAGGTTCCCAAGACCAAGCTTGCCAAGTTAATTCTATTTGCTGAAATAGAACACTTTCAGAGAACAGGAGATTCTGTCACAGGACTTTATTTTGTCAGGATGAAAATGGGGCCTGTCATAGCCTTTTTTGATGAAGTGTTAAAAGATGGCGAAGGAGAACTTTGGGACAAAAAAACAACCCCGATACCGATTTACGAGGAGAGGAAGGAAAAATTTCAATACTGTTACGCCCCAAAGAGGGAGGCTGAGCTTTCAGAAGAAGTTCAGGAGACCGTTAATATAGTTTGCAAAAAGTATGGTTGGAAAACAGGCACGGAACTGTCCAGGCTTTCTCATGACCTGCCGGCCTGGAAATACTCAGAACCAAATGAACCTATTTACGTTGCTGAGCTGGCCTGTGAAAGCGAAGAAGAATACTTTGCCCTTACTGACATAATAGAGGGTTTTGAAGATGATGAGGCCCTGGCGGAAAAGGTATCACGAGCTTTATCTAAAACTGAGATCAGAATTTGATTCTCATGTCATTCAGTGGATTGCCGAGAAGGAAGAAATGATAGTTTCGGCCCCTCTTTCTTTCGGATTTCTTAAACATGAGCTTTCCGGTGTTCGCAAGTTTAAAAGCGGAAAACTCCGTATTCTATATGTTCTTTCTGAGGAAAAACCCGATATTTGGGATGTGCCTCCTGAAGAACCGGAAATTATGTTCCTCTATGTAGATTTAAGAAGGGACGAAACCTATAAAGAGGCCCTGAAGCTTTTAAGGAAGCATGGGATAGTGCAGTAATTATCCTATGCACGGGAAACAAATCAAAAAGGATTTGCCCAAGGCTGTCTTTTACGAGAATGAAACCCGCCAACCCTTGCAAGACGTGATTTAGCGGGATCGTTTTTTACAGCAATCTTACAGCCTCCAGAAAAATCAAGCCCTCCGGGGATCTACTTAATCCTGCGGAGGGTTTTTTGGTGCCCGTACGAGGGGCAGCGGCGCGCTTGCAATCCCCTGCTGGGAGCCGGGGGTTTGTTTAATCACACCGGGCCTTCAAATTTAGCGGGCACAGATAGTTTTACTTTTTTGTCCTGGATATTGTTTCCTGACCGTAATTTGTAGTATTATGATAAAAGAAGGGAGAAAAACCAGAAAATATTAGCCTGCCACTCTCCGTTGAACGTTTATGCCAGTAATTTAGAAGCTGACGGTGCGTTTATATAAAAGCGGTTGGAGCTGTCCCCGGCGGCGGGGTTGTTGAGCGGGGTGAAACGACGCTTAGGCTGAAGATGATGCGCAGGGTAAATTTGCTGATGCTGGTTTTTGTCCTTGTCATTTTGCCGGGCCTGGCGGCCCTGGGGTTTACCTTTTTCGGCCAGCAGGGGTATTTGAAAAAGGCGGCTGAAAAGGAAGCTCTGGCCTATCTGGAGCTGGCGGCGGCAAAACAGGCGGAGCAAATCAAGTCGGTGGAGCAGCTTCTGGACGTGATGGCCAGGGTGCCGGCCGTTTACGGCCTGGACACCGGCGCCTGTTCTGCATTGTTTAAAGATATTTTAAATAAAACCCCCCAACTGGCCAATATCGGTCTGGCCGACCGGGAGGGCAATTTGATCTGCAGCGGGGCACCTTTTTCCGGACGGGTTAACGTTTCGGATTTTTATTATTTCCGCCAGGTTCTTGCGGAGAAAAAATTTGTAGCCGGGGAATATGCCGTTGGCAGGGTAACCGGCAAGCCTTCCCTGCACGTGGCCCGGCCCGTCCTGGACGGCGAGGGCGAGGTTAAAGCCGTTCTTTATGCCGCCCTGGACCTGGTTCAGTTTAACGAGCTGCTGAAAGCCGAAAGCCGCTTGTTGCCGGGCGCATCTGTGGCACTGGTGGACAGGCAGGGAAGGGTGCTGGCCCACACCCCGGACGGGGAAGAGAGACTGGGCCTGCCGGCCGCCGACGCCGCCCTGCAGGAGATGGCCGCTCGGGAGAAAAGCGGCGTTTTCTGGCGGGAGGATGCCGGGGGAGCAAAGCGCCTCTACGCTTACCTGCAGCTTCTGGACGTGCCGGCCGGGGGAAGCGTGACGGCCTGTCTTTCGGTCCCGGACACGTATGTTTTTGCCGCCGTCCAGGCGGGGCTGCGGCAGGGCTTTGGCGCTTTGGGGCTGGCTGTCGTCCTGGCCCTTGCCGCCATAACGCTGGGAGGCAGCAGTTTCTACCTGGTGCGCAGGGCGGAGCACGACGCGGCGGTGGCGGAAAAGAAGTACCGCACCGTGTTTGAGAACACCGGAACCGCCACCGTGGTGGTGGCGGAAGGCGGCACCATTGCGCTGGCCAACGAAGAGTTTGCCCGCCTGACGGGATTTTCCAGGGAAGAGATAGAAGGCCGGAAAAGTTGGGATGATTTTTTTGCCGGCAGGCCGTTCCGTGATTTTGCTAAGGATTGCGGGTGCAGCACCCAGGGCCGGGCCTCGTACAGGGGCGAGTCCACAATCCGGGACCGTGCGGGTGCCCGGCGGGAGGTCCACCTGACGGTAGGCGCCCTGCCCGGCGCCGGCCAGTGCTTTGTATCCGTCGTGGATATTAGCGAAAGCCGGGAAAGGGAACGAAAGCTGAAATGGCGCCTGGGACTGGAAGAGATTTTGGCAAATATCTCCTCCCGCTTTTTAAAAGAGGACTTCGACCGTGCCGTCGACGGCTCGCTGGCCGAGATCGGCTCTTTTGCCGGGGCCGGGAGGGCGTATCTGTTTTTGTTCAGCCAGGATGGAAAATTAATTGACAACACGCACGAATGGTGCGCCCCGGGCGTTGTCCCGATGAAGGACGAACTGCAGTCCGTGCCCTGCAGCGTGTTTCCCTGGTGGATGGAGCGCCTGCACCGGGGTGAGGCCATTCACATTGCAGACGTGTCAAAGCTGCCGGCTGAGGCCGCAGCGGAAAGAAAGATCCTGGAGGCGCAGGACATAAAATCCCTGCTGGTGCTGCCGGTGGTGGCGGAAGGGGCCCTGGCCGGCTTTGTCGGCCTGGATAATGTGGAAGCGGCAAAGGAGTGGCTGGAGAAAGACATTGCGCTGGTGCGGGTGATGGCTGAAATTCTCGGCAGCGCCCTGGAGCGGCAGCGCCTGTTCGAACGGCAGGCCGCCATGGCCGAAGAGAACATCGCTCTTTACCGGCAGGCCGGCGAGCGGCTGGCCCAGTTAGAAATGCTGCGGGAGATCGACGAGGCCATGCTGGGCACCGTTGATCTCCGGCTGATTCTGAAAAAGGTTACTTCCTGCCTGGTGGATTACGCGGGAGCCGACGCCACTGCGGTAATGCTTTTTGACGAGGCGACGGGGTGCCTGAACACCGTTCTCTGGAGCGGGGAGATGCCGGCCGAGGCGGCGGTACCTATCCGCTCCAATGAAGGCTGCACCAGGGGCGACTCTATAGGGAGGGCGGACATTTCCTTTGGGGAGCTTGCCGGCCTGCCCTGCCCCAAGGCAAGGAGCCTGCTTGCCGCCGGGTATGCTTTTTGTGCCGGCATTCCGCTGGTTGCCAAAGGCCGACTGAAGGGTTCCCTGGAGCTTTTCTTCCGCTCCCCGGCAGCCTTTTCGGCGCGCCAGCAGGTATTTCTCACTTCGCTGGGCCAGCAGGCGGCCATTGCGGTGGACAGCGTGCAGATGTTTCTGGAACTGCAGCGCACCAGCCGGGAAATCATCTTTGCTTACGACAGCACCATTGAGGCCCTGTCGTATGCCCTGGACCTGCGTGACAAGGAAACCGAGGGCCACAGCCGGCGGGTAACCGAAATGGCCGTCGCCTGGCCCGCAGCCTGAGGATAGAGGGAGAGGCCTTGCACCACCTGCGGCGGGGGGCGCTGCTGCACGACATCGGCAAGTTGGGCGTTCCGGACAGGATCCTGCACAAGCCCGGCCCTCTTGATCCGGAGGAATGGGAGGTTATGCGCCGCCACCCCGTTTATGCCTGGGAAATGCTGTCCCAAATTGAGCACCTGCGGCCGGCCCTGGACATTCCTTACTGCCATCACGAGAAATGGGACGGGACCGGTTACCCCCGCGGTCTGAAAGGGGCGGAAATCCCGTTCCCGGCCCGCATTTTTGCGGTGGTGGACGTTTGGGACGCGCTGTGCTCGGAAAGGCCCTACCGGCCTGCCTGGCCCAGAGAAAAAGCAATTGCTTATCTTATCGAGGAAAAGGGCAGGCATTTCGACCCGGCAGTGGTGCAGGCCTTTTTGGAAAAGGTGTTGAAAGTGGCCGAACCCGAACGGTCTAACGGATAAACCTGTATATTGGCTGGCGCCTGTTCGTAACCGGCCTTATCCGGCAGGCCCCCTTGGGCGGTTTTAGGCCCGCCGTCTTTTGGGAGCCGCTTTGGAGAAAAAAGCGCCGGTCATGTTATTTAAGAGGATTTTTGGTTAACATATGGAAAAATAAAATACTTGTGACATAAAAAAGTTAGAGGGGTACAGATGAGTACAGGTTCTTTGCAGTCTTCCAATTTCATTCAGAACATTATTAACGAAGACATGAAGACAAACAAATACGGCGGCCGCGTCCATACCAGGTTTCCCCCGGAACCCAACGGCTACCTGCATATCGGGCATGCCAAATCGATCTGCCTCAATTTCGGCCTCGCCGCTAAGAACGGCGGGCTGTGCAACCTGAGGTTCGACGATACCAACCCGGCCAAAGAAGACGAGGAATATGTGGAGTCGATCAAGGAGGATGTAAAATGGCTCGGGTTTGATTGGGACGGCCGGCTCTTTTACGCCTCGGACTACTTTGAGAAGATGTACCAGTACGCCGTCCAGTTGATTAAGGCCGGCAAGGCCTACGTCTGCGACCTGAGCGCGGAGGAAATAAGGGAGTACCGCGGCACTTTGACCGAGCCCGGCCGGGAAAGCCCCTACCGCAACCGGTCGGTGGAGGAGAACCTGGAACTGTTCGAACGGATGAAAGCGGGCGAGTTCCCCGACGGTTCGCGGGTGCTCAGGGCGAAGATCGACATGGCCTCCGGCAATTTGAACATGCGCGACCCGGTGCTCTACCGCATTATGCACGCAACCCACCACAGGACGGGAGACAAATGGTGCATTTATCCCATGTATGATTTTGCCCATCCCATATCGGATTCCATTGAGGGGATTACCCACTCCATCTGCACCCTGGAGTTTGAAGACCACCGCCCGCTGTACGACTGGGTGCTTGACGCGCTGGGCATTTATCACCCGCAGCAAATCGAGTTTGCCAGGCTCAACCTGAGCTACACCGTAATGAGCAAGCGGAAGCTGCGGGAACTGGTTGAACAGGGCTATGTAAGCGGCTGGGACGACCCGCGGATGCCCACCATATGCGGCCTGCGCCGGCGCGGCTATACCCCGGAGGCAATTCGCAGGTTTTGCGATCTCATCGGCGTTGCCAAAAGCAACAGCATAGTCGATATTGCGCTTTTGGAGCACTGCATACGGGAAGACCTGAACCTGAAAGCCCCGCGCGTCATGGCCGTGCTGCGCCCGCTGCGGGTGGTCATCGAGAACTACCCGGAGGGGCAGGTGGAGGAGCTGGATGCCGTTTACAACCAGGAAAATCCCGCCTTGGGCTCGCGCAAGGTGCCTTTTTCCCGCGAGCTTTACATCGAGCAGGACGACTTTCTCGAAAATCCACCTGGGAAATTTTTCCGCCTGGCACCCGGCCGCGAGGTCCGGCTGAAGCATGCCTATATCATTAAGTGCGAGCGGGTGATAAAGGACGAGCGCACCGGCAGGGTGATCGAGCTGCGCTGCACCTACGACCCGGCAACGCGCAGCGGTTCCTCGCCGGAAGTGCGCAAGGTAAAAGGAACTCTGCACTGGGTTTCCGCCGCCCATGCCGTCCGCGCCGAGGTGCGCCTGTACGACCACCTTTTTACCAAAGAGAACCCGGATGAGGAGGAGGATTTCAAGGCCTGTTTGAACCCGCACTCGCTGGAGAGGCTTACCTCCTGCCTGGTTGAGCCCAGCCTGGCCGGCGCGGCGCCGGGAAGCCGCTACCAGTTTTTGCGGCACGGCTATTTTTGCACCGATCCCGTCGATTCAACCGGCGAGGCGCTGGTGTTCAACCGGATCGTGCCGCTGAAGGACACCTGGGCCAAAATTCAGAAGGCGGAGCAGGGGAAGAAGTGACCGGCGGAAAAACCTCTTCTCCGGCAGTTGATGAGAAAAAATTTTGTGCAGGAAGGCAGACAGATGGATGCCGGGTATTTTAAAAATCTTGCCTGCGGCCACTGCGGCAGGAAAGGCCTGATGAGGCTTCTCGCAGAGTACAGCGAAAGGGACGTTGAAACCCTGAAAAGCCCCTGCGGCTATCTGGTAAAAGAAAGCCCGCGGCCCTGGGGGGTGGGGTACTGCCTGTCGCTTTGCCTGTCGTGCGAAAGGCCCACCCTTACCAGAATAGACTGGCACGAAGATTGCGCGCCCGGTGATTATGCCTATACCGTTTTGTATCCCCGAGAAGGCTCCATTTTGAAGTACCTGCCCGGCAGGGCGGGGGAGCTGTATCTGGCCGCTTTGAAAGCCGGGGAGGCCGGCAGGTGCAACTTCGCCGGCCTGCTGGCCGGGGCCCTGGACTTTATTTGCACTTCCTGCGGGGCTTCGGGGAATTCGCTTTTAGAGAAAATCGAGGACCTGGCGGAAAAAGGGAAGATTCCGGAAAGGCTGGCTTCCCTGGCCGGCCGGCTTGCCCTGCTGAAGGGTAGCGCCTGCTTTGACGAAGGCCGCTTTGCCGAGGAGGAGGCTGCCGTTCTGAAAAGCCTCTGCGAGGCCGTGCTGGAGTACCTTTACAGGGCCCCGGCGCTGGTGGAGCGGGTGGCCGCCGGCATCGCCGGCCTGAAGGCAAAAGGGAGGGAAATTTCCTCGAGAACATAAGCCGCCGGTTTAAAACGGCGGCTTTATAAGCGCAAAAAAAGGACTTTAGCCATCAGACGGGCCTGTCCTTGGGGGAAAACAGCTCTTCGAAGGTCGACCTGTTTCTGACCACAATCCTCCTGGTTTCGCGGGCGGACAATTCGGTAATCCTGTTCAGCTTCCAGCTTCCCCCGTTGGCAAAGCCCGATACAATATAGCCAAAATAAAACTTTATATTTTCAATAAATTTAAATATTGCCATATTTATCACCACCTGCATTTTAACACAATTTTCGCCACAAAACAATATATATTGTAGAAACGTGACGGTATTTCTACCAGGGAAAGTAGAAATACCTTCGTTTTTTTTGTTTTTCTGCCGGTTGCATCGGCCTCCTGCGATCATTTATAATTAACTTTGAAAAGGAGGGGTGGAAGCCTTGGGCAAACATATCAAAACGTTGAAAAGCACCCGGATTCCGGCTGTTTCAAAAGACCGCGGCTGCGGCGAATGCCAGGCCTCCTGCCAGTCCGCCTGCAAGACTTCCTGCACGGTGGGCAATCAGGTCTGCGCTAAAGGAAATGCCAATTAAAAGAGAACCTTGTCCCCGGCGGGATAAGGTTCTCTTTTTGGGAGGATTTGTCTTGCTTCATAAATTCGAGTTTGACGGGCAGAAAATTGTGCTGGACGTGCACAGCGGCACGGTTCACCTGGTGGACGAACTGGCCTGGGAGTTGCTGGACGTTTACGGCAGGGAGAAGGAAGAGGAAATAATAGGAAAATTCCGGGGCCGCTACAAGCCGGCCGATGTTTTGGAAGCCCTTGACGAAATAAGGGAACTGGAGCGGGAGGGCCGGCTGTTCAGCCCCGACCCCTGCCGCGGGGAGGACAGCCTTGCGGGGCAGGGCGTTGTTAAATCGCTTTGCCTGCACCTGGCCCATTCCTGCAACCTGCGCTGCCGCTACTGCTTTGCCGGGCAGGGCCGCTTTGGCGGGGCGGATGAGCTGATGCCGGTTGAGGTGGGGCGCGCCGCCCTGGATTTTTTAATTGCCCGCTCGGGCAGGCGAAAGCACCTGGAGGTGGATTTTTTCGGCGGCGAGCCCCTGCTTAACTTCGCCGTTTTAAAGGAACTGGTCGATTACGGCCGGAGGCTGGGCCGGGAAAAGGGCAAGGAGTTTAAGTTCACCCTTACCACCAACGCCCTTCTTTTAGACGGCGAAATTGCCGGCTTCCTTAACCGGGAAAATATCAGCGTGGTTTTGAGCCTGGACGGCCGGCGGGAAGTACATGACGCCATGCGCCCGGCCCCGGGCGGGAACGGCTCCTACGATCTGGCCCTGGCCAGGATTAAAAGCTTTGTGGACTCCCGCGCCGGCAAAAACTACTACATTCGCGGCACCTATACCCGCCGCAACCTGGACTTCTGCGAAGACGTGCTGCACCTGGCCGGTCTGGGGTTCGAGCATATTTCGGTGGAACCGGTGGTGGCGCCGGCGGAGGCAGATTATTCCCTTCGTGACGAGGATCTCCCCCTGCTGTTTGCCCAGTACGAGCGCTTGGCCGGGGAGTTGCTGCGGTTCAGGCAGGCAGGCAGGGCGGTAAGCTTTTTCCACTTCAACATCGACCTGGAAGGCGGGCCGTGCCTGCCGAAACGCCTGTCGGGCTGCGGTGCGGGCAGCGAATACCTGGCCGTCGCGCCCAACGGGGACCTCTACCCCTGCCACCAGTTTGTAGGCAGGAAAAAATATTTAATGGGCAATGTTACCTGCGGCAGGTTCGATACCGCTCTGGCGGATCTTTTCCGCAGGGCCCACATTTACAGCAAGGAGGGCTGCGCCGCCTGCTGGGCCAAGTTCCACTGCAGCGGAGGCTGCCATGCCAACGCCGAAATGTTCAACGGCTCAATCTTTAAACCCCACCGGCGGGAGTGCCTCTTGATCCGGAAAAGGCTGGAATGCGCCATTTACTTCAAGCTTATGGAAGTCCTTTCACAAAAAGAAGCGCGCCATCCGGCGCCAGGCCGGCCGGAGAGCAATGCCTTTTGAAAGGCGCAAACTCATCTGCCAAATAAAGCAAATATTTAACAAATTGTCGCGCTGCGGCCTGTTTATGGCCGTTTACTGCAAAAGACGCCGGTTTACCGCTGCGCATGCAATATGATATAATTAACCAGCATTTTTCTTCCTTTTTGCCCCAAAAAACCCCAATTTGCGACAGAACGTACAACGAATAAAAATTTTTTAAAGAAAGGAGCTGGCTGATTTGCCGCCTGAACTCGAAGGACTGCGGCGCCTTCCGGGGCATGAAAAATTTGTCCTCGTTATTGCATACTTCGTTGTAATCCGGCAATGGCTGCTGAGGCAGCCCCTTTACCGGCGGATTATGCTGGGCGCAGCGCTCTACCTGCTCGTTGCTTTAACGGCTTACGCCGTTTTTGGCAGCAATGCCTGCGCAGTAGTGATTGACGGCAGGGTGGTGGCCGTTGCCGCCGACGAAAAAAGCGCCAGAGGAACCCTGGGTGAACTGATCGAATTAAAATCGGCCCAGGCCGGCATACCTGTTGTGGCGGGAGAAAAGGTTGCCTACCGGGGTGTCCGCGCCGAACCCGGGGAGAGGCTGGAAGGGGAAGCCTTAAAAGAAAAACTGAGCCAGACCGTAGCCTTTAAAGCCAGGGCTGCCGTCATAATGATTAACGGCGAGCCGAAGGTGTTTTTGAAACAGGTGGAAGATGCAGAGAAAGTCCTTGACTGGCTGAAGGCGCTGTACCCGGTGCAGGACGGCGATCAGCTGGAATTTAAGGAGAAAGTGGAAATCGGCACGGCCTACGCTGCGGTGGAGAGCATTCTCGACCTGGAAACGGCCAAAAAAATGGTCTTGTGGGGCAGCAATAAAGCCCAGCAGTACACCGTCAAGGAAGGCGACACCCTGTGGGATATTGCCCGGGCCATTAAATATGACATGGATCAGATCATATTGAAAAACCCCGGCCTTGATCCCGACAACTTGAACGTCGGGCAGGTGCTCGACCTGAGCAGGGAAGCCCCGCTGATTACCGTGGTGGCCACCCGTCAGGTAACCGTGGAGGAGGAAATACCGTATCCGGTTGAGGTGAAAAACGACGACAGCCTCCTCCCGGGGGAAAGGCTGGTAATCCGTAAGGGCGAGCCCGGGGAAAGGATAGTTACATACCGCATCGTTCGGGAAAACGGGCTGGAGACGGGAAGGGAAATTCTTGAGCAAAAAGTGCTTCGCGAGGCCTCGGCCGAAGTGGTGGCAAGAAGCCCGGTGTCCATTGTGGCGGCCCGGGGCGGCTCGATCCGCCTGAACTGGCCCGCCTCGGGCGGAGTAGCATCACCCTTCGGCATGCGGTGGGGCAGGATGCACGAAGGGGTGGATATAGGGGCAGGCTACGGCAGCGCCGTTGAGGCCGCCGCAGGCGGCATTGTGGCGTCTGCCGGGTGGGAAGGCGGATACGGCAACACGGTGGAAATAAACCACGGGGGAGGCATAGTAACCAGGTATGCCCACCTCTCTTCAATAAAAGTGAGAAGCGGCCAGCGGGTTGACCGCGGTGAGCTGATCGGCCTGGTGGGGGCAACCGGAAACACCACCGGCCCGCACCTGCATTTTGAAGTCCTGATTAGCGGCCAGCCGCGCGATCCGCTTGACTACCTGCCCTAAAAGAGCTTTGCCGCCCGGAAAACGGGCGGCCGGTTTATTTTTTGAGCAAAGAATTGTTGTTTACCGGCCGGGCAATGCTATAATACACTTGAGGTGGTAGTAAAGTGTTTATTAAAAAACGCGTTAAGAAAAGCAGGTTTCAGAAAGCCGTTTTTATAACCATCACCGTGCTGATTGCCATCGGCCTGGTGGTCCCGCTGGCGGGGCTGTTTCAGAGCCAGCCGGGCGGCATGGCAGGGCAGGACGCCGGGCCGGCCGGGCAGCAGACGCTTGAAGAGAAGCTTGCCGATCTCGAGGCAAAGGCCCGGGAAAACCCCGGCGACAGGGTTTTACTGATGGAACTGGCAGAACTGTACCGTTATACCGGCAATCCGGATCGGGCGGTTAAGACCTACGAGCAGGTGCTGACCCTGGATCCCGGTAACTCCCAGGCCCGCCTCGGCATAGCAGTCACTTATTACTTCAGCAGCAAGTACGACCTGGCCATAGCTCAGCTTCAGGAACTGCTCAGGAGGGATCCGGACAACAAGGAAGCCCATCAGCTTTACGGCTACGTGCTGGCCATCGGCAAGAAGGACTACGCGACCGCCATTCAGGAACTGGAGAAATTTATTTCGCTGGCAAAAGAAGGGCCGGATGTGGAAAAGGCCAGGCAGGCAATTAACGAGTGGAAATCTGCCCAGGCCGGGAAATAGGGGGAGTCCGGCCGCAGGAAGGCAGAAGGCAGAGCGCGGCAAAAGCCTTCCTGCGGCCTTCCTTATGCATTAATTACCGCTAGGAAGGGTCTGCCCGCCGTTTTATAATTAAACTGGCTGATTAGTTAGAAACGGAGGCAGGCCATGGAGCAGGCAGTACAAAATGCGGTGCAGAATGTGGTGAACGGTTCGCCCGCTCCCCTTTTTCTGTTTAAGACCGCCAAGATAGCGGCAGTCCTTACCGTTCTGGCAATTGCGCTGCTCTGGAAGTGCCCGGCGAACGTCAAGTTTTACGCCTACGGGGCGGCCAGGGAACTGCTGAAAACGCATGCCGTTATTGCAGCCCGGGGCATGGACCGGATGACCTCGGAACACTTTTTTATTAAATTCAAGCCGGAGGAACGGGAGATGGCCGGGCTGGTGCTGGAAACAGCGGAGCGTTTTTACCGGCCGGTGACGGAGGACTTCGGCTTTGTTCCCCGCCGCAGAATCCCCATCATTCTTTATTCTTCAAAGGAGGAGCTGAACAAAAGTTTCGGCTGGGAAGCCAAGGAAAGCGCCATGGGGGTTTACTGGGCGGGGGCGATAAGAGTGCTTTCCCCGGCAGCCTGGATTGGTGAAACAGAACCCGGCAGGGTAAGGGAAGCTTTTGCTTCCGCCGGGCCCATGGCGCACGAGCTTGCCCACCTGATGGTGGACTACCTTACGGGAGGCAACTACCCGCGCTGGTTTACCGAAGGGCTGGCCCAGTACGAGGAGCACAAACTGACCGGCTTCGAATTTGACGATCCGGCCGGCTCACTGAGACAGCCGCTGTACTCCATGAACGAACTTACGTACAATTTCGACAGCCTGCCCAACCAGTCCCTGGCCTACCGCGAGTCGCTGGCGGCGGTGCGCTATATAGCTTACCGCTACGGAGAAGGCGCCCTTGCCGGCCTGCTCAGGGAACTGGGCGCGGGCAAAGATTTCGGCCGGGCCGTAAGGGAAGTACTGCACCTGGACGAGGGCCGGTTTGAGGCTGAGTGGCAGGAGTGGGCCCGCCGCAACAATGCGTGAATAAAAGAAGGATTGGGCAGGAATAAATTTTTTAAAGAAGAATATTTTTTAAAAAAGCCGTGTTTGAAGATTTTAGCTTTTTTATGATGCGGGAGGATGTTATGGACAAAATTGTTATTGACGGAGGCAGGCCCCTCCGCGGCAGAATAAAGATAAGCGGCGCCAAAAACGCCTCCCTGGCCATTTTGTGCGCCACTATCCTTTCCCGGAAAGAAACGGTGTTGGAGAACGTCCCGGACATAAGCGACGTCCGGGTGATGATTGAGATAGTCAACAGCCTGGGCGCTTCTATTACGTGGGAAGGGGCGGAAACTCTGCGGGTGGTGCCGGCGGAGAAGATAAGCGCCGGTCCTCCGTTTCACCTGGTGAAAAAGCTGAGGGCCTCAAACCTCCTCCTGGGGCCCATGCTGGCCAGGTTCGGCCAGGCCCAGGTGGCGCTGCCGGGCGGCTGCAACATCGGCGTCCGGCCTATGGACCTGCACTTTAAAGGCCTGACCGGTCTCGGTGCCAGCCTGTCCTTAGAGCGCGGCTGCGTGCAGGCCAGTGCCCCCGGCCGGCTTAAGGGGGCCAGGATTTACCTTGACTTTCCAAGCGTAGGAGCCACCGAAAACATTATGATGGCGGCCTGCCTGGCCGAGGGACAGACCCTTATTGAGAACGTTGCCAAAGAGCCGGAGGTTGTGGACCTGGCTAATTTTCTCAACGCCATGGGGGCCAGGGTGAGGGGTGCCGGCACCGACGTGATAAAGATTGAAGGGGTTCCTTACCTGGAGGGCGGGGAACGCTACTCGATAATCCCCGACCGGATTGAGGCGGGCACCTTCATGGTGGCCGCAGCGGCCACCGGCGGCGACGTTGTGCTGGACAACGTCATCCCGATTCACCTGGAGCCGCTGAGCGCCAAGCTGCGGGAGGCCGGCGTCGAGGTGCGCGAGGAGGGAGACACCCTTCAAGTGCGGGCGGAAAAACCCCTGCGCCCGATAGACATCAAGACCATGCCCTATCCCGGCTTTCCCACCGACATGCAGCCCCAGTTAATGGCCATGCTCTCCACCGCGCCGGGGACAAGTGTAATAGTGGAAAATATCTTTGAAAACCGCTTTATGGTTGCCGACGAGCTGAAGCGGATGGGTGCCAACATAAAAGTCGAGGGGCGGATGGCAGTAATTGAGGGAGTGCCCGCCCTGCAGGGGGCCCAGGTGAAGGCCACCGACCTGCGCGCCGGCGCCGCCCTGATTGTGGCCGGGCTGATGGCGGCCGGGAAGACGGAGATCTGTAACGCTGCTTACATCGACAGGGGCTACCATAATCTGGAGAAAAAGCTGACCGCTTTAGGTGCGGCAATCTGGAGAAAATAAAGCGTGCCAGACACGCTTTTGTTTTTCTGGAGGGTTTGATGTTTCACATTACCGTTCTGGCCGTGGGCCGGCTAAAGGAGAAATACCTGACTGAGGGGGCGGCCGAATACCTGAAGAGGCTCTCCGCTTATGCAAAGATAAGCGTTGTGGAAGTAGAAGACGGGAGCCTGCCCGAAAACCCGGCAGCCGCCGGGGGGGAAAAGGTGAAGGAAAAAGAAGGGGAGCGCCTGCTGGGCCGGCTGCGTCCGGGCACCTTCCTGATTGCCCTGGACGTCAGGGGAAAAATGCATTCATCCGAGGAAATGGCGGAAATTTTGAACCGCCTGGCGCTGTCAGGCAGGAGCGACATCACCTTTGCCATTGGGGGCGCCCTGGGCCTATCGGAAAAAGTTCTGGAACGGGCCGCCATGAGGCTTTCATTTTCCAGGATGACCTTTCCCCACCAGTTGGTGCGCCTGATCCTGCTGGAGCAGCTCTACCGCTGGTTCAAGATTGCCAGGGGAGAGCCGTATCATTATTAGGAAAATTGCGGCTGTTTTAGATTGACGAAAACATACGGCCGTGGTATCTTTTTTTATCATGGGCATTATTTATATTAAGAATAAATATTTTTTTTAAAAATTCTGTAATTTTAAATATGGATTGGAGGTGCCTGCTGAAATGCCCAGTATCACCGTCAACGGCAAAGAGATTGAGCTGGACGAAGATGGTTTCATCGTCAATCCTGACGACTGGAATGAAGACGTGGCCAGGGCTTTTGCCTCAAATGAAGGGATTTCCGAGCTGACCCAGGACCACTGGAAGGTAATCAACTACCTGCGCGATTATTACCTCCAGTTCCAGGTTGCCCCGATGATCCGCAAGCTCTGCAAGGAAACCGGGTTTACTTTAAAGTACATTTACGAGCTTTTCCCCACCGGTCCGGCTAAAGGCGCCTGCAAACTGGCCGGCCTGCCGAAACCCAGCGGATGCGTGTAATTGTTTCCTGGAAACCGAAAAGCCCCGAAAGAGGGGTTTTTTTATGGAAAAGTTTTCTTTAAAATGGAGGATTTCTTTAAATCTGTCGAATATATAAAATAGTTTAAATATTTACGACATTGGGGGTCCCTATGAAAACCGTTAGAGAAAAGCTGACCTGCCTGGTTTTTGGGGCAGGGCTTTTAGCGGCAACCTTATCGCTGGCCGGCTGGTATGCCGCCGGTTGTTCACTGGCCGGGCTGGCGGCGGGGACCGCCGCAGGGGTTTTACTGGTAACGGGTGCGGTTTACTTTTTTAACGTTTCATTTAGCAGGACGCTGAAGGAGTACCTGGAGTGGTCGGCCGGCATGGCGGAGGGAAAGTTTGATTATAACTTTAAACATGAGCGGAAAGAAAAGGATATGGCCAGGTTCTTTGAAAACGTTTTGAAAATGAACAAAGGGGTAGGCAAGTATACCCTGGAGGTACAAAAGCAGGCTCAGGTTTTAGCCGACGCGGCGCGCAAGATTTTTAGCAGCACCGAGCAAATCAGTTCCGGCAGCCGGGAGCAGTCGCTCCAGGTGCAAAACATGCACCAGGCCATTGAAGAGCTGGCGGCGGCCGCCGGCGAATCGGCCCAGAAGGCGGAACGGGCGGCCGAAGTGGCCCGCACTTCCCTGGACACCGTTACCACTGGGGCCGAGGCCATCGAGAAAATTTCCGGGGGCATGCAGTTAATATATCAGAGGATTGAGGAACTGGGGTTTATTTCGGCCAAGATCGGGCAGATTGTGGAGGTAATAGACAGCATTGCCGGGCAGACCAACCTGCTGGCCTTAAATGCCGCCATTGAAGCGGCCCGGGCCGGCGATCACGGAAAAGGCTTTGCCGTGGTGGCCGATGAAGTGCGCAAGCTGGCCGAAACCTCGGGGAAGGCCACCAAGGAGATTACGGCGCTGGTCACGGGCATAGGCGAGTCCACCGCCGCCGCTGCGTCGGCGGTTAAGCAGGGGGTTGCCCTTACGGAGGAGGCCGGCAGGCAGTTTAGGGAAATAACCGCCCTGATTCAAAACACCTTGGACGTAATGATGAAAATATCTAAAAAATCCAGGCACGAGGCGGAATCAACAGGGACCCTGGTTAACGTTGCCGAATCCATTGCGGCGGTTACCAGAGAGGCTGCGGCCAGCACCGTGGAAACCGCCTCCTCGGCCCAGGAACTGGCAGCCATTGCGGACAGGCTGAAACAGGATGCCGATCTGGTCAAAAAATCCTTTCAATCTGGTTTGAGCTAGGAGGGGAGCGGGATGGCAACAGTTAAGGCAAGGCTGACTGCCTTTGGGTTTGGCGCCGGCCTTTTGCTTTCGCTAACCGTTATTGCAAGCTATTACATAAACGGCAGGAACGTGTATGTGCTGGCAGGGGGCGCCCTGGCGGGCGCGGCGCTGGGGACGGTGCTTTTTTACCTGCTGGCCGGTTCCCTCTCGAAGGCAATAAGCGGCCTTATTGAGTATTCCGATGAGATTGTCAAAGGCAACCTGACCCTGGCGGCCGATACCAGGGCCATGGGAGAGTTCAGCACGCTCGGGCTGAACCTGGAAAAAATTTGCAAAGGCATGATTGCCTATTTCTCCCGCTCTCTGGAAAACATTAAGACCCTTGATCAGGCCGGCAGCCTGATTTCCGAAAGCACCGAAAAGATCAGCCGGGGCACCCAGGAACAGGCCGGCCAGGTTCAGCAGTTGCTGAGGTCGGTGGAAGAGTTCGCAGCTTCTGCCAGACTTTCGGCCGATGAGGCAGAAGGTGCCGCGCAGCTCGCAGCCAGCACCGACCGGGCGGCCCGGCTGGGAGGCGAGGCCCTGGAAAAAGTGGTGGAGGGCATGAATACGATTAATAAAAGGATTTCCGAGCTGGGCGAAAACTCGGCCAGGATAGGCCAGATTATAAGCGTGATCGAGGACATAGCGGCGCAGACCAACCTGCTGGCCTTAAATGCAGCCATTGAGGCGGCCCGGGCGGGCGAGCACGGGCGCGGCTTTGCCGTGGTGGCCGAAGAAGTGCGGCAATTGGCCGAAAGCTCGGGCAGCGCCACCCAGGAAATCGGCAGCCTGGTGGCCACCATTCAGCAGGGCACCGTGGGGGCGGTGGAAGCCGTGGAGCAGGGCATAAACCTGACCGGCAACGCCGGGGAGTCCTTCCGCTCCATTCAGGAACTGGTGGCGCAGACCCTTTCCCTGATCCAGGACCTGGCGGAATCGGCCAGAAAACAGGCGGCCACCAGCGAGGCCCTGGTGGGCAGCGCCGAGGCAATTGCCGCCGTCACCGAGGAGGCCGCCGCTTCTGCCGAGGAAACGGCGGCAGTGGCCCAGGAACTGCCTGTGCTTTCTAAAAAAATTAAGAATACCGTATCGGTTTTCAAAATAAACTAAGGGCGTCCCATTTCCGCCCGAAGTGAGCCATAGTTCACCCGACGCGGAGCATTCTGAGCCAAGCGGTTTCAGCCACCGGGGGGACTTTGTCAACAGCCTGGGCTGGGGTTAAAGAACCCCGGCTTTTTTTACATAATACCCTGGTTTTTAAGAAAAAATATAACAAAAACCAGGGGGTGGAATTTATCAGCGGGAAAAGTCCTCTCTTCAAAAAAGCATTTGTTTTCGGCATAGCCTGCCTGCTGGCTGTTTTATCGGGCGGCAGTTCGTTTTGCGGAAAGCAGGCGGCGGCCCAAAACCCGGTTCTTTACTGGGGAACTAGCGGCGACGATGTTTACCGCGTGCAGCAGAGGCTCAGCCAGTGGGGCTATTACACCGGCCCGCTGGACGGTTTTTACGGTTACGAAACCTTCCGGGCGGTTCAGGACTTCCAGATTAACAACGGCCTGCCTCCCGACGGGGTGGTAGGCCAGGCTACCTGGGATGCCCTCGGCCTCAGCGTGCCGGAGGCCGCCCCGGCTGTTTCCAGAGGGGCCGCCACCGACAGGGGCGATATCGCCCTGCTGGCCCAGGTTATTGAAGGCGAAGCGGCCGATGAACCGCTCCTGGGCAAGGTGGCCGTGGGGGCGGTAATCCTGAACCGGACCAGGAGCGCTTCCTTTCCGCGCACGATCAGCGGGGTGATATTCCAGGAGCATGCCTTTGAGTCGATTGCCAACGGCCAGGCTTACCGGCCCGTCAGCCAGGAATCGTTGCGGGCTGCGGAAATGGCCATGAGCGGGTACGATCCGACGGGCGGGGCGGTCTTTTTCTGGAACCCGGCAAAACCGGTGAATCCGTGGATTTGGTCGAGGAACGTTATTACCCAGATCGGCAATCACGTCTTTGCCAGGTGAGGAGGTTTGACAGTGAGAAAATGGATTGTACCGGTGGCCGCCGGCCTTCTGGTTCTGACGGCGGTTGGCCTGTGGGGCTACGGCCAGCACCAGGCCAACCGTAGCCTGGAAAACTTTTTAAACAATAAGTACCGCCGGGCTTTTTACGATATGACCGGCCAGGTGCAAAGCCTGGAGGTGCTTCTGTCCAAAAGCCTCGTAGCATCCGACCCGCACCTTGACAAGGCGCTCTTGATGGAAATCCGTCAGCAGGCCGCCTTTGCCCAATCCAACCTGGGGCAATTACCCCTGAACGACGTGCTGGCCGGCCGCACCGCCAAGTTTTTAACCCAGGTGGCAAACTATGCGGAAAGCCTGGCCAGGCAGCTTGACGGGGGCGGGGCAATTGACGGCGGGCACTGGGAGACCCTGAACAACCTTTACGAGCAATCGGCGGAGCTAAACCGGGAACTTCAGGGAATGCAGTACAGGGTGGCCCAAAATAACTTTTACTTTGGCGAGCTGTTGCGGCAGGTCAGGAAAAACCTGCAGAAGCCCGAGGAAAACCCGGCGCAGGCAGATTTGCAGGCGCTGGACAGGCAGATGCAGCGCTACCCGGCTCTGATCTACGACGGGCCGTTTTCGGAGCACCTGGAGCGCGCCGAGCCCAGGGCCTTGAGCGGGCAGGCCGAAATAAGCCAGGAAGAGGCCATAAATGCCGCCCTGGCCTTTCTGGACAGAAGGCCGGGCGTGGATTACCAGGCGGTTGTAACCGGTATTGCTAACGGCCGCATTCCGGCCTACAGGGTGGAGGTTGCCCCGGCCGGCGGCGGCAGCGACAGGACCGTGCTCGACGTTACCAGGCAGGGCGGCAGGATAGCCTGGATGCTCAATTCCAGGCCGGTCGGGGAACCGGCGCTGGACCTGGATCAGGCCGGGCAAAAAGCATTAAAGTTTTTAAGCGACCGCGGCTTTGGCGAAATGCACCCCACCTACTTTATGAAGCACGGCAACGCGGTTACCTTCAATTTTGCGGCCGTGCAGGACGGTGTGACCGTTTACCCGGACCTGGTCAAGGTTACGGTAGGCCTGGACGACGGCCAGGTTACCGGCGTGGAGGCAACCGGCTACCTGATGTCTCACCGGCCGCGCCAGTTGCCGGCGGCCCGCATATCACCCGAGAAGGCCCGTGCGGCAATTAACCCGCGGCTGGAGGTTTCGGGCGGCAGGCTGGTGCTGATTCCGGCCGGGGTGGATAATGAGAAACTGGCATATGAATTTCAGGGCAAGCTGGGGGAGGATACCTATCTGATTTACGTGAATGCCCTGGACGGCAGGGAGGAAAACGTGCTCAAACTTGTTGAAACTCCCGGTGGCACCCTGACGATGTAAGAGCTGAAGAAAATTTACGGCCGCATGAAGCATCTTTTGATATAATGGGATTATGATTACCGGCGTCCATTATATCAGCATCCTGTTTACAATGTCACTGGTAAGCCTGGCCGGTCTGTATTCGGCGCGGCATGTCCGTACCGCCTCCGATTTTTCCGTCGGCGGCAGGCGGATCGGGCCGGCCCTGATAGGCGGCTCCCTAATCGGCTCCTTTATCGGGGGCACCTCGACCGTGGGCACCGCCCAGACGGCCTACCAGTACGGCCTGAGCGCCATATGGTTCACCCTGGGGGGCGGCCTGGCCTGCCTTTTAATGGGGCTTTTCCTGGCGGGCCCCTTAAAGAGGCAGGAGGTGGATACGGTGCCCCAGTTTCTGGCGGCTGCCTTTGGAGATTCCGTCCGCCCCTGGGTGGCCCTGTATTCCTCTGCCGGGATATTTATTCAGATTGCCGCCCAGAGCCTGGCGGCCATACCCATCCTGACCAGCCTTTTCCCCGTCTCGCCGCAGTGGGCGGCGGCGGCTTTTGCCGCCGTGCTGATTTCCTACGTGGTTTTCGGGGGCTTTTTGAGCGCCAGCCAGATCGGCCTGTTAAAGATGATCCTGGTTTACTCCACCCTGTTTGTGGCCGGTTGCATAAGCTTTAAGTATCTGGGAGGATACCGGGGTATCAGGGAAACCTTTCCCGCCGTTCCCTGGCTTTCTCTTTTCCCCGGCAGTTTTTCGAAGGAGCTGGCCTCCGGCATTTCGGCCGTGATAGGGTTTATCTCTACGCAAACCTACCTCCAGCCGGTATTTGCCGGGAAAGACGCCCGCTCCGCCAGGCTGGGGCTGTTCCTGGCCGGCCTGCTGATTCCTCTGGCCGGCCTGGCCGCGGTGATGATCGGGCTGTACATGCGCGCCGCCCATCCGGGAATAAACCCGGGCAGCGCCCTGCCGCTGTTTCTCGTCCAGTACCTGAACCCCTGGCTGGGAGGAGTGGCGCTGGCCACCCTGCTTATTTCCCTGGTGCTCTCCGGGGCGGCGCTTTGCCTGGGCGTGGGCACCATCCTGGCCCAGGACGTTTACGGCAGGTACCGCCCCGGCGCCGGCGAAGGGGAAATGCTTCTGTCCTCGCGGGTGATGGTTCTTATCGTCGGACTTCTCAGCTTTATCTTTGTTCTCTTTAACCTTAACACCCTTATTTTAAAGTGGGCCTTTCTCTCCATGGCCCTGCGCGGCGTTACCGTTTTTGCCCCCATGATGGCGGCCGTCTTCGCCCCGGCCCGGGTTAAGCCCCCGGCCGGAATGGCGGCCATTATCCTGGCACCCCTTTTTACCCTGCTCTGGGCGATCCTTTTGCCGAAGGCCGCCGATCCCCTCTATATTGGAATAGCAGTGTCGGTGTTCATTTTAATATGCGGAGTCAGGCGGGGTGCCGGCCGGGAGGATTTGGGCGCAGGCCGCGGGGTATAGGCAAAAGGAGGTATATTCCGGTCTCCGGCCCATCAAAGCGTTTTTGGCTGTACAGAAGCCCTTTTGTTAAATATTGCCTGTTGACACCACAAATTGCCCGTGCTATAATAGCTTCAATTTTATCGGCAAAGGCTATGAAGGGGAAGAATGGCGCCGTCAATCGCCAGCGAGCCGGGGTCTGGTGCAAGCCCGGCCGATGAAAGCGCCTGGGCCGCCCCGGATGCCGCAGGCTGAAATCAAGGGGGAGGTTTTGCCGCGTTCCGCGGCGCCCTCATTGAAACTAAGCCCTGGCCGGTTAGCCCCCGTTAACGGGCCAGAGAGGGCCGCAGGCAAACAGGCGCGCTTTGCGGTCAATCAGGGTGGTACCGCGAGAGTTACTCCCGTCCCTTAGCCGGACGCGGAGTTTTTTTATTATGGGCTCGACTTTAAGGGAGGATGATGTCTGTTGAAGGAGATTCTGGAGCTCCTTGAAGGCAACGCCCGGCTTACCCCGGGCCAGATAGCCACCATGCTGGGCATGGAAGAAGGGGAAGTAACCCGGATAATTAAGGAAATGGAAGAGAAAAAGGTCATTCTCGGCTATTACACGCTGGTTAACTGGGAAAAAGCGGGGGAGGAAAAGGTTTCTGCCCTGATCGAGGTAAAGATCAGCCCTCAGCGCGAGGTCGGGTTTGACGCCGTGGCCGAGCGCATCTACCGCTTTCCGGAGGTGAAAACCGTCCGCCTGATGTCGGGTGCCTACGACCTGGCGGTTATGGTCGAGGGCCAGAACCTGAAGGAAGTGGCCAACTTCGTTGCGCAAAAGCTGGCCTCGCTTGATAACGTCTTGAGCACCACCACCCATTTTGTGCTTAAGACCTATAAGAATCAGGGTGTCATTGTCGAAGACGGGGAGGAAGACAGAAGGCTGGTGGTTACGCCATGAAAACAGGGATAAACTGGCAGAGCCGGATCAACCCGGTGGTGCGGGAGATACCGTCTTCCGGGATCAGGCGCTTTTTTGACCTTGCCGCCGAGATGAAGGGCGTGATTTCCCTGGGGGTGGGCGAGCCCGATTTCGTCACCCCCTGGCACATCCGGGAGGCCTGCATGTATTCCCTGGAGAAGGGATACACCATGTACACTTCAAACCAGGGCCTGCTGGAACTGAGGGAGGAAATTGCCCGCGACCTGGCGGAGAGCTACGGTGTGATCTACGACCCGCGCAGCGAAATTTTAATTACGGTGGGCGTAAGCGAGGGCCTGGACCTGGCGCTGCGCACCGTGGTATGTCCGGGCGACGAGGTGCTGATACCGGACCCCTCTTATGTGTCCTATGCCCCCTGCGCCTCCTTGGCGGGGGCCAGGCCGGTGTACCTGCCGACCTCGGTGGAAAACGGCTTCCAGGTAACGGCGGAAATGGTGGAAAAGGCCGTCACCCCAAAAACAAAAGCGCTGGTCATGTGCTACCCCAACAATCCGACCGGGGCCACCATCGACCGGCAGTTGCTGATGGAAATTGCGGAAGTAGTAAAATATCACGACCTTATCGTGATTTCCGATGAAATTTACGACAAGCTGACCTATGTGGGCGAGCACACCTGCATGTCTTCCCTGCCGGGCATGCGCGACCGCACCATTTTGCTCAACGGCTTTTCCAAGGCCTATGCCATGACCGGCTGGCGGGTCGGCTATGCGGCCGGAAACGGCGACTTTATTGCGGCCATGAAGAAAATTCACCAGTATACCATGCTCTGTGCCCCTATCACGGCCCAGGTTGCGGCGGTGGAGGCGCTGAAGAACGGCAAGCCCGGCATGAAAAAGATGGTGGAGCATTATAACCGCCGCCGGCGCCTGGTGCTCCAGGCCTTCCAGGAAATTGGGCTGCCCTGCTTTGAGCCCCGCGGTGCCTTTTACGCCTTTCCCGACATCCGGGTAACGGGGCTGTCTTCAGAAGAGTTTGCCAGGCAGCTTTTGCAGGAGGAAAAGGTTGCCGTTGTGCCCGGCAGCGCCTTCGGCGTACAGGGCGAGGGGTATGTGCGGTGTTCCTATGCCGCTTCGGTGGAGGAGCTGAGCGAAGCCTTTAAGCGGATGAACAGCTTTGTCGGCCGCAGGGTGAACCGGGGAAAAATTTTAACAATTGCCTTTGGAAAAAACGGGCAAAAAAAAGAAGGAATCTGCCAGAGCATATAGAAAAATAAAAGCTTGGTTGTCTTTTAAGGCCTGGCAGGCTATTACAATTTATTTTTCCATGAAGGATGGGAGGACGGTATAATGATTAAGTGGCTGCTGCTGATGTTTTTTATCCTGGTAATGGTTTGCAGCGGTTATGCGAGCATGCGCAGGACCCGCACGGTAAGCGACTTCTTCCTCGGCGGCAGGACGGTTGGCCCCTGGCTGTCGGCCTTTGCGTACGGCACCACATACTTTTCGGCGGTGATCTTTATCGGCTACGCCGGCAAGGTGGGCTGGGGGTTTGGGCTTTCGGACCTGTGGATAGTCATTGGCAATACCTTTGTGGGCAGCCTGTTTGCCTGGTGGCTGCTGGCCAGGCGGACGCGGGAAATGACCGCCCGGCTGGGTGCCATGACAATGCCGGAATTTTTGGAGGCCCGCTACGATAGCCGGGGAATGAAAATTTTTGCCGCGCTGGTCATTTTTATTTTTCTGGTTCCCTACTCGGCCTCGGTATACATGGGCCTGAGCTACCTTTTTGAGCAGACCCTGGGCATTCCTTACCTCTACGCGGCGCTGATTATGTGCATTTTCACCGGGGTCTACCTGGTCATGGGCGGCTACCGGGCGGTTGCCCTGACCGACTTCATTCAGGGAATTATAATGGTTTTGGGCGTGTTTATACTGCTGTACTACATCGTCGGCTCGCCTCAGGTGGGCGGCCTGGCGGCCGGGATCCAGAAACTGGCGCAGATCGACCCCAAACTAGTTTCTCCGGTCGGCCCGCCCGGCTGGATGCCTATGGCCGGCCTGGTTTTTCTGACCAGCGTCGGCGTTTTCGGCCTGCCCCAAATGGTGCAGAAGTTTTACGCCATTAAAGACGAGAGGGCCATCAGGCCGGCCACGATCGTTTCCACGGCCTTTGCCCTGATCATAACTTTCGGCGCTTATTTCCCCGGCGCCCTGAGCAGGCTCTTTTTTGAGAGCCTGCCGGTTGACGCCGCCACGGGGAAACCCACCCCCGACCTGCTGATGCCCCAAATACTCAACAGCACCCTGCCGGAGGCGGGAGCGGCGCTGATCATGCTGCTGGTGCTGTCGGCCTCCATGTCCACGCTGGCCTCGCTGGTGCTGGTCTCCAGTTCATCGGTAGCCCTGGACATGGTCAAGGCTTTCTCGCCCGATCTGGCCGCCCGCAGGGGAGTGCTGCTTTTAAGGGTGCTCTGTGTGGTGTTCATCGGCCTCTCCCTGCTCCTGGCGGTGGAGAAACCGGCCATTATCCTGAGCCTGATGGCCATGTCCTGGGGGACCATTTCGGGCGCTTTCCTGGCCCCTTATGTGCTGGGCCTTTTCTGGAAGGGCGTTACCAGGGCCGGCGCCTGGGCCGGGGCTATAACCGGCATGACCATCTCAGTTGTGCTGTCGCTATACTATAACCTGGATTCCGGCATCATCCCCCTGGTCGGCTCGGCCGCCATGATTGTCCCGCTGGCAGTGGTCCCGCTGGTCAGCCTTGTCACCAGGCCGTTCCCCGAAAGGCACATAAACCGCGTTTTCGGTCCGGAACAGGGCCGCCGCGGGGAGATGCTCATTGAGAAGGACAAGGCCTACAGCACGGGGAACTGAGAAAAATAGGGCCTGCCGGTGGCTATATCCGGCGACTATATAAAGAACTATAATAAATTTAAAGAAAAGAAACGTAATATCAAGAATATGCAAGGAAGTGCAGACAAAGTGCAAACGATGATTTGGAACCCCCGTTTTGAGTGCATGGACCGGGAAGAGCTGCGCGCTCTGCAACTGGCCAGGCTTAAAGAAACTCTGGAACGGGCCTACAGCCGGGTCCCGTTTTACCGCAACCTGTTTGACGCCCGCGGGGTGAAGCCGGCGGACCTGGAGAAGCTCGAAGACATACGCAAATTTCCTTTTACCGTGAAGGACAACCTGAGAGAAAACTACCCTTACGGCTTGTTTGCCGTACCCTTGAAGCAACTGGTGCGGCTGCACGCCTCTTCAGGCACCACCGGCAAGCCCATTGTGGTGGGCTATACCAGGCAAGACCTGGAAAACTGGGCGGAATGCGTTGCCCGGATAGTTACCCTGGCCGGCGTTACCGGCAGCGACGTGGCCCAGGTAACCTTCGGTTACGGCCTTTTCACCGGGGCTTTCGGGCTGCACTACGGCCTGGAAAAGGTGGGCGCCACGGTCGTGCCGGTTTCGTCAGGCAATTCGGAAAGGCAGATAATGCTGATGAAGGATTTCGGCACCACGGCCTTGATTGGAACCCCCTCCTACTGCCTGCATCTGGCCGAGGTGGCCGCCGAAATGGGCATTGACCCGGCCGCGCTGCCGGTCAGGGTGGGCCTGTTCGGGTCGGAGGCCTGGAGCGAGAAAATGCGCCAGGAACTGGAGCAGGCTTGGGGCATGACGGCCACCGACAACTACGGCCTGAGCGAAATTATGGGGCCGGGGCCGTCCGGCGAATGCGAGTATAAAAACGGCATGCACATTGCCGAGGACCACTTCTTGTTTGAGGTTGTCGACCCCGAAACGGGCGAGCCGCTGGACTACGGCCAGGAAGGCGAGCTGGTGGTTACCACCCTGACCAAGGAGGCAATGCCGGTAATCCGCTACCGTACCCGCGACATATCGGTGTTAAACCCCATGCCGTGCGACTGCGGCAGGACCACGGCCAGGATGCGCAAGGTTACGGGCCGCACCGACGACATGCTGATCATTTCCGGGGTCAACGTTTTCCCCTCCCAGATTGAAAGCGTCTTGATGAGCATAGAGGGGATTGCCCCCCACTACCAGATAATAGTCGGGAAAAGGGGCCACCTCGACTATATCGAGGTGCAGGTGGAGATAGCCCAGGATAAGTTCACCGGCCAGTTTCGCGACCTGGAGGCCCTGGAGGAAAAGGTGCGCAGGCGGCTTTTCAGCGTCCTTTCCATAAACGCCAGGGTCCGCCTGCTGGAGCCGAAGTCGCTGGAGAGGAGTACCGGCAAGGCCAGGCGAATAATTGACAACAGGCCGAAAAACGGCCTGTAGGAGGCCTGGCGCCATAAATTTTTCATTGCCCTTTCTTTAAAGGTTTTGTTAGACTAAAAGTACAGTTCTTCATGAAAGATTCCGGTCGGGTGTGCTTTAGTGCCCGCACCGGGTTTTTATATGGAGAAGCGGTTTTTTATCCGCTTGGATGAAGTTGGAATTTCGCGGAGGTGATACTCTTGAAGGAACTGTTATCCGGCAACGAGGCCATTGCCAGGGGCGCCTACGAGTCGGGCGTGACGGTTGCCGCCGCCTACCCGGGCACGCCCAGCACCGAGATTCTGGAGAACCTGGCCCGTTACCCGGGCGTTTACGCCGAATGGGCGCCCAACGAAAAAGTTGCCGTCGAGGTTGGCATCGGGGCCTCCCTGGCCGGCGCGCGCACCCTGGTGGCAATGAAGCACGTCGGGGTGAACGTTGCCGCCGATCCGCTGCTTACCTTTGCCTATACGGGCGTAAACGGAGGGTTTGTGCTGGTTTCCGCCGACGATCCGGGCATTCACAGCTCCCAGAACGAGCAGGACAACCGCCGTTACGCTTATTTTGCCAAAATTCCCCTGCTTGAGCCCGGCGACAGCCAGGAGGCCAAGGAGATGGTCGGGCTGGCCCTGGACATAAGCGAGAAGTTCGACATTCCCGTCATGCTCAGGACCACCACCAGGGTTTCCCACTCCCAGGGGCTGGTTGAGATTGGGGAGCCAAAGCCGAGGTCCCTTAAGCCATATGCCAGAGATGCCAGAAAGTACCTGATGGTGCCGGCCTACGCCCGGCTGCGCCGGGTGGCCCTGGAAGAGCGGCTGGCCAGGCTCAAGGAGTATTCGGAAAACAGCCCGCTAAACTTTATCGAGTGGAGAGGCAGGGCCGTCGGGGTGATCACCAGCGGCGTCAGCTACCAGTACGTGCGGGAGGTTCTGCCCGGCGCCTCGGTGCTGAAGCTGGGAATGACCAACCCGCTGCCGGAAAACCTGATCAAAAAGTTTGCCGGCGAAGTGGAGAAGCTGATAGTGGTGGAAGAACTGGAGCCTTACCTGGAAGAGCAGGTCAGGGCAATGGGGTTCAAAGTGTCAGGCAAGGACATCGTTCCTTACACGGGCGAACTCGATCCCGGGGTGCTGACCCGGGTGTTCACAGAGGCCGGCATTTTGGAGCCGTCCGCTGCTCCGGCGGCCGCCCTGCCGGAAGGGCCGGCGGCGCCGGGGAGGCCTCCGGTAATGTGCCCGGGCTGCCCTCACCGGGGCCTTTTCTACGCCCTGCGCGGCCTTAAGCTGACCGTTACCGGCGACATCGGCTGCTACACCCTGGGCGGCCTGCCCCCGCTGGAGGCCCTGGACTGCTGCATCTGCATGGGTGCCAGCATCGGTGCCGCCCACGGGGCCGGGAAGGCCGACCCGGCCCTGGCCGGGCGCACGGTGGCGGTAATAGGGGATTCCACCTTTTTGCACTCGGGCCTTACCGGCCTCTTAAACGTGGTTTACAACAGGGGCAGCAGCACCGTAATCATTCTGGACAACGGTACCACGGCCATGACCGGCCACCAGGATCACCCCGGCACGGGACGCACCCTGATGGGCGAACCGGCCCCGGCCGTGGACCTGGAAGCCCTGGTGCGGGCGCTGGGGGTGAGGCGGGTAAGGGTGGTGGACCCCCTGAATCTGGCCGAAACCAGGGCGGCGGTGGAGGAAGAGGTTGCTGCCGGCGAGCCGTCGGTGATAATCTCCCGCCGGCCGTGCGTCCTGCTCAAGAAGGAGACCAGGCCGGCAGCAGTGGTGCTGGCGGAGAAATGCAGGGGCTGCAAGGTCTGCCTGCGGCTTGGCTGCCCGGCCATTTCCATGAAGGACGGGAGGGCGGCGGTGGATCCCATTGCCTGTACCGGCTGCGAGCTGTGCGTCCAGGTGTGCAGGGAAGGGGCGCTGCTGAAAGGGGTGGAAGCCTGTGATTAAGCCGGTGGATATTCTAATGGTGGGCGTGGGCGGCCAGGGCACCGTCCTGGCAAGCAAGGTGCTGGCTCAGGCCGCCTGCGGCGCCGGTTATGACATCAAAGTTTCTGAAATTCACGGCATGGCCCAGCGCGGCGGAAGCGTGGTAACGCAGGTGCGCCTGGGGGAAAAGGTTTATTCGCCCCTGATTGCCGAAGGGGGGGCCGACATCGTCCTGGCCTTTGAAAAGCTGGAGGGCCTGCGCTTTCTGCGCTTTCTCAGGCCGGGCGGAACGATGATCGTCAACGATCAGGAAATTCCCCCCGTTCCCGTGCTGGCGGGGGCGGCGGAATACCCCGCCGGGATTGTTGATTATATCCGCAGGGCGGTGCCGTCCGCCGTGGTGGTCGATGCCTTGGGCCTGGCCCTGGAATGCGGCAGTGCCAGGGCGGCCAACGTGGTGCTGCTGGGGGTGTTGGCCCGCCGGCTCCCCATTGCCCGGGAAATATGGGAGGAAGCCCTGGCCGGGCGGGTACCGGCAAGGTTTCTGGAGGCAAACCGGGCGGCCTTCCGGGCCGGATACGGTTATAACGGGTAGAGCGGGTTAGCCCGCTACCGATACCCCAACCGGGGGCCGCAGCAAGGCCGGCCCCCGCTTTCTGTGAGAATTTTGCAGGGGCCTTTTGCCGGGAAATAAAGGGCATTAAGGGCGCCCGGCGGCGTTGCCCGGCGCGGCCGGTCCGCGAAAATTGGGGCCCCGGCCGCAGTTCCAGGCCCGGCCTTACTTGACAGGCCCCGGCGAAAAGTATTAATCTTAAGTATGAATTGGAACAGGAAGGATCAAGGCTGACCACAGGCAGCCGGGGATCCGGGGGGAGGTATTGTGTTCAGATATGACCGGGATAGTTGAAGAAATTCGCTCCGGCCTGGCCGACGCTCTGGTCCGTGCCCTGCAGGCCGCCCGCCGCAGCGGGGCCATAAAGGTTGACGAGGTGCCTGATTTTACGGTCGAGGTGCCGCGGGAAAAAGAGCACGGCGACTTTGCCACAAACCTGGCCTTGTTGCTGGCCAGGCCGGCCCGGATGGCGCCGCGCCGGGCGGCCGAGATCCTGGCCCAGAACTTTTCGCAGACCGGGACCTGGGTGGAACGGGTGGAGATAGCCGGACCCGGTTTTATTAATTTTTACCTCAATCCCGCCTGGGTCTATCAGGCTCTGCCCAGGATCATCCGCCTGGGCGAGGATTACGGCCGGGTCAATCAGGGCAAGGGCAAGAAGGTCCAGGTAGAGTTTGTCAGCGCCAATCCTACGGGCCTTTTGCACATGGGGAACGCCCGCGGGGCGGCCCTGGGGGACAGCATAGCGGCCATTTTAGAATTTGCCGGTTACGACGTCACCCGGGAGTTTTACATCAACGATGCCGGCAACCAGATCGAAAACTTCGGGCTTTCCCTGGAGGCCCGCTACATGCAGCTTATGGGAAGGGACGTGCCGGTTCCGGAAGGGGGGTACCACGGCGAGGACCTGGTTAAAACCGTACGGGACTTTATTGCCGTCAACGGGGACAGGCACCTGGCCTTGCCGCCCGGGGAACGCCGCGCCGCCCTGGTGAAGTTCGCCCTGGCCGATAAGCTGGGGGCAATCAAGAAAACCCTGGAAGAGTTCGGGGTGCATTACGACGTCTGGTTTTCAGAGCAGTCCTTGCACGATTCCGGCGCGGTGCAGGACACCCTGAACTATTTGAGGGAGATGGGTTACATCTACGAGAATGAAAACGCCCTGTGGTTTAAGGCAACAAGCTTCGGGGCGGACAAGGACGAGGTGGTGGTGCGCTCAAACGGCGTGCCGACCTATTTTGCCTCGGACATAGCGTACCACCGGAACAAGTTCCAGCGGGGCTTTGAATGGGTAATCAACATCTGGGGCGCCGATCACCACGGGCACGTGCCCAGGATGAAGGCTGCAGTAGCGGCCCTGGGGTACGACCCGGCGGCCCTGGACGTGGTCATCATGCAACTGGTCCGCCTTTACAAGGGGGGCGAACTGGTCCGCATGTCCAAGCGCTCCGGCCAGTTCGTAACCCTTGAGGAACTGATGGAAGAGGTGGGCAGGGACGCCGCCCGTTACTTTTTCGTCATGCGCAGTTCTGACAGCCACCTGGACTTTGACCTGGACCTGGCCAGGGCGGAGTCCAACGAGAACCCGGTTTACTACATCCAGTACGCCCACGCCCGCATATCCAGCATTTTAAGGCAACTGGAGGAGCGCGGCGAGGAGGTGCCCGATCCTTCGCAGGTTGATTACTCCTTGCTGAAGGAGGAGCAGGAACTGGCCCTGGCCAGAAAACTGGCCGATTTTCCAGAGGAGGTGTCCTCGGCGGCCAGAGGCCTGGCACCCCAGCGGATAGCCCGCTACCTCCACGAACTGGCCGGCTTGCTGCACAGCTTTTACAACAGCCACCGGGTTATTACCTCTGACCGGGAGCTTTCCCGGGCCCGCCTGGTGCTGGTGAGCGCCACCCGCATAACCTTAAGAAACGCCCTGGGCCTGCTGGGGCTGAGCGCGCCCGAAAGGATGTAAGAACCGGCAATAAATAATTCTTATTGACACGTTCAGGTAGCAGCGGATAGAATGGATGAGGTAGTTTAAAGCAGCAATTGACAAGAAGTTACAGGAGGCTTTCCATGGCCAAGTTTGTTTTTGTTACCGGCGGGGTGGTTTCCTCGCTGGGCAAAGGGATTACCGCCGCTTCTCTGGGCCGCCTTCTGAAAAGCCGCGGCCTGAAGGTGGCCATTCAAAAACTGGATCCGTACATAAACGTGGACCCCGGGACTATGAGCCCTTACCAGCACGGGGAAGTTTTCGTAACGGAGGATGGTGCTGAAACCGACCTTGACCTGGGGCATTACGAGCGCTTTATCGATATAAACATCTCCCGCAGTTGCAACGTCACTACCGGCGGCATTTATGCCGCTGTAATTAATAAAGAGCGCAGGGGGGAGTACCTGGGCGGCACCGTTCAGGTCATTCCCCATATTACCAACGAAATTAAAGAGCGGGTACTCAGCGTAGCCGACGACTCCCTCGCCGATGTGGTCATAACCGAAATCGGGGGCACGGTGGGCGATATCGAGTCGCAGCCCTTCCTGGAAGCCATCCGCCAGCTCAAAGGCGACCTGGGCAGGGGGAACGTGGTATACATTCACGTTACGCTTGTGCCGTACCTGCGGGCCGCCAACGAGCTGAAAACAAAGCCCACCCAGCACAGCGTCAAAGAACTGAGGAGCATGGGCATCAAGCCCGACATTATAGTCTGCCGCAGCGAGCTGCCCCTTTCCAAAGAGATGGAAGAAAAGCTGGCCCTGTTCTGCGACGTGGAAAAGGAGGCGGTAATCCAGGCCCTGGATGCCCCTTCGATTTACGAGGTGCCCCTGATGCTGGAGGAAGAGGGCCTTGCCGATATAGTCCTGGATAAGCTCGGCATCAAGACCGGCCCCCCGGATCTGGCCGACTGGCGGGAAATGGTGGAAAGGATGAAAAACCTGCGCTATCTCACCACCATCGCCCTGGTCGGCAAGTATGTTTCCCTGCAGGATGCCTACCTGAGCGTGGCCGAGGCGCTGCGCCATGCGGGCTTTTACCACGGCTCCGCCATTGAAATTAAGTGGATCAATTCGGAGGAAGTCAACTGTGCCAATACGGAGGATCTTTTAGGCAGTGCAGATGGCATCCTGGTGCCGGGCGGCTTCGGCGACAGGGGCATTGAAGGGAAAATCGAGGCCATCCGTTTTGCCCGCGAGCGGGGCATTCCCTTTTTTGGCCTGTGCCTGGGCATGCAACTGGCGGTAGTGGAATTTTCCCGCAACGTGATCGGCTGGCGGGGGGCTAACAGCACCGAGTTCGATCCCTACACCCCTTACCCGGTCATCGACCTGTTGCCGGAGCAAAGGCAGTTGAGCGATAAGGGCGGCACGATGCGCCTGGGCAGCTACCCCTGCAAGCTGGTGCCCGGAACCCTGGCCTACCGGGCCTACAAAAAGGAAATTGTCGAAGAAAGGCACCGCCACCGTTACGAGCTAAACAACGCCTACCGGGCCGACCTGGCCGCAAAAGGGCTGGTTTTCAGCGGCACCCTGCCCGACGGCTATCTGGTGGAAATTATCGAACTGCCGGGCCACCCCTGGTTTTTAGCCACCCAGTTCCACCCGGAGTTCAAATCCCGTCCCAACCGCCCCCATCCGCTGTTCCGGGATTTTATCGGGGCTGCCAGGAAATACAAGGAGTCCAGATACAGTTGACCGCATTTTTAAGCAGCTTTGGTAAAACCAAAGCTTTTTTGTTAGGGGTTCAGTTTGCAGGGCGGGTGTATGTTTTCAGGTTTTACACCGCATGCTAAAAAGAGCTTTGCGAGAGGAGGATGACATTGAAAAAAAAGATCATTGCAGGCGTAGTCTTGGGAGTCGTTGCCCTTACCGTAGTTCTGGCCGTTATTCTGAAGCCGGAAGGGGGGTCTGTTGCAGGGGGCGGGCCGGGTAAGGGGGAGGTCGGGATTATTTACATAGATGGCCCCATAACCGGCGGCCGGGGCGGCGGGGGGCTGTTTGAAACCTATACGAGTTCGGAGCAAGTTACCTCCGCCCTGCGCAATGCGGCCAGAAACCCTGACTTAAAAGCAGTGGTGATCCGTCTGAACAGCCCGGGCGGCACCGCCGCGGCGGCGCAGGAAATCAGCGCCGAAGTGGAAAGGCTGAAGCGTTCGGGGAAAAAGGTGGTGGCCTCCATGGGCGATTCTGCGGCCTCGGGGGCGTACTGGATTGCCGCCTGCGCCGACCAGATTGTGGCCAATCCGGGAACCCTGACGGGAAGTATCGGCGTTATAATCCAGTACCTGAACCTGGAGGAGCTTTACAGCAAGATCGGGGTGGATACCGAGACCTTTAAAAGCGGCCCCCACAAGGACATGGGTTCCCCTTCCCGGCCGGCGACGGCCGAAGAGCGCGCCATATTCCAGTCGATGATTGACGACATCTACAACCAGTTCGTGGATGTTGTGGCCAGGGGCAGGCACAAAGATCCCGCCGAAATCAGGCCGCTGGCGGACGGTAGGATCTTTACGGGGCGCCAGGCCAAGGAACTGGGGCTGGTCGACCGGCTTGGCGATCTTCACGATGCCGTCCTGCTGGCCGGCGAACTGGCCGGTATCAAGGGCGAGCCGGCAGTCGTTGAAATAGGTCCCAAAAATATCTGGCAGGAATTGTTTGCCGGCGCAGGCGGAAATACTTTCCGGAAACCGGGCTGGCTTGCAATTCCCGGCCGGGAGGGCGACGGCTACCCGCTTGGCTTAAGGCAGTTTTAACCCGGTGAGTTTTCTTTAGATAAGGAGGCTGTGACGGATTGGACTTAAATAATGAAAATTACCTTCGGGAAGAATTTAAGGCGCCTGACGGGGGCGAGCGCCCGCCGGGGTTTCTGGAACTGGTTTACGGAGTTCTTTTTGAGCCGGGCAAGACCATGCAAAAGGTTGCCGGAAAGCCGCCGCTGTGGCAGTCGGCGCTGGTGGTCACCCTGCTGGGCGTCCTGGGCGCGGTGATGGGACTGCTAACCTTCACCCGGGTGGTGAACCAAAGCCTTTATGCCTCGGGCATGGGGCACATGCTGCCGGCGGTGCAGGCTTTTGCTCCGCTGGGGGCAATTTTGGGCCTGGTCTGGGGGTATGTAAAATGGTTTGTTTACAGCGCCGTGCTGCACCTGGCGGCCGAGTTGCTGGGCGGGCGGGGAAAGGCTGCGGGCGTTTTTGCCGTTGCCGGCCTGGCCGGGCTGCCGACCATTTTTATGCTGCCGGTGCAGCTACTGGCCTACTGGTTTGGAACGGGAAGGCTGGCCGCAACCGTGCTGGTTGGGCTGGCCGGGCTGGCGGTACTGGTGTGGACCATGGTTCTTCTGGTGATCGGAGTCAGGCATGTGCACGGTTTTACCACCGGACGAGCGGTTCTGGTGGTTTTCACTCCGGTCCTGGCCATGGCGGCAATTGCCGTTCTGCTTGTCGTGGCGGCGGTGGCCGTAGCCGCTTCAATGCCGGCCAAAATGATTTTTCCCGGATATTTTTAAAATATTTCCCCGGGACAATTTTTTATTACATTCTGGAGGATTTTTGAAATTTTCGGAGAAGTTAAGTCTTTGCCAAGCTTCTGGGGTCACTGGTCTTGCAGGTTCCGACATACTCCCGACGGGGGGGGCTAAATAAATGGCAGGGGAAGTTTACGACCTTCTAATTGTTGACGATCAGGCGGGTGTTAGGCACCTCTTGTGCGAAGCATTTAAGGGTGAGGGGTACCGTGTGGAGCTGGCTTCCAGCGGGTCTGAGGCAATCAAGAAGGTAAAGACAAGGATTCCCTCGCTTATCCTGCTCGACATTAAAATGCCCGGCATGAACGGGCTGGAGACGCTGGAGGAACTGCGGAAAATTGCCCCTGATACGCCGGTGGTAATAATGACGGCTTACGGTGAGCTCGATATTATTGCCGAGGCAAAGAAGAGGGGGGTACAGCACTATATCAGCAAGCCGTTTGACCTGGACGATGCCCGTTACCTGATCAGAGGGCTGCTAGAAGAAGAAAAAGCTGAGCGGGAAATGCTTAAAGAGATTGGATAATCCGGTGCAACTTTTGGTGGCCTCTTACAGCTGGCGGTCGGAAAGCACTGCGGGTCCGCGGGCGGGAAAGAGGACTTTTATTCTTTTTGGCGAAGTATTATTTAAATCCGGGGATTGCCCCATTTTTTAAATTTGCAGGAGGTTCTAAGCAGTGCTTGTTGCAACCTGTGCCGTCCTGGCCATCCGCTGCACCGAGTGCGGAAAGATGGAGTTCCACGCCTTTTCCCGGTTTGCCTTTCCTAAAGGAGGGACAGTTTACTTCAAATGTTCCTGCGGTGCCTCCAAGCTGACGGCGGGCACCAAAAACCATGCCGTTTACTGGCTGCAGGTTCCCTGCATGGTGTGCGAAACCAAGCATCAGTGGGAAATTCCGGGCAAGTCGCTCTGGTCGGGGGAGGTTACCGTGCTTGCCTGCCAGGATACCGGCCTGGAACTGGGGCACATCGGGCCGGAGCGAAGGGTCAGGGAAATGGTGAGCAATAATGAGCGGGAACTGGAGGCCATCATCGATGAATTCGGGTGTGACGGCTATTTTCACAATCCGGAGATCATGTACGGGGTCTTGAGGTGCCTTCACAAAATATCCGGACAGGGCGCGCTTTACTGCCAGTGCGGCAATTACAAGATAGAGGTGGACATATTCCCGGACCGGCTGGAGCTGCATTGCGGGAATTGCGACAGCATCAACATCATTTATGCCGAAACGGAGGAAGATCTGAAGGTTATCCAGCAGGTGGAAAGCATTGAGCTGACCCAGAGCGGCTTTAAATGCCTGGACAGCCTTTCCAGTACGGGCAAGCTTAAGAAGGCCCCTCCCAAGAAGAAAAATTCATAATTTTGGCGGCGCCCGGCCATAATGTGAGTATTCGGATAGCCTTTTACAAGGGGGGTGCGCCATGCCTCTTGTAACGGCAGGCGAGTTGTTGAAGGAGGCCGAGACCGGCGGTTACGCCGTGGGGGCCTTTAACTGCAACAATATGGAGATCGTCCAGGCGATAGTGGCGGCGGCCGAGGCGGAGAACGCCCCGGTGATCATGCAGGCCAGCCAGGGTGCCATCAGGTACGCCGGCATCGACTATATCGCGGCCATGGCAAGGCTTGCAGCCGGGCGCGCCCGCGTGCCGGTGGCACTCCACCTGGACCACGGCACCAGTTTTGAGCAGGTTGTTCAGTGCATCCGGGCCGGTTTTACCTCGGTCATGATTGACGGCTCCAGGCTGCCCCTGGCGGAAAATGTCGCCCTGACCAGAAGGGTGGTGGAGGTAGCCAGGGCGGTGGGCGTTTCGGTGGAGGCCGAACTGGGCAAAATCGGCGGGGCCGAAGACGATATTGCCGTCAGTGAGCGGGAAGCCGTCTTGACCGACCCGGAGGAAGCCGGCATTTTTGTGCGCGAGACCGGCGTGGATTGCCTGGCCGTGGCCGTAGGCACCGCCCACGGCCGTTACCGGGGAGTGCCCAAGCTTGACTTTCCCCGCCTGGAAAAGATCCGGTCAGCCGTGCAAATACCGCTGGTCCTGCACGGTTCCTCCGGCGTGCCCGACGAAGCCGTCCGGGAGGCCATCCGGTTGGGCGTGCGCAAGGTCAACATCGATACCAACATCCGCGAAGCGTTTGTTGCCGCAGCGCGCCGGGTGCTGGAGGCCGATCCCGGCGAAATCGACCCGCGCAAGGTGCTGGCCCCCGCCAGGGAGGCGGCAGTCGCAGTAATCAGGGAGAAAATCCGCGTTTTCGGCAGCGCCAACAAGGCCTGAAATGCAGCCGGGCTTTTAACACGGCAGTAAAGGAGTGCTTTTCTGGTGAAACTTTTTATCGATACCGCAAACATAGAAGAAATCCGGGAAGCTTATGCGCTGGGCATAATCTGCGGCGTGACCACCAATCCTTCCCTGATTGCCAGGGAGGGGCGCAACTTCGCCCAGGTGGTGCGGGAAATAGCCGCCATTGTGGACGGCCCGATTAGCGCCGAGGCGGTAAGCCCTGACGCGGCGGGAATGATTGCCGAGGCGGAGGAGCTTTCCTCCATCCACCCCAACATTGTGGTTAAAATACCCATGACCGCAGAAGGCCTGAAGGCCGTTAAAATACTGGCCCAAAAGGGCATCCGGACGAACGTGACCTTAATTTTTTCCGCCAACCAGGCCCTTCTGGCGGCCAGGGCCGGGGCTTCCTACGTCAGCCCCTTTGTGGGCCGCCTGGACGATGTCAGCCAGGACGGGGCGGCGCTGATTTACGATATCATGGAAATATTCGAACGGCACTGCATCCGGACCGAGGTAATTGCCGCCAGCATCCGCCACCCGGTCCACGTCACCATGGCAGCCAAGGCCGGTGCCCACATTGCCACCGTTCCTTACAAAGTGCTGATGCAGATGATCGGGCATCCCCTCACAGAGGCGGGAATCAAAAAGTTTCTGGAGGACTGGGAAAAGGTAAAGGACAAATAGAGCCTGCCAGGAAGAAGTTGGATAATGCTCCCGAAGGAATCCGCTATGAAAAAAAGAATGTCTCTTCGTTTGGCAGAGAGCGTTCGCTCTTATTGCGCCAGAATGGCCGGGCTGGCCGACTCTCCCAGCAAGGTGGCAGGAGGCGTGGCCCTGGGCCTGGCCTTTGATTTCCTGCCCGTTCCTTTAATCAGCATTCCTCTTTCCTACCTGGTGGCCCGCCTGGTTCGCTGCAACGCCGTAGCGGCGGTGGCCACGGTAATTTTTTTCAAGCTGGCAGTCCCGTTTTTCTTTACCCTGAACGTAATAGTGGGCAGGGCCCTGATCGGGGACATCCCCGGGCCGGACATTGCAGATACTGGCAATTCCCTGCTAAACCTTTTGATCAGCAGCCTGGCCGAGCACGGCTACCCTTTTCTGGTGGGCAGCCTGGTGAACGCCACCCTGGTGCTGCTGGCAATATATTTCCTGCTGGTTTTTGTCCTGGAGCGGCGGCGACGGCGGCGGAGGGTATAAAACCCCGGCCGCATGGTTATAAATTAATCAAACACCCGAAAGTAAAGGGGGGTTGCCTTTGAATTATGCCGACCTGGAAAGCAAGACCATGGTGGAGCTTTACAAGATAGCCAGAGAGCTGGAACTGCCTGGTTATTACAAGCTCCGGAAAAAAGAGCTGATTTTCGAGATTTTGAAGACACAGACCGAAAAGCACGGCCTTCTGTACGCCAAAGGAGTTCTGGAAATCCTGCCCGACGGTTACGGATTCTTAAGGCCCTTCCAGTATCTCCCCAGCCATGACGACATCTATGTTTCATCATCACAAATCAGGCGTTTTGACCTGCGCACGGGCGACCTTGTGGCAGGCCAGGTAAGGCGTCCCAAAGAAACCGAGCGGTATTTCGCCCTGCTGCGGGTAGAGCAGGTAAACGGCGTAGACCCCGAGCAGGCCAGCGAAAGGCTGCATTTTGACGGACTTACCCCCCTGTATCCCCTGGAACGGATAATTTTAGAAACCGAGCCGGACAACCTCTCGGCGCGCGTTATTGACCTGGTATCCCCCATCGGCAAGGGCCAGCGCGGTTTAATCGTCGCTCCGCCCAAAGCAGGCAAGACCATCCTTCTGAAAGAAATTGCCAACAGCATTACCAGAAACCATCCGGAAGTGATACTTATGGTCCTGCTCATCGACGAGCGGCCGGAAGAGGTTACCGATATTGAGCGCTCTGTGAACGGCGAGGTGGTCAGCTCCACCTTTGACGAGCCGCCCGAAAACCACGTCAAGGTAGCCGATATGGTGCTGGAGCGGGCCAAGCGCCTGGTGGAACACAAGCACGACGTGGTCATCCTGCTGGACAGCATCACCCGCCTGGCCAGGGCCCACAACCTGGTGGTTCCTCCCAGCGGCCGCACCCTGTCCGGCGGCGTGGACCCGGCTGCGCTTCACAAGCCCAAGCGGTTTTTCGGTGCGGCGCGCAACCTGGAGGAGGGCGGGAGCCTGACCATTCTGGCCACGGCCCTGATTGAAACCGGCAGCAGGATGGACGATGTCATCTTCGAAGAGTTTAAAGGCACGGGTAACATGGAGCTGATCCTCGACCGGCGGCTGGCCGAGAGAAGGCTGTTCCCCGCCATAGACGTGCAGCGCTCCGGAACGCGCAAAGAAGAGCTTCTTCTCTCAAAAGAGGAGCTGGAAATGATCTGGCAGTTTCGCCGGGCCACCAGCGGGGCCACGCCCTGGGAGGCAATGGAGATGCTGCTGGAGCAGATAAAACGGACCAGAACCAACCGCGACCTGCTCCAGGCCTTTCAGCACCTGCGCCGGGCCGAGGCCGCAGCGGCGGGGCGGGCCGAGCCGGGCCGCAAGGGCTCCTACGCATGAATTTAACCCACGTATAAAAATCACCTCTTCTGGAAACACTAGACAGTGATTTGCTTTGAAAGAGGTGATTTTTTAATGGTGCAAAACTTGAAACAAAAAAAATATTTTGTCAGGGCGGCGGCAGCAGTGCTGTGCGCCGCGGCCTTCCTCTGGACGGCCGGCCCGGCCCTGGCCCGCCTGGACGAGCTTATTATAGAAGACGCCCCCTACGTTTCGCCGCCTTCTGCGGCCGTTTCGGCAGCCCGGGGCTGCTATGAGGTCAGGCCCGGCGATACGCTGTGGAGCATTGCCAGGGAAAACGGGCTTACCGTTGAGGCCCTGGCCGCCGCCAACGGGCTTTTGGACCGGGACAGGATCAAGGCCGGCCAGTTGCTGGCGCTTCCTGCCGGTTGCGCCACGCACCGCGTCCGGCCGGGAGAAACGTTATGGGACATCGCCAGGATGTACCGGGTTGACGTCGGAACCATAGCGGCCAGGAACGGCCTTGCCGACTCAAACAGCATCCTCGCCGGCCAGCAGCTTTTCGTCCCCCTTGACGCTTCCGGTGCTGCAATGTCCTTCCGGAGGGCGGCGGCATGGCCCCTCGCCTGGCCCCTGGTCGGCGCCGTAACCTCGCCGTTCGGCATGAGGGACGGCAAGCCACACGAGGGGATTGACATAGCCGCCGAGGCGGGCACGCCGATCCGGGCGGCGGCGCCGGGCCGGGTCGTGTTTGCAGGGCCGAGGGGTACCTACGGGCTGGCGGTAATCATCGATCACGGTAACGGCACGCGCACCCTGTACGCGCATTGTTCGAGGATTCTGGTTTCGGAAGGGGATTCCGTGGGCACAAGCACGATAATAGCCCTGGCCGGCAACACCGGCCGCTCCAACGGGCCGCACCTGCACCTGGAGGTGCTGAAAAACGGTGTCCCCATGGATCCGGCGCTGTTCCTGGAGCAGGAAAGCTATTACGGTTAATAGGGAAACGGCCGTTCTTTAAGAGCGGCCTTTTGCCTTTCGGAACGGCAAAAATTTTTTTGCGGGGCGGCCTTATGCCGCTGCCTTCAGGCCGGGATTTATATTATACTTTCTTATAGATGTGAAAAGGAGTTGAGTTGCCGGGCCGGTTAAGGCCGTGCCTGGTAACGCCGTAAAGGAGGTGGGCCGGCTGTACCGCCTGGTTTTTGCCGGCGATGACGGTCGGTTGTACGACCACCGTACCCTGGGAGCCACCGGGCGCACCGGAGACCGGCTGGTCGAACTGATGGAGGAGGACGTGGTAAAAATGCCGGAAGGCGCTTCCCTGGTGCTGGTGCCAGGCGGCCTGGCGGTGGGAATCAGCCGGGCCGGGCGTTTTTCCGTCCTTGAGCATAATCCCTGGGCCGGGGGGCGGGCCTGGGCGGTGGGGGCGCTTTTGCCCCAGGGCTATACCCGCACCCTGCTGCCGGCTTATAAGAAGGTCAAAAGAGAAAAACCGCTTCCCCTGCTGGGTTATGCGGCCGTAGCCTGCCGGGCGGGGGAGCTGTACGTGGCCGCCCGGCGCACCGAGGACCCCGGCCGGTGGGACCCGGCGCATTACAATACGCAGGACTTGCCGGCGCGAATCGAAGAAAAGCTGAAGCAGCACCCGGAAAACCGGATTTTGCGGCAGCTTGCCCGCTGTTCACTGGATTACGGCTGTTTTACCGCCCAGAATATTTTTTACGGCCGCTGGGAGGGCGGCATTCCCGTTTCCCCTGTCTGCAATTCCCGCTGCCTGGGCTGCATCTCGCTGCAGCCGGCCGAGTGCTGCCCCTCCCCCCAGGAGAGGATCGGGTTTAAGCCTGCCCCGCGGGAAATAGCCGAAATAGCCGTACCCCACCTGGAAAGCGGGGACGGCGCCATTGTAAGCTTCGGGCAGGGCTGCGAGGGCGAGCCGGCCCTGGCCGCAGAAACCATAGTTGAGGCAATCGGACAGATAAGGGCGGCCACCGCCTCGGGCACCATCAACATGAACAGCAACGGCGGCCATACCGCCGGCGTGGCCGTTATTTGCCGGGCCGGCCTGGATGCCATCCGCATCAGCCTGATCAGCGCCCGGGAGGACACTTACAGAGCATACTGCCGGCCTTACGGCTTTAGCCTGGCCGACGTCCGCCGCTCGCTCAGGGCGGCGGTGGCGCAGGGCGTTTATACTTCGATAAATCTGCTGGTTTTCCCGGGGCTTACCGACCGGGAGGAGGAAATAGAAGCCCTGCTGGAGCTGATTAATGACACCGGAATAAATCTGGTTCAGTTGCGCAACCTGAATATAGACCCCGATTTTCTTTTTCCGCAACTGCCCCGCAGCGGCAGCAGGACCATTGGCATACCGGCCCTGATAGAAGCCCTGCAGGAGGTGCCGGGGCTGGCCGTGGGAAGCTTCAGCCGCCCTGTACGGTGAAATTTCATCACACCGGTATTCTCATACCCCCTTATAAGCCGGTAAATTTGCAGCATGACATTTTCTCAGCCACATACAACATGACCCCTGTCACGGTCCGGCACAACAAAAATTTCTCTTTCTTGCAGGGCGCTGCCCCGTATGCTATAATATGAAAGTGTGTCCTTTGTGTATTTAGAGAAGAGAGGTGAATCCCGGTGAAAAAGAACATCCACCCGAATTACGGCAAAGCCAGAGTTTCCTGCGTATGCGGCGAAACCTTTGAAACCGGCTCCACCAAAAAAGAGCTGCGCGTGGAGATTTGTTCCAAGTGCCATCCTTTTTATACCGGATCGCAGCGGATGATTGAAACGGGCGGAAGAGCCGAACGCTTCCGCAAAAAGTACGGCTTGGCGAAGTAGGGCAGGTAGCAGAGCAGGCGCTCTGCTATTTTACTATAAAGAGGATGTGTTGAAATGAACGCCGGATTTCAGTACGGGGGGCAGGCGGTAATCGAAGGGGTGATGATGCGGGGCCCGGATACCCGCGCCATTGCGGTGCGCCGCCCCGATCAGAGCATTGTGGTGGACGAAAAGCCGGTGGGCTCTTTAACCCGCCGGGTGCCGGTTTTAAAGTGGCCCCTGGTACGCGGGGTGGTGGTGCTGATCGAGTCCCTGGTGCTGGGGATAGAGGCCTTGACTTTCTCGGCCGGCCAGGCCGTCGGGGAAGAAGAGGAACTCACCGCAAAGGAGATATTCGTTACCGCAGGAATTGCCTTGGGGCTGGCCGTCCTGCTTTTTGCCGTGCTTCCCACCGCTGCTGCGCACCTGCTGAACAGGGTGGCCCCGGGCAGCCTTGCCCAGAATCTGCTCGAGGGGCTCTTCCGCATCGCCATATTTTTGGCCTATGTGGCTGCCATTGGGCGGTTGGACGATATCCGCAGGGTGTTCCAGTACCACGGCGCCGAACACAAGGTAATTAACGCCTACGAAGCGGGAGAGGAACTTACGGTGGAAAGGGTGCAGCGCCATTCCACCCTTCACCCCCGCTGCGGCACCAGCTTTCTGTTAATCGTCCTGGTCGTCAGCATTCTGCTCTTTTCCCTGCTGGGCAAACAGGTGCTGTGGTGGCGAATCCTCTCCAGGGTCCTCCTTTTGCCGGTGGTGGCCGGGATTGGTTATGAACTGGTTAAGTTGTCGGGCAGATACGCTGCCGTTCCCTTGTGCCGCGTTCTGATTGCACCGGGACTGTGGCTTCAGAAAATGACCACCTCTCAACCGGACGACGGGCAGGTTGAGGTGGCCATTGCAGCATTCGGGGCAGTTTTGAAGGAGGGTGAGGCGCAGTGATTGAGAAGCTGGACAGCATTGAAAAGAAATATGAAGAACTGGAAAACCTGATCGGCAATCCGGAAATAATTGCAGATATCGCCCGCTGGCAGGAGTACGTCAAGGCCCATGCTGAACTGGCTGACATAGTTGCCGTTTACCGCGACTACAAAAAGGTGGTTAAGGAAATACAGGATACCATAGCCCTCATGAAGGAAGAGCCGGACGAGGACCTGCGGGAAATGGCCCAGGCCGAGCTGGATGAGCTGACGGAAAAAAAAGACAACCTGGAGAACCGCCTGAAGATGCTGCTTTTGCCTAAAGATCCGAACGACGAAAAGAACGTAATCCTGGAAATCCGGGCCGGCACCGGCGGGGAGGAGGCGGCGCTTTTTGCCGCCGATCTGTTCCGGATGTACTCCCGCTATGCCGAGCGTCAAGGCTGGAGGACCGAAATACTGGATGCCAACTACACCGACATAGGCGGCTTTAAAGAAGTGATCTCGCTCATTGAGGGAAAGGGCGTGTACAGCCGCATGAAGTTTGAGAGCGGCGTGCACCGGGTGCAGCGCATTCCCACCACCGAATCCGGCGGGCGCATTCATACTTCCGCCGCCACGGTGGCGGTGCTGCCGGAAGCCGAGGAAGTGGATGTGCAGATCGACCCGGACGACCTGCGCATAGACGTGTTTTGTTCCTCCGGCCACGGCGGCCAGTCGGTGAACACAACCCAGTCGGCGGTGCGGATTACCCACATACCCACCGGCATAGTAGTTTCCATGCAGGACGAGAAATCGCAGCATAAAAACAAAGAAAAGGCCATGAAGGTGCTGCGTGCCCGCCTTTTGGACCGCGTTCAGCAGGAGCACCAGCAGAAAATCGCCAGCACGCGGAAGTCCATGGTGGGCACGGGCGACCGCAGCGAACGGATCCGCACCTACAACTTTCCCCAGAACCGGGTTACCGACCACCGCGTCGGCCTCACCCTGCACCGCCTGGACAGCGTTTTGGACGGCGACCTGGACGAAATCATCGACACCCTCATCCTCAAAGGGGGTCAGGCTTAATGATTCTTAATGATTTCAAAAAAAAGGAAATTTTAAGAATCGATAAGCCTGACCCGCTGAGGTGGGGCAGGGAGAGGCTGAGGGAGGGGGGTATTGACACGCCGGAACTGGATGCGGAGGTGCTGCTTGCCTACGTAACCGGCCTCAGCCGGGCCGGGCTGTACAGAAAAAAGGAGCTCGTTCTGACTGAGGAAGAAGAGGCGCGTTTTATCGACCTGGTTGAGCGGAGGCTGGCGGGCGAGCCGGTTGCCTACCTTACCGGGCACAAGGAGTTTATGGGCCTGGACTTCGTGGTAAACCGCTCCGTGCTGATTCCCAGGCCCGAAACGGAGCTTATGGTGGAGACGGCGCTTAAATTTTTGCCCGGGGCGCCGGTGATTGCCGACGTGGGCACCGGCAGCGGCGCCGTTGCGGTCAGCCTGGCGTTTTTTGTTAAGGAGGCCGTGGTTTATGCCACCGACATTTCCCGGGAGGCGCTGGCCGTGGCCCGGCTCAATGCGGCCAGGCACGGCGTTGAGGGGAGGGTGCACTTTTGCCCGGGCGACCTGCTGGAGCCTCTGACCGGCCGTGTAATGCCCGGCAGCCTGGATCTCATTGCTGCCAACCTGCCTTATATTGCCACAGAAGACCTCCCCGGCCTGCCGCGGGAGGTTCGTCTGTTTGAGCCGCCGGTAGCCCTGGACGGCGGGCCGGGCGGCCTGGCCCTGTACCGCCGGCTGATTCCGGCAGCGGCCGGCTTTTTAAAGCAGGGCGGGATAATGCTGATGGAAATCAGTCCGGGCCAGTGGGCGGAAATGGCCGGCCTGCTGCAGCCGCCGCAGTGGGAAGCTTCCCTCTTGAAAGATCTGGCCGGCCTGGACAGGCTGGTACTGGCCAGGTTTGGAGGGGAGGCCGGTTATTGAATACCGGCATGATTGGCATTATAATTGAAAAAGTGCAAAGGGGCCTGACCGGTCTTAGAAGGTGGCAGGATATGCCAGATAAGAAAATTGACACCAGGTATATTAAAGTTAACCCGGCGCATCCTGAAGCTGAGGCGGTAAGAGAAGCCGGCCTGATCCTGCGCGGGGGCGGGCTGGTGGCTTTCCCGACCGAAACGGTATACGGCCTGGGGGCCAATGCGCTGGACGGGAAGGCCGTGGCCAGGATATTTGAAGCCAAGGGCCGGCCCTCGGACAACCCTCTGATTGTTCACGTGGCCGCGGCGGAGGAGGTTGGTGCCCTGGTGCGGGGCATTTCCGACCGGGCCAGGCTGCTGATGGAAATTTTCTGGCCGGGTCCGCTTACCCTGGTGCTGCCGGCGGGAAAGGCCGTTCCGGCCGGGGTGACCGCGGGGCTGGATACGGTGGCCGTGCGCATGCCCGATCACCCCGTGGCCGCGGCCCTGATCAGGGCCGCCGGCGTGCCGGTAGCGGCACCCAGCGCGAATATTTCCGGCCGGCCCAGCCCGACCACGGCAGAGCACGTCCTGCAGGACCTGAACGGGCGGATTGAGGCAATCCTGGACGGAGGCCCGGCCGGGCTGGGGGTGGAGTCGACCGTGCTGGACGTAACCGTTCCGGTCCCGTTAATTTTAAGGCCGGGAGGAGTAACGCCGGAAGAACTGAGGGAAGTTCTGGGCACCGTGGAGGTCGATCCATCGGCCGCTGCCGGTTTAGGCAAAGCGGCCGGCAGGTACCGCTCGCCGGGCATGAAGTATATTCATTACGCCCCGCGGGCCCCGCTGGTGCTGATAGAGGGCAGGCCGGATGCAGTAGCGGCGAAAATCAGGGAGCTTGCCGGCGAGCAGCAGGCCGCAGGCAGGCGGGTGGGCATCCTGACCTATGCCGACAGCGGAGATTTTTCTTCTGCCGGGGTGGTCGTACTGGCCGGGCAGAGGGGAAAGCCCGAGACGGTTGCCGCCGGACTGTACGCCGCCCTGCGCCGCTTTGACGAGCTCGGGGTGGACCTGATCCTGGCCGAAGGGGTGGAGGAGGGCGGCGTAGGATTGGCGGTGATGAACCGGCTGAGGAAGGCGGCCGGCGGCCGGATTCTGCGCGTTACGGAACAGGGCTGAATATTTTACGATTGGGAAGGGTGTCATGAGTTTTTTTACCCTGATGGCTTTGGCAGTGGCGCTAGGTACAGACGCCCTGTCCCTGTCCGTAGGGATCGGGCTGACCGGGATCTCGCGGCGGCGCATACTGCAAATAAGCGCCACGGTGCTGCTTTTTCATATTTTCATGCCCCTGACCGGCTGGCTGGTGGGCGAGTTTACAGGCAGTTTAATCGGCCGGGCGGCCGCCGTTATAGGCTCGCTGCTTTTGGTGGGCCTGGGCGTCAAGATGATCTGGGCGGCCTGGCGTAACGGCGGGGAGACCGAACCAAGCCTTGTCAGGTTTAACTTCTGGGGGCTTTTACTGCTGGGGGCAAGTGTCAGCATGGATGCCTTAAGCGCCGGCTTTACCCTGGGCACCCGCCAGGTAAACCTTTTGCTGGCGGCAGGCGTAATCGGGCTGGTGGCCGGGGCCATGACGGCCGGGGGGCTGGTATTTGGCCGCTTCCTGGGCAGCAGGGTGGGAGAAAGGGCGCAGTTGCTGGGCGGCCTGATTCTGGTCGGCATCGGAATAAAACTGTTTTTTTGAGTGAGGTGAAACCTCTTCGTGAAGATCCTTTTTGTGTGTACCGGCAATACCTGCCGCAGCAGCATGGCCGAAGCCATTGCGCGGAAGGTTTTGGAGGATCGCCCGGAAAAGAATGGTAATATAGAAGTGTCTTCCGCCGGCGTGGCGGCCTGGCCGGGAGACCGGGCCACGCGTGAAGCGGTGGAAGCCCTGGCCGAAATGGGGGTGGACCTGGGCGGGCACCGGGCCGCCCGGCTGACGCCTGAAGCGGCCCGGGAAGCGGACCTGATTTTGACCATGACCGGGGAGCACCGCGATTACGTCGTAAAACTTGTTCCCGAAGCGTCAGGAAAGGTTTTTACCCTTGCTGAATACGCCGGGTCCGGCGGGGACGTGCCCGACCCTTTCGGGCAGCCTCTGGAGGCCTACCGCAACTGCGCCCGGGTTTTGGAAAGTTTGATTGAAAAGGTGCTCGACAAGCTCGGGAATTAATTCCCGGATTTTTTTAAGGATTTAAAGGGAAAAACAGTGCTGCCGTAGAACTACTGGTAATGCACCTTGTCGAAAAAACTTTTTTACGGCCGCCCTGGTATACCGCCGTAAACCGGGATATGGGAGCCGGATGGCGGCATGGCAGCCGCAAAACATTTTTCATATTAAAGAGGGTTTTAACCGGTGAAGGTAGCTGTAGCCAGCGATCACGGAGGGTTCAGGCTGAAAGAGGAAGTAATCGGGCTTCTTCGGGAGCTCGGCATTGCCTATAGGGATTTCGGTACATATTCAGAGGACCCGGTTGACTACCCGGACATGGCCCTGGCAGTGGCCGAAGCCGTCCGGAAGGGTGAGTACGACAGGGGCGTGCTTTGCTGCGGCACCGGGATAGGGGTGGCCATCTGCGCAAACAAAGTGCCGGGTATAAGAGCGGCGCTGTGCCACGACACTTTCTCGGCCAGGGCCGCCAGGGAGCATAACGACGCCAACATATTGACCATGGGCCAGCGGGTAATCGGGCCGGGTCTGGCCAGGGATATTGTTGCAACCTGGCTCCAGGCGGAGTTTCAGGGTGGGCGCCATGCCCGCCGTGTAGATAAAATACGCTGCATTGAGCAGGAATATTACAGCTTTGGCCGGAGTTGAGGATGCCGGCAGTGGGGGAGGATTTTACATGAGTTTAAAGCGCCCTCTGTCCGAAGTCGACCCGGAAATTTTCCGGGCCATCGAGCTGGAAACCCAGAGACAGCGCAATACTTTGGAACTGATTGCTTCAGAAAACGTAGCCAGCCGGGCCGTAATGGAGGCCCAGGGCTCGGTGCTGACCAACAAATATGCGGAGGGCTATCCGGGGCGCCGCTATTACGGGGGCTGCGAGTTTGTGGACATTGCCGAGGATCTGGCCATTTCCCGCGCCAAGGAGCTTTTCGGGGCGGGTTTTGCAAACGTGCAGCCGCATTCAGGGGCCCAGGCCAATACCGCCGTCTATTTTGCCCTGCTAAACCCGGGGGATACCATAATGGGTATGGATCTTGCCCACGGCGGGCACCTCACCCACGGAAGCCCGGTTAACATTTCCGGCAGGTATTTCAAGTTTACGTTTTACGGTGTGGAAAAAGAAACCGGCAGGATCAACTACGAAAAAATGTTTTCCATTGCCTTTGAGCACAAGCCGCGGATGATTGTGGCCGGCGCCAGCGCCTATCCCCGCGCCATAGACTTTTACAAGATCAAAGAGATCGCCGCAGAAGTTGGCGCCTACCTGATGGTCGACATGGCCCACATTGCCGGGCTGGTGGCGGCCGGGTTGCACATGAGCCCGGTGCCTTACGCAGACGTGGTCACCACCACCACCCATAAGACTCTGCGCGGTCCCAGGGGCGGCCTGATCCTGTGCAAGGACGCCGAAAGATACGGCACAAAGATAAACAGGGCGGTCTTTCCGGGCGTCCAGGGAGGGCCGCTGATGCACGTTATTGCGGCCAAGGCGGTAGCCTTTAAAGAGGCAATGGAGCCCGGCTTTAAAGAGTACCAGCGCAAAATTGTAAGCAACGCCCGGGCGCTGGCGGACGCCCTGCTGGAGCGGGGCTTTGAGCTGGTTTCCGGGGGTACCGACAACCACCTGATCCTGGTTGACTTAAGGAGCAAGAAAATTACCGGCAGGGAAGCCCAGGAGTTGTTCGACGCGGTGGGCGTCACGGTAAACAAGAACGCCGTCCCCTTCGACCCGCAGCCGCCCAACATAGCCAGCGGCATCCGGATCGGCACGCCCGCCGTAACTTCGCGGGGCCTGAATGAGGATGACATGGTGCAAATTGCCGAAATAATGGATTATGCTATCGAACACCGCGACGACCGCGGCAAGCTGGAAAAGGCCAGGGCGAAGGTAGACGAAATATGCGCCCGGTACCCGCTATACTGATCCGCATTTTAAATAAATTTAAACAGGATGCGGGAGACAGGAAGACGGCCTGAACGCCGGGCAATGCTTCAAGGCAGGCCGCCTTCTTAGTAACCGCTTTGGAGCGGCGGGGTTGAGCAGATGAAACAGGATGACCGCCCTTTGACCGCGGCCGTGCGGCCGGCAGGCCGGCGCCCGGGCTGGGATGAGTACTTTATGGATATTGCAGAGGTTGTGGCCAGGCGCTCCACCTGCCTGAGGCGGCAGGTGGGGGCCGTTATTGTCAAGGAGAGGCGGATCCTGGCCAGCGGGTACAACGGCGCGCCGGCCGGCTTAAAGCACTGCCTGGAGACGGGCTGCCTAAGGGAGCAAAAAAAAGTGCCGCCGGGCGAGCGCCATGAGCTTTGCCGCGGCCTGCACGCCGAACAAAACGCCTTAATCCAGGCTGCCGTCTACGGAACCGCCATCCAGGGCGCCGTCTGCTACGTCACCCATCAGCCCTGCGTCCTGTGCGCCAAGATATTGATCAATGCCGGGATAAAAAAGGTCGTCTTTCAGGGCGAATATCCCGACTCCATGGCCCTGGAAATGTTTGAAGAGGCCGGAGTGGAGCTAATCAACTACCAACGGGGTTTTTAAAAAGGGGACCGTCCCCATGCAAAAGAAAATTGTTGCTCTGCCAAAGTTGAATAACCTCTCGCCGACCATCGAGTCCACCGCCCTCAAGCTGATGGAGGAGGCGGGCGAGCTGGCCCAGGCCATCGGCAAGCTGCGGGGCCTCTCCGGCGAGGCCGAAAAGCGCGGCGAGCAGGAGGTAATGATGATTATCACCCGCGAACTGCTCGACGTGGCCCAAACCGCGGTGTCCATGATGTTCGTGCTGGAGGAGCAGTACGGCGTGGACCTGGAGCGGGCGCGCCAGGAACACATCAGCAAGCTTGTTAAAAAAGGTTATTTAAAGCTGGAATAATGCATAAATATTTTTGGCGGGCGGCAGGGAGATGTAAAAACTTGCTGAAGGTAATGGCAGTATTCGGGACAAGGCCCGAGGCAATAAAAATGGCGCCGCTGGTTAAGGAGCTTAAAAGGCACCGGGAAGAAATCGAGTGCAAGGTGGCCGTAACGGCCCAGCACCGGGAAATGCTGGATCAGGTGCTGACCCTGTTCGGAATAAACCCCGATTACGACCTGGATATAATGCGGCAGGGGCAGAGCCTTTTCGACATAACCGGGCGGGCCCTCTACGGGCTGCAGAAAATTCTTGAGAAAGAGGCTCCCGATCTGGTGCTGGTGCACGGGGACACCACCACCACCTTTGTAGCGGCACTGTCCTCCTTTTATTTGCAGATACCGGTAGGGCACGTTGAGGCCGGCCTCAGGACGCGCAACAAGTTTTCGCCCTTCCCGGAGGAAATGAACCGGCACCTGACCGGAGTCCTGGCCGATTTGAACTTTGCCCCCACCGCCAACGCCAGGCGGAACCTGCTGGCCGAAGGGGTGCCTGAAAATACCATTTATGTTACGGGAAATACCGTTATTGATGCTTTGCTGGCAACGGTAAAGCCTGGCTACCGGTTCCAGGACCCCGTGCTCGACGGCATAGATTACGGCCGCCGCAGGGTCCTTCTGGTTACCACACACCGCCGGGAGAACCTGGGGGACCCGCTACGCGGCATTTACCAGGCCCTGCGCGAAGTGGTGGAGGACTACCCCGATGTGGAGATGGTCTTTCCCGTACACAAGAACCCGGCGGTGCGCCGCGTGGCGGGCGAAGTGCTCGGCGGCCTGGAAAGGGTGCATCTGATCGAACCGCTGGACTACCAGCCCTTTGTCAACCTGATCGGGCGCAGCTACCTGGTGCTGAGCGATTCCGGCGGTCTTCAGGAAGAAGCCCCCTCCCTGGGCAAGCCGGTGCTCGTGCTGCGCAATACCACCGAGCGCCCGGAGGCAGTGGAGGCCGGCACGGTGCGGCTGGTGGGAACCGGCAGGGAAGAGGTGGCCTTTGAAACCAGGAGGCTTTTGGACGACGGGGAGCTTTACCGCAAGATGGCCAACGCGGTAAATCCATACGGCGACGGCCGCGCTGCGAAGAGAATTGTGCAGGCAATCAGGTACTGGTCCGGACTTTCCGGGGAAAGGCCGGAGGAGTTTTCCTGCGAAAGCGTGGCCGGCTTTTAAAAAAATCTTTAAAATTTCTTTTCCTCTTGGAGGAATAACTTTATTTGTGTAGAAAAGGAAAATTTATAGTATTTAAATTTCCAGACTATTATAAAATTTAGAAGAAAAAATTATAATATGTTTAAGCTGTTGCGCTTTAAAAAAATTTGGAAAGCGTCTGTTAATTGGCAGGTAAGTTCACAAGTTCACAAGGAAATTGCAAGGGATGCCCGGAAATAAGGAGAAAGATAAAAAAGAAAATAGGGGCGCGGGCGATGTTCTCCAGGCGCTGGCCCTGGCCACCACCATCGGCATGGAACTGGCCATCACGGTGGTGCTGGGGTATTACGGCGGGCATTACCTGGACGAGAAGTTTGCCACCGGGCCCTGGCTCATGGTGGCGGGGATTTTTGTCGGCCTCGCAGCCGGAATTTCGGGCGTCTATAAAACACTTCAGCGTTTTTTTAAATGAGAGGGATTAAGTTAATGCGGGACTGGGACTTCGAGGGCCAGATAGTCAGAGCATTGAGAATAGCAGGATTTTTGCTGGTGTTCTTCTGTCTCACCCTGGTTTTCAGGCCGCATGACCCCATTATCTGGGGCTTTGCGGTGGGAACCGCCGTGAGCATGTGGAATGCCTTTTTTCTGGCCAAAAGGCTGTGCAGCATAACCGGCGTGCTTAGGGGCGCGGCGGTGGAGGAGGCCAAGGCGCGGGTGGCGGGCGGCTTTGCCGTGCGCTTTATTACCGTTCTTGCCGTTCTGTTTTTAGTAGCCCGGACAGGCTGGGCAAACCTTTATGCAACTGCGGCCGGGCTTTTTATTGTTCCCTGCATCTTTACTTTCGGCGCCGCGGCCATTTCAATCCGGGAGGCCAGGGAGGCCGGTCCCTTGAAATATAAATAAAAATTTTTAGAGGGAAAGGGGTGAGAAAAAAGATTATGAAGACCTTGCATGAAGTAGAACAGGAACTGAATTTTTGGGGATGGCCGCAGGATAAGTGGGAGCTGGTTGTCGGCAATACCACCCTGCAATTTAACCCTAAAACCATGATTATGACCTGGATTGTGATGATCCTGGTATTGCTGTTTGCCATTGCGGCCACCCGGAATATGAGCATGAGAAGGCCGCGCGGAGCCCAGAACGTGCTTGAAATGATTTTTGAAGGGATCAGGTCGCTGGTCAATCAGAACATGAGCCCGCAAAAGGGCGCCACCATTCTCTGCGTAGTTGTTACTTATTTTATCTTTATTCTGTTTTCCAACCTGATCGGCCTGGTTCCCACGCTGAGTTCCCCGACGGCCGACTATAATACGACCCTTGGGCTGGCCCTTTGCACATTCTTCCTTATCTATTTCATGGGCGTTAAGTACAAGGGCATCGGGTATTTCAAGCATTATGTCCAGCCCTTTGTGTTCTTCCTTCCCATAAACCTGCTTGAGGATTTTTCTAAGCCGATCACGCTCACCTTCCGTCTATACGGGAACATTTACGGCGGCGAGGTGCTGATCGCAGTGCTCCTGGGGCTGCTGGGGGGATGGGCGCATGTTTTCGGCGGGTTTATTGCCTCCGTAATTTGGCTGGCATTCAGCATCTTTGTCGGTTTTATCCAGGCCTTCCTTTTCACCATGCTGAGCATAGCTTACTTCTCTCTGGCGGTGAAGGAGGACCATTAAAAGGGCCTTGTTTAAAAACGGCCCGGGGAAAAAGCTTTAACAACAAAATACTCCCGAATTTTCGGGAACTAATTCATCTTGAAAGGAGGGGAATTATATGGATTTAGCAGCAGCTGCTGCTCTCGGTGCTGCTCTTGCAGCTGGTCTTGCTGCGCTGGGTGCTGCCCTCGGCGACGCCCTGGTCAGCTTTAAGGCCGTTGAAGGTATTGCCCGTCAGCCGGAAGCCAGGGGTTCTGTTATGACTACAATGTTTATCTCCATCGGTCTGATTGAGGCTCTTCCTATTATTGCGGTCGTTATTGCCTTCATGTTATTCGGAAAAGCCGGGCACTAAGACCGGTCTCAAGGATAAGGCAAAAAAGGCGTAGCGGGGCAGCAGCCGGCGGCCGGGAATTTTAAATGATTTCATAAAACCGATTAAATAAAAGTTCTTTTTAAAGGAATTCGGTTTTCACCGGATTCCTTTAATCCAACTGCTGGCTGCTGGCTGCCCGCTATTGCCTTCCTTTTGTCAACAGGGAGATGGAAGGAGGGGAACCGGTGTTAGAGTTCAACGCCACTCTGCTTGCACAGATTGTTGATTTCATAATATTATTAATTTTCCTGCGCCTGGTGGCATACAAGCCTTTAATGAAACTCCTTTCCGAACGTTCGGAGCACATTGAAAGGAATATTGCCGCCGCCGAAAAAGAAAGACAGCAGGCAGAACAGCTCAGGGCAAGCTATGAGGCCGAAATGCGCCGCGCCAGGGAGCAGGCCCAGGAGATTATCCAGAAGGCCACCAAGGCAGGCGAGGAGCAGGCCCTGCAGATTATTGAAAACGCCAAGAACGAAACCGTCAGGATGAAGGAAACTGCCCTTGCCGAGATCGAGCGCGAGAAACAAAAGGCAATGGCAGAACTGCGCGACCAGGTTGTCACCCTGTCGATTCTGGTTGCCGGCAAGATTATCAACAGGAGCATGAGCAGCGAGATCCAGCACGAGATAGTTCGCGACTTCATTAAAGAGGCAGGGGAGTTGCCATGCTGAGAGGGGCCGTGGCGGTTCGCTACGCTGAGGCTTTGTATGAAATTGCCTCCAGGGAAAAGGTTTTGCCGAAATACAAAAGCATGGTAGACAGGGTTGAAGAAGAGTTAAAGGCAGTAGACAAGGTCATCAGGGAAAACTCCGACTTGCAAAAGCTTCTTTACCACCCCCGGATTACCGCCGAAGAAAAGAAGGACCTTTTACAGAAGCTGTTTAAAGGAAAAATTTCTGATGTTACGGCCAATTTTCTAGCCTTGTTGGTTGACCGCCGCCGCGAGACGTTCTTCGGGGAAATTGTAGCGGAGTTTGTCAAGCTGGCCAATGCCGGACGGAACATCATCACAGCCCAGGTTACCTCGGCGGTAGAGTTGAACGACCAGGAGAAGGGCGACCTGAACCGGATCCTGGTCAGACTGACCGGTAAAAAAGTGAAAACCTCTTATGCCGTGGACCCGTCCTTGATCGGCGGGGTTGTGGTGCGCATGGGGGACAAGATTATCGACGGCAGTTTAAAAACCAGATTGGCCTCCCTGAAAGAGCGCCTTTTGGCAATAAGTTAACTAGATAGGGGTGAACCAGTAGATGAATTTGCGACCTGAAGAAATCAGCTCGATAATCAGGCAGCAGATAGATAAGTACCAGGCCCAGATCGAGTTGACCGATGTGGGTACCGTTATCCAGGTTGGCGACGGTATTGCCCGGGTATACGGCTTGATGGACTGCATGTCCATGGAGCTGCTGGAATTCCCCGGCGGCGTGCTGGGGATGGCCCTCAACCTGGAGGAGGACAACATCGGATGCGTTATTCTCGGGCCATACAAGCACATTAAAGAGGGGGACACCGTCAAGCGCACCGGCCGGATTGTGTCCGTACCGGTAGGCGACGCCCTGATCGGCCGCGTGGTAAACCCGCTGGGGCAGCCGCTTGACGGCAAAGGGCCGGTCAACAGCGACAAGTACAGACCGGTGGAGGTAATTGCCCCCGGCGTTATCTACCGGAAGCCGGTGCACCAGGCCCTGCAGACCGGGATCAAGGCCGTCGACTCGATGATCCCGATCGGCCGCGGCCAGCGGGAGCTCATCCTGGGCGACCGCCAGACCGGGAAGACGGCCATTGCGGTGGACGCCATTATCAACCAGAGGGGCGGCGACGTTATCTGCATTTACGTTGCCGTAGGGCAAAAGCAGTCCACCGTGGCCAACGTGGTGCAGAAGCTGACCGAAACCGGAGCAATGGACTACACCATCGTGGTGTCCGCCACGGCCTCCGACCCGGCTCCGCTGCTCTTTATCGCGCCGTTTGCCGGGGCGGCAATGGGCGAGGAATTTATGTGGCAGGGCCGGCACGTCCTGATCGTTTACGACGACCTGTCCAAGCAGGCAGCCGCCTACCGCGAACTGTCCCTCTTGCTGCGCCGGCCGCCCGGACGGGAAGCTTACCCGGGCGACGTCTTCAACCTGCACAGCCGCCTGCTGGAGCGCGCCTGCAAGCTGGACGACCAGTTCGGCGGCGGTTCCATGACCGCCCTGCCGATTATTGAGACCCAGGCCGGCGACGTTTCGGCCTATATTCCCACCAACGTCATTTCCATTACCGACGGCCAGATTTACCTGGAGCCCGACCTGTTCTACGCCGGCATCCGGCCCGCCATTAACGTGGGTATTTCGGTGTCCCGGGTGGGTGGCGCCGCCCAGGTGAGGGCCATGAGGCAGGTGGCGGGGCGCCTGCGCCTGGACCTGGCCCAGTACCGCGAACTGGCCGCCTTTGCCCAGTTCGGGGCCGACCTTGACAAGGCCACCCAGGCCCGGCTGATCCGCGGCGACCGCATGACCGAACTGTTAAAACAGGGGCAGTACGTGCCCATGCCGGTGGAGGATCAGGTAATGAGCATTTTTGCCGGCACCAACGGCTACCTGGACGACCTGCCGGTGGAGAAGGTCCTGCCCTTCGAGGCGGAGTTCCTGAAATACATGAAGACCAACAAGCCGCACATCGGCGAAACCATCCGCAGGACCGGGCAGCTCAAAGATGTTGAGCAGGAGCTGCACGCGGCGGTGGAAGCATTCAAGAAGGAGTTTAAGGCTGCGCACGGCCTGGAATAACAGAGGCCGGAAGTCAGAGGTTGGAAGTCGGATTGAAGAAGGAATTCGCATAAGCTAATTCCAACAAACGGTCTGACGACTGACGACTGACGTCCGACGACCGAATCGACATCCACTTTATAAGGTGGTGAAAACGCAAGATGCCAAGTTTGAGAGATCTCCGGCGCCGCATAAAAAGCATAAAAAGCACCCAGCAGATCACCAAGGCCATGAAGGCCGTTTCGGCCGCCAAGATGCGCAAGGCCCAGGAAGCGGTTCTGTCCGCCCGCCCTTATTCAAAGCGGCTTAAGAGCGTGCTGGGCCGGGTGGCCGTGGCCTCCGGCGGGGTCAGCCATCCGCTGCTGGCCGTGCGCGAGCCCAAAAAAGTAGCCTACATCGTCATAACGGCCGACCGGGGACTGTGCGGCGGTTTCAACAGCAACGTGATCCGGCGGGCGACCCAGGAAATGAGGGAGCAAAGCGCGGAGCTCAGCCTGATAACCGTCGGGCGCAAGAGCCGCGACTTTTTCCGCCGCCGGGGTTATAACATAGCCCAGCAGTACGTCGGCCTGGGCGAGGAAATAAAGTACGGCACCGCCAAAGAGATAGCTTCCTTTGTTATTGAGAAGTACTCGGCGGGGGAGTACGACGTAGTCTATCTGGTTTACAGCCAGTTTGTGAACATACTGGTTCAGAAGCCGGTCGTGGTCAAACTGCTGCCGGCGGAGCCGCCCGAGGAAGAAGGAGAGGCCAGGAAGGTAGAATACATTTTCGAGCCTTCCGCCGCTGCGGTGCTGACAGAGCTGCTGCCCAAGTATATTGAGAACGCCATTTACCAGGGGCTGCTGGAGTCCAAGGCCGGAGAGCACAGTGCCCGCATGACCGCCATGGACAACGCCACCAAGAACGCCTCGGATATGATCGACAGGTTGACCCTGTCCATGAACAGGGCCCGCCAGGCCCAGATCACCAAGGAGATATCCGAGATCGTCGGCGGTGCCGCGGCCCTCGAGTAAAATGCTGCGAAGGAGGTAAGAGAAGCTAATGAACGTTGGTCATGTAGTACAGGTTATCGGCGTTGTGGTGGACATCCGTTTTCCGCCCGGCCAGGTGCCTGACATCTATAACGCCATCAAGATTACCAGCGACAAGGAAGACGCGTTCGGCCGGAAGATCGACCTTACCCTGGAAGTAGCCCAGCACCTGGGTAACAATACCGTCCGCACCGTTGCCATGTCCTCCACCGACGGGCTGGTTCGCGGCATGAAGGCCGTAGACACCGGCGCCCCAATCACCTGCCCGGTCGGGAGGCCCACCCTGGGCAGGCTGGTGGACGTGCTGGGCCAGCCTATTGACGGCAAGGGCCCCATTATCAGCGACAAGCGGTATCCCATTCACCGCCCCGCTCCCCCTCTGGTGGAGCAGTCGACCAAGGCGGAGCAGCTGGAGACGGGCATTAAGGTGATCGACCTTTTGGTCCCGTTCCTCAAGGGCGGCAAAATCGGCCTGTTCGGCGGCGCCGGCGTGGGCAAAACCGTTATCGTGATGGAGCTAATCAACAACATCGCCAAGCAGCACGGCGGCATTTCGGTATTTGCCGGGGTGGGCGAGCGCACCCGGGAGGGCAACGACCTCTACCGTGAAATGACCGAGGCCGGCGTTCTGGACAAGACCACCATGGTGTTCGGCCAAATGAACGAACCGCCCGGAGCCCGCCTGCGGGTGGCCCTGACAGGGCTGTGCCTGGCCGAGTATTTCCGCGACGAAGAGGGAGCCGACACGCTGCTTTTCATTGATAACATCTTCCGTTTCACCCAGGCCGGTTCAGAAGTTTCCGCGCTTCTCGGCCGGATGCCCTCTGCCGTGGGTTACCAGCCCACCCTGGCCACCGAGATGGGCCAGATGCAGGAGCGGATTACCTCGACCGTAAAGGGCTCGGTTACCTCGGTGCAGGCCGTTTACGTTCCCGCCGACGACCTGACCGACCCGGCCCCGGCCACCACCTTCGCCCACCTGGACGGCACCGTGGTTCTGTCCCGCCAGATTGCCGAGCTGGGCATCTACCCGGCGGTTGACCCGCTCGACTCCACCTCGCGGATCCTCGACCCGCTGGTGGTGGGCAACGAGCACTACCAGACCGCCCGGGGCGTGCAGAAAGTGCTCCAGCGTTACAAGGAACTGCAGGACATCATCGCCATCCTGGGGATGGAAGAGCTTTCCGACGACGACAAGCTGGTAGTGGCCCGCGCCCGCAAGCTGCAGAGGTTCCTGTCCCAGCCGTTCCACGTGGCCGAGGCCTTTACCGGCATGTCCGGCAAGTTTGTGCCCATTAAGGAAACCATCCGCGGCTTCCAGGAAATCCTGGACGGTAAGCACGACGACCTGCCCGAAGACGCCTTCTACATGGTGGGCAGCATCGAAGAGGCTGTGGAAAAAGGCAAGAAATTATTAGGATAGCAGAGAGGAGTGCGAGACTATGTCGGACAAAACCCAGCGACTGGAAATCGTAACTCCTCAGAGAAAGGTTTTTAGCGAGGATGTAAGCTTTCTGGTAGCGCCGGGCACCGAGGGCGAGTTGGGCGTGCTGCCCAACCACGCCCCGCTGATCACCTCCCTCAACATAGGCATCATGAGGATTCAGCAGGAAGGCAAAACCTTCAAGGTTGTAGTTACCGGCGGCTTTATGGAGGTGCGCGACAACAAGGTTACCGTTCTGGCCAACGCCGCCGAGCGGGCGGAGGAAATCGACGTTGCCCGCGCCGAGGCCGCCAGGCGGCGCGCCGAGGAAAGGCTTGCCAAGAAGACCCCTGACATAGACGTGCTGCGCGCCGAGCTTGCCTTAAAACGCGCCCTCACCCGCCTGAAGGCAGCCGGCCAGTAAAGGATTGCCCTGCCAGATATTTGAAATCATTAACTTAGCGGGTCAGACCCGCTGAGTTAATGATTTTTTATTTGGGGGAATCGGACAGGAAAAAAATGGCAAGAATAGGATATAGAAGCATTTATTTTGAAAAGGGGTGGCATGCTTAAAATGGAGAAATCCCGGCGCGGCGGCAGCAGAGGAAAACGGCCTGCGATCATTGCCCTGGCGGTTATCTTGTTTTTGGCCGCAGCTTTTTATTTGCCGCCGGGCCGCAGCATTGTTGCGGCCTGCAGGGAGGATGCGCTGATGCTCAAGCTGGTTAGAGCGAGCGGCGCGGAGTTTGAGTCGGTAAATATTACAGGGTGGGTAAGGGCGGATGAAAGCGCGGGAGACCCGGAAGCGCTTGCGGAGAGGGCAGCAGAGCAGCTGGGCATATTGCTGCCCGGTCACAAAACGGAAAAATGGCAGAACCAGTATGCCTGCGGCGCCAAAGTAGAAGGTGCCGTAACAGGTGGCCGCACCGTTTCTGTTTTGGGACAGGCATTGCTACAGCCGGAAGGGGAAAGGGTTTCTCACCTTATGATCAGCCTGGACGGCATGGACAACGGCGAGGCCCTTTTCTACAGGCAGAAAGTTTATAAGACGCTGGGCGCCTTCGGCCGGCAAAGCCATGTCGCCCTGACTTACCGGGGGAAGATTGAAAGCGGGCTGAGCAGGGAGGAACTGCTGGCATGCGCTGAGAAGATAATGGAGCTGGCCGGCGCTCCGGTCCGGGAAAAAACGGTTAAAGACAACCTGGTCAGTTTGACCGGGTTCAGCCCGCTGTTTTCCGGCGGCATGACCTACGCCGGGAAAGAAGTGAACCTGAACGTGGCGTTGCGGAGCAGCCCGGCGGAGCATGTGACTTATGTATATGTTGCGACTCCGGTAATTTTTACAGAGTACTGACACATATAAGAAGACCTGAAATTCGAGGTGTTATTATGCGCAGGCTGATCACGGGCCTTTTGCTCCTGTCGGCCGCCCTGGTTATAGGCGCCCCCTTTTTAATGAACAGGCAAATTCCGGCCAGGTTTTTTCCCGGCGCGAGCATAATCAGGGTGTATCTGCACCAGGAGGACAGGGTTGTATACATGCAACTGGAAGATTACCTGGTCGGGGTGGTGGCGGCGGAAATGCCCGCCGAGTTTCCCCTGGAGGCCTTGAAAGCCCAGGCTGTTGCCGCCAGGACCTACGCCGTCAAGCGGATGGGGGGCGCCGGCGGTGTTGCCAACCCGCCGCATCCGGGCGCCGACGTTTGCGACGACCACCGCCACGGCCAGGCCTGGCTGTCCAGGGAGGAGCTCAAGAAGCGCTGGGGAACCTTACGTTACTATAATTATTATTACAAGGTCAAAACGGCGGTGGACGAAACAAAAGGGCAGGTGCTTACATACCAGGGCGAGCTGATTGACCCTGCCTACCATGCCTCCTGCGGCGGGCGCACGGAAAACTCGGAGGACGTATGGCGCTATCAGGTGCCCTACCTGCGCAGCGTGCCCTGCCCCTACGACGCCGACCCCCAGCCGGTCCAGGCCGCTTCTTACAGCCTTGAGCAGGTTGACCAGGCCCTGGGCACCAGCCTGTCCGCGGTACCCGCTGCGGGCGGCGGGAACCAGGCGCGGGATATAAAGGTGGTGGAGAGGACCTCCACCGGCAGGCCGAAAACCCTTATAATCGGCGGCCGCCGCTTTCCCGCCGTGGCGGTGAGGGACCTGCTCGGCCTGCGCTCAACAAACTTCACCTGGAAGGTGGAAGGGGACTCGGTAACCTTCACCACCACCGGCCACGGCCATGGGGTCGGCATGTGCCAGTACGGCGCCAAAGGCATGGCCGAGCACGGCTACAATTACCGCACCATCCTGAGCCACTATTACAGCGGGGCAGAAATAACGGATATGTAAAACAACATAAAGAGACAATCCTGCTATTATTGTTTTTCACTTAGATATGTGTTACACTTATTTACGTGGAGGTGATTTTAATTTATGGAATACCAAAACATAACCGTATCCCTGCCCAAGGACATCCTGTTAAAAGTGAAGCATATTGCCGTAGAAAAGAGGACTTCGGTTTCTGGTCTTTTAGCCAGGACACTGGAGGATATAGTAAAAAAGGAAGACTCGTACAGAAAAGCGCGTGAACGCCACATGGCGCTGTTAAACGATGCACCCGACCTGGGAACGGGCGGCAAAATAGGCTGGTCCAGAGGAGATATTCATGAGCGATAACAACGGATGGCAATTTGTAGATACAAATATTCTCATATATGCTCACGACACCTCCGCAGAAGACAAACACGTCCGCGCAAAGAACCTGGTCGGTGAATTGTGGGACTCCGGCCGCGGCTGCCTGAGTATCCAGGTGCTGCAAGAATTTTATGTAACGGTGGTGCAAAAATTACCCAGGCCCATCAAGCCGGAAATGGCCGCCGCGATAATTGCTGACTTGTCGCAATGGAGGCTGCATATTCCGGATGCCGATGATGTCCTGGAAGCAATTGAAATTCAACGGCGAAACTGCCTGTCCTTCTGGGACGCCATGATCATCTGCAGCGCCAAAAAAATGGGCTGCTCCGTGCTTTTTACCGAAGATCTCAACAGCGGTCAGCTTTACGAGGGAGTTAGAGTGCAAAATCCGTTTGTCTAGGTTGCAAGTCAACACTGAAAATTCCCAATAATCATCCTTTCCGGAGATAAATGTAGACGATCAGAGAAAAACCGGTTAGCAGGGCTGCCGTTTGTTTCATTAAAAAGAACTTTGATGTGATACTGGTTTTGGTTATTCTCCAGGCACAAAAGAGGGAGATTGCCAGGCCGGTTGAAAGAAACGCCAGTACCAGTAAATTTAAAACTGAAACTTCCATCAGTTCGGCACTTTGAGTACCGGAAATGATCTTAAATGACAATTCCGGCACAATTGGCAGGAACTTGGCCTGGTAAGCAGCGTGGGCTCCTGCCAGCAGCGGTACAAAAGAATAAAAAGCCCGTATCCTGGGAAGGAATCTTTCCTCGTCAAATTTAGTCCCCACGAAAAGCCAGGTCAGGCCCACTGCTGCCAGAACCGAGAGCCAGTAAAAAAAGGTAAACTGCCCCAGCCACTGCAAGTGGGCCATTGATTCCCGAAGCCTGTCAAAAACGGAAAGCGGGAAAAGAATGGCCAGCAGTACAGCCACAAAAACAACCATACTTCGCCTGACCCTGCTGACCTCCCAGATTTCCCTGGCCGGCGGGCGCAGGTTCAACTGGATCGAGCCGTTGGGGCAGTTGCGGACGCATTTCAGGCACAGCTTGCAGTCCTGGTTATTGTCTATAAAGGGGGCGTGCTGAAACAGCGGGCACCCGCTATCGCGCTCAGAACCCTTGTAGCAGTTATGGGTAGTACACTTGCTTAAACACAGCTCAGTGTTGGACCTCAACTCCACAGGGGAAGCCATGGAGCAAACCCCGAACATGCCGCCCAGCGGGCAGAGGTGGCGGCACCAGGTCTGGCGCGGGAAGAAAACAGCGGCTGCCACGGCCCCGGATAAGATTGACAGGAACAATACCCCTGTCGCAAAGGGGGAGCGGCGCATGTCGGTAATTTCCTCAATCCAAAATATTAATACAAAAAGAAAAGTAATTATCAGGTAATCGTACTTTTTAATAAATAAGGGTATGGGTCTGGAAAAACTGAAATACTTTTGAAAGATCATGGCAATGTTTGACATGGGACAAACGGAACAGGCAATCCGGCCGAAAATTGCGGTTGAAAAAACAAAAGACGGCCATCCCAGCGACCACGCCAGGAGGGTTCCCGGGTTTTGTTTATGGTCTTCCGGGCCGAAAAGGCAGATTGCAATCAAGGATAAGAATATAACCGTAACTGCGGCCTGAAAATAGGCCGGGTAGTTCTTTTTTTGGATTGCGTCCATCAAGGGCTTAAAGCGCAGCAGGTTTACTGCCGGCCCTGTCTTTCCCGCGACGGCGCCCAAAAAAATATGCTCGGAGGATATTACGCCTTCTTCCGCCAGTAAAAATGCCCTCTCCAGCGCATCCTCCAGTTCTGCCACGTTGCCCTGGTAGTAATCGTAGGAAATCAGCTTTTCTATCGCGTCCTTGCTGATTGAAGGAACCTGTTTATTATACTTTTTAGCAAACCTGCCGGTAAAATACTGTATTAACTCCGGTATATCCCGCTTCCTCTGCCTTAACGGAGTAAATTTGACGGTAACGGCAAAGAGTTTTTCCAGTTCTTCCCCTGCAGCTTTCCGGCAGATGTCCTCTCTGGAAGTGGTTATTAAGCGGATATCGGCCAGGGGATGCCCCACATAATCAATCAGGCGCTTCAGCGTGGCTGGATTCAGCAGTTCTATTTCTTTAAGCAGCAGCGTTCCGCCTTTGGCCAGTTCCAGGTAGCCAAACTGACCGAAAAGTTTTTCTTCAAGTTCTTCTGCGTTCATATTCCCGCACTCAACCGAAAAAAACGGCTTTTCCCTTCGCCTGCTGAAGTTGTGAACGGCGCGGGCGGTCAATTCCTTGCCCGTTCCTTTTTCTCCAATCAGATGCAGCAGCTCGTCGGTTGACGACCATCTTTTCAGGTCTTCTTTGATTTTTTTTACTTCCTTGCTCTTCCCTACGATCTCACCGTACCTGCTCTTTTTCTCGTCCTGGATTAACATTATAAGGGCCAATTCCTTATTGCGGGCTTCCCAAACCCCGAGATTGACCTTCTTCAGGCGCAAGGACAGGGTCTGGAGCAGATTGTGGCTGAGTTCGGGGAGCAAATCCAGCATCCGGTCAAAACCCGTTTTGGACACCGCCAGGATCCTGCACCGTTCAACCGCAATAATGGCGGCAGAAGTAAGTTCACCTGTCAAGAGCGACATTTCACCGAAATATTCTCCCGGCCCGAGAAGGGCGATGGGAATATTCTCTCTATTCTTGTTATCGAGTACGACCTCGGCGCTGCCCTCACAGATAATATAAAAATCTCCCGGGGGGACACCCTGGGCGAGGATCATCTGACCGGTCTCAAAAATACTTACTTTGCAGTGCGAAGCAATCTCTTCAAGGTCGGTGTATGACAGATTGCGAAAGAGTTTAAGAGTTTGCATCAGAGAAATTATTTCTTGCAAAAGAAAAACACCCCGATTTTTTTAAATCTTAATAAAATTTCAACTAAAAGCACCAGTTATCCTGCCTCATTTCTAAAAATACCAAATTTTACCTCAAGTCAACTTAAGGTGGATAAGCTCAACAACAAGTGGTTGGAAAAAGGGCAGCAGCCGTTACGAGTCGGGATAGGTATTCAAAAACATTAACCAGTCCCGCGGTGCCGAATGGTTAAATATCATTTCGGACCAGTGCTGGCATTTGATCGTGCTGGGAGCTGTCGCGCACTTTTTCTAAATAAAGCGCTGCCTCGAGGAATGGTTTATCATTGGGCTTGGTAAAAGAAATGGCAGTGGTGAACACACCACTGCCATTGGCATCTTTAACACAGACCGGCAAAGCCATTTACCCACAATCCCCCGTGCTGGGCTTAATAGGCCACATTTACTCCTCTGGCCTGCAAGGCCTGGATATCGAGCATGTTCTGGGAGCCGGGGGTTGTATCCAGCGGGTTGCCGGTTAAGTCTACAATGTCGCCCTCGCCCAGGCCGCTGTTGGCGACCAGCGGCGCCAGGTCGCTTACTTGGTTCTTTTGCAGATCAAGATATTGCAAGTTTTTCAAATCAGCCAGGGCTGCAATGTTGCTGATTTGGTTTTCATTGAGGCGAAGATCCTGTAAGCCGGTCAGGCCGGCCAGTGCAGAAATGGCGCTGATCTGGTTGCTCCCGAGGTTAAGAAACAGCAGGTTTGACAGATTTGATAAGGGTGATATGTCGCTGATCTGGTTACCAGAAAGTTCAAGCTTCTGTAAGGTAGTCAGGCCGGCCAAAGGTGAAATACCGGTAATCTGGTTGGACCAGATATCGAGTTCCTGCAGGTTAACCGCATATTCGAGGCCTGTCAGGTCGGCAATGCCTCTGTCGGCGGCAGATAAATATGTCAGCCCCGCCATGTCCGCACTGGTTATGTCCCCATCGAGTTTACCTAAAGCATCTCTTACGGCAGCCTCAAGGTTGGCGTCATTGAAATGAACCACAGTCCCCCCGGCAGTCATCACCTGAATGGTTGCGAATGTCTCATTTAAATTCCCTGACATATCTTCGATTGCCATGTATATATTATATGCTGCGCCGGCTTCAAGACCATAAATAGTTACAATTTCTTCTTCATCAGGCTCCATCCAGTCATAAGACCCGCTCCAGGATGTTATATTTGGAGGGGAATTTTGCGGGTTAAGCGCCCATTGTTTCACTTCTCCCGCAGTAGACGGAGCGTAAACGGCATCATTTACGGAGAGCGCTACATAATAGGCGGTACCAAATTCATTTATCTTTAAGGACAGGTCCACCGAGCCCGCCGTGATGTTTGTTACCTCCGGGTAACCTGTTGCAAATTCAGGCGCCGTATTATCTTGCGGTGTTGCAAAGCTGATTGTCTCAATCCCGGTTATGTTTTCCGATTCGTCTTCCGCCACCACGTATACTATATATTCCGTGCCTCCTATTAAGTAATTGACGGTCGCCCTGCTTTCAATATCACTCAGGAAAAAATCCCCGCTCCACGACGTCACATTCGAGTAGGCGTCATCTTCAGGATTGAGCGCCCACTGTTTCACGCCGGCGGCGCTTGACGGCGCCCAGTCGTTGGCATCTTGCGCCCTAAGCACCACATAGTAGGCGGTGCCCAGTTCATTTGTCAGCACCAGTAAATCCACCGAGTTTTCCGTGAGATTTTCGGTCCTGGGGTAGCCTGCTGCAAATGTGGGGGCAGTGTTGTCTTCCGGGAAGGTAAAACTGCTGTTCATTACCGTTTCTTCAAATTGTTCTCCCTTGTATACCGTCAATTTGTACTCTTTTCCCGGCATTGCTCCAAAAGTAATTATATCTACGGTGTTCTTCCCGGGCGTATAACTGACGCTGTGCAGGCACATGGAATAATCATTGCTGCTATCGACGATCCAGATCTTATATTTAATTCCATCGGCTAGAGTTACCACCGGGAACCAGGCGCCGGTATCGTCTATATGCGCTTCCGACACCGCTTTATTAAATGTTAACGTGATTACATTGTTTAAAATATTTATTGCCGTTACTATTTGAGTATTTGAATTACCGCCGCTGCTTCCGCCGTTGCCCGAACTGCCTGTAGTAGTGGCCGTACCGGTTGTATCCTGTTCAAACGTCTCAATTATTTTGCCGGCTAAACCGGCCGTTTCCTGTTGCTGCTGCTCAACCGGCGCAGTTGGCTGCTCCACCGGCACTTCAGGCGGCAGGACTGCGGGAGCCGGCGGCACCGGCAGGTTGTTCTGGATCTCCCGGGCACGTTCTTCGACCCATCCCTTCACTGCGGCCCAGGACTGCTTATCGGCCTGGGTCAGAGCAGCAGGTGGCGTGGGATAGGCACCCGATGACGTGATTGTGGTGGATTGGCCGCCAGTGAGTGTCACGGACTTGCCCCCGGCGGTGACCACGGCTTTACCGGTGATGAGAGCGGTGCTCTGCCCCGTGGAGCTGACCTGGTTCATCCAGAAGGTGCCCCGGATGCCGCAAACGCCCCACGGCATGTCCACTACCACACGCTCGCGTTCGGAATAAGGTTCCTGCCACCAGGCTGTCTCCTGGCTTTCGGTGCCAGGGGTTTCATTCTCCGCCAGCAGGATTCCGGCAAAGCCCGGTGAAAAGTTGGTGGAGGCAAGAGTTATATATTTTTCTTTTCCCCCGCCCGTAAAGGATGTTTTATTTTCACCGGATGTCTCTGCCTTTTCATAGCGGCTGGCCAGAGCGCCGAAAATTTTACCCTTCTTTAATTCGATCTCCAGCCTGTCCACCGCTGTGCCGGGCGAACCGTCGCTGCGCATGTAAGCAAAACCTGTTGCTTTCACTATTGAAATCTCAGTATTGGCATCAATGAGGATGCCGCTTCCGTCATCAAAAGCAATTTCAGCCTGACTGTTGTGACGGGTGATGATCTTTGTCCCGGCGCCAACCCGTGTCTCACCGGCTACCTCGCGGGAAGCACCGTTTTCGGCAGTTAGAGTAACTTCTCCCTTTTTGACTGCCAGTTTACCGGTCAGTTCGGTTTGGCGCAGGGACGGCCCCAGGGTGAACAGGGCGCTCAAGCCGCGGGCCAGGTCGCCCCGGCGAAAGGCAAGGTCCGGCTTGAAAAGCTTATCGGCCGGCAGTTCTACCAGGCCCGCTTCAACTGCGGTAATTACCGCCCGGTAGGCCCAGTGGTCGCGGCCAATATCTCCGATGACGATATCATTGCCGGAAAGCTCTCCCCCTGAGAGCCTGAGCAAAAGGGTGATTGCCTCCGCTCTGGTAATGGTGCCGTCAGGGTTAAACGTCCCGTCAGGGTAACCCCTTAGGAGTCCTTCTTTGGTAGCGGCCTCGATTTCTCCGAAGGCCCAGTAGCCGGCAGGCACGTCGCTGTATGTCGGCGAGACATCCTTGACCGGGTGCAGCCCTTTGGCCAGGACTGCAATTTTGGCCGCCTGGGCGCGGGTAACACTTTCGGCGGGGCGGAAGGTCCCGTCGGGGAAACCATTGATGATACCTTTGTCAGTCAGGTAGCGAACGTAAGGGTACAGCGGGCTGTCCGATGCCAGGTCGGTGAAAGACGGCTTGCCCGCTTGAACGGCTGCTTCGCCGGAAGCGGCTGACGCTTTGTGTAACGGAATGAGGCACAACAGTAAAACAGCAAGTAAACTTATTCTGAATAAGGCCTTAAGACTTTTCTTTCGGTTATAAATGGACATAAATACCACCGCCTTTTGCTCAAGCATTTTTTTGCCGCAAGACAGTCTTTTCGGCAAGGCATCCGGTCATGGCAGTGCTGTAATGCGGTACAGTTTGTTATCTATAAATATTTTCACCCCCCTTAGAATTTAATAACTGCCTAACCATCATCTGCCATTATTAATAAACAAAAAAACCGGGCATCAGTGTGCCGGTTTCACTATTAGCTCACTTGCAGCCGTAAAAAGTGACCATATTAGCTGCAAGATCACTGCTTCACACTATCTCTAAAATCAGATTTATTTAATGCTTTTATTTTAATATTTTATATTTTACGTTAATTATATTCGGTTTTTATATTTTGTGTCAATATATGCCAAATGTTAATGTGAATTCCTGCTCAAATTACGCTTTAAGCCGAAGCGCCTGCCGGCATATTCCAAATGCTATTCGGCCCTTATCACCGGTGCCCTTCTTCTTTTAGCGACGATTGCGGCAAAGAGGACCGCCGCCATGGCCATGCTGAACAGGGCCAGAACGGCGGGAGCCAGGTAGGCAAAGCCGAGTTCCTTTACGGTTACCAGCCTGAAGCCTTCCGCCATCCAGGTGTAGGGCAGCAGGCGGGCCAGGCCGTTGATGAGCGGCGGAATGTGGGTGGGCGGCCAGGTATAGCCCGATATGATAAAGAGAGGGACGGAGAGCAGCATCAGGTACCTGGTGGCCTGCAGGGAGTCCGGGGCCAGCGCCGAAACGCAGAACCCCGCCGATGTGATGATGATGTCGTACAGGAGGCCCAGCAGGATTATAAGGAGCAGGGAACCTCCGGTTTTTACGTGAAAAACGGCGGCCCCAAGCCAGATCAGCAGGAGGTAGTTCAGGAAGTTTGCAGCAAAATAGGGCAGGCACTTGCCCAGGAAAATTTTCCAGCCCGGAACCGGCGAGCTAAGGTACATGAGCCAGCTGTTCCGCTCCTTTTCCCTGGTTACGGAAAGGCTCACGCTCAGCAGGCAGATCTGGTGTATAATCATCATCATAAGCCCCCCGAGCAAAAAAGTGGCATAGCTGAAAGTGGGGTTGTACCAGACCTCGATGTTGCAGGAAACGGCATCCAGGATGCCGGCAACTTCGCGCCCGGACATGCCCATTCCCGCCAGGCGGGCCGCGGCGTGGTCGGCGCTGAATTTGTTGATAACTTCAAGGGCGTATTTCCTGATGTTGTAGCCCCAGATCAGGTTTGAACCGTCGTAAACGGTTAATACCTCGACGCTGCGGTGCTGGGAAATCCGTTTTTCGAAATCCTCCGGGATCACCAGGCCGGCCCGGACGGCGCCGTTCTTCATGCCTTCTTCCAGGCGCGGGTAGGTGTCTATTTCCCTCACTATCTTAAAGCGGGGGGAGTTCTCAAAGGCTTGCACCACTTCCCGGCTCAGGCTGGAATTATCCATGTCCACAATTCCCATGGGGATGCCGGTCAGGATTCCCTGGACGTAAACCAGGCCGAAAAGCACGGCGTAAATCAGGGGGACGGCAAATACCATCAGCAAAAGGATTTTATCTTTAAGTATGCACATGGTTTCGTAACAGGCAATGCTCAGCACCTGCCTCAACCGGCTCACCTTCTTTCTTTATTTGCGGCAGACAATGACGGCTGCCGCCCCGTAGCAGACTGCGGCTATGATCAGCAGCGCCAGGAAGTAAGGCTGGATGAAGCTCCAGTCCGGGTTTTTCCAGGTCAGGTAGCTTAAGCCCTGAAAGAACCAGGTTTGCGGCAGGACCTTAACCAGTTGCTGCAGCACGGGCGGCATTGCCTCCAGCGGCCAGGTGTAGCCGGAAAGGATAAAGGAGGGCAGGGCGATAATCATCCCGAACCTGGTGGCGTCCACGGCGCTGCGGGCGAAGCTGGAGGCCAGCGTGCCGACGCCGTGCAGGGCGGCGGCAAAGGCCAGGGTGAACAGGAGCAAAACGGGGAAGCTGCAGTTCAAAGGAAGCTTGAAGGCCAGAAAAGCCAGGGCGTAAAGAGGCATGACGGCCAGCATGAAGACGGCCAGGTGGACCGCCGACTTGCATGAAAAGAGCCAGAGCCGGGAGACGCCGGCGGCCCTCAACTGGCACCAGCTTTTCGCGCCGGATTCGCCTATGACGATTGTGCAGGCGGCCAGCATGCAGCACTGCTGCCAGACGTTTAAAGCCAGCGCCAGCACCACGAAAAAGGCGTAGTTGAGCGCCGGGTTGAACCAGGCTTCCTCGCGGAAAACGACGGACTGGTAAATTTCCCCGGCCTGGTCCGGGTGCAGGCCGCGGGCCACCAGGGCCCTTATACCGGCCTGGGCGGCGGCGGTGCGGGTTACGCTCAGCATGGCGCTGGTGGCGTTGGTTGCGTAAATCATATTGCTGCCGTCCACCACCATCTCCACCCGGGCCTGGCGGCCCAAAGCCACCTTCCGGCCGAAGTCCTCCGGAATAACAACGCCGGCCACAATTTTACCCCGCCGGATCAGCTCCTCTACTTCGGCAAAGCTGCCGGGGTAAGCCACCACTTTTAAATTTTCGGCGTTTGTGATCTGCTCCACCAGCTCCCGGCTGGTGCCGGACCGGTCCAGGTCCGCGACGGCGGCGGGAATGCCTTTCAGCACCTGCAAGCTGTAGGTGGCGTAAAACAGCACAAGCCCGAGCAGCGGGCCAAGGAACAAAATGCCCCGCAGCCCCCTGTCGCGCCACAGGCGGGTCAGCTCGCGCCGCATGACGGCCAGGCCCTGCCTAATCATTGTTTTCACCATCCTGCCCGTCTAGAGCTTTAACCCGGTCCGCCCACAGCGCTTTGGCCTCCGCCGGCCGGTACAGGGTGATCTGCCCGTTTTCCAGCCAGCCCACCCTGCTCATCCGCCCGCACAGCTCCATGCTGCTGAAGCTCCAGATGCAGGTGCCGCCCCCGGCCGAAAAGCTCTCCAGCTCTCTCAGGATGATGCGGCGCGAAAGCGGGTCCACGTCCTTGACCGGCTCGTCGGCAATTAGCAGCTTTGGCGAGTTGAGCAGGGCGCAGGCCAGGGACAACCGCCGGTAGGTCCCTTCGTCCAGCGCGGCGGCCGGCTCGTTCAGGCAGTCTTTCAGCCCCAGGCGCTCCACAAGCGGGGGGATGTTCTCCCTGGCCGCGCTTTTCAGGGCGGCTATAAATTCGAGGTTTTCACCGGCCTTCAGGTCCTGGAAGAGGCTGCGCGCCTGGGTTACCAGCCCCAGGTGCCTTTTAAAGGCATCGCCTTTTCTAATATCCAGGCCGAGAACCTCCACGCTGCCCGACCTGAACCGGTCTACCCCGGCCAGGATGTGCAGCAGGGCGGTTTTGCCGGCGCCACCGGCGCCGAACAGGCCGAAGCACTCCCCTTCGTAAACTTCAAAAGACAGGCCGTTCAGCAAGGTCTTACGGCCGGCTTTCTGGACCAGGTCTTTAACTTTCACTACCGGCCGCATGCTACCGGCCCTCCAGTATCCTGACGTGTGCGGTCATGCCCGTTTTCAGGGCCAGATCAGGGTTGGGCACGTCTATTTTTACCTCAAAGCTGCGAATGTCGTGCTCGTACTGCTCGTTTACCGCCTTGCGCACGGCAAACTCACCGGCGTCGTTAATCCAGACGACTTTACCCGGAAAGACTCTGCCGGGGAAGGAATCCACCGTTACCTCGGCATCCTGGCCAAGGCGGACGCGGCCGATTTTTTTCTCGCTAATGAAGACCTTCACGTAGGTGTGCTCAAGGTCGGTTATTTCAAAGACCGGCGTGCCGGCGTTGACCATCTCGCCCTGTTCGACAAACTTCTGGGTGATGTAGCCGGATATGGGCGCTTTTAAGCGGGTGTTTTCCAGGTAGACCTGCGCCTCCTGCACCGCCCCGGCGGCCTGCCTGCTCTGGGCCAGGGCCGCCTCGTGCTGGGCCTGGGCTACCTGCACCTTCAGCCTGGCCGAAAGCGCCTGGTCGAGGGCGGCCTGCGCTTCCTTCAGCCTGTTTTGGGCCAGTTCGTAGTTGTTTTTGGCATCGTCGTAGCTTTTTTGGGCGACGGCGCCGTTTTCCCACAGCTTTGCGGTGCGCTCGTAAAGCAGCCTGGCGTCGTTTAAGCCCACCTCGGCCTGGGCCACTTTTGCCCGCGCCTGGTCAATGGCGGTTTCCACCTGCTGGCTGGTCAGGGGAACGGACTCGCCGGCCTGGCGCGCCTGGGCCAGGGCCGCTTCATGGGCGCCCAGGGCCTGATTCAGTTTGGCGGTTATTTCTTTGGCCTCCAGGACGGCCAGTTCCTGGCCTTCTTCCACCCTGCTTCCCTCTGCGGCGAAAATGGCCTCAATCTTTCCCGCCACCTTGAAGGAAGCCGTGACGTTTTTCGCTTCAACCGTGCCCGTGGCGGTCAGGCTGTCCCGCTCTTCGGACAGGGAGGCCTGGCGGCGGTGCAGGGAGAATATTATCAAGGCCGAAAGGGCGATAATTGCCAGGAAAAGAAAGGCAACGATCAGTTTGTTTTTCTTCGCTCCGGTTGCGGCCAGGAGATCTTCTGACATTTAACAATGCCCTCCTTCGGTGCTGGAGTATGCCATTCCTTTTAAAAAGATTTCTTTTATGGCCGTGCTTGCGGAGTCCAGGGGTATCTTCCGGGAGTAGGCGGTGTAATGGAGGGCCGAAATGGTAACCATGCCGAAAAGCGAAGTGGTGGTTATCTCCGGGTCGGCCTGCCGGAAGGTGCCGCCCGCCATGCCCTCCTCGATGACGCTGCGGATGGTGCCAAGGCACTCTGAAAGCATTCCGGCCAGCAGCTCCCGGTGCTGGTAGCTGCCGCTCAGCTCTTTAAGGAAAAGAAAGACCAGGTCTTTTTCTTTTTCGCAAAAACAAAGCAGGCTGGTAATTATCCCCTTCACTTTTTCGTCCGGGCCCGCGGCTCCGGCCAGCGCGGCGCAAAGACGGTCTTTAAGGAGGTTTATGCCTTCCTGGATCAGGGCCAGGTACAGCTCCTCCTTATTTTTGAAGTGATAGTAAATTGTGCCCTTGGCTACGCCGATGGCCCGGGCAATTTCATCTACCGTGGTTTCATGGTAGCCCTTTCTGGCAAACACGCCGGCGGCGGTACGAAAGATGCGCCGCCTGTCCTTTTCTCCCCCTTTAAAGGCTCCGGTAAACGGCAAAACGGCCACTTTTACCCCCTCCCGTTTTTATACTGACCGGTCAGTTAAAATTTAATTTTGCCCGTTTATCCGGTCAAGTTCCAAAAATAGCCGTAAACCCCGGTTAGAGCCGGTTTTGCCCGGCCTGTCCGTTTCAGGCTGTTCCGGCTGGATGATTTAGGGGCGTAAAGGCAATACCTTCCAGGGCGTTTATTTTTTCGGCTAACGAATTTCTCCCCTGCCTGCGCATATATTTATTTTAAAGAAAGCGCGCTGCTCAAATTAAGCATTCTCCCCCAACGACCGGCCAGCTTTCCCCCATGACTCGTAATTTGCTCCTTTTTCTGACGTCTGACGTCCGGCGTCTGACGACCAAAATGGGAGGTCGGGTAATGCAGGAGTACATTCAAAAACGGGTACTGGATATCTGTGCCTACATCCTGGAAACCCAGGCTACGGTCAGGCAGGCCGCCCAGGTTTTCCAGGTGAGCAAAAGCACCGTTCACAAGGACATGACCGAGCGTCTGCCCTCTCTTAACAAGCAACTGGCCCAGCAGGTCAAGGCCATTCTCGAACACAACAAGGCCGAACGCCACCTGCGGGGTGGTGAAGCCACCCGGAGAAAATATAAAGATTTGGCCTGACTTCATAATTTAATACAGGAGTTTGACGAAAAGGGTAGAATATTACCCTTGTTCAACCGGACAACCGCTACCGGCAGATAGCGTGGTTATGGTTTTTTTTGCATGAAAAAAGGACAGGCCGGTATTTTTTATGTTTATTAAGGAGGACAGGCTTATGTTTGGCGGGAGCGACATCGGGGTTGACCTGGGTACGGCCAACGTGCTGGTTTACGTAAAGGGGAAGGGAATAGTTTTGCAGGAGCCCTCTGTTGTAGCCATCGACAGGGAGAGCGGGCGGATCATCGCAGTGGGCTCCGAAGCCCGCAGGATGCTGGGGCGCACCCCCGGCAACATCACCGCCATCCGGCCCCTGCGCGACGGGGTTATAGCCGACTACGAGGTAACCGAAAAGATGCTTCGCTATTTCATAGGCAAGGCGGACGGCGGCCGGAAGTTCTTTTTCAAGCCCCGCCTTATGGTCTGCATCCCGTCAGGCATTACCGGGGTAGAGGAGCGGGCCGTGCGGCAGGCGGCGGTCCAGGCCGGGGCCAGGGAGGCCCACCTGATCGAGGAACCCCTTGCTGCCGCCCTGGGAGCGGGCCTGGATATTTCCCAGCCGAGCGGGTCGATGGTGGTGGACGTCGGAGGCGGCACCACCGACATTGCCGTCCTCTCCCTGGGGGGCATTGTGAACAGCAAGTCGCTGCGCATCGGCGGGGATAAGTTCGACGAGGCCATCGTGAAATACATCCGCAGGGAGTACAGCCTTGCCATCGGCGAGCGCACCGCCGAGGAGCTGAAGATGGAAATCGGCACCGCCTACCTCCCCGGCGCTGAGGAAAAGGCCATGGAGGTAAAAGGCCGCGACCTGCTTTCCGGGCTGCCGAGGGCGGTAACGGTCTCCCGCCGGCACGTGCACGAGGCCATCAAGGAAACGCTTGACCTTATTGTGGGCGGCGTAAAAGAAGTGCTGGAGCGCACCTCCCCCGAGTTGTCGGCCGACATAATCAACAAGGGCATCGTCATGACCGGCGGCGGGGCCCTGCTGGACGGTATAGACAGGCTCTTAAGCAAGGAAACCGGCTTGCCCGTCTATGTGGCGGAAGACCCTTTGTCCTGCGTTGCCAAGGGCACCGGCCGCGCCCTGAATAACATTGAAGTGCTCAGCTCAATCAGCAGGAAGAAAGGGATCAAAAAAATAGTATAGTTTAAGTTTTGAGACCGGGTTGCTGCCGGTCTTTCTTATAGAACCAACGGCAATATAAAATGATTCATGGAGGGGCCCGCGAGCATGGTTAATTAACTTAATAAATTATTTTTTCCATTTTAAAAGGAAAATCCCAGAAGTTGTCGAAGGTATTAATGATAATTGTCTTTAATTATCTTTATAATAACGTTTTTTTACGACCGAGGTTTTCTGGAGGTATGTATGCGCTTGTTTTCCAGGGGACAGTCCCCTTTTAGAAAATTATGGAAATTTCAAATGCTGAGGTTGGCCTGGAAGAGGAAGCCTGTTTTGCTCATTTCTGCCTCCCTGAGTCTTTTAGTGTTGTTTCTTTTTAGTATACATTTCCTGGGAATGCTGCCTTTTGCAGGCGAGGGCCGGCCTTCCTTCAAACGGTACATAAGCATAGGAATTCTTAAGCCTGCGGCTGCTGCAGCAGATATGGCCGGAAGCCGGCCGGTATCTTTCTTAAACGACCGGGCGGCAGACATAACCGGTGCAGCGGCGGTCAACGCGCCGGGGTTTGTTGTGCCCGGCGGCCTTACCGGGGAAGGCCAGATCGTGGCCGTGGCCGACAGCGGCCTGGACGCCGGCAGGCTGGACGATATCCACCCCGATCTTCAGAACGAACCGGGCAAGATGCCGAAGGTGGTGCTGTTGAAGTCCTGGGCCGGGCGGGACGTGCCGGACGACCCGGACGGGCACGGCACCCACATGGCGGCCACCATAGCGGGCACAGGTGCCGCCTCCGGCGGGAAGTTCCGCGGCATGGCACCGGGTGCCAGCATTTATTTTCAGGCCATCCTGAACAAAGATGGCGAGCCGGAACCACCGGAGAACCTTAAGGACCTGTTCTGGCCGGCCTACTCGGCCGGGGCGCGGGTTCATGTGGACGGCTGGGGCGGCGGGCCGGACGCCTACCTGGAGCCGGCCGCCCAGGTGGATGACTTTGTCCGCAGCTATCCTGATTTTCTGGTGGTCTTCGGTGCGGGCAACGGCGGGCCGTCACCGCGTTCCATTACCGCCGAGGCCAACAGTAAGAACGTCCTGACCGTGGGTGCTTCGGTGTTGCCCAGGCCGGCCTTCGCGCCCGGGGGGGTGGACGCTGGCGCCGTTGCGGAGTTTTCCTCCCGCGGCCCGGCCGGGGACGGGCGAATCAAGCCCGAGCTCTTTGCCCCTGCCTCGGCCGTAATTTCCGCCCGCTCGCGCCTGGTAGAAGGCAACCTGCCCGGTTACCCTGAATACACGCGCCTGCAGGGGACGAGCATGGCCGCCGCCGTTGCCGGCGGAACGGCGGCGCTTCTGCGGGAGTATTTTAAAAAATACATGGAGCTCCCCACTCCGTCCGCCGCCCTGGTCAAGGCCGCTTTAATTAACGGCGCGCGTCCATTAAATGGCGGCCCTTCAAAAGACGGCTTCGGCATCATCGATCTGGCCGGGACGGTGATTGCCTTAAAAGACGGTACGTTTAAAACGGCCGACGAGTGGGCCGGAGTACCCCAGGGGGGCGAGATATACTATACTTTTTACATTGAAGACCCGTCGGCCCCTTTTAAGGCCACCCTGGCCTGGACCGACCCGGCAGCCGCTCCGGGCGGTGCCCAGACGCTGGTGAACGACCTGGACCTGATCGTGCAGACGCCCGACGGCAGGACGTATTACGGTAACCACTTTCTAGGCAAGAATGCCCCGGACAGGATAAATAACGTGGAACAGGTATACCTGCCCGCCCCGGTGCCGGGCAAGTATACCGTGCGGGTGGCGGGCGCCGCCGTGCGCCGGAACGTGTTGGGCGGCAGCCCGGTTCCGGTGCAGGATTACGCCCTGGTGTGGGGCCAGGCCCCGGCCGTAGACATGGTGGAAAGCAGCAACGGGCAGACGGTTGAACTGGCCGGGGGAGGGACGGTAAACCCGGCCGAAGTGCCGGTGACAAACCTGGTCAACGGCGCCGTCGTCCCCGCTGATGCCGGCCGCATTTTCCCCGGCGCGGCTGTTTACCTGACGCTGCCGGCCGGCAATGGCGGCCATGAACTGCCGCAGGAAAAAGAACCGGCTCAAGGTGATGGTGACAGCAAGGAGCGGCTTCCTCCTGCCGCTGCGGGCAGGCAGCGGGCCTACCTGGCCGCCCGCCTGTGGCGCGCCGCCGGCGTAAAGGCGCTGGAAATGGATGGGGAAACCGTTTTTATGGAAATCAACCCGGCCGCAAGGCTGGGGGGGTATGCCCTGGCGGCGGACGCCGGGGAGATTTTGCTGAATAAATCCCCCGTGCCGCCCGCCGGCCTGCCGCCCGGCTTTGAAGTGAGCGCGGTGGTAAATCCGCTCGACCAGAAGATCCGGCGGGTGCAGGCCGGCTGCATCGAGCGGGAGGGGGTTGTTCTGGCAACCGGCTATGAAAAAGGGGAGAAGAAGCTTTACCTGGCCGGCGGCGGGGTTTACCGGGTTTCGCCCGGGGCGGTTTACTCTTATGAGGACAGCTACGCCAGCGTTGACGCCGAGGACATGCCCTTCGGCACCGGCGCCCTGGAAGAGCTGGAGGAAGTCCTGCCCGGCATGCCGGTGCTCCTGCGCCTGGCCCCATCCACCGGTGAGGTGCAGTACCTGGCCGTGAAGCGCCTGGTGGCGCTCGGCACCGTAAAGGAGATCGACGCCTCCGGCGGCGCGATCAAAATGGAGGGCGGCGCGGCCTACCGGATCTTTCCTGGGGCCCCGGTTAAAAAGGACAGGAAGGCCGCCGCCCTGGATGCCGTAAAGCCGGGCGACCAGGTGGCCGCCGTGCTTCTCCCGGATACCGGCGAGGCCATCGGTCTGGTGGCCTACAGCAGGGTTTTTTGCGGGAAGGCCATTGAATTCAGCAAAAAAGGCATGACCCTTTACCTGCTCGACAACACCGGCCTTTACCGCTCCCTTTACCTGCCGCCGGATGCCGTGATCTACCGCTGGGGCGTGAAGACCACAGCCGAGGCCCTGGCCGCCGGCAGCCTGGTCAGGGTTACCACCGACCCGGCGGCAAAAGAAGTGTGGCGGCTCGACGTAGCCGACACGCTGGTTGATAAAGGCGTATTGGCGGCATACGACGCGGCCGCCGGCACGGTTACCACCGGGGAAGGCAGGCAGTACCGCCTGTCGAATCTGTCGCGTTTTTACAAAAACGGCTGTCCGGTGCTGCCGGAGCACCTGCGGCCGGGCGAGCAGGTGGAAATTGAATATGCCGCGGCCCCGCCGCCTGCCGGCAGCGTGCTGGTCTCGCTGAGCAGCACCACTGCCGCCGGGGCGCCCCAGCTTTTGTTTTCTGCAGTGCCCCTGCCCGGAGAAATGGTGGTAACCGGCAGGACCGGCACCAACGCGGACATTCTGGTATGGGCAAGAGGGGAGATCAGGCAGAAGGCGGCCGTAGATGAAGCCGGCAAGTTTAACTTTACCTTCCGGCCTGACGATGAAGGAAAAGAATACGGTTTCACCCTGGTGGCGGTGGACCGGCGCACCGGCGGCGTGGCGGGAAGGGAAGTCACCCGGGTTGCCGCCGGGGTGCGGGGCGGGCGCAGTGTCGCCGTTTTAGATGCTGTTTCTAAGGCTGTAAGGCGGATAAGCGAAGATGTTTTGCCGGACAGGGCCGGGGCAGGCTATTTGCCCGAAGCGCCGCTGGCGCGGGCTTCAGCCGTGGAGGCCCTGGCGGGGCTTTTTAACTGGCCGGAAACCAGCGGGTGGCCCCTGGCGTTCAAGGATGCGGAGGACATTCCGCGGCCTTCCGCCCGGCCGTAGCTGAGGCGCGGGCGCGGGGAATTGTCAAAGGCTATCCCGACGGCAGCTTCCGGCCGGCGGCTGCAATCAGCCGCGCCGAGGCCGCCGTCATCTTTGCCGCCGTGCTGAACGATCTGGGAATAGCGGTTGAAGCGGGCCCGGCCCTGCCCTATTCGGATATAGCCAGCATACCGTCCTGGGCGGCCGGGGCAGTTGCCGAAACCACCGCGGCGGGGCTTTTCCGCGGCCGGCCCGACGGCAGCTTTGCGCCTGATGACCCGGTAACGGCAAATGAAATGGCGGTTCTCCTGGAGCGCCTCCTGGCCGTTTGCAAGGACGCCTGGGAAAAATGAACTTTAATTTTATTGAGCATTATAGCACAATGAAAACCCGGCTGGCAAAACTTACAAGCCATCCTGGTTCATATCTCCGGCGGCAGGCAGTCCAGCGAAGGGAAATACCTGCGGATAAAATCCCGGTCATGAGAAAGCAGCCGGCCTGCCTGAATTTCGGCGTGGGCTCCGATCAAGAAATCGGTCAAAATATGCTGCCGCGTCGCGATTACGCGTCCGCAATTGTGACAGGTTGCTTCCGTCTGCCCGCCGCATGATGGGCATATCAACTTCCCAGGCCGGCGTCCGGTATAAGTGCGCCAGGCCTCCCCGGCTCGTGCCAGTGCCTGCACAGAAAACCCTTCTATTTTTACGTTTGCTGCTTTAAGGAAGGCATCGAGTTTCTGGATATCTGCCAGCAACGCCGCCAGTTCCGCATATACCAGGGGGCAAATGACCACAGGACCACCGGTACGGGCCAGGCGCAGCAATTCCCTGCTCCGCTCGGCCCGTGGGCTGCCGATTAAGATATCCACAAAGATATTAGTGTCAACGGCCGTTTTCATGTCGCGGCCCCCGCAATTCCTCTATTATATCTGCTGTGGACTTTGTAGTTTTAATTATCCCGACGTACTCGTCCAGCGCCTTGTCGTCTACGATTTTTTGCAGTGTCAAGGTCCCGTCGCTATTCAATATCCAGGCAATCCGGTCGCCCGGCTCAAATCCTTTTAGCTGGCATATTTTTTTGGGAATCGAGGTTTGAAATTTTCTTGTAAGCCTGGTAACTCCCTGTGCGCGCGCAGGCATTTTTAAATCCCCCTTACTTGTGATGTATTACTAAAATAATAATACCTTATTTTTATAGATATTGACAACTCCTTTAAAAACAAGGACCGGGTGATGCTGCCCGGTCCTCAGTACGTTCAAAACAATGTTTTTTTAAATCAACTGCCCTCCAGCCACAGCATGATGATGTGCTTGCCGGCCTCTGCCTCCCAGGCCTCAAGCTGCCGCTTGTAAGATGCCGCCTGGGCCTCCAGCTGCTGCCGCCCGGCAGGGTCTGAAGAGGCGTTCAGCCTGGCCTGCAGGTCGCTGTACTGGACCATCGCCTCATTGTAAAGGGCGGTGACGTCGCGGCTTTCATCCTGCCTGTCGGTTACCGTTCCCAGTTGGGCCAGTTCGGCAATCATGGCTTTTGCCCGGCCGGTTTCCGCGGCTATCCGGATGACCACTATTTTCTTGCCGCCGCCCTGCTCGGGGAACACCTGCGTTGCCGCGCCGGCGCCGGCCGCCAGGGCCACCGCTTTAGCCCTGGCCTCGGTCAGGTCGCCTACGGCTACCTTCAAGACGGTGCTGGTTATCTTCATGCTGCTGTTCAGCAGGGCCCGCGGTTCGCCGGCGGGAAGCGGTGTTTCAACCGGTGCGGACGTGCTGCCGCCGGAGCCGCCCGGCGCAACGCTGTTCGCCTCTTTGCCGGTTAAGCCTGGGCTGCCGGCGCCGCTGCCTTTACCGTCGGCGGGCGCAAGAACTTTTTGGCCGCTGTCCGGCGCGCTTTCCTGGCCGGGCGGCCCAACAGGATTTCCGGCGCCTGATGCCGCCTCATTTAACTGGGCGGCGCTGCCTCCGCCACCCGCATCGGTTTTCGCCGGGGTTTCAAAAACGATCATTTTCCCCCCGCCGGCCATTTTCAGCCCGGCGGTGACCCCGGCCGCCCCTCCGGCGAGAATCAGCACGGCTGCGGCAGAAGCCACGGCCTTGCGCCAGGCTGCCGGAAGCCAGGCAAAGACGGGCCTGCGACCGGCCGCAAGCCTGCTCATTACCAGGCCGCACAGCTCCGGCGGGGCCTGCGCTTCCTCCCGGCCAAGCTCCCGCAGCGCCGCAGACAGCCTCTCCTGCAGCGCCGCCTCCCGGCAGCACGCCTCGCAGCCTGCCAGGTGGCCGGCCAGGGCGGCCTGCTCATCTTTTGAAAGCTCCCCGTCCAGGCGGAGCGATATTAAAAGCTGCATTTCGCGGCAATCCACTTGCCGTCACCTTCTCTCCTTACCCGCGGGCAGGTGCTCCCCGTTCTCCCGCGCCAGCTCAGTTACCTTTCGTTTCATAGCCTCGCGCGCCCGGCTGAGCCGGGATTTCACCGTGCCCAGCGAGCAGCCGAGCATGCGCGACACTTCTTCGTAGCTGTATCCTTCTATTTCCCTTAGCACAAGCACCGTCCTGTGTTCCTCCGACAGGCTGTCCAGGGCAACCCGAACCAGGCCGCGCAGTTCCTTTTCCTCCAGCGCCCGGAGCGGGTCGCCGTCTTCTGACGCCACCTCGCGCCCGATTTCCCCGCCGTCGCTGCCGCGGTGCGGCTCATCCAGGGAAAGCGGCTGCTGCCCGTTCTTTTTGCGCTTCAAGTTAAGCCACACGTTGACGGTGATGCGGTGCAGCCAGGTGCCGAAGTCGGCCTCGTTCCGGAAACTGCCTATGGCCCTGTAGGCCCTGATGAAAGCCTCCTGGGCCAGGTCCTGGGCGTCGGCGTGATTGCCCGCAAGGTGGTTGCAAAGGGAGTAGACCTTATTTTGATACAGGCGTACCAGTTCCTCGAAGGCGGAAAGGTCGTTGTTTTGCGCCTTTTTTACCAGCAGCCTGGTAAATTCCACGGGAAGCACACTCCTGACGGTGCGGAAAACCTCCCGCTTTACCTGTTAGACACAGGCAGGCCGGCAAAAGTTCCGGCCCGGGGGAGTTCCCGCACAACATTTTTCAATATTTATAAATAATTTGCGCCGGAGACGGCATAGAGGGGGCACAACAGTCTTATTGCGCCCCCTCTATAGTATCACAGGCCGCTCTCCTGGAGCAATCAGGTATATTTTTACTTAAAAGATCTTGTAATTGGTGGAAAATTTTATGTCGCGGCCCCCTCTCATGAACGGGCTAAAATCTCTTCCGGTGTTTGGGCCAGAATACCTTCAAACCTGGAAAAATCTTTTATATTATAGGTGCAGAGGAGAGAAACGCCACACGCCTTCATTTGGGCTACCAGATATGCGTCAAAAATATCGGCACCCTTAGTTTTTAGACTGATTTCCTTCAAAAGATCAAACGACTTAAGGCCGCCGTCAATTACCGGAAAAATTGCCCTTAAGGCATTAACCTGTTTCCATGCTGTTTCCGGCTCCAGTGGTCTGGTAACCCGCCGGTGGTCCGTTACTATAGCATAAAACTCAAGCAATACTTGTACCGGCAGCACGCTGTCAATGTTTTTTTGTTGAACGGCTTCAACGAATTTCCGGCTGGCTGTATGCTGTGGAGCGTCTGTATTGATGGCGTAAACCAGGACATTTGTATCCGTCAGGATCAATATTTTAACCCTCTTTCGTAAATTTCCGCCCGCCGGGTTCCCTTTATTTGCCCCAGGCTGAATTTTCCCAGGGCAACCTGCATTTCCGGCAAATAATGTTCGAGAGCTTCCAAAACAAGCTCGTTCTTAGGGCGCCCGGTTGCCTTTGCAGCTTCCTCCAGGGAAGCTATAAGACGACGCTTTTCCTTGGGCACGTATATGTTGAGCTGCATAATGAATCACCCCTAGTTCATCATAGTCCGGTCACTATAGATAGTCAATATAGAGTTTGCCTTTATTAAAAATTTTTTTCAGGCGGCGGAACTTTTGGAGCTGGCTGGCTGTCTAACTAGTCAGGTAGCAATGGAGGAAAAGGGAGGCTTTAAGGGCAGGAAATTGCCTGTCCGTGTAGAATATGTCTCTTGCCCCATTGACCTGCCGGTTCATGAGGGTAATTACCGTAAAATGCAGCAGGGGACGCGTTACATTTGCAGCAAGACCTCTCAGTTGAACATTTCACAAAGGGGGGATGCGGGAAAACCGTTCATCCCGGCGGCATGCGGGCCTCTGCCGGGAGGTGGCGACAAAGGCCCGGAAGAATATTTTAAGGAGGGAAATTGGTGAAAACCAGAAGGAAAATTATTCACATTTTAGTTACACTCTCTTTCCTGCTGACCTTGCTGGTGCCGATGGTCGGGCCGGCGGGCGCGATCAGCACCAACCGCGTCAGCAAGATAGCATCTCTGTCTGATGAGTTTGCTGGCGATACGGGTGTAACCCTGACCATCAAGGAAGACAGCGATTTTACTGATGATTTTGTTGACGGCGACATTTTCCAGCTAATTCTGCCGGAGGGCGTGAACTGGAATGCGCCGACTGTAAGTGGCAAGGCTTATGGCAGTATTATCAGCGACCAAATTTTGGAAGTAACTATTTCGGGAGCAACAACTGGCCAAGATACTATCATTGTAACAATGGACGTGGAAATTGACGGCGCTACCGGCGACATCGCGGTTGAAGTGGACCCGCTGGATTCCGGAGTGACCGGCGGCAAGTACGTGTTTGCCCGCGTGTCCGGCGATAAGACCACCGCCAAAGCCCTGTCCGTCGAGACCATCGGCGATCCCGGTGTTGGCGGCGATATCCGGATCGAGGAAACAGCCCTTAACTCACTTGGTAATGATCGTCAGTACATCAAGCTCAAGCTGCCCACCCACTTTGCGTGGAATGTTTCGGAAGGTGGAACTTACGATCCTGATAGCATAGTCACTTTCTCAAGCGGGTTCAGCGGCCTGAGCCTGAACGACGGTGCTAAAAACGCTGTAGCCAACGGCGAATACGACGTTGAAATAGTAGACGATCAAACGTTGAAAATCTGGTTTAACCCGGCTAACGCCAGCAGAACCCAGAGGGGCATCATCACCGTCAGAACTCCGATCAACCCCGACAAGGACGCCAACTACGGTGAAGTCGAAGTGAGCATCAGCGGCGACGTGGCTGACGACGCCGACGTGGTGGTAGCCAAGTACGCCGACTTCGGCGTGGAAGTCTCGGTTGACGAGGTTAAGGAAATCAAGGCCGGCAAGTTCGGCGAGGAACTCGACACCATCACCATCGAAGAGAACGTGCCCGGCACCCTGGTTGCAGGTCGCGACATCACCCTGGTGTTCCCGAGCTGGGTCAAGATTACCGATGCCGGTATTAGTGTGAGCGGCGGCGGTTTAGGGGCATCGGTTGGCACGGTTGACGGGGAGAGCAACGAGCTTGATATTACCATTAACACAGCAAGCTCCGGCAGCACCGGCAAGATCAAAGTCGACCTTGAAATCTCGGTGGAAGGCAACAAGTCCGGCGACATCGAGATGGAGATAGACGGCAGCAAGGCCGGCATCCCGGCAGGGACCAAGCTGGTGGTAGGTAAGGCTGTATCGCTGGTCACCGCTTCTGCAAGCGCTGTCAAAGACGTCAAGATCGGCGTGCAGGGTCAGGAAATCGGTGACATTACCATCACCGAGCTGGTGAAGGAAGCAATTTCGGATACTCCTAACGGCACAATCAACCATAACGTAACGCTCACCCTGCCTGAAGGCGTCTGGTTCACCAGCAAGCCCAAGGTGGAAGTGGCCGAAGGCAACCTCGACATCGATGAGGATAATATTACCTTAGGAACAACTTCCGGTGGGACCGCCGACGGCGTGCTGAACATCCCCATCAAAGGGAGCAGCACCAAGCCTTCCACCATCAAGGTCAGCGGCATCAAGCTTACTGTTGACCGTACTGCGCCGACAGGCGACCTGATGGTCAAAGTCGGCGGCGGCGCCATCATCGAGAACCAGAAAGCTAACAAAGGATGGCTGAATGGTGCAGCTCTTACTAGCGGCAGCACTAGTGATGTTGACGAGGGCGAATTTGACACCGGTACCGCGGTGAAAGTTAAAGTGGCCAACATTGTCACCCCGGCGCCCGGCGAGACCACCGGCACCTCCGTGTTCAAGATCGGCGAAACCTCGTACACCCTGAACGGAGTGGCGAAGACCATGGACGTGGCCCCGTACATCAAGAACGGCCGCACCTACCTGCCGGTTCGCTTTGTGGCCAACGCAGCCGGTGTGGCTGACGCCAACATTATCTGGAACGATACCGAGCAGAGCGTGATCCTGATCAAGGGCGACCGCGTGGTTAAGCTGGCTATTGGCAGCAACACTATGTACATCAACGGCGTTGCCTTCACGATGGACGTTGCCCCTGAGCTTGTCGATCCCGGCCGCACCATGCTGCCGATCCGCTGGGTTGCCCAGGCCCTCGGCTGCACGGTAGATTGGGACGAGGCCACCCAGTCCGTAACGGTGACTCAATAAGCGGTTAAGTAAGTGACAAGTAAAAGCCGGGTTCCCAAGGGAACCCGGTCTTTTTATGGCAGAAATTATTAAACGGCTTTCCGGCCTGTCTATCTTGGAGGTTTTTGGTCTTGACGGGCCTGCTGCTGGAAATTATACTTTTGTTAATGGATAATTAACTGACTTAACAAATATCAACAAAGGCGGGGAAGGGCTGGGATGAAAAAATTTACATTATTATTAATGGCAATAGTTATTATGGTACCTTTGGCGGCTTTGCCGGCCTGGGCAAAGGAGCCGGCAACGCCGGAGCTGACTCTGAACGACGCGGTTGCGCTGGCCCTTAAGAACAGCGAGACGGTCAAGAAGGCGGATAAGGAAGTTAAGCGCACCAAAGCTCTGCGGGATGAAAAGCAGGACAGCCTCGGGTACATCCCGACCGGGCCGACGGGCAACCAGGAAGAGGCGGCATATGCCAGTCTTTTTTCGGCAAACCTAACCTGGCAGATGTCAGAAAAGAGCCTGACGGTTGAGCAGGACTCTGTGGCCCTGGATACGTGCAACAAGTACTGGGGCGTGCAACTGGCTATGGGTGCGCTGAAGGTTGCAGAACAATCCCTGAAGCAGGCCGAGCTTGATCTGGCCAAGGCCAGAGTTTCGCACAGGGTTGGCCTTATTTCCCAGGATGCCTTGCTGGCCGCCGAGTCGAAATGGGCGGGAGCAAAATCTGCCCTGGAAAAAGCCAGAAACGACCTGGATGCAGCCTATACGGCCTTTAACCAAATGGTGGGCCTGTGGCCGGAAGACAGGCCGGTGCTGACCGATGAACTGAAGTTTATTCCAATAGGCGATAACAATGTTGAGTACCTGGTGGCGAAGGTGCTGGCCGAAAGCCCTTCGGTATGGCTTGCTAATGAAAAGGTGAACCTGCAGAAAATTCTGAAAGAGTTGGCATATTATACCGGCAGTTACCAGCCTTACGAAGCTAGGGAAATTGAGCTGGACCAGGCCAAACTGGATGCGGTAAGCGCCAGGGAGGCTACTGAAGTTTTGGTGCGGAACCTTTTCTACTCGGTGCGCACTCTGGAGGAGAATTATCCTGCCGCGGAACAGGCGGTAAAGGTGGCGGAGGAAAACCTGCGTGTGGGCCAGATTAAATATCAGGTAGGAATGCTAACAAAAGCAGAACTGGCTGCCTTGGAAACGGCCCTGGCCCAGGCCAGGCAGAGCCTGCTGGAGCTTAAGAAGAGCCATGCCTATTACAAGCTGGCTCTTGAAAAACCGTGGGCTATGTAAAGGATATAGAGCATTGAGGGTTAAGGCATGAAAAGAAAATTTATTATTTTCCTTATTTTTCTTGTGCCTTTTATTTTGTTGGCAGGCTGCGGTGGGCGGGGGACGGTAAATACGATTTCAGAAGACCCTGCTTCTAAAAAAGTAATTACGGACACAAACGAATTTCAAAATATCTTCAAAGGATGGGTGAACCGGCTGTCAGGCGTTGCTGAGAGAACGGATCAGGTTTACAATGACTGGGTGTCGGGTAAGATCAACAAAGATGAGCTTACAAGCAGAACAAGGGATTTATATAAAGAAACCAAGAGATTAAAAACAGAATGCAGTTACAACACTGTTTTTAATTTGAGTGAAACTGATAAAAAACAAATAAATTACGATTTGATTAACAGTTCATATGATAAAGCATTGGGTCAAATGAATGATTTTTTACGTATTTTGCCGACGCTGGAAGATCAGCAGATCAAAACTTCCTATAGCTACACGAACAAAGTTGTCAGTGATGAAATCGGCAAATTAAAAAAGCACTTGAAAATTTGAGGATTTTCTTGATAAAAGGAAATGAAAAAGGGACTGACCCTGGAGAATGTTTTTGGGGCAGTCCCTGTTTTGTTTTATTTAAAGAAGGCAGCGGTGCCGAATTATTTCTGGTACTCTATAACAACTGAATTCTTTTGTCCATCCCAAGTTACAGTGGCCCCGAAGGCTTCCGCTACCCAGCGGGCCGGCAGAAACACGCGGCCAACGCGCATTTGCGGCAGCACGTCCATTGTAACGGGCTGGTTGTTGACAAAGAGCAGGCTGCTGCCCACGATCATTTTTACTGTGGTTTTGCCTTTTGTAAGGGTAACCTCTTTTTTGGTTTCATCCCACAAAATGTCTGAATCGCTAACACCCAGGGCGTAAGCCAGGTAACGGACAGGGACGAAAGTCCTGCCGCCGTCAATATAGGGAGCGGTGTCCATGTACCAGTCGTTTTGCCCTATTGTATAGGTAGTCTTTCCGATAACAAACTCGGCCCTGGCCAATTGTGTTACAGGAATGTAGCTGGCCAACTGGTAAACACCTTTACTGGTGCCGGCAAGTATTTTCCCGTTGGGCAAAACAATCAGGCTGTTTAGCTTGTTATCATCTTCAAATGAAACGCCGAGGGTTTTCCAGTTAAATGCATCGTCTTTGGAAACAAAAACTCTGCCTTCCGTATCGGCGGCGTAAATGGTCTGGTCGAGTCTATAACGGGGGGAGAAAGCCAGTCCGGCCAGGTAACCGCTTTCTTCCATACCGGTCATGCGCAACTGCCAGTTCAGGCCGGTATCATAAGAGATGTATACGGCGGTGTTGTTAATAATGGCGAATATTTCGTTTTTTTCCGGATAAAGAGGCGAAGCGAAAAGTTTGTTAATCTCGTATGAAGAACTGACGTCTTTCCAGGTTAAGCCGCTGTTGATGCTTCTTGAAACAACATTGGTGCTGTTTTCCCGCGTAAAAACTGTTCCGTCGGGCATGCTTTCCAAAAGCTCGCCGGCGCGGGTAAAACCGGTATCCTGCCATATGCCGGGGCTTTCGCTGCGCAGCAAGTGCCAGATGCTGCGGCTTTCACTGGGTCTTGCGGCAATGGTTACACCGTTGTTAAGCACTGCGAAATTCTTTGTGCCGGGCGGCATATCGCATACTTTCTGCATCTTTTCCTGGGATGGCTGAAGGCTGTAAAGCGCCAGCTCCCTTTCAGAAGTTCCTTGCAAGGCATAGAGCGTTTTATTGCCGGTTACCTTTACCTGCCAAACCGGCAACTCGTTAATGGTTTTCCATGTATTACCTTCATCCGTGCTTTTGAAAAGTTCCCGGTTGGAGAGGGCGTAAATGCTGCCGTCCTGCTCGTAATTGGGCGAAATGTAGAGCGAAGTGTCTGCGTTAAAGCTCAACTTTTCCCATTTGTAATTGGCATAACTGAGGTTGCAAATAAGCAGCGTACTGATGAGTATAAATAAAACTGATAGGAATGCTTTCTTTTTCATAAATTTAATACCCCTTTGCGGAAAATTTACTATACATGAGTAAAAAGCCGGTTGAATTCTCTCCTCCCCCTCCTTTCTTTACTTTTATTATAAGGTAAAAATATTTTTGGGGGTACCTTTTTTTAGAGAGGTGAGGATCTGCTTAACAATCCTTGACAACCCTGAGCTGTCAAAATATACTTAATCCAGTGAAACATTTAAGGCATTAACGATATCTGGAGGAAAGCTTCCGAAATGGAACAGTCAGGTTCAAGCATAGAAAAATACTTATCCCGGCTGGAAGAAGTTTTTATGGGTATGGTCCGCCGGCTGCACGGGGAACTGGCCTGCCAGATGGTTTCGGGTATAACCGGCAGTCAGTTTTTCGTTTTAAAGAAGATTAACAGCAAGGGCCGGATGACTGTTTCCGCGGTGGCGGACGAGCTGGGAGTCTCTTTGAGCGCCATAACCTCGCTGGTAGACCGCCTGGTGAAGTCCGGGTTCGTCGTCAGGAGCCGCGATGAGCAGGACCGGCGCCTGGTGTGGCTGGAGGCAACCGATAAAGGGAGGGATATCCTGGAGAAGTGCGTTGAGGGCAGGAGGAAAGTGGCGGCGAAGTATTTCGGCCGCATTCCGGAAAGCGATATTAAAAAGTTAATTGAAATATATGAAAAAATACTGGATGTAATGCGAGAGGAAGAAAAAGGCAGATAGCAGCCTTTGCAATCATTAATATATTAATTAACTGGAACAAACGGGGCTAAAAGGGGAGTAGTTGCTTTGGGAAAGTGGCTGAGAATTTCGGTAGCCGGCTTGCTGGTCCTTTCCATTGCGTTAATGGCGGGGTGCAGCATTTTTAAGACTGCCCGCCTGAAAAATGAAGAGCAGGATGCCGTTGCGGTGGATAAGGCTATGGCCCGCCACGGCAAGCTGACCGGCGGTACCGTGGTCACCGGCAAGCTGGAGGCGCTGCATTCCGCCAATGTTGTGCCCAAAATGGCCGGAAAGGTGGCCTCCATAACGGTGGAGGTGGGCTCGCAGGTGGCCGAGGGCGACCTGCTGGTGAGCCTGGATGCCGCAGAACTGGCGGCTTTGGTGGACCTTTACGCGGCCCAGTTGGACAAGGCCAGGAACTCTGATCTGCCTGCCCAGAAAACCCAGGCGGAACTGGCCCTGGCAAATGCAGAGGCCGCCTATAAGACGGCCAGAGCGGATTACGAGAGGAGCAAGCAGTTGCGGGAGGCCGGCGTTATTTCCCAGCAGCAGTTCGAGCAGGCCGAAAAGATGTACACTCAGGCCGAAGCTGCCTTTAAGGCGGCCCAGGAGAGCCTTGATATTCTGGTGAACGCCACCATTCCGCAAACAATCAGGCAGTTTGAGGCCCAGTTGAGAAAAGCGCAGGCCGACTATGCCAACAGCATCATCAGGGCCCCCGTCGGCGGCGTTGTCACCGCCAGGAACGTCAACCCCGGCGAGATGGCCAGCCCCGGCCAGCCTGTGGTTACAATTGTTGCCCTGGATCCGCTGGTGGTTCAGGCCGACGTTACGGAGGACCAGATCAATTATATTAAGGTAGGCCAGGAGCTGAAGGTAAGGGTGAGCTCCGTCCGGGACGAGCCCTTTACCGGGATCGTTACCAACATCTCCCTGGCAGCCAACCCTTCCACCAAAGCTTATCCTGTGAAAATCCAGATTTCAAACCCGGAGCATGTTTTAAAGCCAGGCATGTTTGCGGAGGTTTTTTTGAACACGAAGGAAGAGGAAGGAATAATTGTGCCCAGGGAGGCCGTTTTTAAGGCGGAGGATAAGAATTTTGTCTGGGTGATCGGCGACGGCCGGGTAATGAGGCGCGAGGTAGCGGTGGGCCAGTCGGACGGCAGGAATGTGATCATTAGTTCCGGCCTGGCCGAAGGGGAGGAAGTGGCCGTAACGGGCATTGACGACCTGGAGGACGGGACCAAGGTGGTCGTCCACAATTTGATTGAATAAGCCCGTGAATAACCCGGCACGGCTAAGAATGCTTTCCGGTGCAGTGGCGGGGAGTTCAAACAGATAAAGGCATGGCGGGTAATGACGGGAGAGGTTGATGATGAAAAACAAGGCTCTAATCTATACAGTGCTGGCCCTCATGGTTCTGACCCTGGCCGGGGTAACCTTTTACTACTGGTATCAGAGCGTGCACTACGTCAAAACGGAGGACGCCCGGGTGGACGGCACGATAGTGAAGGTAAGCCCTCAGGTTTCGGGCAGGATTTCGGAAATGAGCGTTGCCGAGGGGGATGCGGTTAAGGAAGGGCAGATCATCGCCCGGCAGGTCGATTTCACCTCGACCCCGAGCGTTAACGCCGGGGCCAACCCCGAGCTGTTTGTCGTCAGGTCGCCTATCAGCGGGACGGTCATCAAGAAGATCGGCAACGTCGGAGAGGTGGGCGTGCCAGGCCAGCCCATTGTGATGGTGGCCGACTTAAACAGCCTTTACATAACGGCTAACATTGAAGAGACGGACCTGTATAAGGTCAAAGTGGGCCAGAAGGTGGACTTTACTATCGACAGCGTACCCGGCGTGAAGTTTGAAGGAAAGGTTGTTTCCATCGGCGAGGCTACGACTTCCACCTTTTCCCTGCTGCCGGCCCAGAATACCAGCGGCAATTTCACCAAGGTGGTGCAGCGCATTCCCGTTAAAATCGGCATCAAGAGCTACCAGGGCCGGCGCCTGCTGCCGGGCATGAACGCCGTCGTGCGGATTTACGTAAAGTAGGGAAAACACCCGCATGATAGGCGGCCCTTTGTGTTATAATGTAATTACATTATAAATTTTGAGGGTGGTATTATGCTCGTGAGAACACAAATTATGCTGGAAGAAAGCCAGCATCGTTTTTTAGCCGAAGAAGCCAGACTGAAAGGAATCAGCTTGTCAGAGGTAGTCCGGCAACTAATCGAGGAAAAACAGAGGAGAATATCTATGGAACAGGCTGCCGGAGCGCTGGAAATGAGCAAGGGAGCGGTTCCCGGTCCCGGCAACGGCTTTCATCATGATGAGGTCCTTTACAAATGAGAAAAGTGTTTGTGGATACCGGAGCCTGGTACGCTTTGAAAGATTCCAGGGATCCCCACCATCAGGAGGCAATAGATTTCTTTACCGGTATGCAGGGGCAAGTGTTGTGTTTTACTTCCGATTATGTGGCGGATGAAGCAATAACCCTTGTGCGGTACCGGTTGAAAAACCACCGGGTGGCCTCTGACCTGGCGCGGGAGCTCTTCGCGGAAAAAGCGGCCAAGATGATCTTTGTTTCTTTCCGGCACCATACCCGCGCTCTGGAGATATTTACTGCTTTCAGCGACCAGTTGTTTTCATACACTGACTGCACCAGTTTCGCCATTATGGAAACTATGGGGATAGAAGAAGCGCTGGCTTTTGACAGCCATTTCACTTTTGAGAAATTTGGTTTTCGCCAGATAAGGGGCAGTTTGTCATAATTCCCCGTTCATTTTAATGTTCTGTAACCCACTCCCCGGGCAAGTTGGTAGTTGATATACTGGTTCAGGCTGACTTTTTCCTCTTTGGCTTTTTCGGCCAGGATGCGGTGAAGGGATTTGGGTATGCGGATGTTCAGTTTGCCGGAATAGTCGTCTAGTTCCCCGGCCGGTTCAGGAATTTCTATGCCGTCTTCAAGGGCGGTTTCCAGCCAGCAGATTTTTGCGTCTTCAATCATTTTAAGGGCTTCTTCAATTGTTTGACCCTGACTTATGCAACCAGGAAGATCAGGTATCTCAACGGCATAGCCTCCCTCTTCAGAGGGGTGGACAACCACCCGGTAGGGGAGTTTTAAATAATACTGCAGGTCTTTATTCATCTTTTATCTCTCCTTCCAGGACTTTTATTGCTAATTTAACATAGGCTGAGTCGATATGCGGTTGGTTAAACGGCACCGTAATCCGCGCAGAACCTTTGGTGTAAGTATAGTGGCTTGATCCTTTCCGGGGCTGTCTTTTTGTAAACCCGGCCCTTATTAAAATTTTATCCAGTTCCTCAAACCGTACCCATCACATCCAGCGCTATAGTACCATATATAGTGGCAGGCGTCAATTAAGAATTTCTTTTACTTGTCAAGACAGGGAGCGTTTTGTTGATGACCAACAGAGACGGCGGAAAAAAACCGCAGGGGGGCCTTCCCGCCGGGCCGGGCGGTCCGGGAGGGGGACCGGGCGGGATGGAGGATCATCCCACCGGCAGAATTCCCCTGGCGGCTCTGATGACCCTGATTATCGGGGCGTTTATGGCCATACTGGACGGCAGCATTGTTAACGTGGCGTTGCCCAGGATGATGTCGATATTCAACTCCACCCCGGACCAGATCCAGTGGGTGATTACCGCCTACCTGCTTGCTTCGGGCGTGGTGGTGCCGGTTACCGGCTACTTAAGCGACCGGTTCGGGGCCAAAAGGCTGTATATTGTTTCCCTGGGCGCCTTTACGGCCGGTTCCGCCCTTTGCAGCCTGGCCTGGAGCAACCACTCGCTGGTTGCCTTCAGGGTGGTTCAGGCAATAGGCGGCGGGATGATGATGCCGGTAACCATGACCATGATTTACCACATAGTGCCCAGGGATAAAATCGGGACGGCCCTGGGCATATGGGGCATCTCCGCCATGGCAGCCCCCACCGTCGGGCCCACCCTCGGCGGTTACCTGGTCGATAACTTTAGCTGGCACTGGATTTTTACGATTAATATTCCCATTGGCGCGGTGGCCGTTTTCCTGGCCGCCATGATTCTGGAAGAAACGCCCAAAAAAGCCGGGCTGAAAGTCGATATTCCCGGCATTCTCCTGAGCAGCGCCGGCTGCTTTGCCCTGCTTCTGGCTTTAAGCGAAGGGCAGGATAAAGGCTGGACTTCCCTGTATATAGTCAACCTTTTAATATTTTCCGGTTTTTCCCTGGCCCTGTTCGTCATCTGGGAGCTGACGGCGGACCAGCCCATGCTGGACATCCGCCTGTTAAAGAACAAGGTTTTCACGGCCAGCCTGGTTTGTGTGTCCATCACCACCATTGGCTTGTTTTCCGCAATTTTTCTGGTGCCGCTTTTCGTTCAGAACGTCCAGGGGCTTACCCCCATGCAGACGGGGCTTTTAATGATGCCTGCGGCCCTCGCCTCGGGTATAATGATGCCTATCAGCGGCAGGCTGTTTGACAAGATCGGCGCCCTGCCCCTGTGCCTGGTGGGGCTGTCGGTGACGGTTGTCACCACCTATCAACTGCACACTATCACCTACGATACGAGTTACAGGGAACTGCAGTGGCTTCTGGTGGAGAGGTCTCTCGGCCTGGGGCTGTGCATGATGCCTATGGCCACGGCCGGAATGAATACCGTGCCGCGCTTTTTGATAGGGAGGGCTTCTGCTCTCAACAACCTGGTCAGGCAGATTTCTGCTTCGTTCGGCATTGCCTTTATTACTTATGTGATGATGAACCGGCAGGAACAGCATACCGCCTGGCTTGCCGACTCGTTGAATTACAGTTCTCCCGTGGCGGTTGGGGCTTTCCAGCAACTGCAAGGCCTTTTGGCGCAGGGAGGGGCAGGCTCTTCCGGGGCGGCCGGTGTGCTGTACGCCCTGGTGCAGCGGGAGGCCGTTATTGCCGGCATGGCCGACGCCTACATCGTCAGCACGGCCATAGTGCTCTTCGCCTTCCCCTTCATCTTCCTGCTCAAAGATCACCGGGTCAGGCTTAATGATTCTTAAAATTATTCTAAATATGAGAATTTTAATAATCGTTAAGCCTGACCCCCTAAGAGGGGGGAGGGTATGCGGGTTAGTGTTCTTGGGGTGGGTATAGATGCGCTTACCATGGCGGAAGCGGTGGAGCGGGTGGCGGGCTTTGTCAAAAGCGGCGGGCCGCACCGCGTCATCACCCTTAATCCTGAATTTTTATACCGGGCGCGGTTCGACGGCAGGCTGCTGGCGCTGGTAAGGCGTGCCGATTTGGTGACGGCGGACGGGGTGGGGATCGTTTGGGCCTGCAGGATGGCCGGGCGGCCGGTGCCGGAGCGGGTGACGGGAATCGACCTGATGCTCAGCCTGGTCGAAAGGGCGGCAGCCGAAGGGTGGCGCGTCTACCTGCTCGGCGCGGCGCCCGGCGTGGCTGAGGAAGCGGCGAAAAGGCTGATCCTGCATTACCCGGGGCTGACGGTGGCGGGCGTCCACCACGGTTACTTCAGGGAGGATGAGGAAGCGGCGGTGGCCGGCCTGGTGCGGAAGGCCCGTGCCGATTTGCTTTTTGTAGCCCTGGGGGCGCCTAAACAGGAAATCTGGATGGACAGGTACCTGGAAGAAACTGGCGCTGCCGCCGCCGTAGGGGTAGGAGGCAGCTTTGATGTTATTGCCGGCAGGGTTAAGCGCGCCCCTGCATGGATGAGGCGCCTGCACCTGGAATGGCTTTACCGCCTTTTAAGCGAGCCTTCCCGCTGGCGGCGCCAGGTGGCCTGCCGCTCTTTGCGTGGACGGTTGTTAAAGAATACGGGCTGAAGAAAGTTTTTGCCGGCCGGAAAGCATAATAAATTCCGGGGGCATGTTTGCATGCCGCGGCTCATTTGCTTTTAAACGGGAGATTTTTTTATGCCTAAAGTGGTTATTTCGGGGTATTACGGTTTTCACAACAGCGGAGACGAGGCGATGCTGCACGCCATGCTTCTGGCGCTCAGGGACGCCGTTCCCGGCCTGGAGGTCACCGTGCTTTCAAAAAATCCGGATTATACGGCCAGGAATTCGGTGTTCGTTCCGTTCCCCGGGATAACCCCTTGCAGGTGCTAAAGGCCCTCCGCTCGGCCGACCTGCTGATCAGCGGGGGCGGCGGGCTTTTGCAGGATGTTACCGGCCCTAAAAGCATTATCTATTACCTGGGCATTGTTGCCGCAGCCAGGCTGCTGGGCCGGCCGGTGTTTTTTTACGCCCAGGGCATCGGGCCCGTCAATACCGCCGCCGGCAGGGCGCTGGTGCGGCTGGTGGCAAACCGCGTTAACGCCATAACGGTAAGGGATCAGGACTCCATGGAGGAACTGGCGGCCCTGGGAGTCACGCGCCCGCCGGTCTGCGTGACCGCCGACCCGGTGCTCGGCCTGGACCCGTCGTCGATCGACCGGGAAAGGGGCCGGCAGATCCTTTTCTCCCTGGGAGTGCGCCGCGGGCCGGTGGCCGGGATTTCCGTAAGGCCATGGAAGGGGCCGGACGGTTACAAGGAAGCGGTTGCCAGGGTGGCCGACGACCTGGCGGCGGAAGGCTGGCAGGTGCTGCTGGTCCCCATGCAGTACCCGGCGGACGCCGTTACCTGCCGGGAGGTTGCCGCCCGGATGCGCACCGGCGCGGTTGTTTTGGACAGGGCCGGCTACAGGGACTTGCTGGCCGTGACCGCCAACCTGGACCTGGCTATCGGAATGAGGCTGCACTTCCTAATTTTCAGCGCCATCTCCGGCGTTCCGGTAATAGGCATACCTTATGACCCCAAGGTGAACCGCTTTTTGCAGTCGGTCGGCCTGCCGCCGGGCTTAAGCGTGGAAAACCTGAGGTACGGGGAACTGCTTTTAAAGGTGAAGCAGGTTCTGGAGGAGAAGGAAAGCATCAGCTCCCGCCTGAAAGAGCGGGTGGCCTGTTTGCGCCGGGAGGCGCTGCGGAACGCTTCCCTGGTGGCGAACTTTTTTGCCTGATTAAACGTCTAAGAAATAGGGAAAATGTCCGGCTTTCTTTTTTTAGGTGGCAATGCCTGACCACAGCGCCTGGGGGTGCCTTCCGGCTCAGGCTGGGCAGGAATCGGGCGGAACGTGTCGAACTGATTAGATGTTTAATCGATCAGATAGGAGGTACAACATGCGTTTAAATAAAGCTAAAACGGCGATTATGCTGCTAATTGCCGGCGCGGTCCTTTCCCTGCTGGGTTACGCGGCCTTTGCCGGCGACGGAGAACCGGGCGGAAGCGGTGACCCGCTGGTCACCCAGAGCTATGTCGACCAGTACGTCCAGTGGCGGGTTGCCGAGCTGAAATCCGGCCAGGTTTTGAAAGGCGGGGCGGGGACCGAGATTATAGTCAGGCGGGGCCAGGCCGCGGTTGTTGACAGCACCGGCAACGGCATTCCCGATCTCACTGCGGGGGCCGATATTTATGGCGGCAGCACCGTGCCCGTAAACCACCTGCTGCTTGTTCCCCGGGAAGACGGGCGGGGAGTAAAGGCGTTGTCTCCGGTTGTGGTAATGTACCGCGGGGAGGCGACCATCCGGTAAAAACACCGGGGAAAATGCGGCTGAGGAGGGGTGAGGGAGATTGAGGACGAAAAGGCGGAAGTTAAAGAATAAGGCAGCTTTTACGGTATTTTGCCTGATCCTCCTGACGCTGCTGGCAAGCGGCTGTTTGCTGGCGAAAAACATATTCTTTCCCGCGAATTCAGTTACCGGAGAGCCTGGCGAGAAAGTCAGCCTGAAGGATCAAAGGCTGAACGTGCTGCTGCTGGGCATAGACGCCCGGCAGGGGGAAACCATGGCCCGCACGGACACGATGATCCTGGCCAGCGTCGACACGAAAAGCAAGCAAATGATTTTGCTTTCTATTCCCCGCGACACCGGGGTGGAAATTCCCGGCCACGGCTGGGATAAGATCAACAGCGCCGCCGTTTACGGCGGGCCGGAGCTTTCCATGAAGGTTGTCTCTAACCTGCTGGGGATACCGGTGAGGTATTATGTACTGACCAATTTCAGCGGCTTTAAGGATATAGTGGACGCCCTGGGCGGCGTTACCCTTGAAGTGGAGCAGAACATGTACCACGAGGGGGACGAGGAGTACGGCGGGGCTTATGGGATCAATTTGAAGAAGGGCGTCCAGCGCCTTGACGGGGATAAGGCCCTCCAGTACGTGCGCTACCGGGAATACCCGATGGGAGATATCGACCGCACCAGGGCCCAGCAGAAGTTCCTGGTGGCGCTGGCGAAAGAGGTGCTCCAGCCGTCCACCATCCCCAAACTGCCAAAGCTGATTCCGGAAATCAGCCGGTACGTCAAGACCAACCTGAGCGTAAGCGAAATGTATAAGCTGGCGGCGGCCGCCAAAAACCTGGAAAACGGCAATATTCTTACCCAGACTTTGCCGGGGCGGCCGGTGGAAATCGGCGGAATCAGCTACTGGGGAGTGGAGCCGGCCGAGGCCAGGCAGATGGTGGCAAAGCTCTTTAACGGCGAGACCGTAACCAACGTGGTGCTGACTACTCCGCTGAGCAGCCAGTATCTGGGTGAAGGAGAATCAAGTCATGCCCGGCAGGAAACCGGGGAGGAACGGCCTGACGGCGCCCGGCAGACTGCCGGCAGCCAGACCCAGCAGGGTCAGGGCGGCACCAGACAGCCTGCCCGGCAGGGCTCCGGCGGGAGCGGAACGCCGGCCGGGCCTGGGCAAGGAACGCAGAGCGGCTCCGGTTCGGGGGGAACCGGCGGGACGGTGGTTATAACTCCCCTGGACGGCAGTTCGAGCAGCGGTACGGGCACTGGAGCCGCACCGGGCAAACTGCCGGGCGGGGAGCAGACCGGCACGGGGACGGACCGGCCGGACAGAAGCGGTCCGCCTGCAGGCAGCGCTCCGGATTCCGGAGGGTTTAATCCCAGCATACCGGGGACGAGGACGATAAAAACAGCTTCATAAAAAAACCGGCCACAGGTTTTGCCCTGTGGCCTTGCGTTTTAATCCGGATTTAGTCGAGCGGCGGGCTTTCCTGCCCCTCCAGGCAGGGCAGGACGGCAGCCATGCCCAGCAGGAGCCAGAAGTAGGTTGACATCATGGGAACCTCAAAAATATTCTCCACCACATTGTGCAAAAGCACGCCCAGCAGCCCGGCAATCAGCCCCCCGGCCAGCCCTTTTAAGTAGGGATCGGTAAGCCTCCGGTAAGAGTTCAGGGCGCAGCGCAGGCCGCCCAGAAAAAGCAGGACCAGCGCGGCCAGGCCGATCAGGCCGGACTCCGCGGCCGTCTTCAAATAAAAGTTGTCCACATAAACGCTGCCTGGTATGTGCCGGGCGGCCACCGCTCCGCCAAAACGGCCGAAGCCTTCGCCTGTAAGCGGGTAGTTCATTATTTTGTTCATCGCCATGTTCCAGCGGGCCAGCCGTCCGGCCCGGGCGCTGCTCAAAAGGTAGGCCGGCGACAGCATGTAGCCGATGCGGGAGGATATGCCCGGCAGCAGCTTGGGCGCAGCATAGGCGGCGGCGGCTAAGGCCAAAAGGATGCGCCAGTTAAAGATCAGCCCGTACACCACAAAAGCGCAGGCCAGGGCCAGCCAGGCCCCGCGGGAGTAGGTGAAAATTAGGCTCATGGCCATCGGTGCCAGGCACAGGAGGTAGAGGTATTTCTGCAGCTTGCCCCGGGCGGTTAGAAACTGGCTGACGGTTACGGGTATGACCAGCACCAGGAAGCTGCCAAGGACGTTGGGGCTGCCCACAATGGAGAACACCCTCGTTCTGACGCCGCTTTCCGTGGCGTCCAGCCAGGTGGAAGGTATCTGCACGCCGATGATGTACTGGTATACCCCGTGCAGGCCCACCAGCGCGCCCAGGATCACCAGCCAGTTCACCAGCGCCCGGACCTGCCTCTTGTGCAGCAGCAGGTTGCTTGCTGCGAAATACCAGAAGATGTACTCGATATAGACCCGCAACCCCTCGACGGCTATGTCGGGCTGGGGGGAGCGGACCAGAAAGAGGAACAGCGCCACCGCAATGTAAAGCAAGATGGGGAGGTCCAGCGGGGTCAGGCGATAGGTAAGCTTACCCCGCAGGGCCATCTGGACCGGCCAGGCCAGGAAGGTTAAAACCAGCAGGAGTTCGTCCCAGTTGCCTGCCCAGAAGGCTGTAGCAGGCGAGCGGCGCAGGACGTAATCCACAATAATGTAGGAAAAGGCCGGCCACAGGAGGGATTCCGCCCGTATCCCGGCCAGGTTTCGCCAGACAATGCTGCCGCCCAGGGCGGGGTGGATTTTTATGTTTGACAGAAAGCTGCCGGGCAGGCCGCGCCTGATTGCCTCTCCAGCCCGCTGCAGCGGGAGCGCCAGAAAACCGGCTATGATTGCCAGCAACTTTGCCGTCAGCGAGTTTCTAACCGCATCCTGCCGGCTGTACCGGGCAGTCCCTGCGACCCAGCGCAAGAAGGCGCTGTGGCGGCCGGACCGGGCAAGCGCCGCGGCAAAACGGCCGGTCATGCTTTCCTGCCATGCCTGGGATAGCATTAAAGACCCTCCTTCACCCGCTAATCGTATGACATTTTCAATTATAAGCCAAAACTGCCCGGAAATCTACGTTACAGTTTTAACCGTGCGGCGGTTCTTGTGAAATACCCTTAAAATTGATAAAATTAGTAAAGCAAAGCCGGGGGAGGCTTTTTTTGTGGCGCCTGTAAAAGTGTTGCATGTTATTGGGGGCGGGGAATTCGGAGGTGCCGAGAGGCATATCTTAAACCTTGCCGGAGCAATTGATCCGCAGGCGGCGGAGATTGCGGTTTTATGCCTTTTCAGCGCTCCCTTTGTGAAAATTGCTTCAGAGGCGGGAATAAGAGCCCTGGCCGTTCCCATGCGCTACAAGGCCGACCTGGGCGCGGCCGGAAAGCTGGCCGCGCTGGTTCAGGAGGGCGGCTACGACCTGGTTCACACCCACGGCGTCAGGGCCAACCTCCTGGGCCGGCTGGCAGCGCGAAAAGCCGGCCGGAAGGTGGTCACGACGGTGCACAGTTTGCTGGAAAAGGACTACCCCGGCCTGCTGAGCTGCCTTGCCAACAGCCTGGCGGAAAAGGCAACGCGCGGCTTAACCGATCATTTCATCACGGTTTCCGCGGCGCTGAAGGCCAGGCTGGTTTCCGGCGGAGTGCCCGAAAACAAGATAACGGTAATTTACAACGGGATTGTCCCGCAGGAATTCATCCGTCCGGCAAATGCGGAGGCCGTGCGGGAAAGGCTGGGGCTTGCTGCCGGTACCCCGCTGGTGGGGATAGTTGCCCGGCTTCACGCGGTAAAAGGGCACCGCTATTTTCTGGAGGCGGCCCGGCAGGTTCTTTTAAGCCGGCCGGCCCGCTTCCTGGTGGTGGGAGACGGCCCTTTGCGGCGGGGCCTGGAAGAGCTGGCCGCAAAGCTGGATATAGCCGGGCGGGTTACCTTTACCGGGTTTGTGGAAGACGTGCGCCTGTATATGGCTTCTCTGGACCTGCTGGTGGTATCCTCCCTTTGGGAGGGGTTCGGGCTTACTGCTGTTGAGGCCATGGCCCTGGGCGTACCGGTGGTGGCCACGGAGGTGGGCGGCCTGCCGGAAGTGGTGCGGCACGGCGAAACGGGCCTGCTGGTGCCTCCCGCCGATGCAGGTGCACTGGCCGGAAGCATTGCCTGGATGCTGGATCACCCCGGGCAGGCGCGCGAAATGGCCGAAAAAGGGGGGAAGGTCGTGCGGGAAAAGTTTACTGCGGCCGCCATGGCCCGCCGCACCGAGGAGCTTTACCGCCGGCTGGCGGGGTGGAAGCATTGCTGAGAGGAGAAACCATCTTATGCCTGGCCGCCGCGCGGTGGGAGGGCATGTGGGCGCGCGCCCAGCAGCTCATGTCCATTTTTGCCCGGCGGGGCAACCGGGTGATATACGTAAACCCGCCCATTACCTACCTTTCCCCCCTGAAAGACCCTTCCCTGCGGGGGCAGGCCGGCGGCTGCTGCCGCAGGGAAGGGGAAAACATCTACGTCTACACGCCGCCGGTTATTTTGCCCTTCGGCAACATCTTCAGGCCGGTCAACCGCGTAAACCAGAAGGTGCTGCACGGCAGCCTGAAAATACTGTGCCGTGAACTGGGCTTGGAGCCAACCATCTGCTGGACATACCTGCCCAACACCGTGGACATGCCCCTGCCGGAAGGAGTGACGCTGGTTTACGACTGTGCCGACGAGCATACTGCCTTCCCCGGCCTGATTAAAAAGGAAACCGTAGCCGGGATGGAAAGGGAGCTGTTTGCCCGGGCCGGCGTTTCCCTGGCCAGCGCCGGCGAACTGTACAGGCGTAAAAAGGAGTTTGCGCCCGGCCTGGCACTGGTGCCCAACGGGGCCGACGTGCCGCACTTCAACGGCGCGCTGAAGCCGGAACTGGCGGTTCCGGAGGACGTGGCCTCCCTGCCCCGCCCGGTGGTGGGCTACATCGGCGCGGTGAGTGCCTGGCTGGACCTGGAAATGATGGCGGCTGCCGCCTGCACCCATCCGGAGTGGTCCATAGCGTTAATCGGTCCCGTGGATGCGGACGTTTCCTCCCTGGCGGCGCTGCCCAACGTCCACCTGCTGGGCCACCGTGGCTACGGCCTGCTGCCGGCCTACTTGAAGGGCTTTGACGTTGCGGTAATACCGTTTAAAATAAACGAGTTGACCAGGGGGGTCAACCCGGTCAAGCTGTACGAATACCTTGCCGCCGGCAGGCCCGTGGTTTCCTCCGCCCTGCCCGAGGTACTGCCTTTTGCGGAGGTGGTGGCCGTAGCCCGCGATCCGCACGAGTTTGTGAAGAAGATAGAGGCGGAGCTGGCCGGTAATACGCCTGAAAAAGTTGCCGCCAGGCTGCGGTTGGCGGCGCAGAATTCATGGGAGGCCAGGGCGGCGGCTGCTGAAGAGGTCATAGAGCGGTACAGGAGGGCGGCAAAAAGGCAGGCTTGAAGCCTGCCGCGGACCCCGAAGTGAGCCATAGTACCGCCTATTCAATTACAACGTCCAGAATCGTGCCCTTGAATTCGTAGTCGAGGGACTTGACAAAGTAATCTTTGCCCCGCCGTATTTCCTGCCCGCCGAGATTGATGGTGCCCCCGGAAATTACGGTTTTCCCTTCCACCGTCACGATCAGGTCCTTCAGGTAAGGGTCGGTGGCCTCCACCCGCCTGCCGGCGCTGTCGGTGGTGATCATGAGGGCCGGCTGTATTTTTATGTCTTTTACGACCACGTTGGTGAAGCTGGAACCCGATACCATCCTGTCTCCCACCTTAACCCCGGTCAGCATTTCGGGGCGTATTGCAGGGGCAATGACCGTAGCCCTGACCGTTCTGACGGCGCTGCCGTCGCCGGCGCCGCGGCCCGTGAACTTGTAGGCCGCGCCTCCCAGCACCAGCAGCACGGCCAGAATAACCAGCAGGTCGACTATGTTTACCAGGCCGAAAAGTTTGCCTTTATCGTCAATCAGCTTCATGACCGTCTCCTCCGTTTGTCCTTAATACAATATAAATCAATTTTTTTTGCAGATCAACTTGAATATTGCCGGAGCCGCCCGGAGCCAAAAGTTTTTGTCAGTTTTCTTTAAGGCTATAATAAAGTTAAAAATTAATTTTTTAACGATTTTTTTATAACGATGGACTTTTTGCAAAGGAGGAAATCTGGTTGCTGGATATTAATCAAATTAAGGAAATAATTCCCCACCGCTACCCTTTTTTGCTGGTGGACCGGATTCTGTCCGTGGAGGACGGCCGCAAGGCCGTGGGGCTTAAAAACGTCAGCGCCAACGAGCCTTACTTTCAGGGCCACTTTCCCGGCTACCCGGTAATGCCGGGGGTGCTGATCATCGAGGCTATGGCCCAGGTGGGGGCTGTAGCCGTTTTGAGACTGCCCGAATTTGCGGGTAAGATGGCCTTTTTTGCCGGCATCGACAGGGCCCGCTTCCGGCGCCAGGTGGTGCCGGGTGACCAGCTCCGGATCGAGGTCGAGCTTCAAAAGCTGCGCGGAACCGTTGGCAAAGCGCGCGGTGCGGCCTATGTGGGCCAGGAACTGGCTGCCGAGGCAGAACTCATGTTTGCGGTTAGGTAGTTTGCCCCGGGGCCGCCCATAAGGCGCAACAAGCAGCGACTGTAGCGCCATATACCGATTCAAGGAGGCTATCCGGGGCCGCCCATAAGGCGCTACAAACGGGGCGCGGCTTCCCGGCCGGTACTTTTGCTGCCGGACCGGCGATGCCAGATATTGTCAAATAGGGGCTGTCCCCGGTGAAATTGGTTGTAAAATGGAGTATTTTAGAGCAAATTTAATCATAATCGGTTATTTAGCTGGATGGTATTCTTTTTCATAATTGTCACGTCAGCTTATGGTGAGATAAAATGTCCTTAATATTGTGCCCGAACCGGCCCTTCTGGAGGGATGAGCGTGCAGATACCGGTAACGGCCATGTTGCTGGCCTTCGGGTCGGCGCTGCTGGTTACCCCGCTGGTCAGGAAATGGGCCTTCAGGTGTGGAGCCCTGGACCGTCCCGACCAGAGGAAGATGCATGATCGAGTTATGCCCAGGCTTGGCGGCCTGGCCGTTTATATCAGCTTTGTTGCCGCAGTGCTTTTAACCAGGGAAATCACTTTACAGGTGCTGGGCCTTCTGGCCGGAGGCTCCTTGATCCTTCTGCTGGGCGTAATTGACGACATCAGGGGGGTCTCCCCCAGGTTAAAGCTTGCCGGACAGATTGCGGCCGCCTGTGCCGTTGTTCCCTTTGGCCTGAGGGTTGAGTTTTTAACCAACCCTTTTTCGGAAGAGCTGATTGCCCTGGGGCTGCTGAGCGTGCCGGTAACCGTAATGTGGATCGTTTCGGTTACCAATGCGGTAAACCTTGTTGACGGGTTGGACGGGCTTGCCGGAGGCACCACCTGCATTGCCGCCCTGACCCTGGCGGCTGTGGTCTGGATCGAGGCTGCGGCCACGGGAGGTTCCCAGGGACAGTGGGATTCCGTTGCCCTGGCAATAATTCTGGCTGCTGCGGTGCTTGGCTTTTTGCGCTATAACTTTTATCCGGCCAGGATTTTTCTGGGAGATTCCGGGTCGATGTACCTTGGTTTCAGCGTGGCCGTCCTGGCGGTGATGGGGCTGGCTAAAAGCGCCACCTTTATTTCGGTAATCATCCCGGTGGTAATTCTGGGGATTCCCATTCTCGATACCGCCTTTGCCATAGTAAGGCGCTACTGCGGGAACAAACCCATTTTCCAGCCGGACAAGGAGCACCTGCACCACCGGCTGATCGAAATGGGTCTGAGCCACCCGCAGGCCGTTTTGTGCCTGTACGGGGTGAATGTGATCCTGGGCTTGAGCGCCATTGCCATGACCCTGGTTTCGCCCAAGCAGGCCATATTCCTACTGGTTATTTTATCGACTGCGGTTTTGACGGTGGCAAACAAAATAGGGGCAACAGGGGCGGGAAGCCGGGCCACGCATTCAACCCAAGCCAGCAACCAGCAGCGGTCCTCGCGTATGTAGGGCCGCTGTTGAATTATCTGCATTTTTTCTCTCCAATCAGCTAAAAAAAAGGGGGGGGTTCTATTGAAAAGGGTCAGGAAAGCTGTTATACCGGCGGCCGGCCTGGGGGTGCGGTTTTTGCCCGCCACCAAGGCACAGCCCAAGGAAATGCTGCCAATCGTGGATAAGCCCACAATCCAGTACATAGTGGAGGAAGCCATTGCCTCGGGCATAAGCGACATCCTGATTATAACCGGCCGGAACAAACGGGCCATTGAAGACCACTTCGACCGGTCCGTGGAACTGGAGGTGCAACTCAAGAAAGCCGGCAAGGCCGCGGAACTCGAGCTGATCCAGGATATCAGCCAGCTTGCCGACATTTATTTTGTGCGGCAGAAGGAACCGCTGGGCCTGGGCCACGCCATTTACTGCGCCAGGCAGTTCATCGGGAACGAGCCTTTTGCCGTACTTCTGGGCGATGACATCGTGCGCAGCGAAGAGCCCTGCCTGAAGCAGTTGATGAACCTGTACGAGGAGGTTCAGTCCTCCGTTATTGCCGTAATGGAAGTGCCCGAAGAGGATGTAAGCAAATACGGGGTTCTGGACGCAGTCGAGGAGCGTCCCGGCGTGTACCGCATCAACGACCTGGTGGAAAAGCCTGCGCGCGAGAAAGCCCCGTCCCGCCTGGCGGTAATGGGGCGTTACATCATTCAGCCGGGCATTTGCTCCATTCTTGCCGAGACCAGGCCCGGGGCGGGAGGGGAGATCCAGCTTACCGACGCCCTGAAGGTGCTGTGCCGGGAGCAGCCCATGTACGGCCTGGCCTTCGAGGGGAAGCGTTACGACGTGGGCGACAAGCTCGGCTACCTGCAGGCCATGGTCGAATTTGCCCTGGAAAGGCCGGACCTGGCCGGCGGCTTCCGGAAATACCTGCAGTCCATCTGCAGGAAGCTCAACCAGTAAGGGGGAGGCCGGTTGAAAATCCTGGTAACCGGGGGAGCCGGTTTTATCGGCTCCCATATTGTTGATTTGCTGGCGGGATCGGGCCATGTGGTTTCCGTTGCGGATGACCTTTCTACCGGCCGGTTTGAGAACATCAACCCGGCGGTGAACTTTTACCGGGTGAGTGTGGCGAGCGAGGAATTCGGCGAGGTGGTCGCCCGGGAGAGGCCGGACGCGGTGGTGCACCAGGCCGCCCAGGTCGATGTGCAGCATTCTCTGAGGGACCCGCTGGCCGACGCAGAAACCAACATCCAGGGCAGCATCAACCTGCTGGAGGCCTGCCGCCGTTTCGGGGTCGGCAAGGTGGTTTACGCCTCCTCGGCGGCGGTGTACGGCAACCCGCTCAGCCTGCCGGTGGACGAGGAGCACCCGCTTGTCCCCCGCTCTCCTTACGGCGCGTCGAAGCTTGCGGCGGAGCATTATTTCAGGGTCTACAGCGAGGTTTACGGGGTCAGGTACACCGTCCTGCGCTACGCCAACGTTTACGGGCCGCGCCAGGACGCCGCCGGGGAAGGCGGGGTGGTGGCCATCTTTATTGACAGGCTTTTGAAGGGGGAGCCTCCCAGTATCTTTGGGGACGGCGAGCAAACCAGGGACTTCGTTTTTGTAAGGGACGTGGCCCTGGCCAACGTGGCCGCCCTGCACGGGGGCGACGGGATGGTCCTGAACGTCGGCACCGGAAGGGCCACCTCGGTAAACGATTTGTTCCGCGAGATAAAAAAGATTACCGGCAGCCCGCTGGAGGCCCTGTACTGCCCGCCCAGGCCGGGGGACATAACCCACAGCTACCTGGCAAACGGGAGGATCCGCCGGGTGCTGGGCTGGAACCCGTCGTGCAGCCTGGAAGACGGGCTGCGGGAAACGGTCGGGCATTACCGGAAAGTACCGGGCTGGCCAGAAGAAAAGCCCCACGGTTAAAACCCGCGGGGTCAGACTGAAGACAAACTACCATTAAAGCCGCCGGTGGCTGAAGACGCTACTCTGTTGCAAATCCCGTGGAGTTGTTATTTAGCGCCGTTTTTTGGTGCCTGCTTTTTTACGGCGGCCTTTACCTGGCGCAGGTAATCCTCAAACATCTTTCTTCTTTTTTCCAGCTTCTCTATAATTACAGTTTTTGCCAAACAAATCCCTCCCGGAAAACATTATTGCCAGTTTTTGATAGAAACAAACGGCACGTGCATTAACTGCTGCGTTTGCTGGCAAACTAAGGCCTGTAACAAACAATGCGGGAGGGATTGCTGTTTATGAGTCCGTACCTGGAAATTTTTCTCAGGGCAGTTGGCGCCTTTGTCGCGGTGGTTTTTATCACCAGGATGATCGGCAAGTCCCAGGTGGGCGGGCTGACCATAGCCGACTGGGTCAACGGCATAGTAATAGGCTCCATTGCGGCAAACATGGTTACTCAACTGGATGAGCCGGCCGGGTATTACGCCTTTGGCCTTCTGCTGTTCATGGTGCTTACCATTGTATCCCAGTGGGCCGGAATGAAATACCGCCCGGTTCATAAAATGTTGACCGACGAGCCCACGGTGGTGGTGCACAACGGCAAGATACTGGAGGGGAACATGCGCAAGATGCGCTATACGGTGGACGACCTGACCTCCCAGCTGCGCCAGGAGGGGGCCTTTAACATCAGCGACGTGGAATTTGCCGTAGCCGAGCCGAACGGCAAGCTGAGCGTGCTGCTGAAATCCCAGGCCGCACCCGTGACGCCGCAGGACCTCAACGTCCCCACCAAATACAAGGGCATTCCCTCCGAACTGGTGGTGGACGGGGTGATTATCCGGCAAAACCTCAAGCAAAACAACCTGGACGAGCAGTGGCTGCTGGGCGAGTTGCAGAAGCAGGGCATTCAGTCGCTGAGCGAAGTTTTTTACGCCAGCCTGGATTCCGACGGCAACCTGTACGTGGACAAAAAAAGGGACGACCTTGATTACGTCCAGGACATTACCGACAAGCTGCCCGGCAAAATGCCGCAGTGAAAACGGCCGCAAAATACCGGAGCGGCAAAAGGAAGTTGGGGAAGCTTTGTGGAAAGATAAACCAGACTTGAGCTACCGGGAGGTTTATCCTGATGAGGAAAATTTCGTTTGGTACCGACGGCTGGCGGGGCATCCTGGCCGAAGACTTTACCTTTGACAACGTAAGGCTGGTGGCTGCGGCGGTGGCCCAGTACCTGGCCGCCCGCGGCCTGGCGGAAAGGGGAGTGGTAGTGGGCTACGACACCCGCTTTCTTTCGGAGCGCTTTGCCGCCGCCGTGGCGGAGGTTTTGGCCGGCCGGGGCATCTCCGTCTTCCTTACCGGGCGGGCTACGCCCACGCCGGTGGTGGCCTTTGCGGTGAAGCTTTACAGGGCCGGCGGCGCGGTTATGCTCACGGCCAGCCACAACCCGCCGGAGTACAACGGGTTTAAATTTATTCCCGAGTACGCCGGCCCGGCCCTGCCTCACATAACCGGAGAAATAGAGGCAAACATAAGGAAGCTGCAGGAGGCCGGGGCAGAAATTGCCCCGCCGGGAGGGGAAAAGGCGCCCGTAACCACCATAGACCCGTATGATGCCTACGCCTGCCATCTGGCTACCCTGGTGGACATGGGGGCTATCGGCAGGGCCGGGCTGAAGGTGGCGGTTGACCCGATGTACGGGGCCGGGACGGGCTACCTGGAGGAACTGCTGAAACAGGCCGGGGCATCCGTTGAGGTTCTTCACAACCACCGCGACCCCCTGTTCGGCGGCACCCTGCCCGAACCCACGGCGAAATCCCTTGGCGGGCTGCGGGAGGCGGTTGCAAAGGGGCCGGCGCAGCTAGGCCTTGCCCTGGACGGGGACGCCGACCGCTTCGGCCTGGTGGATTCCGGCGGCGACTTCGTCACCCCCAACCAGTTCCTGCCGGTTTTGCTCTATCACCTGATCACGGTAAAAGGGCTGCGCGGCCCGGTGGCGCGGACGGTAGCCACCACCCACCTGCTCGACCGGATGGCCGAACGGCACGGGCTGCGGCTGGTCGAAACGCCGGTAGGCTTTAAATACGTCGGGCAGTGCCTGGCGGAGGAAGGCGCCGTGCTGGGCGGGGAGGAGAGCGGCGGGCTTTCCGTAAAGGGCCACGTGCCGGAAAAAGACGGCATTCTGGCCGGGCTCCTGGCGGCCGAAATGGCAGCGGTGCACGGCAAGAGCCTGAAGGAGCTGCTGGAGCAGGTTTACCGCGAGTACGGCCGGCTTTACAGCGAGCGCCTGGACGTGCACACCTCGCCGGCGGAAAAAGAGCGGGTGCTTGAGGTGTTAAAGGGATTTGAACCGGAGGCGCTGGCCGGGCGCAAGGTGACCGGCCGGGTTACCAAGGACGGAGTCAAGCTTTTGCTGGAAGGGGACGCCTGGGTGCTGATCCGCCCCTCCGGTACCGAGCCCCTGTTCAGGATTTACGCCGAGGCAGGTTCTGCCGGGGAAGTGAAGGCCGTCCAGGCGGATGTTTTAAGGCAGACCGGACTGTGAACCACCCCTCCCTTCGCCTTGCGAAAGGCGCGGGCTTCCTGCTTCATCAGCAGCCTGCTTTCATCCCCGCTCGCATCGCTGGTAAGGAAGGCGGAAGGCGGGGGACTTCCCGGCGGGAAAGTTAAAGGCCTTCTTTCAATTGCCTGCCGGCAGGCCCCGGAAACATCTATAAGGGAGGCAGGAGATCGGCAGGGCACGTCGAAGTTTAGAAAACAATGCGAGTCGTTATTTAATGATAACGGCTCTTTTAATGTGCGATACCCCGGCCAGTAAAAGGCCTGTACGGCTGCACAGAAAAGAGCGTGCCTTATGTCAACCGGGAAGTTTATTTTTAAAGCCACGCTGTTAATCGCCTTTTTTAACCTGATGTCAAAAGTGCTCGGGCTGGCCCGGGAGTCCGTCATAGCCCGGCTGTTCGGTGCCTCGGTTTATACCGACGCCTACCAGACCGCCCTGAAAATGCCCAACATGCTTTTCTTCATTGTCAGCGGCGCCCTGGCAACGGTGGTGGTGCCGGTTTTTACCGAGCACGCCGCCCGGGGTGAAAAGGGCGAGGCCTGGAAAATATTCAGCACGGTAACGGTGGCGGTGGTTTTGTTTTATTTTGCCGCCGCCGTTACCGGCATGGCAGCGGCGCCGCTTCTGGTCAAGCTGGTGGCGCCCGGCTTTGAAGGAACAAGGGAACTGCTGACGGTGGAGCTTGCCAGGATTTTGCTCCCGCTGATGATTTTTGCGGGCCTGGCCTCTTTGTTTTCAAACCTTTTGAATGCCAGCAACATTTTCGGCCTGCCCGCCTTCAGCAATTCGGTGAACAACATTTTTATCATAGCCTCCGCCTTTACCCTCGGCAAAATTTACGGCATCCACGGGCTGGCCCTGGGGACGGTGGCGGCTATGGCGGCCATGGCCCTGGTGCAGTTGCCCGCTCTTTGTAAAAAAGGCTTTGGCCTGAGATGGCCGCTTGAGCCGGGCCATCCCGGCGTGAAAAAGGTCTGCAGCCTGGCCCTGCCCTCGCTGTTAAGCCTTTCGGTCAACCAGGCCAACCTGTACGTTGTCGGCGTGCTGGCCTCCTGGCTGCCGGTGGGCAGCATCTCGGCGCTGGGCTACGCCGACAAGCTGATTCAGTTTCCGGTCAGCCTGTTTGTCCTGGCCCTGGGCACGGCGGTTTTCCCCACCCTGTCGATGCGGGCGGCGGAAGGCGACAGGGAGGCGCTGACCGGCGCCCTGCTGAAATCGCTTAAGGCGGTAATAATTACCATGGTGCCTGCCAGCGTCGGCCTGATGTCATTGAGCCACCCCATTGTGAAGCTGATTTACAAGGGGGGCGCCTTCGACCAGAGGGCCGTGGAAATGACCGCGGCGGCCCTTTTATTTTATTCCGTTGGCCTTGTCGGGCAGGCGGCCGGCATTCTTTTAACCAGGGGGTTCTACTCCCTGCAGGACACCGCCACGCCGCTGAAGATCGGCGCCGCTACCGTCCTGGTCAACCTGGCTTTGAGCCTGGCTTTAATCGGCTATCTCCGCCACGGCGGCCTGGCCCTGGCCAGTTCCCTGGCAAACCTGTTTTACATGGCTTTGCTGATGCGCTGCCTGGGGCAGAGGGTGCCCGGCCTGCGCCGGGGCGGCCTGTTAAAATTTACCCTGGCCGTTCTGGCGGCTTCCGGTTTGATGGCTGCGGCAAGCTGTGCGGTGAGCAGGGCCCTGGCCCACCTGGCCGGGGGTCTTGCCGGCCTGGCCGTGCAGGTTAGCCTGGCCATTGCGGCGGGGGTGGTGGTATACGCGGCGTCAATTGCCGTTCTGGGAGGGAAGGAGGCCAGCTTTTTCTGGCGTTCGGCCAGGGAGGTGCTGACCGGCAGGAAGGAATAATTGTTAAAATTAGGCCGGTAACCTTTTTGCATTCCTCCACATAGGCTGCTGTGGGGGGTGTTTGAATGCTGTTTAAAGTTTCTGACTTTGGTTTGAAAGATATCGTCAACCTGGTTGACGGCGCCAGGCTGGGCCCGGTTAAAGATGTCCATATCGACCTGGAAACCGGCAGGGTGCTTTCGCTGGTGCTTTCAGGCGGCAGAAAGTATTTCGGGCTTTTAAGAGCCGGCAAGGATGTGGTGGTGCCCTGGGAGAAGATTAAAAAAATTGGGGTGGACACCGTGCTGGTGGAAATGGAAAACGCGGCAAGGGCCCTTTAAAAAACCGGGGCATATTTTTATATTTCATCCGGCGTTGTTGACAATCATTGACCGTTTTTGTAGAATATACTTTGATTTATTTTCTTAACTTAATTTTTACACGCGAAGAGGAAAGAGGCCCTTAAAATTCCATTCAAAACCTCTGTTCCGGAGGTTTATTTTACTGTTTGAGCTTGGACAAAGGCAAGGAGGAATGTTTTTATGGCCAGGCGGTTATTTACTTCGGAGTCGGTAACCGAGGGGCACCCCGATAAAATTGCCGACCAGATTTCCGACGCAGTGCTGGACGCAATATTTGAGAAGGACCCGCTGGCCCGCGTGGCCTGCGAAACCCTGGTTACCACCGGCCTGGTTCTGGTGGCTGGAGAGATTACGACCGACTGCTATGTCGATATACCCAGGGTGGCCCGGGAAACCATCCGGGAGATAGGTTACACCAGGGCGAAATACGGGTTTGACTGCGATACCTGCGCGGTGATCACCTCCATTGACGAGCAGTCCAGCGATATTGCCCAGGGGGTTGACCGGGCCCTGGAGGTGCGGGAGCGGTACGGCAACGAGGATGAATTGGAAGCGACCGGCGCGGGCGACCAGGGGATGATGTTCGGCTATGCTACCACTGAAACCCCGGAGCTGATGCCCCTGCCCATTTCCCTGGCCCACCGCCTGGCCAGGCGGCTGGCCGAGGTCAGGAAGAGCAGGCTGCTGCCATACCTGCGTCCGGACGGGAAAACCCAGGTCACCGTTGAATACGAAAACGGCCGCCCGGTGCGGGTGGACACGATAGTCATTTCGACCCAGCACCATCCCCGGGTAACCCTGGATGAGATACGCAGCGGCGTGCTTGAGCATGTGGTCAAACCGGTTGTTCCGCCGGAATTCCTGGACGGCTCCACCCGTTTTTTTGTCAACCCCACCGGCCGGTTTGTGATCGGCGGGCCGCAGGGGGACACCGGCCTGACCGGGCGGAAGATCATCGTTGATACATACGGCGGCATGGCCCGCCACGGCGGCGGTTCCTTCTCCGGGAAGGACCCCACCAAGGTCGACCGCTCCGCCAGCTACGCCGCCCGCTACGTGGCCAAAAACATTGTGGCCGCCGGGCTGGCCGAAAAATGCGAGTTCCAGGTGGCCTACGCCATTGGAGTGGCCCACCCGGTTTCAATGATGGTGGACACCTTCGGCACAGGCCGGGTCGACGAGCAAACCCTGGTTAAGCTGGTGAAAGAGCATTTCGACCTGCGCCCGGCCGCCATCATCAAGGAACTGGACCTGCGGCGGCCCATTTACAGGCAGGTATCGGTGTACGGCCACTTCGGCAGAAACGACCTGGATCTGCCCTGGGAGCGCACCGACAAGGCAGAGGCGCTCAGGCGGGGGGCGGGCCTTTAAAAATTATTAGGCAAAATAACATGCCGGGAATTCCCGGCTTTTTTCTTTGGCAATTCACCCCCGGGCGGCGCCCTGCATAAGGTGCAGTAAGAAGCCGGAGGTGAAAGCATGATAATTTTTCTGATTGCCCTGGCGCTGTTGGTTGTTGCGGGCCTTTGCCTGTACCGGGGGTTGACTGCCGCTGCCGGACAGGGCCTTTCTGGTCCGGGTGGTTCCAGGGTGGTAATTATTATCGGAAACCAGGAACCCTGGATAGAGGGTTTTGTCCGCAAATTGTTCCGCATTACTGGAGGCGTGCCGCGTCAGGAAGTGCTGCTGGTGGACGACTTTTCCCGGGACGGCACCCTGGAGGTGCTGAAGCGCCTGCAGAGGTATTATCCTTTTGAAATTTTGGCCGGCGGAAGGTGTGCCGGCCGGACGGTTGAAGGCGCGGCGGAGGCGGGAGAGCTGTGCTTTGACGTCAGGGGCTTAAGAGGGGAGGAACTGCTTAACGCCCCTTTGTTTTGCCGCTTGTCCAGAGTATCACGCAGGTAAATCCTCCGTTTTGTCGAAATAGTTGTTGGGGTGGAGGATTTGCGCGCAAAAGAGGGAATTGTACACGTTTTGTATAACTGGCTGGTGGTGGGAGCGGCGGTCTGGCAGCTTTACCTGCTCTTTCCCGCCCTCGATGTGGACAGGGGAGAGGAGTTGCTGGCCGTAATTTTCCTCGGTGCCATGGCCGAATGGCTGGCCGTGTCGTTCCCCCACGGCCAGCTCTCGGGCGGCTTTGCCCTGATCCTGACGTCCTTTTTGCTTTACGGGCCGGCTGCCGCCGCCTGGACCGGCGGGCTGGCCACCTTGCTCGGTCAGGGCATTGCCAACCGGGGCAACCCCATGCGCACAACCCTTTTTAACGCCGGGCAATATGTGCTGGCGGCGGTGGCGGCGGGGAAGGCGTTTGAGCGGTGCGGCGGCGTACCCGGCCTGGCCGGCTTTGCCAATGCCCTGCCCCTGGCCGCCTTTATTGCCTCTTACATAACGGTCAACCACGTGCTGGTCTACCTCTACCTGCTGCCCAAAAGGCACATTCTGCCGGGCTTGGCCTGGACCGATGCGGTTAAGTGGGACGGGCTGACCTACCTTTTTACTGTGCCGCTGGGCCTCTTCATGGTCGTGGTTTACAGGCACACCGGGCCGGCGGGCGTATTGCCCCTGTTTTTTTCCGTGCTGGCGCTCCAGTTTATTTTGCGCTACCACGTCCGGCTCCAGGTGGCCAACAGGGAGCTGACGGCCTTTTACGAGGTGGCGAGGTTTTTGGAAGGAGGCCCCGGCCCGGCGGAGGTGCTGGAGCAGATTCTGAAGAGCGCCGGCAAGGCTTTCCCCTTTCATACCGGAGTGGCCTACCTCCGGTCGGAGGAGAAGGACATTTTCCTGCCCGCGGCGGTTACCGGGCCGTATTCTAAGCAGCTCTGGTCGACGGCGGTATACCCGGATGAGGGCCTGATCGGGTGGGTCCTGAGCGGCAGGGAGCCGGAAATTATTTACGATTCCCGGAGCGACCCCCGCACCGCCGGTGAAACGGGCCTGGTCAAGGTGCTGCGCTCGCTGCTCGTCGTCCCGCTGCTTTCCGGCAGGGAGGCGCTGGGCGTGATTGTGCTGGGGGACAAGCGTCCCGCGGCCTTTGAGGAAAAGCACTTGCACATTATGGCCGTCCTGGCCGGTCAGGCGGCCGTGGCGGTTGAGAACGCGGTGCTTGGCGCCCGCCTGGAGCAGGCGCTTTGCCAGGATCCGGCAACCGGGCTCTTGAGCTTCGGGCCGTTTTCCAAAATGGTCAGGGAGTTTTGCGCCAACGCCGGACCGGACGGCGCTGGTGCCGGTCTGATTTTAATAAATCTGGATCACTTTAGAATATTTAACCAGCGCTACGGGCGCGAGGCGGGGGAGCGGGTGCTGGCCGAACTGGCCGCCCTGATCGACGGTAACACCCGCAAAGGGGATCTTGCCGCCCGCTACGGAGGGGACGAGTTTGCCCTGCTGCTGCCCGGTGTAAACGGCCGGCGCCTGGTGGAAAAGGCCGAAATCATATGGACACGGATCCGCCGGAATGTTTTTTTGAAGAAGGAAGGGCGGGCCGCCCGGCTGACTGCCAGCATCGGGGTGGCCGAATTTCCTCGCGATGCCGGCGATGCAGCGGGCCTGTTCAAGGCGGCCGAGCGGGCCCTTAAAAAGGCAAAGGAAAAGGGCGGCGACCGGGTCGAGACCGCCGCCGTGGCCATTGCCGATTAAAAAGCGGGCAGCCTCACAGGGGCAATGCTGTTAAAGGGGAAGCCCCCTTTTTGGGAGGCCTGACAAGTGTTTGCTTTATGGAATGACCTTCTTAATTTAATCTTTCCCCCAGCGCCGGAGTGTCCCTTTTGCGGCCGGCCCGGCCCCCCCGGGAAGGCCTGCGGCAACTGCCTGGCTTACCTTGAGGGCTTCCGCCGGGAGGCGCACTGCAGCCGGTGCGGCCGCCTGCCGGGGAAGGGGGCCGCTCTTTTTGGACGCGGCGGTACTCGCTTGTGCGGCGAGTGCCGCGCAAGAGAGTGGCCTTTTGCCCTGGTCCGGGCGGCCGGCCCATACGAGGGCATTATTAAGGAGGCAATTCACCGTTTCAAGTACGCAGGGCGGCGGGGCCTGGCCGCGCCGCTGGCCGCGCTGATGGCCGAGGCGGCCCGGGCGGAGCCTCTGCTGGCCGCCGATTTGATTTTACCCGTGCCGTTGGCCGGGGAGAAGCTGCGGCACCGGGGGTTCAACCAGGCTGCCCTGCTTGCCGGGGAGGTGGGGGCCCTGCTGCGGGTGCCGGTTGACCGGCGTGTCCTGGTCAAAATTGTTGAAACGCCCTCCCAGGCCGGGCTGACCCGGCCGGCCCGGCAGACCAACCTGGAAGGCGCCTTTAAAGTGATAAATGCCGGAAAGGTTTGCGGCAGGAAGGTGCTGGTTGTTGATGATGTTTTTACCACGGGGAGCACCATGTCGGCTGCTGCCGCCGCATTAACCGCCGCCGGGGCGGCCCGGGTAAGCGGCCTGACGGTTGCCGCCGCCCGTTTTTTTTAAGTTTCTACAAAAATCGTGCCAGGCATTTACATTATTTGACATAATTTTCTCCGGTTGAATGATTTACTCACACATAAGACGTTTGATTTTTAAGTTATTAACAACCTTATTCACATTATCCACAAGTTTTTTTTCACAAACAGCATTTTTACCAAAAATTTTTCGACACGGCCGGGCCTGAAATACCGGCGGCAATTTAGTGAGGCCATCGCTTGACAACCGTATTCCCCTGTGTTAACATGGCATTACGCAGGCGAAGGCTGCGGATCAATTTTTAGGAGGTATGTTTTTTGTTAGGAAAGGTTAAGTGGTTCAACCAGGAAAAAGGGTACGGTTTTATCGAGAGGGAGGATGGCGGGGACGTATTTGTCCACTTCTCGGCGATTCAGGAAGAAGGCTTTAAAACCCTGGCAGAGGGGCAAAAAGTTGAATTCGATATCGTCGAAGGCGCTCGGGGGCCGCAAGCGGCCAACGTTATCAAATTATAAATGTCTGGTAAACCCCAGCTAGCCTGGGGTTTTTACTTGCCGGCAGGATTCAGAAGGGTTTTTTGCTAATTTGGGGAATAATAGGAATACCAATATCGCTTGAAGGGGGCGGCTTTTGATGAAAGTACAGGTGCGCGGCAGGAACATCGATGTAACCGATGCTTTAAAGGACTACGTAGTCAAGCGCGTTGGAAAGCTGGATAAATACATCGACAATTTCGGGGACGCCCAGGTTACGCTGGCCGTGGAGAAGGAATCCCACCGGGTGGAGGTAACCATACCGGTTAACGGGATGATTTTGAGGGGCGAGGAAAGCACCGGCGATATGTACACCTCCATCGACCTGGTGGTGGATAAGCTGGAAAAGCAGATCGAGAAATACAAGGGCAAGCTGCTAAAGCGGGGGGCCCGGTTTACCAACGACCATAAAACTGCCGCACCGGCCGTGCCGGAAGAGGAGGACGGCCCGCGCCTGGTCAGGACCAAGCGCTTTGCCATCAAGCCCATGCCGGTGGAGGAGGCCATCCTTCAGATGAACCTGCTGGGCCACAGTTTCTTTGTTTTTTCAAACGCCGAGACCGAGCAGGTAAACGTGGTCTACAGGCGCAAGGACGGCAACTACGGGCTGATAGAGCCGGAGTTTTAAAGTATAAATGCCTGTTTGCCAGAAAGTGCCATAATTGACGTTTTCAATATAAGTGAAGTATAATAATAGGATGGTGCAACAACTGCTGTTTTGTGCCCATCCTTTTTATTTAAGATTTAGGAGTGGTAAAAATGCTGGGATTTATAAAAGACTGGCTTGACGATAACGCCCGCGAGATAAAAAAGCTGCAGCGGGTTGTCGATGAAATTAATAAGCTGGAGCCGGAAATAGCCGCCAAGTCTGATGGCGACCTGCAGGGCATGACGGCGGTTTTCCGGGATCGCCTGGACCGGGGGGAGTCCCTGGACGGCATTCTCCCGGAGGCATTTGCCGTAGTCCGGGAGGCATCCCGGCGGGTGCTGGGAATGAGGCACTTCGACGTCCAGCTCATGGGCGGAATCGTGCTGCACCAGGGCCGCATTGCGGAAATGAAGACCGGCGAGGGCAAAACCCTGGTGGCTACCCTGCCAGTTTACCTGAACGCCTTGACCGGCAAGGGCGTGCACGTGGTTACGGTCAACGACTACCTGGCCCGCCGGGACAGCGAGTGGATGGGCCAGGTATACAAGTATCTGGGTTTAAGCGTGGGTTTGATCGTCCACGGCCTGGACTGGGAGGAGCGCAAGCGCTCCTACCGGGCGGATGTTACCTACGGCACCAACAACGAGTTCGGTTTTGACTACCTGCGGGACAACATGGCCCTTCATCCGGACCAGCTCGTCCAGCGGGAGCTCAACTACGCCATCGTGGACGAGGTGGACAGCATCCTGATTGACGAGGCCAGGACGCCGCTGATCATATCGGGCCAGGCGGAAAAGTCCACCGACCTGTACTATACCTTTGCCAGGATTGTGCCCCGGCTGGTGCCGGAGGTAGACTATAACGTGGACGAAAAGGCCCACACCGTGGTCATTACCGAGACCGGCGTGGCCAAGGTGGAGAAGATGCTCGGCGTTGAAAACCTGTACGACGACAGGAACATCGAGCTTACCCACCACCTGAACCAGGCTTTGAAGGCCCATGCCCTGATGAAGAGGGACCGGGACTACGTTGTGAAGGACGGCCAGGTCATTATCGTCGACGAGTTCACCGGCCGGCTGATGTTCGGCAGGCGTTACAGCGACGGGCTGCATCAGGCCATTGAGGCCAAGGAAGGGGTCAAGATCGAGCGGGAGTCTCAGACCCTGGCCACCATTACCTTTCAGAACTACTTCAGGATGTACCGCAAGCTGGCCGGCATGACCGGCACGGCGGCCACCGAGGAGCAGGAGTTTAAAAAGATATACGGCCTGGATGTAGTGGTCATTCCCACCAATAAGCCGATGATCCGCAAGGACCTGCCGGATGTCATATACAAGACCGAACAGGCCAAGTTCCGGGCGGTGGTGGAAGAGATTGCCGCCCGCCACGCCAGGGGGCAGCCGGTGCTGGTAGGCACCATCTCCATTGAAAAGTCGGAGATGTTAAGCGGCATGCTGAAGAAGAGGGGCATCCCGCACCAGGTCTTGAACGCCAAGTACCACGACAAAGAGGCGGAGATTGTCGCCCAGGCCGGGCGCCTGGGGGCGGTGACCATTGCCACCAACATGGCCGGGCGGGGCACCGACATACTGCTGGGGGGCAACCCGGAATTTCTTGCCCGCAACGAGCTGCGCCGGATGGGCCATGAGTGCGAGGCGGCTGCAGAAATTGCCGGCGCGCCGGCGGAACAGGACGGCGCCTACAAAGCCCTGCTGGAGAAGTTCCGGCGGCAGACCGAGGAGGAGCGCCGCCGGGTGGTTGAGCTGGGAGGGCTTCACATCATCGGCACGGAGCGGCACGAGAGCCGCCGCATCGACAACCAGCTGCGCGGCCGCTGCGGCCGCCAGGGCGACCCCGGCTCCAGCCAGTTTTTCAGCTCCCTGGAAGACGACCTGATGCGCCTTTTCGGGTCTGAAAACATTGCGGGTATTATGGACCGCCTGGGCATTGATGAGGATATGCCAATCGAGCACGCGATGATCACGAAGTCCATCGAGGCGGCCCAGAAGCGGGTGGAAAACCGCAACTTCGACATCCGCAAGCACGTTCTGCAGTACGACGACGTGATGAACCAGCAGCGGGAGCTGATCTACAGGCAGAGGCGCCAGGTTCTGACCGGGGAAAACCTGAAGGAAAACGTCCTGGAAATGATCGGCACCTGCGTGGAGCGCGCCGTAAATACTTACGCGCCGGAAGGAGTTCACCCCGAAGAGTGGGACTTGAAGGGGCTGCTGGAACATGCCGAGCATCTTTTTCTGCCCGGCCACGGGCTTACTGCCGGAGACCTGGCCGGCATGAGCCGCAGGGAGCTGCAGGAATTTTTAACCGAGCGCTCCCGGGCGGCGTACGACGCCAGGGAGCAGGAACTGGGCGCGGACACCATGCGGGAAATCGAGCGGGTGATCATGCTCCGCATTGTGGATGAGAAATGGATGGACCACCTGGACGCCATGGACCAGCTCAGGGAGGGCATCGGCCTGCGCGCTTACGGGCAGAAGGATCCCCTGGTTGAGTATAAATTCGAGGGGTACGAGATGTTCCAGAACATGATTGCCTCCATCCAGGACGATGTGGTGCGCTACATCTTCCGGGTGAACGTGGTCCAGCCCCAGCAGCAGCGGCAAAGCCGCCGGGTGGTTGAAAACCGCTACGCTGAAGAAGGGCCGAAGCAGCCGGCCCGCCGGGAAAACAAGGTGGGGCGCAACGACCCCTGCCCGTGCGGCAGCGGCAGGAAGTATAAAAAGTGCTGCGGCCGGGCCGAGGCGGTGTAAAAACGCAGCAGGCGGCCGGAATTCAGCAGTTTCAGATTGCATTCCTGAAAGGTATGGTGAGATGATGTTTGCGGAATTGAAGCGGGAGCTGGGGTCTCTCCGCAACCGGGTGGAAGATTTGAGGGTTTCTCTTTGACATAGAAAAAAAAGAAGCTGAAATTGCCTTGCTGGAAAGGCAAATGCTCGAACCGGGCTTCTGGGACGGGCAGGAAAAGGCCCAGAAAGCCGTCCAGCGCCTGTCAAGCCTGCGGGACAGGGTGGCGGTTTTTCAGAGGCTGGATAAGGACCTGGAGGATCTGGAAGTGCTGGCCGAACTGGGAGAAGAGGAGGAAGACGAGGCGGCCGCGGCGGAAGTGAAGCAAGGTCTGGCCGTAGTGGCGCAAAAAGTGGCCGAAATGGAGCTGACCGTGCTTTTAAGCGGGCCGTACGACCGGGGCAACGCTATTGTGGCCCTTCACGCCGGGGCCGGGGGCACCGAAGCGCAGGACTGGGTGGAAATGCTCCTCCGCATGTATACCCGCTGGGCGGAGCGGCGCGGCTTTAAGGTGGAGGTTCTGGACCTGCTGCCGGGTGACGAGGCGGGCACCAAAAGCGCTACCATCGAGGTGATCGGCCCGAATGCCTACGGCTACCTGCGCTCGGAAAAAGGGGTGCACCGGTTGGTGCGCATTTCGCCCTTTGACGCGGCGGGACGGCGCCACACCTCGTTTGCCTCGGTGGATGTGCTGCCGGAGGTGGACGATGAGGTGGACGTAAAAATTAACCCCGATGATTTAAAAATAGACACCTTCCGCTCCGGCGGGGCCGGGGGCCAGCATGTGAACAAGACTGATTCGGCGGTGCGGATTACCCACCTTCCCACCGGTATTGTGGTAACCTGCCAGAACGAGCGCTCCCAACTGGCCAACCGCCTGGCAGCAATGAAGATGCTTAAAGCCAGGCTGATCGACCTGGAGTTGCGCAAAAAGGAGGCCGAACTGGCAGCCCTGCGCGGCGAGCAGCAGGAGATAGCCTGGGGAAGCCAGATCCGCTCTTACGTCTTCCATCCGTACAGCCTGGTCAAGGATCACCGCACCGGCCACGAAACCGGAAACGTCGGGGCGGTTATGGACGGGGAGATCGACTCCTTTATTGCCGCTTACCTGAGGGAAAACGCCAGGGCTCAAAACAGGTAAGCGTTGCGGGAACCGCTGTACCATGCAGCGGTTTTATTATTAGTAAGTATGTTTTAAAGAAATGTTAATAATTGACCTGTGGGCTTGCGAAAACTTTTCTATAGGGCGGTGCTTTGTCAAAAGCGAACGACTTGCGTAGCGCCGGTAACAGCACTCTGCGCGGCGAGGTTGCGAAATTGGGGGTGCGGACAGGGATGTCCGCACCAGCCCGAACCGAACCAGGACGGTGAGTTGAGGGCGGCCCAATTTCGCCCGAAGCAAGCAGCAAGTGCTGTCGGCGCGGAGCACCGGAGTGAGCGGTGACAAAGCACCGCCTTTGCACCGCCCTTAATGCGCCGCGAATGACCGCCTGCGGATAATCGAAGGGCGATTTTGTTCTTTAAGGGCGGGGAGGAATTTCCTGGCCCGGAAAGAATAATTACAGGTATGCCGTTTAATAGCTCCGGCGGGTTCTGGATATCCTAGAAATGGCAGGCACCTTATACTTTCTGGAGTGTCCGCAGTTATGGTCAAGCTGATCTGGGAGATTGCCGGTGTCAGCGCCGGTGTGCTGTTAACCGCCCTCGGGCTGGATCTCTTTCTGATTCCCAACAAAATTGCCGCCGGCGGTGTCAGCGGCATTGCCACCATACTCCATTACCTGTTAAACGTGCCGGTAGGGGCGGCCATGCTTGCCTTGAACGTTCCTCTTTTTATCATGGGCATTTACCGCCTGGGGCTGCGCTTTGGCTTTCGTTCCCTTTACGGCACCGTTGCCCTTTCCCTGGCCGTTGACCTGATGGCCCCCTTTTTGCCCGTGCCCACCCGCGATCTCCTCCTGGCCAGCCTTTTTGGCGGCGTGATGGTGGGGTTGGGCCTGGGGCTGGTTTTTAAGTACAGGGGCACCACCGGCGGCACGGACCTCGCTGCCGCCATATTAAGGACCTACACGGGAGTAAACATCGGGCAACTGCTCTTTCTGGTGGACGGCGCGGTGGTATTAGCCGCCGGGATGACCTTTAGTTCGGCCGAACTGGCCATGTACGCCCTGATTACAATATTTGTCACGGCCTGGCTGATTGACATGGTTCAGGAGGGGTTCAGCTACGCCAAAGCTTTTTTCATCATATCGGACCGGCCGGCGGAAATAGCCGCAGCCATAGTGAAAGGGTTGAACCGGGGGGCTACCGTCTGGCCGGCCCGCGGCGTGTACACGGGGGCTGAGAGGGAAGTTCTTCTTTCGGTGGTAAACAGGTCGGAAATAACCCGCCTGAAGGATATAATTTACGGAGTCGACCCGCGGGCCTTTGTGATCCTGGCGGATGTGCACGAGGTACTGGGGGAGGGCTTTAAAGAATATAAACAACGGGGTGACGGGAATGGATAAGATTGAAGAGCTTAAGAAAAAGGCGAAGGAAATAAGGATACATATTATAAAAATGCTGTGCGAGGCCGGGTCGGGGCACCCGGGCGGCTCCCTGTCGGCGGCCGACATCGTTACCGCCCTTTACTTTCATGAACTGCGCCTTGACCCTTCCCGCCCGGACTGGCCGGACCGGGACCGCTTTGTGCTGTCCAAGGGGCATGCCGCCCCGGTTCTTTACGCTGCCCTGGCCGAGCGGGGCTTTTTTCCGGTGCAGGAGTTGATGACCCTGCGCAGGTTCGGCAGCAGGCTGCAGGGGCATCCGGACATGCGCAAGCTGCCGGGGGTTGAAATGTCGACGGGTTCTCTGGGCCAGGGGCTTTCCGCCGCCAACGGCATGGCCCTGGCCGCAAAAATTGACAAAAAAGATTACCGCGTTTATGTCCTGCTAGGGGACGGGGAGGTTCAGGAAGGCCAGGTCTGGGAGGCCGCCATGTCCGCCGCCCACTATAAGCTGGACAACGTAACAGCCTTTCTGGACCACAACGGCTTCCAGATTGACGGGCCGGTGCGGGAGGTAATGTCACCCGAACCGCTGGCCGAGAAATGGCGCGCTTTTGGCTGGCATGTAATTTCTATTGACGGGCATGATTTTAAGCAGATTCTGGCCGCCCTGGACGAGGCCAGGGCGGTTAAAGGGAAGCCGGTCATGATTGTGGCCGAAACGGTTAAGGGAAAGGGCGTCTCCTTTATGGAGCACCAGGTGGGCTGGCACGGCGTCGCGCCGAAGCCGGGAGAGGCGGAAAGGGCGCTGGCGGAGCTTGAGCGGGGGGTATAGGCCCTAAAAACGCGGGGAGGGGGAGCAGTTCTCATGAGCAAAAAGATAGCAACCAGAGAGGCTTACGGCGAGGCGCTTTTGCAACTGGGCCAGGAAAACCCCGGTGTGGTGGTCCTGGACGCCGACCTGGCCAAGTCCACCAAGACTATAGACTTTGGAAAGCATTTTCCCGAGCGGTTTTTTGACATGGGAGTGGCCGAGCAGAACATGATCGCGACGGCGGCCGGGCTGGCCGCGGCCGGCAAGATTCCCTTCTGCAGCTCGTTTGCCATTTTTGCCACCGGCCGGGCCTTCGAGCAGGTTCGCAACAGCGTGGCCTATTCGGCGCTCAACGTTAAAATAGGGGCCAGTCATGCCGGAATCACCGTAGGGGAGGACGGGGGCTCCCACCAGTCGGTGGAGGACATAGCCCTCATGCGGGTGCTGCCCAATATGACCGTGTTTGTACCGGCCGATGCCGTTGAGACGGCTGCTGCAGTCAGGGCGGCGGCTGACATAAAAGGACCCGTTTACATCCGCCTGGGCCGCTCCGGCGTGCCGGTGCTGCACGGGCCCGGCTTCCGGTTTGTGCCCGGCAGGGCGGTAACGATGAAGGAGGGAAGGGACGCCACCATTATTGCCACGGGCATTATGGTTTCGGCCGCCCTGGAGGCGGCGAACCTGCTGGCCGGGGAAGGAATTGAGGCCGGTGTACTGGATATTCATACCATCAAACCCCTGGACATCGATGCTGTTGTCAGGGCCGCCAGAAGTACAGGCGCCCTGGTAACCGCCGAGGAGCACAGCATCATCGGCGGCCTTGGAAGCGCCGTGGCCGAGGCGGTTATGGAAAACTGCCCTGTTCCGGTGAAGCGGGTGGGCATACCGGACAGGTTCGGCGAATCCGGCACTCCTTCTGAGCTTCTCGAAAAGTTCGGACTTACACCGGAGGCCCTGGCCATGGCGGTGAAGGAGGTCGTTGCCAGAAAGGACGGGTAGTATATGCGCCGCCGCGATGGTGTGGTATAATTATCCAAAGGGGGGCAGCCGGGCATGACTGATAAGCTGGATCTCATCCTTAAAAAAATCGACGGGCTGGCGGAGGAGTTGTCAGAATTCCGGCAGGAGCAGGCGACCATGCGCCAGGAGCTGTCAGAGTTCCGGCAGGAGCAGGCAACCATGCGCCAGGAGCTGTCAGAGTTCCGGCAGGAGCAGGTAACCATGCGCCAGGAGCTGTCAGAGTTCCGGCAGGAGCAGGCAACCATGCGCCAGGAGCTGTCAGAGTTCCGGCAGGAGCAGGCGACCATGCGCCAGGAGCTGTCAGAGTTCCGGCAGGAGCAGGCGACCATGCGCCAGGAGCTGTCAGAATTCCGGCAGGAGCAGGCGACCATGCGCCAGGAGCTGTCAGAGTTCCGGCAGGAGCAGGCAACCATGCGCCAGGAGCTGTCAGAGTTCCGGCAGGAGCAGGTAACCATGCGCCAGGAGCTGTCAGAGTTCCGGCAGGAGCAGGCAACCATGCGCCAGGAGCTGTCAGAGTTCCGGCAGGAGCAGGTAACCATGCGCCAGGAGCTGTCAGAGTTCCGGCAGGAGCAGGCAACCATGCGCCAGGAGCTGTCAGAGTTCCGGCAGGAGCAGGTAACCATGCGCCAGGAGCTGTCAGAGTTCCGGCAGGAGCAGGCGACCATGCGCCAGGAGCTGTCAGAGTTCCGGCAGGAGCAGGCGACCATGCGCCAGGAGCTGTCAGAGTTCCGGCAGGAGCAGGCGACCATGCGCCAGGAGCTGTCAGAGTTCCGGCAGGAGCAGGTAACCATGCGCCAGGAGCTGTCAGAGTTCCGGCAGGAGCAGGCAACCATGCGCCAGGAGCTGTCAGAGTTCCGGCAGGAGCAGGTAACCATGCGCCAGGAGCTGTCAGAATTCCGGCAGGAGCAGGCAACCATGCGCCAGGAGATAGGACAGGTGCAGGCTGCCGTTTTAGAGCTCCTGGACGGGCAAAAAGAGCTGCTGGCGGGACAAAAGGAAATGGTGCACAAGGTGGACTTGCTCGCGGAGATGTACGGGCGACACGAGCTGGATATTAAGGCGCTGAAAAAGGCTGCCGGCCTTAAGTATTAAATGCCGGCCGGCCAGGAAAATGAAAATGTTGCAGCGGAGCATTTTTTCACGAAAGGCTAAGGCAAAAAAATGCTTTAACTGGTCATCCGTTTACTGGCGGGTGACTTTTTTTGTTGATTGCAAGCAGGCAGTGCCTGGGTTAGAACGGAGCCGGACGGCGCGGGCGGTGATGTGACCCATTTCGGGAAAACATTATAAAAAAAGGCCTTGCCCTAAACGGCTTTTTCTTTTTCTGCCTTTTCAGGAAGGATTCATTGCTTGAACTGTCGAATATTAATGCGGCGTGTAATGTGCTGTCACAATTTTTTCTTTCTTACCAAGCGAGGTGCGGCGGTTGATCCAGATTTACAATGTGACCAAAATCTATCCCAACGGAGTCAAAGCCCTTACCGACGTTACCCTGCGCATCCGCAAGGGGGAGTTTGTTTTCCTGGTCGGCCCCAGCGGCGCGGGCAAATCGACCCTGACCAAGCTTTTGTACCGGGAAGAGCTTCCCACCCGCGGCCAGATTATCTTTAACGGAAAGAATATTGTCCGCATGCGTTCGCGGGAGGTTCCCTACCTGCGGCGCAAAATCGGCATGGTTTTTCAGGACTTCCGCCTGCTGCCGCAGAAAACGGTGTACGAAAATGTGGCCTTTGCCCTGGAGGTAACCGGCGCCTCTCCCAAAGAAATTAAAAGGTCTGTGCCGGCCGTGCTGAACATGGTGGGCCTGGGCGAGAAGGCCGGGGTTTTCCCCGATCATCTTTCCGGCGGCGAACAGCAGCGGGTTTGCGTGGCCCGGGCCATTGTCAACAATCCCGTCCTGATCATGGCCGATGAGCCAACCGGCAACCTCGACCCGGAAACCTCCTGGGAGCTGATGAAGCTTTTTCTGGACATAAACCGGCGCGGTACTACCATTATCATGGCAACGCATGCCTGGGACATTGTGGACGCCATGAAGAAGCGTGTTGTTGCCCTGTCCGGCGGCCGGATTGTGCGGGACGAAGAAGAAGGGGCCTACCGCTATGAGGCTTAGCACCATCAGGTATTATTTCCGCGAGGCGTTCCAGTCGATTCTGCGCAATAGCTGGCTGTCGGCAGCTTCGGTGGGAGTGGTGGCCGTATCCCTGCTTATCCTGGGCAGCTCCCTCCTGCTGGTTTTAAACGCCAACAATATTGCCGCCAATCTGGAGTCCAGCGTGGAAATCAGCGTGTTTTTAAAAGACGGGGCAACCCCGGAGCAGATCAGGAGCCTTGAGATCAGGCTCAGGTCCATGCCGGAGGTAAGCCAGGTCAACTTCGTCTCCAAGCAGCAGGCGCTGGAGGAAATGAAGAAAAACTTCGGCGACAAGCAGGACATCCTGGCCGGCCTGGAGGATAAGAACCCGCTGCCGGATGCTTTCAGGATTAAAACGTTCACCGTTGAGCAGGTGGTGCCTCTGGCGCGCCAGATAGCGGCCTATGAGCAGGTGGATCAGGTCCGCTACGGCCAGGGCGTGGTGGAAAAGCTGCTCGCCCTTAGCCGCTGGACCCGCACCGCCGGGCTGGTGGCCATGGTGCTTTTGGGGCTGGCGGCGGTGTTTCTGATTGCCACCACCATCCGCCTGTCTGTTTTCTCCCGGCGGAAGGAAATCGGCATCATGAAAATTCTCGGGGCCACCAACTGGTTCGTGCGCCTGCCCTTTTTGCTGGAGGGAATGATCCTGGGGCTGGCCGGCTCTTTTCTGGCGGTAGGGGCCGTCTACGGCGCGTATTTTTCCCTGGCCAGCAATATCCAGTTGTCGCTGCCTTTTATGCAACTGGTTACCGACAGGCGGCTAATAATGCCGGTAATGGAAGGCCTTTTGGTCCTGGGTCTGGTCATCGGGGCGGCAGGAAGCATGATCAGCATGCACAGGTTTTTGAAGGTATAAAAAAGATTATGCGATTCTGAGGTGATTGCTTTGGATCTCGCCCTTGTCAAAAAATACCTGATTGCTGCCGGGGCGGCGCTGCTTCTTCTGACCGGGGCGCTGGGCGCGGCTTACGGCGACGACCTGGAGCAGCAGTTAAAAGAAACCAGGGAGCAGCTCTACCAGAAGCGGGGTGAGGCGGAGCAGGCCAGGGGCGTGGTCAGGGATTACGCCGGCCAGGTCTCTTACCTGAACAGCCTGATAAACGATAAAACCCTGCAACTGAAGGACCTCGAAGCGGGCCTGGCCCAGGCCAGGGAAGAGCTGAGCAAGACCGAAGCGGATCTGAAAGAGGCCGAGGAGAGGCTGAACAAGAGCACCGAGATGCTGAACAAAAGGCTGCGCAACATGTACGAGGCGGGCAGCGTCAGTTACCTGGAGGTGCTCTTTGCGGCCAGGGACTTCAGCGATTTCGTCAACCGCTTTGAGCTTTTAAAGCGGGTTGTTCAGCACGACGCGGCGGCGGTCGAGCAGGTTAAGGCGGACCGTGAACTATTGAACAGCCGCAAAGCCGAACTGCAGGCCCGGCAGGAAAAGCTGGCCGCCATGGTGGCCGAGCAGGAGGCGGCGCGCCGGGAACTGGAAGCCAGGCAGAGCGAAAAAAACGCCCTGCTGCGCGAAGCCCAGAACAACCTGTGGGATCTTGAAGCCGAGGCCGAGCGCCTGGAGGCTCAGGAACAGCAAATTTTGCGGGAAATTGCCCGCCAGCGGTCGAAGGACCGGCCCCGCTCTGAGGGAGGCTTTAGCTGGCCGGTACCGGGTTACACCGATATTTCATCTCCTTTTGGCAACCGCGTGCACCCTATCCTGGGGACCGTCAGGTTTCATAACGGGATTGACATACCGGCTGATATCGGCGCTACTGTGGTTGCAGCCCAGGACGGCACTGTTATTGACGTGAGCTACATGAGCGGTTACGGAAATATTGTGATGATTGACCACGGCGGCGGGGTTACTACGTTGTACGCCCACCTGTCCGCCCAACTGGTTGGGCAGGGCCAGGAGGTCAGGAAGGGCGACGCGATAGCCAGGGTTGGGAACACAGGGCTTTCAACCGGTCCCCACCTCCATTTTACTGTTATGGTGAACGGCGATCCGGTCAATCCGTTTAATTACCTGTAATAGTTCTGTAACCACCGCCAGGTGGTTTTTGTTTATCTGGCGGTTGGTATATTCAACTTTTGTTTTAAAACTTTAAAAATCAGATAATATTCTGGACATGTTTACCATGGGTTTGTAGTATAATAACATAGTGAGGACAAGAACGGCAGGTGTAACAGGTTGAGGTTAAACAGTTTCGGGGCCAGGTCCAAGAGCGGCAGATGGCTTGCGGTCCTGGCAGTTTTAGTCTTTGCTCTGGTTTTGGGAACGGGCGGTTGGCTGGTCAGCAACTACAAGCATTTCGGCAACCTGCTCAAAGTTATATCGCTGGTGAAAACGCAATACCTGTATCCCGTGAATACATCCCAACTGGTAGACGGGGCCATTAAGGGCATCGTCAACTCTTTAAGCGATCCCTACTCGGTTTACCTGGAGCCGAAGACTTTTTCCCAGCTCCAGGAGCAGATTAATGGTTCTTTCGGGGGACTGGGCATACTGGTGGGAGTTAAGGAGCAGTACCTGACGGTGGTGCGCGTCTATCAGGGCACCCCGGCGGCAAAGGAGGGAATTGCTGCCGGGGACGTTATTACCAGAATTGACGAGCGCGATGCCAGGGGAATAGACCTGGAAACGGCCATAAGCCTGATGAGAGGGCCGGTCGGTTCGAAAGTGAGCCTGGTTATCAGCAGGGAGGGCGTTCCCGGGCCCCTGCAGTTTACCCTGACCAGGGAGGAAATCAGCGTCCCCACCGTGGAGGGCCGGACGCTTCCCGGTACTGGTATAGGTTATGTGGCCGTAAGCCAGTTTACCGAGCGGACCGCCGACGAGATGAGGGATGCCCTGGCCAGGCTGAACGGCGAGAAAGTAAGGGGAATAATTCTGGACCTCAGGGACAATCCGGGCGGCGAGCTGATGGCGGCGGTAAATGTAGCAAAATACTTTGTCCCCAGGGGCCCTGTGGTTTACATAGACTACAGGATGGGAAACGATCAGGCTTTTTATTCTGAAGGGCATACCATCCAGCTTCCCCTGGTGGTTTTAATTAACGGCGGGAGCGCCAGTGCGGCGGAGATTCTGGCCGGAGCGGTAAAGGACACCGGGGCCGGGACGCTGGTGGGAACCAGAACCTTCGGCAAAGGCATAGTGCAGACCGTTTTCCCCCTGGAAAACGGGGCCGGCCTGAAGCTGACCACGGCCCGCTACCTGACTCCGGCTAAAAACGACATTCATCAAAAAGGTATTGAGCCTGATGTTTTCGTCCAGCCCCTGGAGGACCGCTCCCGGGACGTTCAACTGGAACGGGCAGTAGAAATCATGAGGCAGAAAATTGCCGGCTGAAGCGCGGGGATAGCCAAATGCGGGTTTTAAACCGGAGAGCAAGGGCATACCTTAAAGGCAGGTTCCGGTATAAGGTTAATGGGGAGAACCTGAAGTTATGTCCCATTTCAGGAAAGGAGTCCCATCTTTTTTTTGAAGGTATTTTCCCGGTAAAAAAGGGGGCGGGGATTGTTGCCGTTTCTTGAGGCCGTACCCTTGATATTAAAGTCATTTTTTTTGGCTTTTGTGAATCTGCAGTTCCTTCTCCTGTTCCTGGTGGTGATGGCGCTGATTGCCCTGCAGTACGGCAGGATGGAGCGGATCCGGGAAGACTTTTTTGGAGTAAAAACCGGCCTGGCCAGGGCGGATATCTTATCCGCAACCGGTTTCGGCCTGCTGGGCGGGCTGGCCGGGAGCTTTCTGGCGGTTTTTACCGGCCTCACCGTTTCCGGGGAGCTGTATTACCTGTGGGCGGTGGCGGTCCTGCTGATGCTGATCAACATGCGGTTTTTATGCTTTGCCTACGCCGGGGGGGTGCTGGCCTTTTCGCATTTGCTGCTGGGCTTTCCCGCCATAAACGTTCCCCAGATTCTGGCCCTGGTGGCGGTGCTGCACATGGTTGAAAGCTTTTTGATCCTCGTCAGCGGGCACCTGGGGGCGGTGCCGGCCTACATCAAGGGGGCCGGCGGAAAGGTGGTCGGCGGCTTTACCCTGCAGAAGTTCTGGCCCATCCCCATTATTGTGCTGGCCGTAATTACCGGGGTGACGGTGGAAGGCGGCGTGGAAATGCCGGACTGGTGGCCCCTGATCAGGCCGGGCATTCCGGGCGATCCCCGGAACCTGACCTACCTCCTGCTGCCCGTGGTGGCAGGGCTGGGTTACGGAGACGTGGCCATAGCCAGGAGCCCGGCCGAGAAAAGCCGCCTTTCCTCCCTTTGCCTGGGGGCGTACAGCCTGCTCCTGCTTGTTCTGGCCGTGCTGGCCGATCAGAGCCGTGCCGTGGCCGTTGCTGCGGCCCTGTTTTCTCCCCTTGGCCACGAGGCGGTAATTTTTGCCGGGCGGGCCCTTGAATTAAAGGGAAAGCCGCTTTACGTGCCGCCTGAAAAGGGTGTCAGGGTGCTCGACGTAATTCCGGACAGCCCGGCCTGGCGGCTGGGGCTGCGCCCCGGCGATGTGGTGCTTGCCTTTGACGGCCAGGAACTGTCGGGAAGCGCCGATTTTTACAGCCGGCTGAAGGAGGCCTTTTTGCCCCTCACGGTGGATTACCGCAGCCAGGCGACCGGAACGCCCAGGCGCGGGGTGATGCTGCCGCCCGCCCCCGGCAGGCCGTGGGGCATTGTAACCGTTCCCGAAGCGGAGGAGGACCGGTATGTGGAGCTTTTTACGACGGGCCCGCTTGGCCGCTGGCTGTTGCAGGGCTTGAGAAAATTTATGAGTTGACACTTTTTTAAGGATGGGGATATAATCTAGTCAAAAGAGGCCGGGCAGTTTCCGGCCCGGCCGTGACAGTCTGCCAGAAGGCCGCAAAGGCCCGCCCGTATGGGGCCGGGCCGGTTGGTCTTTTTAAGCGGGGGTGAAAATAAATGTGCGAGGCCAATGCTTACTTAAGGAAAGAAGGCGAGCCGGACGAGCTTTTCCTGGAGATGGTGGACCGGGTGGTGCCCTGTGAGGACGGGCTGCTGCTGGAGGACATCTTCGGTAAAAGGAAAATAATTAAAGCAAAAATTGTCGAGCTGGCCCTGGTTGATCATAAAATCATTCTGGAAAGAATGTAGATATTTAAGGGCGCAAAGTTTTTCTAACAGAACCTGGATGTCAATCCGCGGAACTTTTACGGCCGGTGGCCGGTTTCGTGGTTTTTGTTTTTTGCCGGAAAGTTCTTGCCAGAGAGTTTTCGAGGGATGAACGACGTGAACAGGGTGCCGTACAGTCCAGATCATGATTTAAGCGGGGTAAACAGCCTGGAGGAACTGAAGGCCATGGCCGTCGCATGTACCCGGTGCGGCCTGCGGTCCGGCTGTTCCGGCGTGGTTTTCGGGGAAGGTAACCCGGAAGCCAGGCTGATGCTGATCGGCGAGGGACCGGGGGCAGATGAAGACAGAATGGGCCGTCCTTTTGTCGGAAAGGCCGGCCAGCTTCTGGATAAAATTCTGGAGGCCGCCGGGCTGGAAAGGTTTACTCATACCTATATTGCCAATGTGGTCAAATGCAGACCGCCCGGAAACAGGGTGCCCCGCCCGGATGAGGCCGCCCGCTGCCTGCCGTGGCTTTACCGCCAGATCGAGCTGGTATCGCCCGGAATAATTGTGCTTCTGGGAAGCACTGCCTTGCAAAACCTGATCGATCCGGCAGCCAGGATAACCGAAATGCGCGGCCGGTGGCTGGTGAGCAAAAGCGGGATCAAGATCATGCCGACCTATCACCCTGCCGCCTTGCTTAGGGACGTCAGCAAGAAGCGCCCGGTTTGGGAGGACTTTCAAAAGGTACGGGACGAGTACCGGAAAATAATGAATTCTTAAGGCAAGCCGGGGAGTTCCCGGTCCCCGCTTTTAATGGGAGCATAGAAAAAGTCGGTTGTGTTCGGCCAGGCGGTTACTCCTTCTTTTTTGGCCTGCTCTAGCAGGGCCATGAAGCGCCTCTCGGCCGCGTTGATTTTATAAATTACGTACTCGGCCAGTTCGCTATCGACCTGATCCATCTCCCTGAGCGCCTGCTGCCAATCCCGCCGGGCATTTTCGATGGCGGCCAGAAGGGACGGCGCCGCCGGGGAAACCTCCGCCCTCTCCTTTTTCCACGCCATTTCCGCAACAGCGACCGCCTTTAAGGCCGATATGATCTTCACGTAAAACCACCTCACCTTTAATTATATTACCATTGAATGGAAAATAGAACATTAAATTCCACTAATTCTGTTCCCAGGTATTTCTTAATCCCTGCCGCTCAATATTTAAGCATGGTTTTAAGCATAATAATGAGCAGTAGAGGGGCAGGGTGGAGAGCATGCCTGGGAAAAAGATGAACCGGGGATATTTCCCGTTAATTCTTGTAATTCTTATCATTATCACTTTACCGCCGCTTTTATGCGGCTGTGCCGGGGGGCGGCAGCCGCAGCGAAAGCCTGCCGGCGGGCAGGAGATCAGAATTGCGGTAAGTCTGGCCGACCTGGAAAGGGACGGCAATCAAATTATTAAGAGGGCCATGACGGCCCGTGCCGGGGAGGGCGGCCAAGGCGGGCAAAAAGTAAGCATTACCTGGCTGGATGCTGGAAACGACCCGGCCCGCCAGGAAAAAGACCTGGAGCAGCTGGCGGACCAGAAGGTCCGGGCCGTTGTCCTTCAACCGGTAGATCCGGCGGCCGGACCCGGGCTGGTGCGCAAGCTGGCCCGGGCCGGGATCAAGGTGGTGGCCCTTGATACACTGCCGGCCGATTCCCCCCTGGACGGTTACATTGCCTTCGACCACGCCAGGGCCGGGGAACTGCAAGCCCGCTACCTGCTGGAGATGGCCCGGGAGCGGAATGCCCCGGTGAAGGCGGTAATCCTCACGGGCGACAAAAACGACCAGGCTTCGCGGGAGGTAGCCGCTTCGCTGCTGGAGAACCTGAGGGAGCATCCCCAGGTGCAGGTGGTCCAGGTCAAGGACCACCCCCGGGGGGATCCGCAGGCCGCATTGGTAACTCTCGAGCAGGCCCTGGCGGCCGCCGGCGGCCGGCTCGACGCGGTGCTGGCCACCGACAGCCGGCTCGCCGCCGCCGCGGCCGAAATGCTGAAAAGCCGGGGGCTGGACCGCCAGGTGGTGACCCTGGGCGTAGGGGCCGGCCAGAAGGCCTGCCAGGCCCTGGCGGCAGGGGAGCACGATGCCGAGGTGGACGTTATGCCCGACCTGATGGCCCAGTACGCTTTTGACGCGGCTCTGGGCCTGGCCGCCACCGGTCACTGGCAGTACGACAGGCAGGTTAAGAACGGGGACTTCGATGTGCCTGCCAGGGTTACTCCGGTGCGGCTGGTTACCGCGGAGGAGGCCTATCTCCTGGAGCAGCGCTGGGGCCCTCTAGCCGGCGGGGAAGGGCAGCAGGCAGGCCGGCAGGGGCAAAAAGGCGGCCAGGCGGAACGGCCGGGCGGGCAGGGACAGGGCAGCGGCGCTAAGGAAGGCGGCGCGGCCGGCGGCAGGAAAACAACCCTTAAGATTACGACCCGGGACGGAAAAACGATGGAGATGCAGATAGACGGTGAAATTCAAAAGATTGAAACGGTGGATTCCGGCCGGGGCGAAGGCGGTGGAGCCGGCGGCGGCAGCCAGGCCGGCGGCACATGAGTTAGGACAGGTTTATAAAAAAACCGGGGAGGGCTTAATATAAGCCTTCTCAGACTGAAGACAAACTACCATATAGAGCCACCGGTGGCTGAAAACGCTGCTCTGTTGCGTAGCGTCGTTAGGTGAACTTGGCGAAACTGAGGTTGCGGAATTGGGGGCGCGGACAGGACGTCCGCGCCAGCCCTCACCGGGCCAGGACGGTGAGTTGAGGGCGGCCCAATTCCGCCCGAAGTGAGCCGTAGTTCACCCGACGCGAAGCATTCTGAGCCAAGCGGTTTCAGCCAACGGGGGACTTTGTCAACAACCTGGGAGGGCTTAGTATAGCCCTCTTTATTTAAGCTGGCAAAGGGCCGGCCGGATTGCCTGAAATGCTGTTGCGGGCAGCCTGGAGACGGCGCCTGCCGGTAAAAACTTTAAGGCAAGGGAGGTAGCGCGCGGCTTCTAGCTGCGAAATAAAACCGGCGCGGCCCGGAGCGGGCGTTTCCGGACGGGGCCGGCAGGCGGAGGCCGCCTGCCGCAGATAAACGGCGGCAGAACATACTTTTGAGGCCTTGCTCCGTATGGTATACTATTTATATATAAATCCAGAAAGAAAGGCAAGGACCATGCGGCCTTTTCAGCTTAAATCGGAATACGTTCCAAAGGGAGACCAGCCTAAAGCCATTGCCGCCCTGGTGGAAGGCCTGCAAAAGGGCTACAAGGGGCAGGTGCTGCTGGGGGCCACCGGCACCGGCAAGACCTATACAATGGCCCAGGTGATCCAGGCCGTCCAGAGGCCGGCCCTGGTGCTGGCGCCCAATAAAACCCTGGCCGCCCAGTTGTGCGCCGAGTTCAAAGAGTTCTTCCCGAACAACGCGGTGGAATATTTCGTCAGCTACTACGACTATTACCAGCCGGAGGCCTACATACCGCAGACCGACACCTATATTGAAAAGGACTCTTCCATCAACGACGAGATCGACAAGCTGCGCCACTCGGCCACCTGCGCCCTGTTCGAGCGCCGGGACGTCATTATCGTGGCCAGCGTGTCCTGCATTTACGGCCTGGGCGATCCCGAGGAGTACAGAACCCTGGTTCTTTCCCTGCGCCGGGGGGAGTGCTACGACCGCGACGCCGTCCTGCGCAAACTGGTGAGCATCCAGTACGAGCGCAACGACATTAACTTTGTCCGGGGGAAGTTCCGGGTGCGGGGGGACGTCCTGGAGATCTTCCCGGCCTCCGCTACAGAGAGGGCCATCCGGGTGGAGTTTTTCGGCGACGAGGTGGAGAGGCTGCGGGAGTTCGACGTGCTTACCGGGGAAATTCTGGGCGAGCGCGCCCATGTTTCCATTTTCCCGGCCAGCCACTACGCCACCTCCAGGGAGAGGATGGAGAGAGCCATTGCTTCAATTGAGGCGGAACTGGAGGAGAGGCTGGCCGAACTGCGCTCAAAGGGCAAGCTGCTGGAGGCTCAGCGCCTGGAGCAGCGCACCCGCTTCGATATCGAGATGATGAGGGAAATGGGGTTTTGCAGCGGGATTGAAAACTACTCCCGCCACCTTACCGGAAGGGAGCCGGGGCAGCCCCCGTACACCCTGATCGACTATTTCCCGGAAGACTTCATTATGTTTATCGACGAATCGCACGTGGCGGTTCCCCAGGTGGGGGGCATGTACGAGGGGGACCGCTCCCGCAAGGAGGCCCTGGTGGAGCACGGTTTCCGCCTGCCCTCGGCCTTCGATAACCGTCCCCTGACCTTTAAAGAGTTTATGGAGCGCATCAACCAGGTCATATACGTTTCGGCCACGCCGGGGCCTTACGAGCTGAAGAACAGCGCCCGGGTGGTGGAGCAGATCATCCGACCCACCGGGCTGGTGGACCCGGAAATTTCCGTGCGGCCTACCCGCGGCCAGATCGACGATCTGCTGGGCGAAATCCGCCTGAGGGTAAAGCGGGGCGAACGGGTCCTGGTGACCACCTTGACCAAGAAAATGGCCGAAGACCTCACCGACTACTTCCGGGAGGTGGGGGTTAAGGTGCGCTACCTGCACTCAGACATAAACACCATTGAGCGGATGGAGATACTGCGCGACCTGAGGCTGGGGGTTTTCGACGTGCTGGTGGGGATCAACCTTTTGAGGGAGGGGCTGGACTTGCCCGAGGTGAGCCTGGTGGCCATCCTCGATGCTGACAAGGAGGGCTACCTGCGCTCCGAACGCTCTTTAATCCAGACCATCGGCCGGGCGGCCCGCAATGCCGACGGGAAGGTCATCATGTACGCCGACAAAATTACCGATTCCATGAGCGGGGCCATCAGGGAAACCGAGCGCCGCCGCAGGATTCAGATGGAGTACAACCGGCAGCACGGGATCACCCCGGAAACCGTGCGCAAGGCCGTGCGGGAGGTAATTGAGGCTACCAGGGCGGCAGAGCCCGGGGCGGTTTACCGGGCCGTTCCCCGGACGGGCGGGAAGAAGATGAGCAGGGCCGAGCTGAAAAAGCACATCGCCGCCCTGGAAAAGGAAATGCGGGAGGCAGCGCGCCAGCTTGCCTTCGAGCGGGCGGCCCAGCTCCGGGATATGATTATCGAACTGCGGCTTGAGCTGAGAGGCGAAAAGGGGATCAGGCCGGCCGTGCCCGATGCGGGGGCGCTGGGTTAAAGACCTGCAGGAGAAATTACTTTAAGTCCTTCTACCCGTTTGAAATGTTTTGGGTTGCCCGTAACAACATTCTAGTATTTGAGTACTTGAATGTCAACAAGGGAAAGGGTTTTTCTGTTATGCCTGACAGGATTTTGGTGAAGGGCGCCCGCGCCCACAACCTGAAAAATATAGACGTGGAGATCCCGCGGGACAAGCTGGTGGTTATCACCGGGCTTTCAGGCTCGGGAAAGTCTTCCCTGGCCTTTGACACTATTTACGCCGAGGGGCAGCGGCGGTACGTGGAATCGCTGTCGTCCTACGCCCGCCAGTTCCTGGGGCAGATGGACAAACCGGATGTGGACTACATCGAGGGCCTTTCCCCGGCCATTTCCATCGACCAGAAGACCACCAGCCACAACCCGCGCTCCACCGTAGGCACGGTGACGGAGATTTACGACTACCTCCGCCTCCTCTTTGCCAGGGTGGGCCGGCCGCACTGCCCCCGCTGCGGCAGGCCCATCACCCGGCAGACGGTGGAGCAAATGGTGGACTGCCTGGCCTCGCTGGAGGAAGGCACGCGGCTCCAGATCCTGGCCCCGCTGGTGCGGGGCAAGAAGGGGGAGCATGCCAGGGTGTTTGAGGAAATCCGCAAGAGCGGCTACGCCCGGGTAAGGGTGAACGGCGAGGTGCTGGACGCCGCCGAGGAGATCAGGCTGGACAAGAACAAAAAGCATACCATCGAGGTGGTGGTGGACCGCCTTATCGTGCGCCCCGGCTTTGAAAGGAGGCTGGCCGACTCCCTGGAAACGGCCCTTAAAACGGGGGGCGGCGTGGCGGTGGCGGCAGTCGCCGGCGGTGAAGAAATCACCTTCAGCGAAAATTTCGCCTGCCCCGACTGTAGCATCAGCATCAGCGAAATATCCCCGCGCCTTTTTTCCTTTAACAGCCCCTACGGGGCCTGCCCGGAATGCACCGGCCTGGGCATTAAAAGGGAAATCGACCCCGATCTGGTCATCCCCGATCGGCGCAAGTCCATCGCAGACGGCGCCATCGAGTGTTTTTCCACCGGCAGCTACTACTACCAGTTTCTGGAGGGGCTGGCCCGCTACTACGGGTTCAGCCTGGACACGCCGGTGGAGGAACTGGCCCCCGAGCATCTGGACGTAATCCTGTACGGCACGGGCGGCAGGCGTTTTCATTTTGTCCTGCAGAGCGACCTGTACGGCCGCCGGCACGAAGTGTACACTTCCTTTGAAGGCGTCATCAACAACCTGGCCAGGCGCCACCGGGAGACCGCCTCGGAACACCAGCGGGAGGAGATTGAGCGGTACATGAGCACCCGCCCCTGCCCGGCCTGCAAGGGCGCCAGGCTGAAGCCGGAGGCGCTGGCGGTCAAGGTGGGGGGCAGGTCGATAACGGAAGTCACCCGCCTTTCCGTGCTGGAGGCGAAAGAGTTCTTCAGCAGCCTGAAGCTCACAGAACGGGAGCAGATCATTGCCAGGCAGGTTCTCAAGGAAATCAACGAGCGCCTGGGGTTTCTGGCCAACGTCGGGCTGGACTACCTCACCCTGGACCGGGGCGCCGGCACCCTGTCGGGCGGTGAGGCGCAGCGGATCAGGCTGGCCACCCAGATTGGCTCCGGCCTCATGGGTGTTCTCTACATTCTGGACGAGCCCAGCATAGGGCTGCACCAGCGGGACAACAGCCGCCTCCTGCGGACCCTGGAGCGCCTGCGGGACATGGGGAATACCCTGATTGTGGTAGAGCACGACGAGGAGACCATGCTGGCCGCCGACCATATCATCGACATCGGGCCGGGCGCCGGGGAGTACGGTGGCCGGGTGGTGGCGGCGGGCACCTGGAAGGAGATCATGGAAAACCCCGAATCCATTACCGGGCAGTACCTGAGCGGGAAGAAGGCCATTCCCGTGCCTGCCTTCCGCCGCAGCCCGAACGGCAGGTCGGTGAAGGTGCTGGGGGCGGCCGAGAACAACTTGAAGAATATTGACGTCGAATTCCCCCTGGGGCTGTTCATTTGCGTAACCGGCGTGTCAGGGTCGGGAAAGAGCACCCTGGTCAACGACATCCTTTACCGCAAGCTGGCCCAGGAGCTGCACAGGGCCAGGACCCGGCCCGGGTGCTGCCGGGGAATTGAGGGCATTGAGCACCTGGACAAGGTAATTGACGTCGACCAGTCTCCCATCGGGCGCACCCCCCGCTCCAACCCGGCCACCTACACCGGGGTGTTCAACGACATCCGCGATTTGTTTGCCCAGACCCCGGAATCCAAAATGCGCGGCTACCGCGCCGGCCGCTTCAGCTTTAACGTGAAGGGCGGGCGCTGCGAGGCCTGCCAGGGGGACGGCATCATCAAGATCGAAATGCACTTCCTGCCGGACGTCTACGTGCCCTGCGAGGTGTGCAAGGGGCTGCGCTACAACCGGGAAACCCTGGAGGTAAGGTATAAGGGCAAGAACATCGCCGACGTACTGGATATGACGGTGGACCGGGCGGTGGAGTTCTTCCGCCACATCCCTAAAATTCACCGCAAGCTGAAAACCCTCCAGGACGTCGGCCTGGGTTACATCCGGCTGGGCCAGCCGGCCACCACCCTGTCCGGCGGCGAGGCCCAGCGGGTGAAGCTGGCCACAGAGCTGTCCCGGCGGTCTAACGGCAAGACCTTTTACATCCTGGATGAACCCACCACCGGCTTGCATACCGCCGATATCGACCGGCTTTTAAAAGTGCTGCACAGGCTGGTCGAGGCCGGGGACACCGTTGTGGTGATAGAGCACAACATGGACGTAATTAAAACCGCCGACTACGTTATCGACCTGGGTCCCGAGGGAGGGGACAAGGGCGGGCAGGTGGTGGCCGCCGGCACCCCGGAGGAAGTTGCCGCCGTGCCGGAATCGTATACCGGGCAGTACCTGAAAAAGGCGCTGGCCAGAGGGCCGCGGGCCGGGGCCGGCCTGTGGGGAAACGTGGCGGAGTACAAGCAGAAACTGGCGGAGGGAGCAAATTAACCGCCCATGCGCGATACAGTTAATTCCAGAATTTCCCTCGATCTTAAGGCGCTGCCGGCCGGGCCGGGTGTCTATCTTTACCGGGACGCTGCCGGCCGGGTGATTTACGTGGGCAAGGCCGCCTCTCTCAGAAACCGGGTACGCTCTTATTTTCTGCCGGGATCCCAGCACCCGCCCAAAATCCGGTCGATGATTGAAAAAATTTCTGACCTGGAAGTAATTGTAACTGATACCGAAGTGGAGGCCCTGATCCTCGAGCAAAACTTGATTAAGGAGCACCGCCCCCGTTATAACGCTTACCTGAAGGACGACAAGAGCTACCCCTACATTAAAGTAACCCTGGGCGAAGATTTTCCCAGGGTAATGCTCACCCGCCGTCACGTCAAGGACGGCTCCCGGTACTTCGGCCCTTATACCAGGGCAGGGGCGGTGCACGAGACCCTGAGCCTTTTGAGAAAAATCTTCCCGTTCCGCACCTGCAAGCAGAAAGAACCGCCGCTGCGGGAAAGGCCCTGCCTGAACTACCACATCAAGCGCTGCTCCGGTCCCTGCTGCGGCCTGGTGGACAGGGAAAAATACCGGGCCGTGATTAACGAGGTGATTTTGTTTCTGGAAGGAAGGCAGGAGGACCTGATCAGGAACCTGGCGGCAAGGATGGAGGAGGCCGCGGCAAACCTCGAGTTCGAGAAGGCCGCCCGCCTGCGCGATCAGCTTCAGGCCGTGCGCGAGGTGGTGGAGAAGCAGAAGATCATTTCCGGCGGGTTCGAGGACCAGGACGTTGCGGCCGTGGCCAGGGAAGGGGACGAGGCCTGGGTGGCGGTTTTTTTCATCCGCGGCGGGAAACTCATCGGCCGGGAGCAGTTTGTGCTGAAAGGCACGGAGGGCCTGAGCGGAGCGGACGTGATAGCAGCCTTCATCAAGCAGTATTACACCGGCGCGGAATTTGTCCCGGCAGAGATACTTTTGCCGGAGGAGGCGGGAGAAGAGAAAGCCGTTATAGAGAAGTGGCTTTCGGAAAAAAGGGGTGCCAGAGTCCTCCTGAAGGTTCCCCGGCGGGGCGAGAAGAAAAAGCTGGTTGACCTGGCGGCTAAAAACGCCCTGCTGGCCCTGGAGCAGGCCCGGCTGGAAGAGGCCGCCCGCCGTGATGATGAGGCGGAAGCGCTGGCCGGGCTGGCCCGCGAACTGGGCCTGGAAGGTCCGCCCGGCCGGGTGGAGTGCTACGATGTATCCAACACCCAGGGGGCTTACAGCGTTGCCTCGATGGTGGTGTTTGAAGAGGGCAGGCCGGCCGCCGGCCAGTACCGCCGCTTTAAAATCCGCACCGTGGAAGGCCCCAATGATTTTGCCTCCATCCAGGAGGTGCTGCGCCGCCGCTTTGCCCGGGCCAGGGAGGAAAGGGAGCTTCTGGCCGCCGGCCGCATTGGAAGCTGCCAGGCAAAGTTTCACCGCCTGCCCGATCTGGTGATTGTGGATGGCGGGAAGGGGCAGCTTTCTGCCGCCCGCCAGGCAATGCGGGAACTGGGATTCTCCCGCATACCCGCCTTTGGCCTGGCCAAAGAAGAAGAGCTGCTCTTTGCCGAGAGCCGGCCCGAGCCCATTGCCCTGCCGGCGGATTCCCCGGCGCTCCGCCTGGTGCAGCGCCTGCGGGACGAGGCGCACCGCTTTGCCCTGGCCTACCACCGGAGCCTCAGGGGCAAAGCCGGCCTGCGGTCCCTCCTGGACGAGGTGGAGGGCATCGGGGAGGTGCGCCGCCGCGCCCTGCTGAAGGCTTTCGGCTCGGTGGCGGAAATCGAAAAAGCCACGCCGGAGCAGCTTGCCGCCGTAAAGGGCATGAATAAAAAGGCCGCCCGGGCCGTATACGAGTTTTTCCACGGGCAGGGCGGCAAGTAAAAAAATTTTAAAGTATGCAGCGGGACTGACCTTATATGCCATCCCGCCGGATTGGAGGCCTTATGCCCAAGTTCAAGCTGGTTGCAGTAGATATGGACGACACTTTGCTTTCCCGCGATCTCAAGCTCACCGGCCGGGTCAGGGAGGCCGTGGCCGCCGTGCGGGCGGCGGGCGTTTACTTCACCATTTCCACCGGCCGCATGTACCGTTCCGCCCTGCCCTTTGCCCGGGAGCTTGGCCTGAACATCCCTCTCATCACTTACCAGGGCGCCCTGGTGAAGAACTCGCACACCGGGGAACTCGTGCTTTACCGGCCGCTGCCGCTTGCCCGCGCCAGGGAGATTATTGCCCGCATCCACGAGCTGGGGTACCACCTGAACGGCTACCTGGACGACCGGCTGCTGGTTGAGCGGGACACCCCGGAGGGGCGCCGGTACGCCGCCATGTCCGGGGTGGAGGCGGAAATAGTGGGGGACCTGCTGGAATACTTAGACCGCGACCCCATCAAGGTGCTGACCATTGCCGAAGAGCCCCTGCTGGACCGGTTAAGCGCCGAATTGACCCCCCTCTACCGGGGAAAGGTACATATCGTCAAGTCCAAGCCGCATTTTCTCGAGTTCTCCCACCCCCAGGCCACCAAAGGGGACGCCCTGGCCTATCTGGCCGGCTGTTTCGGGGTGAAGAGGGAGGAAGTTATGGCCGTGGGGGACAGCTACAACGACCTGGAGATGCTGGAGTACGCCGGCCTGGGCGTGGCAGTGGCCAATGCCAGGGAAGACGTCAAAAAGAAGGCGGGTTACGTAACGTCGGCAGCTTACGGCGACGGCGTGGTGGAAGCGCTGGAAAAATTTGTGCTATAGGAAGGATGTTCAGGTGAACAGTTTTTACGTAATCGGGGTAGATCTGGGCGGCACCAAGATTTACACGGCCCTGGCGGCAGATGACGGCCGGGTTCTTTCTGAAATAAAGCTGCCCACGGAGGCAGGCAGGGGGCTGCAGGGCGTGATCGACCGCATTGTGCACAGCGTGGAGCAGGTGCGGGAAAATGTGGCGGTACCGCCGCAGAAGGTACTTGCCCTGGCCCTTGGCGCACCGGGCCCCCTGGACACGGCCGGGGGAGTCATTCATTTTGCCCCCAACCTGCGCTGGAATAACGTTCCCATCAGGCAAATCCTGGAGGAAAGGCTTTCCCTGCCGGTTCTGCTGGATAACGATGCCAACCTGGCCGCCCTTGGCGAGCATGTTTTCGGGGCCGGCCGGGGCTGCGGCAATATGGTTTACATCACCGTCAGCACAGGCGTGGGCGGCGGCCTGATCCTGGACGGGAAGCTTTACCGCGGCTCTTCTGACGGTGCCGGCGAGATCGGCCACATGACCGTCCTGCCGGACGGACCGGTCTGCAGTTGCGGCAACCGGGGCTGCCTGGAGGCGATGGCCTCCGGCACGGCCATTGCCCGGGCGGCCGCGGAACTGGTGGCAAGCGGCGGCGGGCGGAAGATCCTGGCCGCCGCCGGCGGCGATCCGGGCAGGATAAACGCTGCCGCGGTAGCCGCGGCGGCCGCCGGGGGAGACCCCGAGGCGGCCGCAATTATCGACCGGGCCGCCGGCTATCTGGGCATTGGGGTGGCCAGCATCCTGAATTTGCTCAACCCTGCTATGGTGGTACTTGGCGGGGGCGTTATGGAAATAGGCGAACCCGTCTGGAAAGGCGTCCGCCGGGAGGTGCAGGCCAGGGCGCTGCAAGCGGCAAGGTCGCGGGCCCGCCTTGTTCCGGCTGAGCTGGGCGGCCGCGCCGGGGTCATGGGCGCAATAGCCCTGGCCCTGCAGGAAATTGCAGACGGCAACTGCCTGCCTCCTGCCGCCGCGGAGCACCGAAATGGGCGGTGAAAGAGTGGCAGTCGCCACACACCTGTGGAATTCCATTATAACTATAATAAGATAAAAACTTTGGGAGGTGGCACTTTGTCATAAGCGAACGACTTGCGTAGCACCGGTAACAGCACTCTGCGCAGCGAGGTTGCGAAATTGGGGGTGCGGGGACAGCGGTTAGGGGACACACCTCCTAGGGAGGTATGTCCCCAAGGAATTCCGCACCAGCCCGAACCGAACCAGGAAGGTGAGTTGAGGGCGGCCCAATTTCGCCCGAAGCAAGCAGCAAGTGCTGTCGGTGCGGAGCACCGGAGTGAGCGGTGACAAAGTGCCACCTCGTACCATCTTCATCTACGGCAATAACGGACACCATAGGTGGCCGGCAGAAAATATTTTTCAGGGCAGCTTTTACAGGGTGGCACATTGCACATTTTCTCGTAAACCGGAATAAAGGGCCGGGCGGCCGGCCATCCTACAGGATGGAGGGAGCCCGCGATGTACTGTTTTGGCAAGAACGACTGGCGCACCCTTGAGCAGGGCGTGCAAAAAGAGTGGCCGCCCTTCCGCGACCACCTTCGCGACCACGGGGTGGGCTACATATCCGAAATCTTTGACGGCGATGAGCCGGCCGCTCCCCGCGGGTGCATTGCCCAGGCCTGGGGAGTGGCCGAGGTGCTGCGGGCCTACGTCGAGGACGTGCTGGAAATCCGGCCGCCGGCCCAGGCCGTGGTGGAAGGCCTGACGGGGTAGCCGGGCCCGGCGGTCTAATCCAGTCCGGCGGGCTTAAAGGGGATGCTGAAAATCCTGCTCCCGGCCTTATATTCCGCCACCGCGCTTTCGTAAGCAGGGCGCAGGCGGCTGTAATCGCTCCTGCCCATTAAGGAGTAGGTAATGTTTTTGCCCTCTTCGACGCCGGGCTGGTCGTACGGGTTGATCTGCCAGAGGCCGGCAATAAACACCACCAGGGCCTCGTAAAAGTAGAACAGGGCGCCCAGCGCCGGGACGGACATGTCTTTAAGGGTAATGCGGTAGCACGGCTTTCCGTCCCTGGCCAGGCTCATTTCGGTCGAAAGCTGCTCAATGTGGAGCTGTTCGCCCAGAGTATGGCCGGTGAAGTATGAATATTCTTTTTCATCAGGGAATTCGCCGGCCAGCGCAATGTCTACAGGAAAGCTTTCTATGTTTATAAACCCGAAAACCTTGTCGCTCGGGCATTCTTTAAAAAGCTGCAGGATTGAATGCTGGTCGGTGGCGCCCAGGCAGGCCAGGGGCGTGGTATTGGCCTGGGACGGTTCTCCGGTAAGGCACATTCTTTTGCCCAGGCTTTCCGCCCATAGCTGCATGTACCACAGCCCGAATTCAGAGAGAAGGCTGCTGTAGTTGAAAAGGACGTGGATGTACTTGCCCTTCGCGCTGAGCTCGTAGAGGCACGCGCCCAGAATAAACAGGGCATTTTCCTGCAAGGGGGCGTCTATGATGGACCGGTGCACGGCCCGCGCCCCTTCCAGGAGTTGCCTGCTGTCCACCCCAATAAGCTCCGCCGGCAGAAACCCTACCGGGGACAATACGGAATACCTGCCGGGCAGTTCCGGCGGGATGTGCAGCAGGTGGCACCGCAGGGATTTTGCTATGCGGTTGATGCCGTTGTCGCCGGGGTCGCAGATAATGACTATGTCTTTTAAGTTGCCGCCGGCCTCCCTGTACTTCCTGTAAAAATGGATGAACAGCGCTGCTGTTTCCGGCGTGGAGCCGGACTTGCTGATATAAACCAGGGCGGTTTTCCTTATGTCGATCAGTTCCTCGAGATTTTTGACCAGCACCGGGTCCAGGTTGTCCACAATAAAAAGGCGCGGCCGCGCCTGTCCGGCCAGGTTGTAATAAGGCCCCCTGGTAAACTGCAGGACGGCCCGGGCGCCCAGCGCCGAGCCGCCGATGCCCAGGAGAAGGACGTTCTCGTACTTTTCCGCCAGTTCTTGGGCAACGGACCTTATGCGGGGGATGGAGCTTTCTTCCGCAAATGAAAGGGTGAGGGGAGATTTTTTTTCTTTTAGCAGGGACCGGAAGGCGGCAAAGGTCCCGCCGTATTTTTTCCCAAAGCCTTCCATTTCGTCATGCAGGATGAAATTCCGGCCGTCCTTTTCGCTTAACAGATGGCCCGCATCGACGCTGATTATCTCATTCATACAACCACCTCCATTTATTCGCGCAAAGATTTTTATAGCTGGACATATACAACAGCTCTGGTTATAAAAGTAAGTTATCATAACTGCACAGAGCTGTCAAGAAACGGAGAGGATGAAGCGGCCAGATGGAGCTCTTTGCCGACTACCACACGCACACCACGCACAGCGACGGCCGGGGCACCCCGGCCGACAACATAAGGGCGGCGGCCGGGCGGGGGCTGAAAGCGCTGGCCATTACCGACCACGGGCCGAAAAGCGTCGGTATCGGCGTGGCCGGCCCGGAAACTTTTCTGGCCATAAAGGAGGAGGTTGCCGGGCTTGCTCCCGGTTTTCCGGAAATGGAGGTTCTGGTGGGGGCGGAGGCGTCGGTAATCGGCCGCGACGGCCGGCTCGACCTGCCCGGCGAGATTATTGAAAAGCTCGATCTTTTAATTGCCGGCCTGCATCCCTACCATCTGCCCGCAAGCCCGGGCGATGCCCTGCATTTTACCCTGCCCAACCTGGCGGTCCGGCTGAGGCGCAGCCTGTGGGAAAAAATGCGGAACACCAATACCAAAGCCTTAATCGAGGCGGTTTACAACTATCCGGTTGACTTTATCAGCCATCCGGACCTGATGATGCCGGCCGACCTGGACGAACTGGCCCGCGCCTGCGCCGGCCGGGAAACGGCTCTTGAAGTTAATACCGGCCACCATTATAATAAAGAAAACATAGTCCGGGCCGCCGCCCGCTGGGGTGCCGGGCTGGCCATCAACAGCGACGCCCACTTCCCCGAAACGGTGGGCAACCTGGCGGCGGGCGCGGCCCTGGTCGAGAAGCTGCGCTTTCCCGCCGAAATGGTTATAAACGCAACCCTTTAGACAGGAGGGATTCCCTTTGTTCACGCCAAAGCTGGTTATTGTCACCGGCCTTTCCGGGGCCGGCAAAACTCAGGCCCTGCGCAGCCTGGAGGATCTGGGTTTTTTTTGCGTGGACAACCTGCCTCCTGCGTTAATTGCCAAATTTGCCGAGCTTTGTGCACAGGCGGCCAGCAGGATTAATAATATAGCATTGGGGGTGGATATACGGGGAGGGGAGTTCTTTAATGCCCTTTTCCAGGTGCTTTCCGACATTGATGCCCAGGGAATCCAGTATGAAATCCTTTTCCTGGAAGCCTCCGATGAAACTCTGGTGCGGCGCTTCAAGGAGTCCAGGCGGCCCCACCCGCTGAGCACGCACGGGGAGATTCTGGACGTAATCCGGGAGGAGCGCAACAGGCTCCGGGATTTAAGGGGAATGGCCAATAAAATCATCGACACTTCGAATATGGAAGTAAAACAGTTGAAGGAGGAGATCGCCGCCATCTTCGGCGACAGCACCGTTGCTTCCAGGCTGCATATTACCGTGGTGTCCTTTGGCTTTAAATACGGCATTCCCCTCGATTCAGACCTGGTCATCGACGTCCGCTTTCTGCCTAATCCGTACTACCAGCCGTCCTTAAGGGTTCTGACCGGCAACGACCCGGCCGTGCGCGACTTCGTTTTCAGTTCTCCCGTAACGGAAGAGTTTATGAAGAAGTTTACGGACCTTATAAAATTTCTCATTCCGCACTACATTAAGGAAGGGAAAACCACCCTGATGATTGCCATTGGCTGCACCGGGGGCATGCACCGCTCCGTGGCCCTGGCCGGCCGGCTGGGGGAAATTCTGAGGGAAAAGGACTTCCGGGTAACGGTCCGGCACCGGGACATTAACAGGGTATAGGAGTTGGGAATGGTGGTTTTGCTGAAATGGCTTTACCCCGGAATGAAGGTAAAGAGGTGGCTGCTGCTGGCCCTGGCCGGAATTGTGCTGGCCGCCTGGGGGGCCGATTTTTTGACCGGCGGCTGCCTTTTAGGAGATTTTGCCCGCCCCGTTTACCGCCTGGACTGGCTGTTTAGCGGAAACCGCCGCTGGGCGGCGGGGGTGCTTACCGCCGCCTTGGGGCTGGCCGTGGTGTGCGCCGGCTTTTTCAAGGCGTTCCAGTCCGTTGCGGTAGTGCTGGCGCCCGGCCAGGAAGGCAGGGCGACCGATATTGTCTACACCAGGCGCAGCCTGATGCGCGGCCCGAAGATTGTGGTTATCGGAGGCGGCACCGGCCTTTCGGTCCTGCTGCGCGGTTTGAAGGAATACACCAGCAACCTGACCGCCATCGTCACCGTGACCGATGACGGGGGCAGTTCCGGGCGGCTGAGGGGGGAACTGGGCATCCTGCCGCCCGGGGACATCAGGAACTGCCTGGTGGCCCTGGCGGATAAAGAACCGCTGATGGAGGAACTGCTCCAGTACCGTTTTCCGGCCGGAGGGCTGGCCGGCCACAGCATGGGTAACCTGCTGCTGGCAGCTTTGACCGACATGTCGGGCGGGTTCGACCGGGCGGTGAGGAGCCTGAGCAAAGTCCTGGCCATCCGCGGCCAGGTCCTGCCGGCAACCCTGGCCGATGTTACCCTGTGCGCCGAACTGGCTGACGGCACGGTGATGCACGGGGAATCGAACATTTCGCGCAGCACCGCCGGGATTAAAAAGGTATTCTTAAAACCTTCCCGCTGCCTGCCGCTGCCCGAGGCCCTGACGGCAATCATGGAAGCCGACGCGGTCGTAATCGGGCCCGGCAGCCTGTACACGAGCATAATTCCCAACCTTTTAATCAGGGGGATCCCCGAAGCCCTTTCCAGAAGCACCGCCCTTAAAATATATGTCTGCAACGTTATGACCCAGCCGGGGGAAACCGGGGGCTATACCGCCTCGTCTCACTTAAAGGCAATCATTGCGCACGCCGGAAAGTTTATCGATTACGCCGTGCTCAACAGCGGCCAGGTCCCGCCCAGGCTGCGCGCCCGCTACCGGCAGGAGGGGGCGGAGCCCGTCGCGGCCGACAGGGAAGAGGTGGAGAAACTGGGCGTGCAGGTGGTAGAAGAAGACCTGGTCCACCGCACCGAGGTGGTGCGCCATCATCCGGACAGGCTGGCGCAGGTAATCTTGCGCCTGATTTACCAGGCCAAATGGCAGCATGAAAGGATAAGGCTGGTTACGGGCGATAATATCGAATAAAACGGTCACAGGACGGTTTCCGGCGGCGCTGCCGCCGTTTTTTACATTCTTTTTTATGGTATAATAGAGGTGGCAGGAAAAGAGGGGAGCGGCTTGTCTTTTTCGGCAGTAACCAAGAATGAGCTGGCCCGGGTTGCCGGCCAGCGGCCGTGTTGCCGCCTGGCGGAGCTTTCCGCCCTGATCAAGATGGACGGCAGCCTCCAGATCAGCGCCAGGCAGCAGGTTTCAATAAACATAATTACGGAAAACGCCGCCATTGCCAGGAAAATATTTACCCTGATTAAAGATCTGTTCGGCATTAATATAGAAGTGCTGGTAAAGCGGAAAACCCGCCTCCGCAAGAACAACGTCTACCTGGTGCGCATCCCTCCCCAGCAGGGGATGGGGGAAATTTTGAACAGGCTTGGCATGGTGGACGGGGCAGGCCGGCTGGAAGGGGCGGTGCGGCCGGACCTGCTTCGCCGGGAGTGCTGCCGGCGCGCCTTTCTCAGAGGGGTTTTTCTGGGCGGAGGCTCGGTAAACAGCCCTGAGGGAACCTACCACCTGGAAGTCATTACCGGCAGCGAAAGCTTTGCCCGTTACATATGCAAGCTGATGGGCCGGTTCCGCCTGGCTGCAAGGGTGAGCCGGCGGAAAAAGTGGCATGTGGTCTACCTTAAGGAAAGCGACCAGATTGTGGAGTTCCTGAACATCATCGGGGCCCACTCGGCCCTGTTGAACTTTGAAAACGCCAGGATTTACAAGGACGTGCGCAACCAGGTCAACCGCCTGGTCAACTGCGAGACGGCCAATTTGAACAAAACTGTGGACGCCGCCGTCCGCCAGCTTGAAAACATTTATTTAATCAGGGATACCGTGGGGCTGGCCCAAATGCCCGAGCCGCTGCGGGAAATTGCCGAACTGCGGATCAAGTATCCCGACGCCAGCCTGAAGGAACTGGGCGATATGATCCAGCCCCGGCTGACCAAGTCCGGGGTTAACCACCGCCTCCGGAAGATTGGCGAGATTGCCGAAAAAATACGGAGCGGGAAAAAATGAGAAGGGTCGAAAGGTTTCCTTCCCCAGGCGGGAAGAATTCGATGCGGTATTCCTTCCGGCTGGTCGGGCTGACCCGGGTTTCTTTTAATTTCCTGGTCATTACTTTGTGCCGCTACCTTCCCTTTTTAGAGCTGAAAAATTTTCTGTACCGGCGCCTTCTCGGCGTGAAGATCGGAAAAGATGTGTCCGTCGGGCTGATGGCCATGCTGGACATTTTTTACCCCCACCTCATCTCGGTGGGTGATAACACCGTTATCGGCTACAACGCCACCATTCTCACCCACGAGTTTTTGGTGCATGAGTACCGGAAGGGCCCGGTGGAAATAGGCTCCAATGTAATGATAGGTTCGAACGTCACCATTTTGCCCGGCGTCCGCATTGGCGACGGGGCCGTGATCGGGGCCGGTTCCCTGGTTAACCGCGATATTCCCCCCGGCGCCCTGGCGGCCGGAGTGCCGGCGGTTGTCAGGCGCGGCACCCGGAACTAAAGCGGCAAAGAGCAGGTTTAAGGCCGGGCGGCCGCCCTCAGGCCGGTATATGCCCGCCGGCGGTAAAAGCAGCTAAAGCGGCAGGAAATATTTAACGAACTGTTTACATATAATGTAAATTAAAGGAAAGATAGATTTGGATTTGCTGGTAAGGCTCTGGAGGGATTTCTGGCGGAACCCCTGGCAGGCGCGCTTTATGGTGCCCCTGGTGGCAATCAACGCGGCTGGATCGGTTTACGGCTACTGCTGGTACCGCCAGCAGCTTGCCGAAACCCCCCTTTATTTCTGGCCTTTTGTGCCGGACAGCCCGCTGTCCACCAGCCTTTTTGCCCTGGCGCTGGCCTTCCGCCTGGCCGGCGCGGGCGGCCTTCTGTTTCCGGCCGTTGCCTTTGCCGTTTGCATAAAATACGGCATCTGGGCTATAGCGCTGATTACCCATTACTGGCTTGGCGGCGGGCCGGCCGGGCTTACGGAAGCGGTACTCTGGCTTTCCCACCTGGGTATGGCCGTTGAAGGGGCGGCCTTTCTTAAGCCCCTCCGGCTTAATTACGGGGCAATTCTGGCGGCTGGGGCGTGGATGTTTTTTAACGATCTGATGGATTACGGCGCGGGGCTTCATCCCTATCTCTTTGCCGAAGGACAGGCCGGGCTGGCCGTGCTTTCGGCAGTAGGACTTTCGGTTTTGATCACGGCCTTTCTCCTTTTGGCCTGGCGCAGAAATGAATTGAGGCAGCCGTCCGGCCTGTAAAAAATGTGTCGAATGAAACAATTACCTGACGAATATTCTGTCGCGAAGGCAATTCCGGCAGGAAAAAGCCCGTCTTTTAGAGAATTTAAGATAATCTAAGAAGCGTCTTTTTCTTGAGGGGTGAACGCAATGCGAATGGGTTATGGTCTTAACATGGAGCAGACCCAAAAGTTAATCATGACCCCCGAATTGCGCCAGGCCATCACTGTGTTGCAGCTCTCCTCCCTTGAGCTTTCCATGTACATCGAGCAGCAGCTCCAGGAGAATCCCATGCTGGAGCTGACTGACGACGATTACGGCAGGGAGGAAGAGTTCGAGCCGACTGTGGAGCCGGAACCCGATGGAGGAGGACCGGAGTACGACCTGGACTGGGAAGAGTACTTGCAGGAGAGCAGCGACGATCCGGGCATTTTCCGCCAGGAAAGGTGGCAGGACCAGCAGGAGTACAGCTACGAGAACTTTCTGTACCAGATGCCCACGCTGACCGAGCATCTCACCACCCAGCTCAACTTGAGCCCTTGCCGCGGAAAGGACAAGCTTATTGGGGAATACCTGATCGGCAATATTGACGAAAACGGCTACCTCAGGGTTCCTTTGAAAGAAGTGGCCGCCTGCCTGAATGTCAGCACTTCCAGGGTATTTAAGGTGTTGAAAGTAATCCAGGGGTTTGACCCGCCGGGGGTGGGCGCCAGAAGCCTGGAAGAATGCCTCTTAATTCAAGTCGGTCAGTTAGGTATAAAAAACGAAATTCTTAATAAGCTAATTAAAGAGCACCTGTCTGATCTGGCCAAGGGCAAACTGAACCGGATCGCCCAGAGCCTGGGCGTGACGGTGCAGGAGGTCCAGAAGGCCGCCGATGTTTTAAGAACCCTCGATCCAAAACCTGGCCGTAACTTTTCCAACCTTAACGACACCCGTTATATAGTTCCTGATATTGTGCTGGAAAAAGTTGAAGGAGAGTATGTCATCCTGATCAACGACGTGGCCATACCCCGGCTTACGATTAACTCCACCTACCGTTCGGTTCTTTCCAGCAATACAAACTGCGACTCCGGCACCCGCCGCTTCGTGGAGAGCAAGTTGAACGCCGCCGCCTGGCTGATCCGGAGCATAGAACAGAGGCGGCTGACCCTTTACAAGGTGGCGAAGTGCCTGGTCGACCTGCAGAGGGACTTCTTAGACTACGGCGTCAAGTATCTGAAGCCCCTGAACCTGAAAAAGGTGGCCGAGATGGTAGGCCTGCACGAGTCCACGGTGAGCCGGGCAACCTCCAACAAGTACATTCAGACACCGCAGGGCGTTTTTGAGATGAAATACTTTTTCTGCACCGGCCTGAACAATACCGCCGGGAACATGGTTTCGGCCGAGTGCATAAAGAAAATGCTCCAGGAGATTGTAGCCGGGGAGGACGCCAGAAGTCCGCTAAACGACCAGAAAATCTCCGAACTGTTCAGGCAGAGGGGGATCAAGATTTCCCGGCGCACTGTGGCGAAGTATCGTGACGAACTGGGCATAGCGGCCATAAGAAAAAGGAAGAGGTATTGAAATAGGGGATAAAAGCGGCAGGGGTACTGGCACAGGGTCGGTACCCCATTTTTATCGTCGAAAGTTGGCTTATGGCGGAAGGAAACTGACGGGCTGATGGAGAATGAGTGTATGCTAATTTAATAAAAAGTGGTTATTAAGGTATACTATTGAAAGGGGCGGATGGTACAAATGGGGTGCAGAATAGGGATCAACGGCCTGGGGCGGATTGGCCGCGACGTTTTAAGAGGTGCGCTCAAGCGCCCTGATCTGGAGGTGGTGGCGGTCAACCACAAGTCCAGGAGAATCCCGGTGTCGGATGACTACGCCCGTTCTGTGGCGCACATGGTCAAGTATGACTCCATCCACGGCACCTTTGATCTGGACGTACAATCCGAAGACGGCGCGATAGTGGTTAACGGCCGCAAAATAAGGCTGCTGGCCGAAGGAGACCCCCTGCTTTTACCCTGGAAAGAGCTGGGTGTGGACATAGTGGTGGAATCCACCGGCAGGTTCAACAACCCGGACGAAGCGGCAAAGCACCTTGAGGCCGGCGCCAGGAAGGTAATTCTGAGCGCCCCGGCCAAAGGCGGCGAGTGCCTTACGGTGGTAATGGGCGTTAATCACGAAAAATACGACCCGGCGGTGCACCATGTGGTTTCCAACGCTTCTTGCACCACCAACTGCCTGGCCCCGGTTGCCAAGGTTTTAAATGACAGGTTCGGCATTGTCAAGGGGCTGATGACTACGGTTCACGCCTATACCAACGACCAGCAGCTTCTCGACATGCCGCACAGGGACATGCGGCGGGCCAGGGCGGCCAACATGTCCATCATACCTACCACCACGGGGGCGGCCAGGGCCGTAGCGCTGGTGCTGCCCGAGTTGAAGGGCAAGCTGAACGGCTTTGCCATGCGGGTGCCCGTGCCCAACGTTTCGGTGGTGGATCTGGTGGTGGAACTGGCCAGGCCGGCCAGCGCGGACGAGATAAACCGGGCTTTTAAGGAAGCCTCGCAGGGGCATTTAAAAGGTATCCTGGATTACTGCGAGCTGCCGCTTGTTTCCATCGACTTCAACGGCAATCCCTATTCGGCCGTGGTGGACGCCCTCTCCACCATGGTTATCGACGGCAACATGGCCAAGGTAATTGCCTGGTACGACAACGAGTGGGGCTACTCCCAGCGGATTCTGGACATGGCTTCCTACATGGCCGCCAAAGGATGGTAAAAACTTTATTTAAAGAGTTTAAGATGCAATTTTTTCCTCCCTGTAAAGCGCTGTAAAATGGGCGCGAGCACAAATTGCGGCCGTAAAGCCTGATGTGCGGTTGCATGACGGCGTAAAAACGGGTCCGGTTGTGCCGGCCGGTTATTTGCAGCGCTTTATAGAGATTTTTGGAGAGGAGGTGTTAGTGTGGCCAAAAAAACGGTAAGGGATATAGATGTAAAGGGCAAGCGGGTCCTGTTGCGGGTGGACTTCAACGTGCCGATGGAAAACGGCCGGGTGGCCGATGACGTTAAAATAAAGGAGGCCGTGCCCACCATAAACTACCTTATCGGACAAAAAGCCAGGGTTATTCTGGTTTCGCACCTGGGCCGGCCCAAGGGCAGGGTGGACGAGAGGTACAAAATGGATCCCGTTGCCAGGCGCCTTTCCGAACTGCTGGGGAAAACGGTGGTTAAGGCCGGCGACTGCGTGGGAGAAGCCGCCAGGTCCGCCGTTGCCCAGATGCAGGACGGGGACGTGGTGCTGCTGGAAAACGTCCGTTTCCACCCGGAGGAGGAGAAAAACGACGAGAAGTTTGCCCGGCAACTGGCTGAGCTGGCAGATGTCTTTGTAAACGATGCGTTTGGAACCGCACACCGGGCCCACGCCTCCACCGAGGGCGTTGCCGGGTTTTTGCCGGCCGTGGCAGGCCTGCTGATGGAAAAAGAGCTGGAAATACTGGGCAGGCTGCTGACCAGCCCGGAGCGCCCTTTTGCAGCCGTCGTGGGCGGCTCGAAAGTTTCCGACAAGCTGGGAGTAATTTTCAACCTGCTGACCAAAGTCGATACGGTTATCATTGGCGGCGGGATGGCCAATACCTTTCTGAAGGCACAAGGGTACAGCGTCGGTAAGTCCCTGCTGGAGGCCGACAAGATTGACCTGGCCAGGAAGCTGATTGCAGAAGCCAGAAGCAGGGAAGTAAAGCTCCTCCTGCCGGTGGATGTGGTGGTGGCGCCGGGGCCGGCGCCCGGCCAGGAGCAAAGGACGGTGCCGGTCGATCAAATCCCGGCGGAGTGGATGGCCCTGGATATAGGGCCCGAGTCCATCAGACTTTTCACCGAAGCCCTCAGGGCGGCCAGGACCGTGGTCTGGAACGGACCAATGGGCGTTTTTGAAATGGATCCTTTTGCCAGGGGCACCGAAGCAATAGCCCGGACGCTGGCCGAATTAAACGCCGTCACCGTAATCGGCGGCGGTGACACGGCGGCGGCGGCCAAGAAGGCCGGCGTAGCCGGCAAAATGACCCATATCTCAACCGGCGGCGGCGCTTCCCTGGAGTTTCTGGAAGGGAAGCAACTGCCGGGAGTAAGGGCGCTGCTCGATAAATAAACGGAGGCCTGTTTATGTCAGCGAGAAAACCCCTCATCGCAGGTAACTGGAAGATGTTCAAGACGGTGCCTGAAGCGGTGGCCTTTGCGCAGGAGCTGAAAACGGCCGTGGCGGGGGTGGACGGCGTCGAAATAGCCGTTTGCCCCCCCTTTACCGCCCTGGTTCCGGTGGCGGAGGCCCTGCGCGGCACGGGCATTGCGGTCGGCGCCCAGGACGTGCACTGGGAGGAAAGCGGGGCTTTTACCGGGGAAGTCTCTCCTTTAATGCTCAAGGACGCCGGCTGCAGCTACGTCATTATCGGGCATTCGGAGCGGAGGCAGTTGTTCGGGGAGACCGACGAGAAGGTCAACCGCAAGGTAAGGGCCGCGCTGGCGCACGGCCTTACGCCCATCATGTGCGTCGGCGAGACGCTTGAAGAAAGGGAGGCGGGCGTTACCGAAGAGGTGGTGCGGCGCCAGGCTGAGTCCGGGCTGGCTGGCCTGACCCCGGAACAGGCTGGCGGCCTGGTTATTGCCTACGAGCCGGTCTGGGCCATCGGCACCGGCAAAACCGCCTCGGAGCAGGACGCCCAGCAGATGATAGGCTTTATCCGCGGCCTGGTAAGAGACCTGTACGGGGCCGGGGCGGCCGGGGCGATGCGCATCCAGTACGGGGGAAGCGTCAAACCGGAAAACGCGGCGGGGCTGATGGCCCAGCCGGACATCGACGGTGCCCTGGTAGGCGGGGCCAGCCTGGAAGTAAAAAGTTTTGTAGAAATAATAAAAGCAGCTTGTATAGGCTGAAGGCTGGAGGTTTGACGTTGAAGGAAGACGTAGCTGCAACGCCCTGCGGCCGGTATGCCGGCGGCAGGCCCCTGGTGCTGGTGGTTCTGGACGGCTGGGGCCTCAGTTCCAATGTCCGGGGCAATGCCATAGCCCTGGCCAGCACACCGAATTTCAAGAGCTTTCTGGCCGGTTACCCCCACTGTGCCCTGAGCTGTTCCGGCGAGGACGTGGGGCTTCCCGAGGGCCAGATGGGCAATTCCGAGGTGGGACACTTGAACATAGGCGCCGGCAGGGTGGTGTACCAGGAGCTTACCAGAATAAGCCGCGCCATCAAGGACGGGACCTTTTTCAAGAACGAAGTCCTGCTGGAGGCGGTGAGATACGCCAGGGAGAATAATAAGGCCCTTCACCTGATGGGGCTTTTATCGGACGGCGGAGTGCACAGCCATATCAGCCACCTTTTCGCCCTCCTGGACCTGGCCGCCCGCGAGAACATGCGCAACGTCTTTGTCCATGCCTTCCTGGACGGGCGCGACGTGCCGCCGGCCAACGCAAAAGAATACTTCGAGCAGTTAAGGAAGAAGCTGGGCGAACTGGGCTTTGGGGCGGTGGCAACGGTAATGGGGCGCTATTACGCCATGGACAGAGACCGCCGCTGGGACCGCACCGAGCGGGCGTACAACGCAATGGTTTTAGGCGAGGGCATTCAGGCAACAAGCCCGCTGGAGGCGGTTGACCTGGGGTACGGAAGGGATGAAACCGACGAGTTTATCCAGCCCACCGTCGTGGTAAACGGGTCGGGTGGGCCGGCCGCCAAAATAATGAAGGGCGACGCCGTTATTTTCTTTAACTTCCGGCCGGACCGGGCCCGCCAGATTACCAGGGCCTTTGTGGACGAGGATTTCACCGGGTTTGCCAGAAAGCAGGGCTACCCTGCCGTGCATTTTACCTGCATGACCCTTTACGACAAGACCATTAAGGCGCCGGTGGCGTTTCAGCCGCAGGAGCTGCGCAATACCCTGGGCGAGGTTTTAAGCAGGCACGGCATGACCCAGCTCCGCCTGGCCGAAACGGAAAAGTACGCCCATGTGACCTTCTTCTTCAACGGCGGCTTAGAAAAGCCATACCCCGGCGAAGACAGGATCCTGGTGCCCTCCCCGCGGGTGGCCACCTACGACCTGAAGCCCGAAATGAGCGCCAACGAGGTCACCGGCACCTTTCTGGAGCGGCTGGCCTCGGGCAAGTACGACGTAATCATAATGAATTACGCCAATCCCGACATGGTCGGGCATACCGGCGACATGAAGGCAACGGTAAAGGCCATAGAAACAATCGACCGCTGCCTTGGAAAGGTGGCGCGGGCCGTCCTGGAAAAGGACGGCACGCTCCTGATAACGGCAGACCACGGCAATGCGGATGAGATGGTGGACGAAGAGGGACAGCCTCATACGGCCCACACCACCAGCCCGGTGCCGTTCATCCTGATCGGGCGGGATACCGCCGGCATTGCGCTGCGGGACGGCAGCCTGCGGGATGTGGCCCCCACCATCCTGCACCTGCTGGGCATCCCGAAACCGGCCGAGATGACCGGCCAGACCCTGATTACAAGAGAAGCGAACGTGCACCCTTTGGAGAAGTGCTGCCGGCAGGAGGAGAAGCAGGCGCCGGCGTAGCGGGTTTTTGTTGCACAATACATACCGGGGATTATTACCGTGTCCCGGCCTTTTGAAGGAGTGATGCAGATGTCCACTGTAATAGCTGACGTACTGGCCCGGGAGATCCTTGACTCCCGCGGCAACCCCACCGTTGAAGTGGAAGTGTTTCTGGAGGACGGGTCCGTGGGAAGGGCGGCGGTGCCCTCCGGAGCTTCAACCGGCGCATACGAGGCTGTTGAGCTGCGGGACGGCGACAAGGGGCGCTACAACGGCAAGGGAGTATTGAAGGCCGTTGAAAACGTCAATTCCGTTATCGCCCCGGAAATAGCCGGCTTTGACGCCACCGACCAGCTCGGCCTGGACCGCGCCCTGATTGAGCTTGACGGCACGCCCAACAAGAGCAGGCTGGGCGCAAACGCCATTTTAGGCGTATCCATGGCCGCGGCAAAGGCGGCGGCCGAGTCCCTGGGCCTGCCGCTTTACCAGTACCTGGGCGGCGTCAACAGCAAGGTTATGCCGGTGCCCATGATGAACATATTGAACGGCGGCAAACACGCCGACAACAACGTTGACATCCAGGAGTTCATGATCATGCCGGTGGGGGCCTCCAGCTTTGCCGGGGCCTTAAGGATGGGGGTAGAGGTTTACCACAGCCTGAAAAACGTTCTCAAACAGCGAGGTTTGGGCACGGCCGTCGGCGACGAGGGCGGGTTTGCCCCGATGCTGGGCTCCAACGAAGAGGCCCTGGCGGTAATTATGGAAGCCATTGCCGCGGCAGGGTACGAGCCTGGCCGGGACATCGCCCTGGCCTGGATCCCGCCGCTACGGAGTTTTATAAAGAGGGCAGGTATGTGTTTGCCGGTGAGGGAAAGGCCTTCACGGCGGAGGAACTGATTGATTACTATGCCGGGCTGGTGGACAGGTACCCGATCATTTCTATTGAGGACGGGCTGGCCGAAGACGACTGGGAAGGCTGGCAAAAGCTAACCGCCCGGCTGGGCAGGCGGATCCAGCTTGTCGGTGACGATCTTTTCGTTACCAACACGGAGCGCCTGGCCCGGGGCATCAGTTCCGGCGTAGCCAATTCGGTCTTGATCAAGCTGAACCAGATCGGCACCGTTACCGAAACCCTGGACACCATTGAGATGGCCAAACAGGCCGGCTATACCGCGGTGGTGTCCCACCGTTCGGGGGAAACCGAGGACTCCACCATAGCCGACCTGGTGGTGGCCGTCAACGCGGGCCAGATCAAAACCGGCGCTCCCTGCCGGACGGACCGGGTTGCCAAGTACAACCAGTTGCTCCGGATCGAGGAGGAACTGGGCGAGCTGGCAGTCTTCAAGGGCAAAAAGGGCCTGTATAATTTGAGGTTCTAAAAGGCACAGCACAGCCGGCCGGCTAAAAAATCCGGTTTTTTAGCCCGGTCCGATTGTCAGCTTTTGCATAGTGTGTTATAATAGCTGGCATGCGTACCGCTAAAGGAGGTGTATACGTGTTAAAAACAATAATTACCGTCTTTCACGTGCTTTTTTCCATCCTGCTTATTGCTGCGGTCGTTCTGCAGTCGGGCAGGAGTGCCGGCCTGTCGGGGGCAATAACCGGAGGCGCCGAAACGCTCTTCGGCAAGAAGAAAGGGCTGGACGAGCTGCTTGGAAAGGTCACCATCGTATTAGCGGTATTATTTGCGGCCAGCGCCCTTGTTCTGGTTGTCTGGAGATAGGTTAGAGGAATCTGGTTAGGAGGGTAATTTAGAAGTGCAGGAATCGATGACACTAGCCATGTACGGAGCAATTGCGGGGGCCGTTGCCCTGGCCTTTGCACTTGTAACTTTTGCCAGCATTATGAAGGAACCCATGGGCACCCCCAGGATGAAGCAGATTTCCGAAGCTGTTCAGGAAGGCGCCATGGCCTATCTTAACCGCCAGTATAAAACCCTGATTCCCTTCACCCTGGTTGTGGCGGTACTGCTGGTGCTGGTCCTGCCGCGGCTGGACCCGCGCATTAAAGGGGACGCCCTGGCCATATCCTTCCTGGTGGGCGCCGTATGTTCCGCCATTGCCGGATACCTGGGCATGAACAGCACCACCAAGTCCAACGCCCGCACTGCCGAAGCCGCGCGCAGCCACGGCCTGGGCAAGGCGCTGAACGTTTCCTTCCGGGCCGGCGCCGTGATGGGCCTGTCCGTGGCCGGCCTTGGGCTTTTGGGCGTTTCCGTGCTGTACCTTATTTATAAAGATCCCGTTGTCATCAACAGCTTTGCTTTCGGTGCCAGCGCGATTGCCTTCTTTGCCCGGGTCGGCGGCGGCATTTACACCAAGGCCGCCGATGTGGGTGCAGACCTGGTGGGTAAGGTGGAGGCCGGCATACCTGAAGACGACCCGCGCAACCCGGCCACCATTGCCGACAACGTGGGCGACAACGTCGGCGACACGGCGGGCATGGGGGCCGACCTGTTCGAGTCCTATGCCGCTACCACCATCGCCGCCATGATTATCGGCAACGCCATTTTCGGCCCCAAAGGGGCCCTCTTCCCGCTGGTGGTCGGCGCTGTAGGCATTATAGCTTCTATTCTGGGCACATTTTTCGTGCGCACCGGGGAGGGCGGCAACCCGCAGGCGGCCCTGAATCTGGGCTTGTGGGCCACCAACATTATGACTGCCATCGGCGTCTACTTCCTGTCCGCCTGGACCTTCCCGGGCAAAGACGCCCTGGGCATCTTCCTGGCCGTAGCTGCCGGCCTGATCGTCAACGTCGCCATCGGTGCCCTGACCGAGTACTATACTTCCAACAGCAGGCCGCCCTGCCTGCGGATAGCCGAGGCTTCCAAGACGGGCCCTGCCACCAACGTTATTCACGGCCTGTCGGTGGGTATGGAGTCGGTATTCTTCCCGATGCTTTTCTTTGCGGCAGCAATTTACTTCGCGTACTGGGTAGCCAGCTGGGAAAGCGCCTCCCACGCCATTTACGGGATTGCCATGGCCGCCATGGGCATGCTTTCCACGGCAGGAATAGTTGTGGCAATGGATTCCTTCGGGCCTGTTGCCGATAACGCCGGCGGCATTGCCGAGATGGCCGAACTGCCGCCCGAAGTGCGCCAGAAAACCGATAAACTGGATGCCGTGGGCAACACCACCGCGGCCATTGCCAAAGGCTTTGCCATCGGCTCAGCCGCCCTGACTGCGCTGGCCCTGTTCCAGGCCTACGCCGACGAGGTGGCCAGAAACCCGAAACTGCAGCACCTGCTCACAGACGGCCACCTGGTAATCAACCTGAACAACCCGCAGGTTCTGGTGGGGCTTTTGATCGGCGCGTCAATACCCTTTGTGGTAAGCGCATCCACCATGCGGGCGGTCGGCGATGCCGCTTATGGAATGGTTAATGAGGTGCGCCGCCAGTTCCGCGAAATAAAAGGCATCATGGAGGGCGAGGCGAAACCCGATTACGCCCGCTGCGTCAGCATTGCCACCGGTGCCGCCATTAACAAGATGATCTTTCCGGGCCTGGTCGCCGTTATTGTTCCTTTGATTGTCGGCTTCGGCCTGGGGGCCATGGCCCTGGCCGGTTACCTGGCCGGGCTGACCGCCACCGGTGTGCTGATGGCTCTGTTCCTGGCCAATGCCGGCGGTTCCTGGGACAACGCCAAGAAGTGGATTGAAGCGGGCAACCTGGGCGGGAAGAAGATCGACGGCAAGCCCAACCCGATCCACCAGGCGGCGGTTATCGGCGACACCGTCGGAGACCCCTGCAAGGATACTTCCGGCCCCGCCATGAACCCCCTGATCAAGGTTGCGGGTACGGTTTCTCTGATCATCGGCGCGGTTTTGTTCCGCTAAACAGATAGGCGTCGAAAATGTGCCGGAACGCCCCGGCACATTTTTTTAAGAAGTTTAGAGCATGGATCATTTTAATAAAATGAAAAGGAATCTGACCGGGAAGAGGGCAGTGATATGAGCAAACCGCCGGATGAAAACATGTGCTTTGGGTGCAGCCCCCAAAACCCCGTCGGGTTGAAGCTGAAATTCGAGCAGGACGGGGATGTCTGCCGCTCTTACTTTATTGCCGGCCCCGTGCACCAGGGCTGGCGCGGCATTGTGCACGGCGGGCTGCTTGCCACCCTGCTGGACGAAGTAATGGCCCAGTGGCTGTGGATGAGGGGCATTACCGCCATGACCATGGAAATGACCACCCGCTACAGCAGGTCCGTGCGGGTGGGAGAAAGACTGACCGTTGAGGCAAGCATGACCTCGGCCAGAGGGCGCCTGATTGAAATGGCCGGCAGGCTGCTTTTGCCGGACGGCACCGTTGCGGTGCGGGCAAAGGCCAAGTTTCTTAAGGTGAAGCCGGAAAAGGTAAAAAAGGAGGTACCGGCAATTGAATAGGGCAGAAGCACTGTCATTGTTAAAAAAGAACCTGACCAGCAAAAACCTGTTTAACCATTCCCTTGCCGTGGAGGCCGTGATGTGCCGCCTGGCCGAACATTTCGGCCAGGACCGGGAAAAGTGGGGGTTGGCCGGTCTTTTGCACGACATAGACTATGACCGGACCAAGGACGATCCGGACCGGCACAGCCTGGAGGGGGCGGAGATGCTGGCCGGGCTGGGACTGCCGGAGGATGTGGTTTATGCCGTGAAGGTGCACAACCACCGCCACGGCCTGCCCCGCCTGTCCATGCTGGACAAGGCCCTTTATGCCACCGACCCGCTGACCGGGCTTATTGTGGCCGGGGCCCTGATCCGCCCCGAAAAAAAGCTTGCCGCCATTGACGTGCCCTTTTTAATGAACCGCTTTCACGAAAAGTCCTTTGCCCGCGGGGCGAACAGGGAAACGATCAGGACCTGCTCCGAACTGGGCCTTTCCCTGGAGGAGTTTTTGGGCCTGGGGCTGGAGGCCATGCAGGGAATTGCCGAAGAACTAAATCTATAAAATACAAATATTAACTAATATGGCTTTAGTTGTTCCCGGGGCGGCCGGTTTTCTTTTTTATACGGCATCTTGACACTGTCCGGGTAGGCCCGGCTACTGTCAATGTTCTATGAAAATGTCACCTAAGAAGGGGTAGTTTTATTCTGATAAAATGTCACCCCCTACAGGTTTAAAGGATTAAAAAGTGCAAAAAGAAAAAGGGCGGCTGCCCTTGACATTGTGGGCTGATTTTTAACCAGCGAGGGGCGACGGCGAGGGGCATGAGAAACCTACCATATACGCCCCTCGCTAAGCAATTTTAGCCCACATGTCAAGGGTAAAACGAGCAGCCGCCCAAAAACGAGCTTAGGGTTCCTGCTCAAAGCATAAGTTAAATTTATCTCCAGGCAAGCCTTGAGCTGAATAGAGCATCAAGGATTTCCCGGTCCGATTCATCGTAGATGGTTATGGGAAATGTGGTAGTTTTGGTTCGCCAGGGATGGTTTTCTGCAGGCTTAACAGGCTTACGAGGTTGCCTTGGCTGCCCAGGAGCTATGTCTTTAGGTGGCAACTGTTCTAATATCTCAATATCATAAATTGAGCTGCCGTATTGCACCTTTAAGCCGAACTGAGGGCTTTTTAGCACTGTAATTTTAGCTTTAGGAGCTATCGGCATTGTTTTGCCGTTACAAATAACTCTGTAATAAACACCCCCGTAAGAAAACGCAGAACCCCGGTCAATCTGTCTGGTTTCCTTGGTGCATAAAATATAGTCGAGGTTAATGTTATCCTCAAGCTTACGGAAAGCAGGCTGAGGATCTTTAGGCTCAACAGCAAACTTTTCATTGTACTTATTAATAAAAGTAGCTAAAAAAGCATTCGCCTCCTCCATAGTAGTTATACCAGCGATATTTAATTCAACGGGAAGCCGGCTTTGCAGGGTTTCCCATAACCTTTCGATACGGCCCTTTGCTTGAGCAGATTTTGCCCAAATAAGGTTAATTCCCAGCTCAGCCATAGCCCTGCCGAATTGAGTAGCCTTGACCTTTTTGCCGTTTAATTCCTCTTCAAGCGATAATTTATCTGATTTAGGAGAACGGAAGATGGTATGGCGATCCGCATAAACGGCCAGCGGCACACCATTATTCGAGATAACAGTCTTCATAACCTGGTAATGTCCTTCGAGGCACTCGTTACGCATGAAAAACAAGGCTAATATCTCCCCTGTGGCATCATCAACGGCGCCATGCAGTGAGCATTCTTCATTGTTAAAAAACCAGGCGTGAGGACTGGCATCAATAATCACCAGCATACCTCTTTGGGGCTTCCTTTTTCTGCGCTTATGACGTTTCACCTTAGAGTGTTTTTTGGGGCTTGTCAGCCCATTTGCCACAAGTATTCTGTAAACCGAAGGTTTGCTAAGGCTAATTGATTCAAATTCCTCAAGGAGTTCTTGAAAATGTGAAAAATTGGCTTTTGAGTATTTCTCCGATTTTTTAAGATTCACCACTAATTTTCGAACTTCATCAGTTAGAGCATGTGGAGGCTTCCGGCCCCTGTTTTTATGGATTACGAACGACTCGCCGTGTTCTTTGACCCCCTTTTTGATGCGTTTTACCTGGCGTTCGCTAAGGCCTAAAGTCTCTGCAGCTTCACTGATAGTCATTTTTCCATCGAGTAAGCAGCGGGCAACATAAAGCTTGTTTCGTTCATCCTGTGTCATTGATAATATCATCCTTTCATTTTACCCAGAGGGGTGACATTTTCATAGAAATATTTCAGGGTGACATTATCACAGAATGAACACACCGGGTAGGCCCGGCTACTTGACAAAATAATCAGCGTTGCTATAATTAGAGTGCGGCAGCGGTATGTGCCCCGTTATTGTCAGCACCCTTGCCTGTAGAGAAGGAAAAGGGTTTATTTTTTCAGGTGGTTTTTATGGCTGTTAAAGTGGTGACAGAAAACAGGAGGGCCAGGCACGAGTACCATATCCTGGAGACTTTTGAAGCCGGCTTGGCCTTAAGGGGCACGGAGGTAAAGTCCCTCCGGGCGGGCAAGGCCAGCCTGCAGGACAGCTTTGCCCGCGTTGAAAACGGTGAGCTGCTGCTGTATAATATGCATATAAGCCCTTACGAGCAGGGCAACCAGTTTAACCACGAGCCAAAGCGCACCCGCCGGCTGCTCATGCACAAGTATGAAATACTGCGCCTTATGGGCAAGACCAGGGAGAAGGGCCTGGCGCTGATACCTCTGAAAGTTTACTTTAAAAACGGCCTGGCCAAAATAGAGCTGGCCCTGGCCAAAGGCAAGAAAATTTACGACCGGCGGGAAGACATTGCCAGCAGGGATGCCCGCCGGGAAATCGACAGGGCAATAAAGGAAAGAATGAGGCTGCATTAAATTTTTATAAATAACCAGTGCCGCGTTTAAACCGAAAGAAAAAGCATATAATGATATACGGGGGCGTAAAGGTTTCGACGGGGGAAGCGGTGGCAGGAGGAGCGAGCCGGGGTTCCATCAGCCCGCAAAACGGTGGGAAAAAATAATTGCCAAAGAAAACTACGCTTTAGCTGCTTAATTGCAGTTAACCTTCTACCCGCGCCGGGCCCGTGGCCCGGGCTAGGGGGTCGACTTAACGGGCTGGCTTAACGCCCAATTCTCGGAGGGCTTAAGCGAGATTTATCGAGATAGCTCCAAGGGAGCCTGGCTGTAGGCGCCCGCGGAGCGAAACCTAAACTACAGCCTGCGCTCGGAGAGTCTCCTGTGGTCGGTCTTCCGGACGGTGGGTTCGATTCCCCCCGCCTCCACCAGATGAATCCACAGACACCTTAAAGGTAACTTTAAGGTGTCTTTGTTTATTGTCACCCTTTCAACAAACTCTTCCACCAGTTGTTTGCAGCTTATGGGGTCCTTGCTTTTTAGTAATTCACGGTAATGCTGCAGGTAGGAAGCTATTACCGTTTCCGACAGCAAATCCTGTGATTGCTTAATGCGCCACTCCTGCAGCCTGCTTTCGAGTGAGGACTTTTTTGCCTCAAGGTTCTTTAGTTTTTCGACAATAGCGCGGACCGTCGCACCGCCTTCTGTAATTGCTTGGACCAGGTTGTTGATTTGTTTGTCGACTTTGGAGAGTTCTTGTTCGAGAAATAAACCCTTCGCCGGCGTTTTTCATTTTTTCTTGTTTATAGTGGATTGAAATCTTACGTGCAAGTTCGGGTATGGCGCTGTCGTTTAGAAGGCGGGCCTCCAATTCGGACAAAACGTATTCCTCCGCCAGTTCTTTTCTTATTTTGCCGTTGCCGCATTCGCCGGTTCGCTTGCCGTAATTGCACTCGTAGTAGTATTGTTTACGGTTCTCCCGGGATACGCGGGTGTGGTAGGTTGATGAAGTTCCCACCATTCTCTTGCCGCACTAACCAAACCAGATAACACCGGACAGAATGTATACTGTTTGCGCTTTATAACGGCCCTTTGAATTCTGCCTCTGGCTTTTATCTATCTTCTCCTGTACCTCCCAAAATATTTAGGGCGGGATGATTGCCGGTATTGCGTCCTTTATTTCGATTACTTCTTCCGGGCTCTTTGACTTGTGGTTGTTGCGGCTGCCGTCGGGGGACTTGCTTGCTGCCCGGTTGAAAACGTAGATTCCTGCGTATTTCTTGTTTTGTAAGATGTTCTTGCTGAACAGTCGGCCGAGCTTGGTTTTTAGCCCTTTTTTATTGAGTTCGCCCTGTATATCGCTGTAACCATGCCCTTGATGGAACATGTTGAAAATAATCCGGACGGCCTCAGCCTCGGCTTCGTTGATTACATAATGGCCTTACTTGTCTACCGACAGGCCTAGGGGAGGGAGTCCACCCGTATGTTTTCCTTGCAGTGAGGTTTCCTTTATGCCCTTCATTACTTCGCGGGCCAGGTTTTTGCACGGTATGGCGGTGCAATGAGAAGTATAAAAACGACAAACCTTGCCAGACACCCCATCTTACAGAAGATGAAATTAAGCAGCGGTTTCTGGCGGCATTTAATATGCTGATGGGTAACCGGGATGAGCTGCTCGTCAACTGCCGGCTGGCCCAAGAAGTCTTATGCAACTGCACAGAGATTGATGCTGAACTTGAAGAACTACGACGCGAAATTGAGGTTGTTTCGGAACTCACGAGAAAAGCCATTTATGAAAATGCCCGCTTTGCCGTTAATCAGGATGGATTTAACGAACGGCACAAGGGATACATGGAGCGGCACCGGAAGGCCACGGAACGGATTGCCCAACTGGAAGCGCTCCGTATAAAGCACCGTGAAAAGCATAATACCCTGGAGTCATTTATCCGGGACATAGAAACCCGGCCATTACTTGTTGAAGAATTTGATGAAAAACTCTGGACATCGGTGATCGACACGGTTACGGTTCTCACGGATGGCCGGTTGGAGTTTTGTTTCAAGGATGGTACCCGCATGGAAGCATAGATAAAATCAAATAACCCACAGTCCGTTAACGTTAACCGTTTTACCATTGGTTTGCGGGCTGTTTTGTATATAATATATATATAATATATATGCATCTTAAACTATACGAATTGAGTAATAAATATTTTGGCTGTCACGGTGCCTTTGCCCATTTTCGTAAACATATTTTGTAGCCAATTTTTTAATTGACATTACCATAAGTCGCCACTTTTCTTGTTTATGGCTTTGTAACCTAACATAATTGGTGGTACAGTTGGGGGCAGGTAAAAACCAATTAATTATTTCCTACCGGGTATATTCTACATAGCATACTTTTTAATGATTCCGAGCCGGTTTCCGGATCATAATCCATCTCACCGAAAGTCAGGTTGATGTTTGATTTTTTCCAACCATGTTCAGGTGGTGCTTCCTCAGGAAACCACCATGCGTATTGAGCGCAGACTACATTCTCAGCTATCCCGTCAAATAGTTTGGCACGCATTTTTACCCTGCCATGGGGGGTCTCAATCCAAACCCAATCACCCTCTGAACACCCTATAGATGCAGCAGTTTTAGGGTTTATTTCTACCAGTGGATCTGGATTTCTGCGGCGCAGCGAGCTTATCTGGCGGCCTTCGCTATGGAAGTAATCGGCCATTTTAACCCCGCCAATCAATATCAGAGGATACTTTTCGGCCACTTGAGGAGTTGAAACTGGTGAAAACGCTGGTTCACGATAGATTGGGAGAGGTGAAATTCCCATTGAAGCCAGGGTATCAGAATATATCTCAAATTTTCCTGAAGGCGTGCGAAAAAAGTGTTTCTCTTTCTCATAAGCATAATATCTGGCCTTGCCGGTCAAGATGCCTTTTTCACAAAATTCTTCAAAACTCAGACCGGTGCCTTTCAGCATCCAATCGGTAAGTTCCTGGTGGCTGCGCCAGGGAAAAGCATCATGCATGCCTAACCGATGGGCCAACCGGATCATGACCTCTTGGTCATCAAGTGTATCTCCGATCTTAACCACCTTTTTCCGGGGAAATACGCTAAACGTATGCGCACCCGAGTTATGGACCTCGTCATACTCCAGCCACGTTGATGCGGGAAGAAACAAGTCGGCATAATGCGCCGTCGGAGTTAAGAAGAAATCGGAAACTACTATGTATTCGATTAGTTTTAAAGCTTCTTCTATTAATAATGAATTGCTCATGGTGAGCAGGGGATTAGCCCCTATAATCCATAAAGCCCGGATACGATATGGGTCATTGTTGACGATAGACTTCCAGAAGGTTGGCGGATGAATAACCGGACTCAGGGGATACCGGGCGCCTTTTAATTCGGCCATCAGTTTAAGTGCTTGCCCTTCCCCTTGGCTAAACTTCCTGAGTAACGGGTAAAAATTGTATTTCAAAAAGTCCAGAAATTGAAGGGTTCGATCCTGGATAAATCTTTTAGTTGAAGATATATTTTGTTTTCCATGATTTCCATCCAAGGCATACTGGTAATTCTGCAAGGGCATAAAACGAAATCCAGCGAAATCTATATCCAGGTACGGAAATTTAACGCGCAAGCCCTGGGGGCGTTCGAATACAATGTCTCCACCAGGTACATGTAAATTACCCGTGATTGCCCGCAGTATCAGCAGCGAGCGGGCCGTATGAAAGTTGCACATACTATGGTCGACGGCATTTCCCCATTGCATACAAGCTGGTTTGACAGTAGCGTAAGTGCGGGCTGCCGCTCTGATATCTTCAGCTCCTACCCCAACTATTTCTTCCGCCCATTCTGGCGTGAAAGGCTTTATATGCTCTTTGAGACGGTCGAATCCTACGGTGTAGTTATTAACAAACTCCCTATCGATCAAGTCTTCAACGATGATGACGTTGATCATAGCCAACGCCAGTGCTCCATCGGTTCCAGGTCTTAATTGCAGCCAGTGGTCGGCATTTTCCGCCGGGGAAATGCGTCTGGGATCTACTACTATTACTTTTTGGGCATTTTTTATAACCTTTTGCAGCAGTGCTCCACACATTCCGTCAGACGAATTATGCCCCTTGGGACCAGTGATGTTGCATCCCCATATAAGTACACATTGAGGTTCCACTCCACCCTGACCGTAAACGTCGCACACCGGCATCTCAGACATCCCTTGTGTAAATATATTGGCGTAAACACGTGGCCAGAAACAGATATGACCTACGCCGGTGAAGTTGGGCGTCCCGAAAGCGTTGGCAAAACGAGCCCCCAGGTTTTCGTAAGGTCGTCCTGTTCCGTGCATCATAGCGAAATACTGTGGCCCGCTCTCGCGTTTTATTTTGAGCAGCCGCTCCGCCATCTCATCCAGCGCTTCATCCCAGGATATTGGCGTCCATTTGTTTTCACCGCGTTTGCCTGCTCTGCGCAACGGCTGCAGCACCCGGTCAGGGTGATACAGCAGTTCTGCCGAAGCAGCTCCCTTGCGGCAGATGTAGCCACGGCTGGTAGGGCTTTCCGGATCCCCCGTAATTTTTACTACCCGTTCTCCTTCCATGTGAACCAGAACTTGACATACTCCGTGACACATACGGCAGGCTGATTTGATTATCCTTATATTTTGCATATTGCACCTCCGGCCAGCCAATATAGCTGGCTAATTATTGTGCCTTTTAATTGAAAATCGTTGCCTGGTTGGCCAATCGTTAAGATATTAAATAATAGAGTGTGCCGGGGCGAGATGCTAGGCATTATTACTGTTCGATGGTCATGACGGTGGCTTCTCCTATGCCTATGGTCAGAAATGGCAGATGATATGACCGCTTTTTCCAGGCCGCGGCGTGAGATTATGGCGTTCTGTGGGCATGCTTTGACGCATTTCAGACATCCTATGCACTGTTCAGCCTTATCTACGTGGGCATGTTTATGAAAGATGATATTTACTTTGCCAAGCACTTCTTTTGGGCAGGCCTCAATACATTTGCCGCAGGCATTACAGTTTTTCGTATTTATCAAGATATGATCCGTAGCTTTGCCCATTTTGCCAACCCCTTTCCTGGTCTACCGTGGGACTTCCCAGAGCGAATGGTGTTTATCTGTGTATGCTTTGGAAACTCGGCCGTCCCGTAATACCCGGGCTGTATCAGGATTGACGAAAATCGAAAGAAAGCCATGACCGATGACCATTATGGTGGCCAGGCATCCCAGCAGTCCATGAACGCACCAGAACAGTCCCTTTCTGCCTGCCAGACTGTGAGAGCCGTGTTCCATAACGACGGCACTGACCAGCAAGCCAATCAACACCAGTAAGATCGACCAGTAATATATCTTTTGCCCGGCATTAAATCGTCCGGCCGCTAGTGGTTTAGGATCATGGGAAAAATATCCGCCCATCTTCAGCAACCAAGGCCAATCATACCGCTTGAACAATGCGTCAGGAATCCATCCAAGCAAAGTTATCAAGGCAGTAAGGAAAAATATGAATCCTAACCAGCCATGAAATGGACCTAAATGGCTCAGTGCGGTGCCTGGAACAACTTGCATGAAACCAGTAGCCGCCAAAGTAAGGAACCCGAGCAGCATCAGCCAATGGGAAATCCATTCCCGGATCCCGAATCTGCGCACCAGGGTACCTGGGCCGATTCCTTTGCCCGATACTGTACGGGGTCCGAAAGTCATGTAATAGAGCAGGCAACCTGCTATGGATAGGCTGATAGCTGCTATCCACACCAACATCTTATGCTCCGCGTAAAAATCGATCACATCAGTTGCCTCCTTTTTCGGTTCCATAATGATGACGGTGGTTTATAAAAAATTCGCGGTATGCTTTGGCGGTAAGCAGGCTTTTCACTTTTTCCAATCTAATCTGAATCTCCTTGAGTGGCTGATGTTTTTCTCCGGCGTACCGATTAAAGATCCGGTCATGAACAAGCTCGGCTTCACGTCGGGACAACCGCAAAAAGTCCCCATACAGCATAAGATCCTCCAGATCTAACCCCATGGTTATCAATTCTTTCAATGCCCTGGCGATAGCAAGGTCGAAGCCGTCAAATAGTCTGTTTTCGGTTTCGGTAGGCTGTGAAATAATCCCGATAAGACTCAATTGATGTAACTCCTTTTTCGTGAGGCCGGTCTTAGCCAAGAAAGAATCTTCATCAAAATGTTCGTCGCTACCGCCTTTTCGAGCCTGAAGAAACAGCTGATTAAACATAAGCAGGTGATCTTTTTCACCGAGATCTTGGCCTTCACGTTTTGCCTTTAGAATTTCCTTAATCACTGCCAGGGGTAGGTAGTATTTTTCCTGCAGTTCTTTGATGAAGCGGATATCGTCCACCGTTGACTCATCGTAATAAGCCATGTTTTTGCTGGTGCGTATCGGTGGTAGCAATAGCCCTTCTCGGAGATAGAAGTGAATTGTCTGCTTGGATACGCCAGATAATCGTACCAAATCGCTCATCTTATATAATTTAGCCTCTTGCGTCATAGCATACTCTCCTACAATCTTACTTGTGTATAGTATATATCGACACTATACACTGTGTCAAGAGATTACCCGGGGGACGTTCTTTTTATGAAATGCTTTTTGGGGATGGGGGATCTGAACTCTGGCTCATCTACGAAGACATCCATGCCGCTAACGCGGCACCATCAGAAGGATGAAAATTACGCATAAAGAATCTCTTTCATACGGCTGGCGAAGGGAGGTCGTGTTACCTTGGTGCCGAGAGCCCGTAACTTAGACAGACCCCAACGACCAGGTGCACCACAGATTGTTGCTCCCTTTTTGTGGGAAGCACGCAGGACAGAATAACCAATGATGGTTTGTTGCACCAGCCCTTCAATATTAACCGCCGTAGAAGGGGAAAGCAGATGGAAGTCGTATACAACCGCTGTTGCGGCCTTGACGTCCATAAAAAGACAGTCGTGGCCTGCATCATTACTCCTGAAGGGAAAGAGATTCGTACTTTTTCAACGATGACCGATGACCTCATTTCAATGGTGGACTGGATCAAAGACAAAGGTTGCACTCATGTAGCGATGGAAAGCACAGGTTCATTTTGGAGGCCGATTTATAACCTGCTGGAGCTGGAAGGCATCCAGGCGCTGGTAGTGAATGCAAAGCACATAAAGAACGTACCCGGACGCAAAACCGACGTCAAAGATGCGGAATGGATTGCCGGCTTGCTCCGTCACGGTCTCTTACAAGGCAGCTATATTCCCTCACGCGATCAAAGGGAATTGAGGGAGCTTATCCGCTACCGCCGAAGCCTTATTGAAGAGCGGGCACGGGAAATCAACCGTATCCAAAAAGTCCTTGAAGGAGCCAACATCAAGTTGTCTTCCGTAGCCAGTGACGTGCTAGGCAAATCTGGCCGCGCCATGATTGAAGCAATGATTGCCGGTGAAGAAGACCCGGAAATATTATCTGAACTGGCCCAGCGCAGGCTGAAAAACAAGAAAGCGGACTTGCGGCGGGCACTTAAAGGTTTGATTGGACCGCACCAGAAACTGGTACTAAAAACCCAAATGCGCCACATCGACTTTCTCACCGATGAAATAAAGAAACTGGACGAAGAGGTTAAGAAGCGAATGCTCCCTTTTGAAGAAGACCTGGGGCTGTTGGACACCATTCCCGGAGTGGGCCGGCGCACGGCTGAGCAAATTTTAGCCGAGACAGGGACCAATATGGACCAATTCCCCTCCGCTGCTCATTTATGTTCATGGGCAGGACTGTCTCCAGGTAACAATGAAATCGCCGGGAAACGAAAGTCGGTACGAACGCGCAAGGGAAACCAGAAACTAAGAAGTGCGCTGGTAGAAGCAGCCAGGGCTGCCGCCCGAACCAAGAATACCTATCTGTCCAGTCAGTATCACCGCCTTGCCGCAAGACGTGGAGCGAACCGCGCTGCCGTTGCAGTTGCACACAGCATCTTAACTATCGTCTACTATATGTTAAAACAAAAGCAACGCTACATTGAGCTTGGTCCAGCCTATTATGAGGAACGTAAACGGGAGACCGTCATAAGACAGTCCATCAAAAAACTGGAATCTCTTGGATACAAGGTCACTGTTGAATTAATAGCCTAACTTTTTCAGTTAGACATATTATCCTTCTGCTGACCGGATTCATTTTTTGAAGAAATGATCGAGTCTGGTTTAGTATGTTGTTGGTCTTTTCATGGTTGTTGTTTATTAATTTTCAGGACAGGTTAATGAAGATCACGCTCTGGTCCGGTTTTATATCCCGGAAACAGCCCGCTGGCCGGCCATTGCTCAAAAAACCAGGACATTGGAGAATACCTGACCGACGCCGTGCGGGCGGTGGCGCGGGAAAACCCCAAACTGCAGGGCATCTTCGAACAGGTGGATTTCAACGCCCGTGCCGCCGGGCAGCCCATAATCGACAACGACCGCCTTTACAACCTCATCCAGATCCTTTCCCGTCACCGGCTGGGCTTAAAAGACGTTGAGGCCGACATCCTGGGGCGCGCTTACGAGTACTTGCTGCGCAAATTTGCCGAGGGCCAGGGGCAAAGCGCCGGCGAGTTCTACACCCCCAGCGAGGTTGCCTGGCTAATGGCGTTAATCCTGCGGCCCCGGCCGGGCGACGAGATTTACGACCCCGCCTGCGGATCCGGCGGCCTTTTGATTAAAAGCGTTCTGGCCTGCCGGGACGCCTACGGTACCGACAGCCAGACCGCGCCGGTAAAGATATACGGCCAGGAAATCAACTACACCACCTTTGCCATGGCCAAAATGAACGCCTTTATCCACGATCTGGAGGCCGAAATCCGGCTGGGCGACACAATGGCCCGGCCGGCCTTTACCAACCCCGACGGGTCCCTGCGGGTTTTTGATAAAGTAACCGCCAATCCCATGTGGAACCGTGATACCATTAATCCATTCAATCACCCTGAGGAGATATTCGATTTGTGGAAACAGAAAAAAGAGAGCGCAACATCCGGCTGTTGTCCCTGGACAACTGGCGGGCCAACGTGTTCCAGGTTTCCGACGAATTCACCTACACCAACGGTACCCATACCATCCGGGCCGACATTGTCTTTTTAATCAACGGCGTTCCGGTGCTGCTGGTGGAAACAAAGTCCACCGGCGAGATCGAGGGCATTGCCAAGGCCCTGGACCAGTTGCGCCGTTATCACCAGCAGGCCCCAGAACTTTTAGCCTTGACGCAAGTCTTTGGCCTGACCCACCTGGCCCGCTTTTACTACGGGGCCACCTGGAGCTTAAGCCGCAAGAACCTCTTCAACTGGCGGGACGAAATTGAAAGCCAGGACTTTGAAACCCTGGTCAAAAGCTTCATACACCCCCAGCGGGTCCTGCGGGTGCTGACCGACTTCATCATGTTTACCCGAAAAGACGACCTCCTGAACAAGGTCATCCTGCGGCCCCACCAGATGCGGGCCGTGGGCCGGGTGCTTAACCGCGCCGCCGGTCCGGCCAAAAAACGGGGGCTGGTCTGGCACACCCAGGGGTCAGGCAAGACCTATACCATGATCACCATTGCCAAAAAGCTCATTGAAGATCCCCGCTTTGACAACCCCACCGTGCTCATGCTGGTGGACCGCAACGAACTGGAGCAGCAGCTTTTCGGCAACCTCACATCCTGCGGGCTGGGCACGAAGGCCGGCTGACCTTCGACCCGGCTTTACTGCAGCAGCCGGCGTCGTTTCGCGCGGAGGTTATTGTGCATGAGCTGCTGCACTTAAAGATACCCAACCACGGGCCGCTGTTTAAGGCGCTGCTGAAGGGGTACTTGGCGAAGTATAGGAGGGGGCTGTAAAAGAGGTTGCACTGGATGGAAACCAGTGAAAGGGCGGGGGTTATGCAACTTTACAATATTCTATTCCTTCATGTAAAATAAATAAATGAATTAAAGCTAGAGGTGAGCTGATTCATGAAAAAGATCCCCTTGCAAGTATATGTGGATCAGGCTTTACATCAACAATTGCGTCTAATGGCCAAAAGAAAAAAGGTAACCCAGGCGGAGCTGATTAGAAAATACCTTTACCAGGGGTTGCAAAAAGAACCCGACTTGCATGATCCAGCTCTCGACATTATCGGTTTAGGTACCGGCAAAACGGCGGATCTCTCCGAACGGCACGACCACTATCTGGTTTTGCGGGAAAAGGAGAACTGGAAGGATTGAAACGAATATTCGTGGATACTTCCGCCTGGGTAGCGGTGACCAACCGCTGCGATCAGTATCATGAAGCAGCCGGTACTTTTTATAAGGGAATTTTTAAAGATCATGAACTTCTGACCACCAATCTGGTAGTGGCCGAGACATATATTTTATTAAGGCTGGATTGTGGTCTGGAGGTTGCCTTGGGCTGGTGGGAACGAATTGCTTCTTCACTAAAGGTTAAAATCATTTATGCCGATCCGGATCTCACTGCAGAGGCAATTACAATCTTACGCAGATATAACGATCAAACATTTTCCTTTACCGATGCCATTTCTTTTGCTTTAATGAAAAAAATGAAAATTACAGACGCCTTCGCTTTCGATGTTCATTTCACTACTGCTGGATTTATTCAGTTACCCCAATAGTGTTTTTCCGCTGGCGCTGCCGGCGGGGTATCGCGTTGAGATTAGCATCCGGGGATGTAAATTATTCTTATGAGCTTACATCTTGAGTGGCCATGTACAGCATCTTTAACAAAGCGTCATCCGTGGGAAAGGTGCTTTTCCCCTTGGTTTCCTTCCTTCAGGAGTTGATTATCAGAGGATATTTTTCACCCCAGGCTGCTTGGAACTGATCCAGTTCTTCCAGGGCCGCCTGTTCGGTCGGCGCGGTATAAACGGGCTTTACTCTTTAAGGGCGTTTTGTACGTCCTGGGCGGACTTTAAGTTTTTCTCCTTGATAAATCGGGGCGCTGGAAAAATACTTGAAAAATTTCACGAGCGCCTGACAGGGTTCTGCCGAGGATAGCAGGGGTGGCCCAGAAGTTGGCCGATTGGGGGGCTAAAGAGAGAAAAGCTTTTATATAGGACTTTGGTCCTATTGACTGTTGGGACCGGATTGTCTAAAATTGTCTAAAAATAAAATTAATTGCAAGATAAAGGCAAACCCAGTCGAAAGATGGGGACGCAAAGCCACGGGTCTAAAGCACATGCTATGACAGCCGGGTTGCCGTGAATATTTTTTTTAGCTACCTTCACGGCAGGGTAGCATTTTAATTTTTAAATTTTTGGGATAGAATGGGGTGTTTTTGTTGTTATGTATAAGACGGGTGTTTGCAATAGGTGCATAAAACTATTAGTTATTTTTAGTAGAACAAATGTTCGACGGGGGGGGGGGGGGTATTAGTTAGTAAAACTACCATTAATATCCATAATTACAATAATTTATCTTCTCCTTATATTGACCTTCTTGAATGCTACGAAATCCACGCGCCACCTCTGTGATATTCCTGCCATTTATGTTTCCTCCGTTTATAATCCCGTCATGATAATTCCCGTTTCATTTTGAAAAGAACGTAATTCGAGGTGCCTTGAATTTTGAACAAAGGCATTATATATATAACTAACTTTTTGCTAAAAACAATGAAATTGCGTGATGCATCTTTAGAACGGCATTCGCGTAGGGTAGCCAAAATAGCGATAGCTATTGCTGATAAAATGGTCATGTCAAACAAAGAGCAAGATTACATCTATCTGGCTGGTTTGCTTCACGATGTAGGAAAGCTGGGAATGAAAGATTCGTATTTATTAAAACCAGGTAAATTAAGTTTAGAAGAGTGGCTTGAAATAAAAAAACATCCAGTTATTAGCTATAACTTGCTTAAGGCAATACCTGGCATGCATTACGTAAGTTTGATAGCGCTTTATCACCATGAACGCTATGATGGGAATGGTTATCCAAGAGGTTTAATGGGAAACAGTATACCAAAAGGAGCGCGCATATTGGCAGTAGCAGATGCTTTTGAAGCAATGACTGCGGATCGTGTATACCGGCCAAAATTAGACTGCCGGGCTGCTGTTGCAGAGTTGAGGCGTTGTTCCGGCAGCCAATTCGACCCTGTAATTGTTTCTGCATTTTGCCGGGCGCTGTCTGAAATAAATTTTTTGGATCCTAATGTGAAATTATGAATTTTACATTGCCGGAAGGGTTAATAAAAAATGATATCCGAGAAAGAGATTATAAGAATTCTGGAAGAGGCCTTGACAGAAGACGTTGTTGGTTTGTCGGATAACACAATTGCTCGTTCTTCTGAAACGGATATTAAAAGCGGGGCAGCTTGGGTGAAGGATGGAAGGATTTATGTTCGTGATCCCGCAGATTCAGGCGAAATGGCTACTATTATTCCAGTGCCGGAAATTGACCTTTATGTAAACGGTGTTTTGTGCCGCGATAAAGTTCAGGTGTCATCTGCAGACTTGATTGAAACAAAATCTTTTAAAAGGGTGATAGATGGAAAGTGCTGGATAGAGTTAACAAATGATAAAATGGAAGCCTTCCTTGTAGTAGAACCTTCAAGAGTTATAACCCACTACCTAATTGATCAAGAGCCGCATGCGCACCTTTATTTAAAGACGCTTCAGAAAGAGGAACTAAAAAGCCCCCTGGATGTGAAACAATTAATGGAAATGTTATTTAAAGAAAATGTGGTGGTAGGGGTAGATTTAAGCGAGGTTGTTAAAGTGATGGATAAACCCGGCAAAGTCCGGGTCACGATAGCCAGGGGAGAGCCGCCCGAACCGTCGGTGGATGAGAAAGTTGAAATTTTTTTTCCGCAGGAAAATGATTTTGCGCCGGTTATAAAAGAGGACGGGAGGGTGGATTACTACAATATAAAAAACATAATCTGTGTGGAGGAAGGCGCCTTGCTGGCTCAAAAACACCCTGGAGTAATGGGCAGGCCGGGGCGTAACGTATGCGGCGAGGTAGTTTTGTCGCCCCCGCCGCGCAATGTCATTCTGCGTGCCGGCAAAGGAGCTGTTTTGTCTGAAGACGGCAGCAAGGTGGTAGCCTGCAAGAGTGGCCGCCCTGTATTGCAGCGTTTAGGACGGATTTACCTTATTAGTGTTGAAGATGTTCTTGTTCATAATGGGGATGTGGGCATCGAGACGGGAAATATACTCTTTAACGGCAGTTTAGTTATAGTGCGCGGAAATGTCAGGGAATCCATGACGGTTGGGACCACCGGCATTATCGAGGTGGACGGCATTGTGTCGGGGGCCAGGGTGGCCGCTTACGACAGGGTGCATATTGAGGGCAACGCTATAAATAGCATCGTCAATGCCGGCCTGTCCAGGGAATTCCTGAAAGAAGTTCTGGCTTGTATTGCTTCTTTGGAAAAGGATATTAAAAAGATTATTAATGTTATGAGCTTGCCTGCCTTTCAGAGCGCTGTGCGAAAAGCAGGGATAAGCTATGGTTACCTCCTGAAATTGATGATTGAAAAGAAACTGGTTAGTTTGCCGGCAATACTGGAAAATCTGGATAATTTATTTAAGACTCTTTTTTTAGGGGTACCGGAAGAATTAGAAAAAGTCTTTATTGCATGCCGCAGGCTGCTGGCCGATCCATACCAGTTCATCAGCAAAGAAAACCTTTGCTGGATTCTTCAAAGCATAAAGCTTGCTGAAGACTACTTTAAAAGCAGGAAAACTAAAAAAGCCAATCTGGAAATTGGCGGGGCCATAAACTGCCACATCCGTGCAACAGGAGATGTAACCATACGGGGCAAGGGTTGCTTTAACACTGTTATTAATGCCGAAGGAAACGTAAGGATTAACGGCGTGTTCCGCGGCGGGGAAATCTATGCCGGCGGCAGCGTTATTATTGGCGAGGCCGGGGCGGAGCTGGGAGTGAGAACAATTATTGAAGCGGGAGAGAGGGGCACGGTAACTATAGGCGAGTGCAATGAAGGAGTAATTATCAGGATCGGCAGGCGTATGGGCCGGATAATAGGAAGGATTAACGGGCTTAAGGCCGCACTGGATGTGAACGGCAATTTGCAGATAAACTCTTATAAGTTTTTAACTGATGCGGGACGGGCAAATTAAAGGTTTGCCTTACCTTATTACTTTGACACAAAGCATTAATTTACCGTTTGGGGGAATTAAACCAAAACCGCCGGTCAAATGGGCAGGCGGCAAAGGACAGCTCATATCTCAATTTGAGCCTTTATTTCCAAAGCAAGAGTTCACTTTATATATTGAGCCGTTTCTCGGCGGCGGAGCCGTATTCTTCCATATATCACCTTTGGAGGCTATACTTATAGATAATAACCCGGAGCTAATTAATTTTTATATTGTAGTGAGGGATAACCTGCAAGCTCTTCTTGCAGACCTGGAAAAACATCAGAATAACAAGGAATATTACTACAGCATGTGTGCCCTTGATCCGGATAAAATGGACGCCGTGAGCCGTGCCTCCAGGTTCCTGTACCTTAATAAAACAGGATATAACGGCCTTTGGCGAGTTAACAAAAAAGGAAAACACAATGTGCCTTTTGGGCAATACAAAAACCCCAGGATAGTGGATAAGGAAAATCTCCGGCAGGTTAGCAGGGTTTTGCAACGTGCCGAAATTATTCTGGGCGATTTCAGTAAAGGCCTGGTTATGTTAAGCAATTCTGATACACCATTTATCCGCGAACTTTACGAAGGGTATGACCTCAAGGTTGTCTATGCAAGAAGAGCAATTAACTGCTGTGCAGAGAAACGGGGGCCTGTATCAGAACTTGTTGTCAGGAACTATATTTAATTCAAAGCCGGAGGAAGCATGATTGCCGGGTAAATAATTACAAGAGCGCTTCGGCGCCACTTTTTTGAAGTGGAATAAATTTTTCTAATATTTCGACATAACCTGCCGGTTTCCGCTGCGGCGGCTGCGGCCTACCCTGGCCGCTTTCAGCCGCCTGCCTGTTTTTCCGGCGGAGATTAAAGCGTGCGCAAGTTCAACGGGGCGGGTGGAAATAGGCGCAACCGTTCCTGCAGCGGCGGCCGCGGTGCGGGCCGCGCTGAAAAAAAGGGGTTTTGTTACGGCGGAGAAGGACCTGAACGACGTGGCGGTCATTGCCGCCTTCAGGCGGAATTTGCGGCCGCTGGGATCGGTTCTGACCCACACCGGCATCCTGGTTATCTTTCTCGGCGCCCTCGCCTGCTCGCTCTGGGGCAGCGCGGGGGAGGTTTTTCTCGCCCCCGGCGATTCGTTCCGGCCTTCAGATCTGATCAGGGGCGGCAGCAGCGGTCTGGTGCGGGTGGAGGATTTTCAAATCGAACGCTATCCCGACGGCAGCCCGTCCCAGTTCGTCACCCGGCTGGCCTGTGACGACGGGCTGAAGGCCCGCCGGGCTGCTGTTGCGGTGAACAGCCCGGTCGATCTAGGCGGCGTTAAGGTTTTCCAGAGCAGCTGGGGCACGGGGGTAAGCCTGTCTGTTTCAAACGGCTCGGAAAGGACTGCGGCCAGGGTGCCTGAAGGGGGCTTCATATCAGTCCCCGGCACCCCTTATACGGTAAAGATTTACCGGTACATTCCCAACTACGGCCAAGCTTCCGGAGCGGAGCAGGGGATGCAGGATCCTGTCAATCCGCGGGTTGTTTACAGCCTGTACGAAGGGGGAAGGCGCATAAGAGTGGGCCTGGCCGAACTGGGCCGGCCGGTCGACCTGGGGGACGGAGGTTCCGTAACCCCTTTATGTGAATTGCAATTAATACAGTAGATGGAAACAGGGTATATTTTATGATATAATAGCTTTTAATTAACGGGTAAGGCATGGCCGCGGCAGGTGCCGGATTTGCGCCCGGACGGTTTATTCTGTGCCGCCGGGCGTTGTTTACATTTCCATATGGCGAAAGGCGGGCTGTTTTGTGGATGCTTCCGGCGGAGTTCCCGGGTGGCTTAAATCATACTTTTGGGATGTAAACATCCGGGATCTGGATTTAAAGGCCAACCGCATCTTTATTATCGAAAGGCTGTTAAACGAAGGGAATCATGCCGCCGTGCGCTGGCTGTTCAGGACGTATTCCGAGGGGGACGTTAAAGAAGCAGTTTTAAAAAGCAGAGGGCTTTCGATGAAGACCGCCAGGTGCTGGCAGAATTACTTCGGTCTCAGGGAGGAAGAAATGCGTTGTTTTGGAACATCCTCGACCGGCCTCAAAAAAAGCTTTTAGCAACACTGGCGGCAAACATGCCGGTGCCCGCCAGTTACCTGGCGGGGGGAACCGCCCTGGCATTAATTTTGGGGCATAGAAAGTCCGTTGACTTTGACTGGTTTACTCCCAAAACATTTGAACCTGATGCTCTTTTGCGGGACCTGTCAGTGCTGGGCAAAGTCGAAGTTGCCGAAACCGGAAGAGGAACCTTTCATGGTTTTATCGACGGCATACGGGTCACCTGGCTCTGGTATCCCAATCCCCTGCTCAGACCGTTAATCAACGTGGAAGATGTCGCCGGGCTAAAGCTGGCTTCGTTAACGGATATCGCAGTTATGAAATGGGCGGCCATAAGCCAGCGGGGCGCGCGCAAAGACTTTATCGATTTGTACTGCATCTGCCGGCACGGCTGCAATCTTGAAGATTTGCTTGCCCTGCTGCCTGAAAAATACCCGGCGGCTGATATAAACTATTATCATATGATAAAGAGCCTGTCTTATTTTGACGATGCGGAAAGGGAAGCGATGCCCTTAATGACCGGAAAAATTGAGTGGCCGGCAGTAAAAAAATACTTCCTGGGCATCCAGAAAGAATTGCTGAAAATAATAACAGCGTAGATTTAAGTAACTGCCGCTGGTTCGACAAGACTGGCAGTTACTTTTCTGGCAATTTTCCAGATTTTTGGCATTGGAGATTAGAAAATATAATCACTAAAGTACAATGGGGTTTTGGTTATGTATGATATCTTCTGGGATAGGGAAACTGGAGGCATCCTGCTGACTGATGAAAAAGAAGATGCAATTAAAGGGGAAGTGCGCCCCGTTTTTTATGAGGAACTGGATCTTTTGGGCTTTGAAAGGCACTGGTCGTATGATCGTATTGACAAACCGCTGCTATGGGCTACTCCTGGTCGGCGCTATTTCTACCAGGGTGAACTGGTTGCCGAGGCTAAAGGAGGAAGTATCCCCCGTCGTGAGCAGTGGGAATTAATGTCAGCCGGCGTAACACAGGCCTGGTAAGTCGTTATGATTATGTCGCCTTGGATGAAATCCAAAGCATTAGTTTTCCTGACGAAGAAGAAGTACGAGGGGCGCTTAAGGGATATTTAGAAAGTGGAGAGTACAGGGTGGGGGACTATCGGGGTGTGGGCGAAGCCGGGTTTATCTTGCTAGGCAATATCAGCGAGGATAACATGAATGAAAACGTCAATATGTTTCGGGAGTTGCCGGCCATATTTCACGAGTCGGCCCTCATTGACCGTTTTCACGGTTTTATTAAAGGCTGGCATGTCCCGCGGATAAGAGAAAATATGAAGGCAGAAGGATGGGGTCTGAATGTAGAATACTTTTCAGAAATATTACATGAATTGCGGAGAGAAATTAGCTACCGTGCTGTAGTTGACGAGTTGCTTATTGTGCCGAAAGGGGCAGATACAAGGGACACTGAAGCAATTAAAAGACTTTGTACCGGGTTCTTAAAGCTTTTATTTCCTCACGCTGTTTCGATGAGCAACCTTGGGGTTAATGAGTTCATGGAATATTGTCTTAATCCGGCTTGCCTGATGCGGGCAACAATAAGAAAACAACTTCATCTGATGGATTCCGAATATTCGGAAGGCATGCCAGAAATAAAATGTGCTTTAATTTGATGTTATGGTTGATTTGGGAATGCAAAAAAAATAAAATATGGGAAATTAGGCTAATAGACAAATAACCTTGTCTTATATAGAGACAATTCTGTAAAAAAGAATTTAAGTTATAAATTTTTAGAGCAATTGATAAAACAAAAATAAAAACCAGTTAGGGGGACGGGCAGTGATTTTAACCACCACGCCAAACATTGAAGGGAAGCCGGTGCTTGAATACCTGGGGATTGTTACCGGAGAGGCAATAATGGGGGCCAACATCGTGCGCGACTTCTTTGCCGCCGTAACGGACATCGTGGGCGGCCGTTCGGGCGCTTACGAGCAAAAGCTTTCCCACGCCCGCCAGATCGCGCTTAATGAGATGGCTGAAGAGGCAAGGCGTTTGGGTGCCAACGCAGTTGTCGGGATTGATATCGATTACGAAGTAGTCAGGGACGGAATGCTGATGGTGACCGCCAGCGGCACGGCGGTAAAAATTTAAAAAGCTTAGGTGAAGCTCAACTGGCGCTGAACCGTAGCCGGGCTGTCATTCTTTTTAAAAATGGCACTGTTTTAACGGGGAGGAATTTGCCGGTGTGGTTGAGTTTGTATTCGAAAGCGCACTTGGCTGATTACCAGGAGCTTCCCTTCGATGACCGGATAAATTTGGATTAAATTTTAAACCTGATGGCAAGGGTTCCAGTGCCGTACTTTTGGGGCGTTCTCAGCTCTGCTGGAACCCTTGCTTTTTATAACCGTGGGAGGATTTTTTGGTACTTGGGGGAAATTAAAATTTGAAGATCATTTTTGGGGAGGTTAGGAAATGATAATCCAGTGGCTGGGCCATGCCTGTTTTTTAATTGCCTTTTCGGACGGCAGGGTGCTGATGACCGATCCTTTCGGCCCGGAAGTGGGGTACCCGCGTCCTGCCTATCCGGCCGACGTGGTTACGGTCAGCCACCAGCATTTCGATCACAATGCAGTGAAGCAGGTTCCCGGCAGGCCCCGTGTAATTGAGGGGGAGGGCCGCCATGATCTGGAAGGCATCACCATTACGGGAGTCCCTTCCTTCCACGACTCTTCGAAAGGCGGCCAGAGAGGGAAGAATACCATCTTTGTGATTGAGGCGGAGGGGCTGAGGGTTTGCCACCTGGGGGACCTGGGCCATGTGCTGGAGGAGGAGCAGGTGGAACAAATCGGCAGGGTGGACGTCCTTATGATCCCGGTGGGAGGTTTTTACACCATTGGAGCTGGCGAGGCGGTCCGGGTGGTTGAACAGCTTAAGCCGAAGTATGTGCTGCCGATGCATTACAAAACAAGCTATATCGACTTTCCCATCAGCACCGCAGACGACTTTTTGAGCCGTTTCCCGGGCTGCCGGAGGGAGCAGGAACTGAGGGTCACCGCAGATTCCCTTCCGGCTTCTGCCCAGGCGGTTATAATTGAGCTGAAAAAGTAGTAAAAAGAAGAAAGGGCGGGATGGAGATGAAAAAGCCGGATAAAGTTTATGAACGCGTTTACCTGGTGGGGGGGCCGGAGATAACAGACGAAAGAGATTGCTGCGTATACCTGGTGGACGGCGGCAGTGAGCTTGCCCTGGTGGACGCCGGGCTTGGCTTTTCCGGCCGGCAGATTCTTGATAACATTCGGAGTTCCGGCATCGATCCTTCGCTGCTGAAGTACGTTGTGGCCACCCACGGGCATATCGATCACATTGGCGGTTTGCACTTCTTCCAGTCCCTGGGCGCAAAAGTGGTTTGCCACGAACTGGAAAAGAAGGCCGTTTCTGAAGGCAGGCCGGAACTTACTGCTGAGTGGTACTACAACGTGAAGTACCGGCCGGTTAATCCTGATTTGATCCTTAGCGGTGACGGGGAGGACCTGCCGGTTGGCGATTTGAAACTGCACTGCCTTTTTACCCCCGGGCACACGCCTGGCGGCGTAAGCCTCTACCTGGATGTTGGCGGGACCAGAATTTTATTCGGCCAGGACATTCACGGGCCGTTTGACCCCTCCTGGGGGGCCGATACAGACGAGTGGAAAAAGTCCATGAAAAAGCTCCTTGAGCTTAAAGCCGACATCCTCTGTGAAGGCCATTACGGAATTTACAGGCCGGCTTCCCGGGTTAAGGATTACATTGAAAGCTGTTTAAGAAGCCATGCTTGAACACAGGAGGTAGCCATGAGATACAGAAGGTTGGGCAGAACAGGTTTGCAGGTGGCAGAAATAGGTTTTGGCGGGATACCCATCCAGCGCATTTCCGGGGAAGAAGCTGCTGCTGTAATCAACAGGGCGCTTGAACTCGGCATCAACTTTTTTGACACCGCCAGGGCGTATACCGACAGCGAGGAGAAGCTGGGCGCCGTATTGAGGAAGAGGAGAGGGGATGTAATTATTGCCACCAAATCCATGGCCAGGACCAGGGAGAAGATGGCCGCCGATATCAGGCGAAGCCTGGAGGTCATGGGGCTGGAGTACATCGACCTGTACCAGATGCACAATGTGAAGGACAGGGAGTCCTTGCAGCAGGTGCTCGGCGCCGGCGGGGCGCTGGCCGCCCTGCGGGAGGCCAAAAAGGAAGGGCTTGTCCGGCACATCGGCGTCACCAGCCACGTTAAGGAGACGCTGCTGGACCTGATGAAAGTGGAAGACATCGAAACGGTGCAGTTTCCCTTTAACCCGGTGGAGACCAACGGCGTGCAGGAAGTGCTGGACCTGGCCGGCAGGACGGACACCGGGGTGATAGTGATGAAACCGCTGGCCGGGGGCGGTTTCCGGCAGGCCGGGCTGGCCCTCCGGTACATTCTGGCCCATCCCGTTTCGGTGGTTATACCGGGTATGGACACGGTGGAGCAGGTGGAGCAAAACGCTGCCGTTGGCAGCGGCCCGCTCGATCTGTCCCCCGCCGAAAAGAAAGCCCTGGAAGAGGAGAAGGCCGGCCTGGGGGCAACCTTCTGCCGGCGCTGCGAATACTGCCAGCCGTGCCCCGTTGGGATCGATATTCCCACGGTGTTCCTGCTGGACGGCTACTACCGGCGGTACGACCTGAAAGGCTGGGCGATCCAGCGCTACAATGCAATGAAGGTGAAGCCCGGCGCCTGCAAGGAATGCGGGGCGTGCGAGGAGAAATGCCCTTACAATCTGCCCATCCGCACCATGCTGAAGGACGCAGTTTCCCGGTTAGGCTGAAGGCAAACATTTCAGGCGGCTTAACTTGCTCTGTTGCTCCGGTAAACGGACGTATGGCGGGGGAATTTGGTCATGGCTTCAAACACCATTCTGGTTGTGGACGATGAAGAGCTGGTTCAGGACCTGATCAGGCTGTACCTGGAAAAAGAAGGGTTTAGGGTGGAGGTGGCCCGGGACGGGGAGGAGGCGCTGGCAAAGCTGGGCTTTGCAAATCCCGACCTGGTCATCCTTGACATCATGCTGCCGAAAATGGACGGCTGGGCGGTGTGCCGGGAGATCCGGAAAACCATGGCCACTCCCATCATCATGCTTACGGCCAAGGGAGAAGAATTTGACCGGGTGCTGGGGCTGGAACTGGGGGCGGACGACTACGTTTGCAAACCTTTCAGCCCGATCGAGCTGGTGGCGCGGATTAAGGCCGTGCTGCGCCGCGCCCGGGGCGGCAGGGACAGTCCGAAGGTGTTGAGCTTTCCCGGCCTGGTCGTGGACTATAGCGGCCACCGGGTCGAGGTGGACGGTCGCGAGGTGGCCCTGGCGCCCAAAGAGTTTGAACTGCTGTGGTTCCTGGCGAGCCATCCGGGGCAGCTTTACAGCCGGGAGCAGCTTTTAAAAAACGTCTGGGCCTACGACTACCTGGGCGACACCCGCACGGTGGACACCCACATCAAGCGCCTGCGCGAGAAACTGGAGGCCGGGTCGGAGAAGCGGTACATCAGGACTGTTTGGGGCCGGGGCTACAAGTTCGAGGTGACCGGATAAATGGGCAAAAGCCTTTTTTCCAAATTGATGGTTTCCTACCTGGTAATTACCCTGGTTACCCTGGCCGCCGTCGGCATTGCCATGTCGCAGCTCTTTGCCAACTATTTCTACTTCTCAAAGGAGAGAGAGCTGAAGCGCAAAGGCCAGGAAATGGCCAGGTTCATTGCCGGTTATCTGGAAAAGGACCAGTCCCAGCGGTTTGATTCTATGCTTTACACGCTGGGCATTTTTCTTGATGCCCGGCTGACGGCAATAAACAGGGAGGCTCTCGAGCAGGGCTATTACGGCATGCGGATCACTCCTCAGATGTGGCTGACGGCGGAGGAGGCGGGGCAGGTGCTGGAGGGCAAAATTGTCAGCAAGAGAGGCTTCAATCCCCGTCACGGGCAGGCCATGCTGACGGTAGTAGTGCCGGTCCAGGCAAACAGCGAAGTGGCCGGCGCTTTAATTCTTTCCTCCCCCATCTCCGATCTGGCGGCCACTGTTAACGCCGTGCGGCTTTTGATCCTTTACGCCGCCGCCGCTGCAGTCGTGCTTTCCGTATTGCTGGGGTTCTGGCTGTCCCGCTCCATCTCCCGCCCTTTAAGCCAGATGAGCGCCGTTACCAGGGAAATGGCCAGGGGCAACTTCCGGCAGAGGGTTGAGGTGACCTCCGACGACGAAGTGGGCCGGCTGGCCGAAGATTTCAATTACCTGGCGGCCTCCCTGGACCAGACCGTCAGCGCCCTTTCGCATGAAAAAGGCAAGATTGAGAACATCCTGGCCAACATGACCGAAGGAGTGCTGGCGGTGGACGGGCGCGGCCAGGTGATCCTGGCAAACGGGGCGATCTCGCGCACCCTTAAGGTAGACCCGGCGGAGCTGCTGGGCCGGCCGGTCTCAGAGCTTTCGTGCTGTCCCGGGCTGGCCGGGCTTTTCAGCGCCGTTGCCGGGTCGGGCGAGCCCAGGTCGGCGGAGTTTGAAATGGACGGGGGCAGGACCTTTGTTTTAGCCCACCTGGCTCCGCTGCGGGAGGCCGGCGGCAGCTACGGCGCGGTGGGCGTGCTGCAGGACATAACCGAACTGAGGAAGCTTGAGCTTTTAAGGCGGGATTTCGTGGCCAACGTTTCGCACGAACTGCGCACGCCCCTTACCTCCATCCAGGGGTTCCTGGAAGCGCTGATGGACGGCACCATTGGCGAAAGCCAGGCCCGGGAGCGCTATCTGAAAGTAATTCACCAGGAAACCCTGCGCTTAAACCGCCTGATCAACGAACTGCTGGACCTGGCCCAGATCGAGTCTGGCAAAGTGCGCTGGGAGATCAACCCGATTGACGTTCCGTCCCTGGTTGGGCGGGTCATTCTCAAGCTGAAGCCGCAGATAGAACGGCATCAAATAACGGTGGTGCCGGAGATGCCGGAAGGCCTTCCCCTGATGCTGGGTAACGAGGACCGCATCGAGCAGGTGCTGACCAACCTGCTGGAAAACGCCGTCCGCTACTCTCCGCCGGGCAGCACGGTCACCGTGCGGGCCGCCGGGCGGGAAGGGAAAATTACCGTGGAGGTGGCCGACCGGGGACCGGGCATTCCGCCGGAGGATTTGCCGCATATCTGGGAGCGCTTTCACCGGGTTGAAAAATCCCGTTCCCGCAGCCTTGGAGGAACGGGCTTGGGGCTTGCCATCGTCAGGCAGATCATCGAGGCGCACGGCGGGCAGGTGGACGTGCAAAGCGAGGCCGGGCAGGGCTCCGTCTTCAGCTTTACCCTGGCTGCCGCGCCCGGGGAAAGTTAAAAGCATTACATCATTTCAGCAGATTTTTTGGGCGTGGGTTGCATTGACAAGGGATAATCTGGATCGTAAAATATAAAAGACCGACCAGTCTGTCTGGGGGAGGGGGGAGGAATGGTATTGAAGAGAGAGGCTAAAAAAGATTTAATTGCGGACGCCGCCATGTCCTGCTTTCTTGCCTCGGGATACAGCGGAACCTCGGTAGACAGCATAGTGAAAGCCTCCGGGGTGAGCAAGGGCGGCATATACTGGCACTTTAAAAGCAAGGAGGAAATATTCCTCTACCTGGTTGAAAAATGGCTGGACGAGAACAGAAAGGCCCTGGAAACCTGCCTCAAGCTGGATGAACCGGCCACCGCAAAGCTTGCCAGGTTTGTCGATTTTACCGTTGAACGGGCACGCTCGCCGGTACTCTCGCTGATTAACGAGTTCGTGATGGCGGTCAGGGACGACAGCGTCATAAACCGCCTGCGCGAGTTGATGGAACGCCGGTCGGAAGAGAGCATCATTGCCGCCGTTATAAGCCGTGGGATTGAGGACGGGGAGTTCAAGTCCCTGGATGCCGGGGTCGCCTCCGAAATTTTCGTGACCATGTTTCACGGACTGGTGATGAGATGGCACTTCAAGCATAAAGATATCTCCTTGCTGCGACGTGTCGCCAAAACCGCCATGAGTATCTGCCTGGAAGGCCTGTTGAACCGGCAGGCAATTATTTAAACCGCAAAACCTGCCGTTCGGTATTAATAGATTAAGGAGGAGTCAGTCTTGAAGTGTTGGCGTTTTGTATTTTTACTGGTGCTGGCCGTAGCCCTGTCCGGATGCGGCAAAAAGCCGCCGCCAGCCGAAGAGTACATACCCCCGGTGGAAACCGCCGCGGCAGCTGTTAAGGACCTGTCCAGCATTCTCGATGCAACCGGCGAGGTAATTGCCAGCGAGGAGGCCGACGTGGCGCCGAAGGTTTCCGGACGGGTGAGCACGGTTAACGTGTCGGTCGGCGACAGGGTGGCGAGGGGCCAGGCGCTTTTGGTCCTGGAATCTTCTGAAGCCCGCAATTCTGTTGCCCAGGCGGAGGCTGCGGCGGGCACGGCCGGCGTGAACGTTCTCAAGGCCCGTCAGGCCCTGGCCGATGCGGAGCGGAACTACAGCCGCATAAGCGCCCTGTACCAGGCCCAGGCCGTTTCCAGGGCGCAGTTTGAGGAGGCTGAAAGCGCCCTCAGCAACGCCCGCCTGGGGCTGCAACTGGCCGAAGAGCAGTTAAGGCAGGCCGAAGCGGCCCTGGCCGGCGCCCGGGAGAACCTCGCCAACCATACGGTAACCTCCCCCATTGCGGGACACGTTGCCGCCGTTAACGTGCACAGCGGCGAAATGGCCGGTCCGCAGGGGGCGGCGGTGACCGTGGTCAATATGGATACGGTGAAGGTGAAGGTAAACGTATCCGAAAATGTAATTAGCTCGATCCAAAAAGGATCGCAGGTGCAGGTAAGCATCGGCGTGCTGGGAAAAACGGTGACGGGCACCGTAGTTTCGGTGGGGCCGAAGAGCGACCCGGCCACCCGGGCCTTCCCGGTGGAAATCTTTCTGGACAACGCCCAGGGGGAAATAAGGCCGGGCATGGTGGCGACCCTGAAGATTCCCGTCGGAACGGCTAAGGCGGCGCTGACGGTGCCGGCCGGCGCGCTGATCGAGCGCGACGGGGCGTATTACGTATTTACGGTGGAGGACGGCGTGGCCAGGGAGAAACAGGTCAAGCCGGGCGTGATAACCGATGAGCTGGCCGAAATAAAAGAAGGGCTCAGCGAGGGGGCGGCCGTCATCGTAAAGGGTAACAGGCTGGTTGCCGACGGCCAGAAGGTCAAAGTGGTTAACGCGGAAGGGGGACAACCCTGATGAAGCTGTCCGAGTTCTCCATTAACCGCCCCCTGGCCGTGACCATGTTTATCGTCGCGCTGGTGCTGCTGGGGCTGGTGTCCTTTCCCCGGCTGCGCGTAGACCTGTTTCCGGACATGGAAATACCGGTGGCCGTAATAACCACCTCTTATGCCGGGGCCGATCCGGCCGAGGTGGAAAAAACCGTCACCAAGCCCATCGAGTCGGCCGTGTCCACCGTCAGCAACATCAAGGAGGTCATGTCCATTTCCAGCTACGGCAACTCGCTGGTCATCGTCCAGTTTAACTGGGGCACCGACGTGGACAACGCCGTCAATGACCTGAGGGAAAAGCTGGACATGGTCAGGGGCGTGCTTCCCGACGACGCCCAGCCGCCCAGGACTATAAAGGCCGATCCCAACGCCATGGCCATCATGTGGCTTTCGGTGGAAGGGGCGGACGTGGTCGGGCTGAAGAAAATAGCCGAAGATATTATCAAGCCCCGCCTGGAGAGAATAGAGGGAGTGGCCACGGCATCCATAAGCGGGGGCAGGGAAAGGGAGATCCGGGTCAGGCTGGACCAGGCCAAAATGGAAACCTACGGCCTGAGCATCCCCCAGGTCACCCAGGCCCTGGCCGGGGACAACGTCTCCGGGAGCGCGGGCAAAATTGAGAAGGGCTCCGGTGAAATTTCCCTGAGGGTGTCGGGCGAATACAACACTCTTGAGGATATCAAAAAAATAAGGGTAAGCCTTGGCGGGGGGAATTCGGTTGCCCTGTCGGACATAGCCTCGGTGGAAGACTCCTTTAAAGATGCAAACAGCTATACCTTTGTGAACGGCAGACCCTCGCTGGGCATTGACATTATGAAGGCCTCGGGGGCCAACACGGTCCAGGTGGCCAAAAGCATCAGGCGCGAAATTGAGGATCTGAACAAAACGCTTCCCGCCGGAGTAAAGATAGACACCGTTATGGACAGTTCGGAGTTTATCCGGCAGTCGATTGACAACGTGATTGAGCACGGCCTGTTGGGCGGCTTGTTTGCCGTGGCGGTGCTCTACCTTTTCCTGCGCAGCGCCCGCAGTACCCTGGTGGTGGCCCTGGTCATACCCATCTCGATTATTGCCACCTTTACCATGATGTACTTCGGAGGCCAGTCCATCAACGTCATCACCCTGGGCGGCCTGGTGCTGGGGCTGGGGTCGCTGGTGGACTTCTCCGTGGTGGTGCTGGAAAGCATTTACCGCTACCTGGAGAAAGGCGCGGGTTTGATCGAGGCCGCCAGGACCGGCACGGCGGAGGTGGGAACGGCCGTTATCGCCTCGGCGTCGGCCCAGGTGGTGGTGTTTCTGCCCATCGTGTTCGTGCAGGGAATTGCCGGTCTGGTCTTCAAGCCAATGGCCCTGACCGTCAGCTTTTCCCACATAGCCGCCCTGGCTACCGCCCTGACCCTGGTGCCCATGCTCTCGTCCAGGCTTTTGAAAAACGTGACGCCGCCGACCGTGCACGTGTCCGGATTAAAAACAAAAAACCCGGTGAGTATTTTTTCGGCCTTTTTGCACTGGCTGAACGGGTTTTACAGGAACTTGCTGGCCTGGGCGCTGGGCAACCGCAGGAAAGTGGTAATTTTAACGGTAGTGCTGCTGGTTTTGAGCATTGCCGCCACCCCTTTAATAGGCGCGGAATTCATACCAGCTACCGACCAGGGGGAAATAACCGTCAGCGTGGAAATGCCCCCGGGTACAAAAATTGACGAAACGGCGAAAATTGCCTCCGACTTGGAAAGCCTGGCCAGGAACGAAATTGCCGAGATAGAGAACATCTTCACCACCGTCGGCTCGGGCGAACTGGCCTTTTTGGGAATAACCAGCGGGGAGAGGGCAACGCTGCAGATCAAGCTCAAGCCCCTGGAGCAGAGGGAGATAACCACCCAGGAGGCGGCGGAGAAGCTGCGGCGGGCCGTATCCGGCGTGCCGGGGGCCGAAATTACCGTCAGCGTCAGCAGCGCTTCCATGGGTCCGTCCGCCAGCCCGGTGGAGATAACCGTGCGGGGAGAGGACCTGGCCATGCTGCGGCAGATTGGCGATTCGATTGTGGAAGTCGTCAAAAAGGTTGAAGGAACGAGAAACGTCAAGAACTCGCTGGATGAAACCAGGCCGGAAATGATGGTCGTCGTGGACAGGGAAAAGGCCGCCCGCTACGGCCTGTCGGCCTCCCAGATCCTGTCCGCCGTGCTCATTTCCTACGACGGCCAGGTGGTGAGCAAGATGCGCACCGGTGACGACGAGGTTGACATAAGGCTGGAGCTGGCCAGAAACTCCAGGGCCAGCCTGGACACCCTGCCCAACCTGACCGTTGTGTCGCCGTCCGGGGCGAGGGTGCCCTTGAGCGCGGTGGCCCGCATTCAAAGCCAGGATGCCCCCATGGAAATAACCAGGTCCTCGCAGAACCGGGAGGTCACCGTTACGGCGGACATCTCCGGGCGCGACAGCGGAAGCGTGAACAGGGAGATCCAGAACAGGCTGAGCAGTTTTTCCCTGCCGGAAGGGTATATGTTCGAATTCGGGGGCGAGGCCAGGGATATGGCCGAGTCGTTCAGTTCCCTGGGCACGGCCATGCTTCTCTCGGTGGTGCTGGTTTTCATGGTCATGGTGGCCCAGTTTGAGTCCCTTTTCCAGCCCTTCATAATAATGTTCTGCCTGCCGCCCACATTTGTGGGGGTAGTCCTGGGGCTGGGGCTTACCGGCCACGCCATCAGCGTGCCTGCCCTGCTGGGGGCGATCATGCTCATCGGCATAGTGATGAACAACGCCATCGTGCTGGTTGACTATATCAACACGCTCAGGAAAAGGGGTTACGAGCGCAACCAGGCCATTCTGGAGGCCGGCCCGGTCAGGCTCCGCCCCATCCTCATGACGGCCCTCACCACCGTTCTGGCCATTTTACCCATGGCCTTCGGAGGGGGAGAAGGTTCGGAAAGCCAGGCCCCCATGGCCGTGGTCATTGCCTTCGGGCTGACGCTGTCCACCTTGATTACGCTGGTGCTGGTGCCGGTGGTTTACACTATTTTTGACGACATGGGGAAGAAGATTTCCGGCCGGCTGGCAAAAAAGGCGGCGCCGGGCGCCGCCGGCTAAAAACCGGCAGATGTATAATAAAAAGCGGCCCGTTTTAGCATAATAAAGCCAACCTAAAAAAAACAGGGAGGCAGATGGCTTTGCTGACGGCAGAAGTATCTCTTTATCCTCAAAAAACAACCAATGCCAGCCGGATTATAAGCGATTCGCTGGAATCTCTCAACCGTTACAACCTGCAGACCAACGTCGGGCCCATCTCGACCATGCTGCAGGGAACCGAGGAGGAGGTGTGGGCCGGCCTGAAGGCCCTGTTCGACCGGGCCAGGGAAAAGAGCGAGGTAAGCATGGTGGTTACCATTTCAAACGCGGCAGGTTAATTGCCGGGCAAGGGTTCAAGAAAGGAAAAGATTGCTTAAAGGCGGGGCTCCGGAAACGGGCCCTGCATTTTTTAGCGCTCTTAAAAAAATTCCTGCAGGCCGGAAGGTATATTCGCCCGGGCAGCCAAAATAATGAATGTCCGGTTAAATTTTATATTTAGACCGGCGGCAAGATGTAGACCGCTGGCTCATGTAAGGGGATGATTTGTTGAACGCGGCGGACCTGGTAAATTTGCTTGAGAAAGTGTATATTTTTAAGGACATCGGGTACCCCCTGCACGGCCTTGCCGGAAAGATGCAGCTGAGCCGCTTTGATAAGGGCTCGGTAATCTATAAAGAAGGGGACGAAGGCTCCTGCCTGTACCTTGTCTCTGCGGGGAAAGTGCTTGTCTATACCGTATTGGCCGGCGGCCGGGAAATGCCCATTGAAACGATTGAGCAGCCGGGTTTTTTCGGGGAAATGAGCCTGCTGGACGGCGGGAGGCGGCCGGCCTGGGCAAGGGCGCTGGAGGATACGGTTTGCTTTTGCCTTTACCGGCAGGATTTTCTGGACTTTTTAAAGGAAAACCTCCAGGTTTCTTTAAAGATAATAGAAAACCTGAGCAGGAAGCTAAGGCAGGCCGACTACCGCCTTAGGGTCCTGACTGTGCTTGGCAGCAGGCACCCGGAGCGGAAAGTGCACCTGCCGGACGCCCTTTCCGGAGTAAGCCCGGATGCGCCTGATTCAGGGCAGGAAGACGGCTTTTTTGAAGGGATGCTGGAAAAACACCTGGAAGATGCCGCACAGGACGCCCCGGCCGGGCCGGGCAAAGACGAAGTGGAAGTTAAGGACATGCTTTTTTATAAAAAGTATGCATGCCCCATCTGTGAATCAAAATTTGACTCGCCTAAGGTAAGGTCCAAATACCTGCGCGTGCAAAAGATAGACAACGACTATTGCAAGCACTACGAAACGGTCAACCCGCTGTTTTACGAAATAATGGTCTGCCCCGCCTGCGGCTTTGCCTTCGACGAAAGCATTTTAAACACCCGGCTCAGCCCCGGGCAGAAAGAGAAAGTGAAGGGCCTGCTTGCCACGGTCTGGCGGAGCCGGCCGTTAAAAGAATACGGCGGCGAACGTTCCCTGGAGCAGGCCGTGGAAACGTTTTTGCTGGCCCTGCTCTGTATCGAAAGCATTCCGGTGAAGATGTCAAAGAAAGGCATGCTGTACCTGAAGGCGGCGTGGCTGTTCCGCTTTAAGGGCGATGAGGAGAAAGAGCTAAAGTACATAAAAAAAGCCGCTGCCTGTCTGGAACAGGCCTATGAGAAGGAAGACTTTGTCGATCCGAAGTCGGAGCTGAACATCGTTTACCTGATTGCGATCCTGAATATGAGGGCGGGGAACAACCAGGAAGCGACCAGGTGGATGGAGCGGATTTTAAGGCACCCGGCAAAATCTGCGGCAACGGCGGTAATAAACCAGGCCAGGGAAGCCTGGGCCGAACTGCGCCAGAGGGTCAGGCAGGAACAGGAGATGAAGGTTTAAGGAGGACCAGCCATGCTGCTGAAGCGAGCCGCAGGTAAAGAAAAAGATGATGACAACCGGGCCGGCGAGCGCCGCCGGATGGTTTACGAACAGCTTATTTCACGCGGCATAGAAAACGATGACGTGATTCAGAGCATGCTCGAAGTGCCCCGCCACCGCTTTGTCCCGAAGCACCTGCAGGAGTACGCCTACCAGGACGGGCCGCTCGCCATCGGGGAGGGGCAGACGATAAGCCAGCCCTATATCGTGGCGCTGATGATCGAGGCCCTGGAACCGGCCCCGTCGGACCGCGTCCTGGAGGTGGGGACCGGCTCGGGCTACGCGGCAGCCGTCCTTTCCCGCATAGTTTCCGTGGTTTACACAATCGAGCGCTTCGACAGCCTGGCCAGGGGGGCCCGCTCCCTTTTCCAGAGTTTGAAGTACGACAACATATACGTCCGCACCGGCGACGGGACAAAGGGATGGCCCGAGGCCGCGCCTTTCGACGGCATTATCGTTTCGGCCGGGGCCCCTGCAGTGCCGCAAACCCTGTGCGGCCAGCTCAAGCCGGGCGGCCGGCTGGTGGCGCCGGTGGGGGACAAGCGCTGGCAGGAACTGCTGGTGGTGCGGCGCGCCCTTGACGGCGGCTATAACGTGAAAAAACTGGGGACCGTCTTTTTCGTCCCGCTGGTTGGCGAGGAAGGCTGGCACGACGAAACGTAAACCTTTTGGTGAGGGGGGGTTTTTGGGTGAGCGGTTCACTGGTGGCCGTATCGCTAATTTTTAACGTGGCGGCCGTTATCCTGCTGGCAGTCCTTTTTCTGCACCTGAGGAGGGTAAAGCCGCCCGAGTTTGACGTTTACTTTGCCTCCCTGGAAAAAAACCAGGAAAAAAGCGAAAGGATGATCAGGGAGGAAATCGCCAGGAACAGGGAGGAGAGCGGCATAAGCGCAAAGCAGCTCAGGGAGGAAATAATCAACATTTTGGCCAGGCTGACCCAGACCAGCGAATACAAACTCGACAAGATAAGGGACACCGTTGAAGAAAGGCTGCAACTGATGCAGAAGGACAACAACCTGAAGCTGGAGCAGATGAGGGCGACGGTTGACGAGAAACTTCACTCCACCCTTGAAAAACGGCTGGGCGATTCTTTCAGGATAGTCAGCGAAAGGCTGGAGCTGGTGCACAGGGGCCTGGGCGAAATGCAGTCCCTGGCCGCCGGAGTGGGCGACCTTAAAAGAGTGCTGACCAACGTCAAGGCCAGGGGGATATGGGGCGAAATCCAGCTTGCCGGCCTTTTGGAGCAAATACTTACGGAAGAGCAGTATGCCCGGAATGTGCCCACCAAGAAGGGCAGCAGCGAGAGGGTGGAGTTTGCCATAAAGCTGCCCGGCCGCGACGGTGGCGACGGGCCGGTCTGGCTGCCGGTGGATGCCAAGTTTCCCCAGGAGGATTACCAGCGGCTGATTGAAGCCCAGGAGCAGGCCGACCCGGTGCTGGCCGAGCAGGCGGCAAGACAGCTTGAAATGAGGATAAAAGGCGAGGCCAAGAACATAAAGGAGAAGTATCTGGACCCACCAGGCACCACCGATTTCGCCATTATGTTCCTGCCCACCGAAAGCCTGTTCGCGGAAGTGCTGCGCCGGCCGGGGCTGTGCGATACCCTGCTGAGGGAATACCGTGTGGTTGTAACCGGGCCGACCACTCTTTCGGCGCTGCTGAACAGCCTCCAGGTGGGCTTCAGAACCCTTGCCATCGAAAAGCGTTCCAGCGAGGTATGGGCCCTGCTCGGTGCGGTAAAGGCTGAATTCAGCAAGTTTGGCGATATTCTTGAAAAGACAAGGAAAAAACTGCAAGAAGCAAGCAACACCATTGAAACCGCCGCAAGAAAATCGCGCACCATTGAAAAGAAATTAAAAGACGTGCAGGAACTGCCCGTCCCGGAAACGGCCGGACTGCTGAAGGAGGCTGCGGAGGAAGAAATTACGGCCTGAAGGCTAACTTTGCCGCCTGCATCATTTTAAAAAGGCAAAAATGTTTTAATACTTGTTGTTATTGTTAAAAACGGGTGGGGGTGTATTTATTGAAAAAGGAAAATCCGGCCTGCCAGAGGCCGGGAGCGGTGACGGGCGAAGAGGCCAGGCGGCTGTTGATGGAAGGGAACGGCAGGTTTGTGGAGGGCCGCCTTGCTCCAAAAGATTTGGGCGGCGCCAGGAGGGAAGAGCTGGCGAGTAAGGGGCAAAAACCTTTTGCCGTGATAGTGACCTGTTCCGACTCGCGCGTGCCGCCGGAGATCCTGTTCGACCAGGCCCTGGGCGACCTTTTCGTCATCCGGGTGGCCGGAAATGTGGTTGACCAGGTCGCATTGGGGAGCGTCGAGTATGCCGTTGAGCATCTCAACACGCCCCTGGTTGTCGTGATGGGCCATGAGAAGTGCGGGGCGGTGCAGGCGGCCGTGGACGGCGGAGAGGTTCCGGGAAGCATCGGGGCCATAGTTTCTAAAATCAGGCCGTCAGTGCAAAAAGCGGCTGCGGCCGGGGCTGCCGGCGGCGAGCTTTACGAAAAAACCGCCGACGAGAACATTAAGTCGGCAATTGAAGAGCTGAAAAAGAGTCCCGTAATCAGGCATTTTATGGAAGAAGGCAGGCTCATGCTGATCGGGGCCAAGTATCATCTCAGCTCCGGCAGGGTAGTGTTTTATCATTAAACCCGCTTCAGGCGGGTTTAACCTTTTAAAGCGGGAATGGCGTTTCAGGTTTAGAATCGGCGTTTTATAAAAATACTAAAAAAACTGGTTTAACGCCTTAAACCGGAATATAGATTAATAGATTATAAGGAGAAGGACTGGAGATGAAAAGCATGTTAAAAGGCTCCGTTCTGCTTGTCGCCCTGGCGGCGCTCTTTTACCTGCCCCACCGGATGGCGGCGGGGCCCGGCTTTCCCGGCAGCCCGGCCCCGGGCGGCTCATCGCTCTCTGATGGGGCCGGCTTGACTGACCGCGGCGCGATAAACGTGCCGCTCGCGGTGCTCTGGAGCGAGCCGGGCCGGAAGAGGGAGCACGATGAGCTTATTTTGAGGGAGAACGGCGATCCTGCCGCCTGGGCCGGCGGGATGGACGGATCCATGCGCTTGTGGCTGGTGGGAAAGGTGGAAACCATGGCCGTTTACGGCGAGCCGGTGGTAATCCTGGAGCGCAGCGGCGACTGGCTGAAAGTTGCCGTGCAAACACAGAAGACGTCGCTTAATGAAAAAGGCTATCCCGGCTGGGTGCCTGCCGCCCAGGTAGCTGCAGAAAGCGCCGTTTTCCTGGAAGAGCTGGAAAAACTGCCATGCGTGGTGGTTACCGGAAAATCTGCCCCGCTGTACGCCGATGCAGGACTTACCAAGCCTTTGGCAATGCTCTGCTACCAGACCAGGCTGCCCCTGCTGGGCGAAAGCGGGCGGGCCGTGACGGTGCGCCTGCCCGGCGGCGGGACGGGCTACCTGGCACCGGGCGACGTGAAGAGGGCGGACGCTCTTGCCTTTACCAGGGACGGCATAGTTAACGAGGCCCGCAAATTTCTTGGCCTCCCTTACCTCTGGGGGGGTACGTCTTCGTATGGGTTCGACTGTTCCGGCTTTGTTATGCGCCTTTACCAGTCCCAGGGCATTTCCATCCCGCGCGATGCCGATGAGCAGGCCACGGAGGGCTTTGCGGTCGAGAAGGACGGTCTGTTGCCGGGCGATCTCGTTTTCTATGCGGCCAAGGGAGGGAGCGGCCAGATACATCATGTCGGCATGTATATCGGCAACGGCCTGATGATCCACTCCCCCAACAGCAGTTCCGCGGTGCGGATTGAAGCCATTGACGGCGGGGACTACGGCGGGGAGTTCTGGGGGGCGAGGCGCTATGCCCCTTGAAAAGGCGGCCTCTCCCGGTTCAGTTTCATATTCTCTATTTCTTCGTGTTCCAGCACTTTTATAATAGACAGCTCCTTCTGTTTTGACAGGTCGGCGTCGACCGGCCCGGCAAGCCTGTTCCCGGCGGCATCGTAAATTATTTTGATTTTCGGGTGAAGGGGGAACCCTTTAGCCGTTTCTACCACCACGGCCGTTTCGTTTGAGCTGAGCCGGACCAGCGTGCCGGCAGGGTAGGCCGCAATGTTGCTGAGGAAGGCCACCACCAGCTTGTAGTCGAATAAATAATCGCCCGAGGCCGCCAGCATTTCCCAGACTTCGTTGGGCTGGTGGGCCTTGCGGTAAACCCGGTCGGCGGTCATGGCGTCGAAAATGTCTGCCATCCCCACTATCTGTGAAAACTCGTGGATGCCGGCGGAGTTAAGCCCTTTTGGGTAGCCTTCACCGTTGTACCGTTCGTGGTGCTGAATGGCAATCAGGGCCGAAATCTTTCTGATCTGCGGATCGCCGTTGGCCAGAATGGCGTAACCGTATTCTGGGTGTCTTTTGATGAGGTTGAATTCGTCTTCATCCAGCGGCCCCGGCTTGTTGAGGATCCTGGGTGGAATCAGCGTCTTGCCCATGTCGTGCATCAGCGCGCCCATGCCCAGGCTCATCAGCTTTTCCCTGTTGTAGCCCAGGGATATGCCGGTTATCAGCGAAAGGACGCAGACGTTGACCGAGTGGCCGAAAAGGTAGTCGTCAAGGCTGCGGATATCGATCAGGTTGACCATTAAAGAGCTGTTTTCCAGCAACTGGTCGATTATGCTGCTGATGGTGCTTTTGGCCTCGTCCAGGAGCACCCTGTTCAAGGTGGATTTGGACGGGGACGCCCCTGTCAAAATCTTTCTGGCCAGCTTAACAGCCTCAACCCTGGTTCGCTCGTCAATTACGTCTTCTATGTAAAATTCAGGCAGGCTTTCGTCTATAATATAAAGGGCGGGAATGCCCAGCTTTAATAACTTTTTGATATAGCTCCTGGTCAGCGTAACGCCCCGGTTGATCAGTACTTCGCCCCTGCTGTTGTAAACGGGATGCCCCACCTTCATTCCCGGCATGAGGGCGGTTGCGGCTACTCTCCTCATTAATTCCACCCCAAAGGAAATTTTCCCTGAAAATGTCGAAATTCCTTCTTGCTTTACCCATTGTCGTCGTACATTTCGCTGATCAGGCAGGGCACCGAACCGGAAACCAGCCGGCCGGTTTCCAGAACCACGTAATGGATCCGCCCTTTTGGATCATCTGTTACGAGATAAGGATCAATCCACACCTTTTTGCATTTTCCCTCCTCGCAGGCGTCATAATCCGGGCAGTGGCCGCAGCAAATGTAACCGCATTTTTCGTTTTCGTTAAAGTTGTCGGCGCATTTCGGCACCATTTCTTTTCCTTCCGGGTAATAGATATTGAGGCAGTAATTTGCCCTTTCTTTTAAGCTCATTGCCTTAAAGTCCAAATTTACCCCTCCCGGGAAGTAAAAATTAAATATTCTTCATTTATTCTCAGTTTCTGTTTAAAATCCTTCAATAATTTTAAACCGTAAAAGAACCTTGTAATAATAAGGAACGGAGACTGGTTTGAAAAAGAAACTTTTTTAAAAATTACGGATATGTTTGACAAATTAACGTATATTTGTTTATAATCTATGTTAAATGTATAAATTGTGGGAGTGTGAAAAATGGCATTTGAAGTTTATAAGCCGCGCGGAGAAAGAGTACCAAAACTGCCTTTAGTAAAGATTTCAAAAAACTCTATTGTCTTAAACAAGCATGCCCGGGAAAAATTAAGCGCAGAAAAGGTAGAGCTGGCCTATGACCGGGAAACCAACACGATCCGCATAAAAGCTGCGGAAGACGGGCAGAACATAAAAAAGACAAAGGTTTTCAGCAGGGGTTTCTTCAATCATTTCAATATTTCGGCCAAAGGCAAGTATCAGGCCAGGTATGATGAGGCTGAAAACGCCCTGTTTATAAATCTTAATCAAAGCCAGTAAAATAGGGCCTGCGGTTGCAAGCAGGCTTTTTTATTTAAGCGTTATGTTTTTTCACTGGCGGGAGGGCTGAAGCATGAAGCAGAGGTTTTTTTACTGCCCGAAGTGCGGCGGCCGCCTGGAGTACCGCCGCCGCGGCGAAAGAGAAAGGCTTACCTGCACTGCCTGCGGTTACGTCTTTTACGAAAACCCGGTGGTGGGGGTGGCCGTTATTGTTTTCGACGGCAGCGGCCGCATCCTGCTGGGCCGCAGAAGCGGCAGCTACCGGGGGCTGTGGTGCATTCCGTGCGGCTATGTGGAGTACGATGAAGACGTTTTTGACGCCGCCGTCAGAGAATTCAAAGAGGAGACCGGGCTCGAGGTGATTATAAAAAAGGTTTTCACGGTGCAGTCCAACTTTCACAACCCCGAGACGCATACGGTGGGCATCTGGTTTCTGGCGGACGTGACGGGTGGCGAACTCAAAGCCCAGGGGGACCTGGACGAGGTCGGCTATTTCGATCTTTCCGCCCCGCCTCCGCTGGCTTTCCCGACCGACGCCCTGGTCATTGAAATGCTGAAGAGCAGAAAACCCCGGAGCAGTTAGCTGACGCATTTTGAAATTTATGGTTTCAGGATATCCCTCACCGTTTCTTTCATCCGTTCCTTTGGTGTGCTCTTTGTGTGCAGCACCGGCTTTGCGGCCAGGTTTTTAAGCCCCGGCGGCACCGCCACGCCGCTGGCTGCCGAAAGGACCTCCAGAAGCTCGAGTTCGCCCTTGCCCCTCACGGCCTCTTCGCCCAGGATGGCCCGGGCCACACTTTCGTTGAACTTGAATGGGCTGGCCGTGGAGGCCAGGATGGTTTTGGTGCCGTCGCCTGTTGTGGCGCGGTATTTTTCGTATACGTTCAGGCCCACCGCCGTGTGGGTGTCAACAACGTAGCCGTAGCGCCGGTAAACAGACCTGATGGTTTCCACCGTCTCGTCGTCGCCGGCAAAGCCGGCCCAGAAAATGCCGGCAATGAGGTTGCGGGTTCGCTCGTCGATGCGGTAGGAACCGTTTTTATTTAATTCCTCCATCCACCCCCGCACTCTGGCGCTGTCGCGCCCGCAAAGGTGGTACAGAAGCCTTTCCAGGTTGCTGGAAATGAGAATGTCCATGGAAGGCGAAATGGTTTTTTGGAACGGCCTGTTCCGGTTATACACGCCGGTACGGATGAAGTCGGTAAGGACGTTGTTGGCGTTGGAGGCGCAGATCAGCCTGTTGACCGGCAGGCCCATCTCACTGGCGTAATAAGCGGCCAGGATGTTGCCGAAGTTGCCGGTGGGCACCGCAAAGTTAACTTTCTCGCCGGGCCCGATCTCGCCTTTGGCCATCAGGTCCAGGTAGGCGGAGAAATAATAGACGATTTGTGGAACCAGCCTGCCCCAGTTGATGGAATTGGCTGACGAAAGCCGGTAGCCGCCTTTTATAAGCTCCCGGTTGAATTCCCTGTCCCCGAAGATGCTTTTTACCCCCGCCTGGGCGTCGTCGAAATTGCCCCGCACGGCCACCACGGCGACGTTCTCCCCCTCCTGGGTGACCATCTGGAGTTTCTGTACCTCGCTGACCCCCTGTTCCGGGTAAAACACGATAATTTTTGTTCCCGGCACATTTTTAAAGCCTTCCAGGGCGGCCTTGCCGGTGTCGCCCGAAGTGGCCACCAGGATTACAATGGTCTGCTCTTCGCCGGTCATGGCCGCGGCCCTGGTCAGCAGGTGGGGCAGGATCTGCAGGGCCATGTCCTTAAAGGCACAGGTGGGGCCGTGCCACAATTCAAGGACATAGAGGGAAGCGTCCAGCTTGCACACCGGGGCTATCCCGGGTGCATCGAACTTTCCGGGAGCATATGCCAGATCCACGCAGGCCTTTATTTCTTCTTCCGGGAAACCGCTCAAAAACTCTTTCAGGATGAGCACGGCCTTCTCCCGGTAGCTCAGGCCGGCCATTATCTCCAGTTGCTTTCCGGATACCGTGACATTCCCGGCGGGGACAAACAGCCCGCCGTCCGGCGAAATGCCCAGCTTGATTGCTTCCGCCGGGGAAACCAGGCCGTGCCGGCCCCTGGTGCTTTCGTAGAGCATGGAATTGTCCTCCGTTTTAAATATTGATTAACTCGACTTTCTCACAAAGATAACAGTCTCGAATCCTTGATATAACTGGATTTTTTGCAATAATTTTTGAAGAAAAACAGCAAAAGACACCCTTGTCTTGGTAAAATAGAGTTGGCAAGACCATTCTAACAAGACGAAAGGGTGTCCTTATGAACTCTATTTTACCAGAACAATATGAAATTGAAAAACAGTTTAACTCTCGTGTGGATAATTTTTTATCCAGGCACGAAATTGGTAAAATATTACGCCGCTCCAATTTTCAAAAGGAAAAGGGATTTAGCTGCCTTGAACTTTTCAAGTTCATTTTTCTGCTTGTCTTTAACGGCAAGAATCTTTATCGCACATTACAATCTGAAGCTGAACCCGGAAGGCCAGAGAAAGACGCAATTTATCGCTTTTTGAATTCGTTCCGGTACAACTGGCGAAAATTTTTGCTTATCCTGAGTTCATCTGTAATCAATGAAACCATTGAACCTTTGACCTCCCGCAACTGGAAAAATGTACTTGTTCTTGACGATTCCCTCTACAGCCGCAACAGAAGCAAGGCTGTTGAATTGCTGGCCAGGGTAAAAGACCATGTTGAAAACAAGTATGTCCGTGGATTTAGGATGCTCACCCTGGGCTGGTCGGACGGCAATACTTTTCTGCCGGTTGCTTTCTCCTTGCTCAGCTCAGAAAATGAACGCAACCGGCTTTGCGGAATTGACCCACGGATCGATAAGCGTACCACTGGCTATAAAAGAAGGGTGGAAAGCATCAAAAAGTCTACCGAAGTAATGTTTGATCTCTTGCGTCAAGCCCGGGAATATGGTGTACAGGCAAGGTATCTTCTTTTCGATAGCTGGTTTGCCTTCCCGTCTATTATCTGCAGGGTTCGTGAACAGCATCTCCTCCATGTGATATGCATGCTTAAATCAATGAAAAGAGTTCTGTACACCTATAAAGGGGAGAAGGTGACCCTTGATACCCTTTACAAAGAACTTCTCAAAAAGCCTGGTAAAGCCAAGATCCTGGCAAGTGCTCTTGTCCAAATCGGCATTGATTCAGAGGGTAATCCGGTACCGGCACGGATTGTATTCATCCGGGACCGGAACCGGTCTAAAAAATGGCTGGCATTGCTTTCAACTGATCTAGAGCTGACCGATGAAGAAATCATTCGTATTTACGGAAAACGCTGGAGTATCGAGGTGTTCTTTAAAACCACCAAATCCTTTTTGAACCTGGCCAGGGAATTCCAGGGAAGAACATATGATTCTATGGTGGCCCATACCACGATTGTCTTCTGCCGTTACATCATGCTCGCTCTAGAAAACCGTGAAAGCAAGGACCCGAGGACTCTCGGTGATCTATTTTATGTTTGCTGTGACGAACTGCAGGACATAAGTTTTGCAGAGGCATTTCAATTGCTTTTGGCAATGCTCAAAAATACGTTGAGAAAATTTCTTGCAATAACAGATGGTGCTTTGCAGGAACTGGTCAATAATTTTATTTCCTGTTTGCCTTCGTTCTTAAAGGGTCGCCTCAAACTTTCGCCCTGCGAAAGTTGAGTGATTAACATTAAATTTAAAACAAGGTTTTAAAGCAATTCTTTATTCAGGAAGGCCTAGGATTGAAATTAACTCCCGTCGAAAACTTTCGTACTCCTGGCTTCCGTTAATAAGCAAATTACTTATCGCATAAAACCGATTTGTACTAGGTGAGCGCATACGGGCCGTTTTTTCGTCAACCGGAACCCCTATTATAGTCCAGCGCAAGACACCGCTTGCGGATAGCTTCAAGTGGCTTTTTTCCGCCTCGCCCAATCTGTTGTGAATATTGGAAGGGTCGCTGCCCCCTTTTACTTCTATCGCTAGCAGGTGCCGGTCCTGGTTGCCGGACCGCTCGCTAACCAATATATCCGGGTCGGAGCCGAAACGTATTCTTACCTGCCGGCCCGCCGCGTTATTAAATTCGATTTCATTACTCTTTTTCCGGAAACTATCAGGTTTTTTCGGTTTAATGATGTTTTCTATTAACTCCCGGATGACAGCTACCGCCTTCTGGCCGACGATTACCCGGTAACTCCCGTCCAATTGCGCCCCTAGAGTTAGCAAGGTAAGCTCGTGGAAGAAATCTTCAGTAATGTTATCCCTGCTGCTAAACACGCTCAATAACCGTTCTCCCGCCTCGATGAGTATTACGCAAAGATCCCGTACTTCGTTTTCCGAAACAGTAGCGCTTTCTCCTTTTTCAATTTTAATCCACTTGTCCAAGCCTTTCCTGCCGTATTCTTTTTGGGAAATTCCCAGGACAAGCCGATAGTAACCAGAAATAGTCGGTTTTTCTTTAATCAGGCTGGGTACGGCAAAAAGGACTTCTCCGCGCAGGCCGAACGTTCCCAATTTATTGAGGGCGCTTGTGCTGACCAAGTCGTGAAGCTCGCGGTCAATGACCTGGACTCCTACTTTTCCCACGGCTTCCCTTAAGGCGTCACGCAGAATTTTTCCACGTTCGGACTTTAAGCGATTGATTACCCACATTTGTTTTGTGAGAATCAAGGTTTCCACAATTCAAGCCTCCGTTTCGGTTTCGTTTTTCAGGATCATGGCATAGGGAGTAAGCCTTTTTTCGGCCAGTGCACAATATTCAGGATTTAGCTCGATACCGATAAAATTCCTCTTTTTTTGTAAGGCCACTAGCCCTGTAGTGCCCGAACCCAAAAAGGGGTCGAGCACGAGATCGTCTGGTTTTGACCCGGCCAGGATGCAGGGCAGAACAAGGGATGGAGGGAAGGTCGCGAAATGGGCTTCCGGATAAGGCTCGGTATTCACGGCCCAGACTGACCGCTTGTTTCGGTAGCCTTTACCGGAAACCGCTGGCTCAAGAATTGCCTGGTAATCATAATAATAACGTTCGTTCTTAGTGAGTAAAAAAATATATTCGTGGGCAATAGTCGGCCTGTCTTTAACGCTTTCAGGAAGTATGTTAGGTTTAAACCATATAATATCTGCCCTTAAATACCAGCCGTCTTCTTGCAACAAGAAAGCCAGCCGCCACGGCAGGCCCAGGAGATCCTTTGGTTTTAAACCGGCCGGAGTAGGAGGCCGGAAAGGCAGTCCGCGCACCACGTGGTCGTTGTCAGTTTTTTTGTCGGGTGCCCGGTAAGTCCTCCCCCCGCTGGTGTACCCGTCACCCATATTCAACCAGAAAGTTCCGTCGGGTTTTAAAACTCTTTTTACCTCCCGGAATACTTTAACAAGTTTGTCCAGGTATTCGCAAACATCCATCTCCGTACCGATCTGGTCCGGGATGCCGTAATCGCGAAGCCCCCAATAAGGGGGTGAGGTAACGCAGGTCTGGACGGTCTCTTCGGGTAATTGTTTTAACGCAGTCAAAGCGTCCCCTGTTATTATGTACGATGTTTCTTTATCAATTTTAGAAAGCAAGGATGGGGGGCCTATAACAATTGTATTTTCTTTTTGGCTTTCCTCAGCGTAACATAAAGGATCGAATAAAGTTGGTTCCATGCTTTATCTACACCTGCCTGTATTTTTCTTATTCCCGCTCTTGATTTTTATTGTATCATCAGAACAGGTGTTCTGCAAGGTATTTCTGGTAAGCTCACTTATCGGAGGCAAAAATATTTTTTCCTGAACTAATGTTGAGCGCTCAAAACCCCCGCCTGACTATTTCCGCCCAGGTACGTTTAATGCTCCCTTCTCCGCAACAGGGGCACTTCTGTCCGTCGGCGAAGGCCAGGCGTCGTCAAGCCAGAAGGCGTGCTTTAGAGCAGTTTTTAATAAAGGCATTAAATGGTTAAAATGTTAATAAAAAACGGAGGTATAGGAGATATGAAATTCCGGGTGCGCATTTTTAATTTTAAAGGGAGGAACCTGCGCCTGAGCTTTTCAAAATGGCGGGAAAGGCGTGAGAAAGGCGCCTTTTTGCGCTATTACCGGAGGCAGCCCGGCGAGGATGCCAGGAGTGCCCTGGGCAGGAGGCTGGACGTCCTGGTGGGGCTGCTGCTGGCCTGGCTGGCCGTTTTTTTCCTGCTGGCAAGCCTTACCGGCCGGCCCCGTGCCGCCCTGGCGCTGTCGGCCGTGCTGCTGGCGGCCGCATTGCCGATCTTAAAAAAGCTGAAGGAGAAGAGGGAGTACAGGCACCAGTTGCAGCGCAGGTTTTGGCTGGCCGGGCAGAGATTTATGGAGGACATTTTAAAAATGGACCAGCACCGGGAATTTAAAGCTTACGTGCGGGACATCCTGGCCGGGCTGCCCGGCTTCCAGGAGGTGAGGCTGGCCGGGGACGGAAAAGACGGCAGCGCCGCCGGCGCGGGCATCGACCTGGAGGGCATTTACAGGGGGGTGCCGGTGGCGGTCCGCTGCGTGCGCCAGGAAGCCGACGGGAAAATTGCCCCGGACGACATCCGGGCTTTTGCCGGCGCAATGCACCTGGGCGGCTATAGAAACGGCCTTTTTGTTACCTTAGGCAGTTTTGCGCCGGGGGCCGCATCTGTGGTGAAAAAGGCGGCGCGCCGGGGGCTAAACATTAAGCTGGCCGACCGTTACAGGCTGATCGACCTGGCCAGGCAGGCCGGCGCCGGCGCTTTTTTAAGCGGGGAGGAACCGCCCGCCGCTTTGGCCGGGCCGCAGAACGGAAGGCTGCCGGCAGCCTTTTCAGCCTTGCGTGATGCGGCCTTTGGCTCGCGAAAAAAGGCAAGAAGCTACTTTTGGTGCGGGCTTTTGCTTTTCGGCGGATATGTATTGTTGAAGGATTCCGCCGCCTTGAGCCTGGTTTACCTGTTTGGTGCGGTGCTCAACCTGCTCCTGGGCGCGGGCTGCCTTTACTTCGGCAAAACCCTTGAGGAGGCGGACCCGCTGGAAGGGCTGGGCACCGAAAAATAATTGCTTTGTAGTGCCAGGACTTGTTTTTGTTTGAGGCTGATTTTATTATAAAAAAGAGGAAATGTGCGCCGGAAGGTGTGTTCTGTTTGGTTAAAGACTACCGGAAGTGGTTTTTGGGGCGGATCAAGAAGGCCATTACCGATTACGGCATGATTGGGGCCGGGGACAGGGTGGCGGTGGGCATGTCCGGCGGGAAGGACAGCACTTCTTTACTCCACGCCCTGCACCTGATCAGCCGCTCGGCGCCGGTACGGTTTGAGCTGGAGGCGGTGTTTGTCGACCTGGGGTGGCCGGCCGATATATCCCTGCTGGAGGAATTCTGCCGGTTGAGGAACGTTTCCCTGCATGTGGTTAAAACCGGCATTGCGGAAATAGTCTTTGAGGCCAGGAAAGGTGAGAACCCCTGCGCGCTATGTGCCCACCTGCGCCGGGGCGCCTTCCACGGCAAGGCCCTGGAACTGGGCTGCAACAAGGTAGCCCTGGGGCATCACCTGGACGATGCCATTGAAACTTTTTTTATGAGCCTTTTTTATACCGGGCAACTGCGCACTTTTTCGCCCTGCACTTTTCTCGACCGCACCGGGTTGACCATGATCAGGCCCCTGGTTTATCTGCCGGCTGAGGACATCCGTACCTGGGTGGAGATGGAAGGGCTGCCGGCCATAACCAATCCCTGTCCGGCCAGCGGCAAAACCAAGCGGCAGGAGGCCAGGGAACTGGTGGCCTGGCTGGCAGGCCGTTATCCGGATTTAAAGATGCGCTTTCTCACCGCCCTGCAGACCTTTGACCGGCGCAATTTGTGGCCGGAAATAAAGGGTTGCCGGATCGGTCATAATTAAGTTCGAAAGCGGAGTGATAAAGTGAATTACGGTGAAAAGATTGCATGCCTGGCAGATTTATTAAAAACTTCCACCCGCACTTTTGCCCTGACCGGTGCGGGTATCAGCACCGAAAGCGGCATCCCGGACTTCCGCAGCCCCGGCACCGGCCTCTGGACCAGGCTCGACCCGGTAAAGGTGGCAACGGTTTCTGCCCTGCGGCGCGATCCGGCCGCCTTTTACAGGGCAAACCTGGACCTGCTGAGCAAGTGCGCCGGCGCCGAACCGAATGCCGCCCACTATGCCCTGGCCAGCCTGGAGCGGAAAGGGCTGCTGGCCGGAGTGATTACCCAGAATATCGACGGCCTGCACCGCAGGGCCGGTTCGCAAAAAGTATGGGAAGTGCACGGCCATCTGCGCACCTGCCACTGCATGGAGTGCCGCCGCAGCTACCCCTTCGGGTATCTTCTGGAGCAGTTCAATGCCGGGACAAACCCGCCCCGCTGCGGCAGTTGCAACGGCGTGCTGCGGCCCGACGTGGTTCTTTTTGAAGATCCGATGGGGGATGACTTTTACAGCGCCTATCGGGCCCTCTCGGGGTGCCAGTTGCTCATGGCCATCGGCAGCAGCCTCCAGGTTTACCCTGTAGCTTCCCTGCCGGAACTGGCCGGACAGCTCGTAATTATAAACAGGGAGCCCACCCCCTGGGACGGCCGGGCCGTTCTTGTTATAAACGAAAAAATAGGAAAGGTTCTGACCGACACCCTCAAAGCCCTGGCAATTGATGCATGAAAAAACTTTTTAGCAGGGCCGGGCAGGAAAGGGAATAAATGAACGGCCGGAATATTGCCCTGAATATTATAAAGCAGGCTTTCTGGAAAAATAAATAAAAAGCAAAGGGGGAGGCTGCCACGATACCGTTAAGGGACGACATCCCTTCCCGGAGTTACCCCATAGTCAACGTGCTGCTGATAGTTGTTAACCTGGCCGTTTTTGTTTATGAGGTTTCTTTGGGAAGATATGTGGACTATTTTATATACTCGCACGGGGTGATCCCGGCCCAGCTTGTAGACGCAGGCCTGACGGCGGACCAGATGGCCAGGCTTACCACCGCCATGTTCCTGCACGGCGGATGGTTTCACGTTTTGAGCAACATGCTTTACTTGTGGATTTTCGGCGACAACGTAGAAGACCGCATGGGCCATTTCAAGTACCTCGTCTTTTACCTCCTGACCGGCTATATTGCCACAATTGCCCACGTCCTGTACACTCCAATGTCAAAGTCGCCTCTTATCGGGGCCAGCGGAGCCATAGCAGGAGTTTTGGGGGCGTACCTGATCCTGTTTCCGGGGGCCAGGGTGCTTACCCTCATATTTGTTTTTATATTCATTCAGGTAGTTCCCATTCCCGCCGTGATTTTCCTGGGCATCTGGTTTATCCTCCAGGTTTTGAACGGCACTGCCGGCCTGTCCGGCCAGGTCGCCCAGGGCGTGGCCTTTTGGGCCCATATCGGAGGGTTTGTGGCCGGGATGCTGCTGGTTAAATTGTTTGCCCGGCGCAGGAGATATGCTAATTATTAATATTTTTTATTAGAAAAAATAAAAAGGATCGCCTCCGCATGTGACGAATTCTTCACTAATACGGCGGAGGTGATAGCAAATGATCAAGTTTCTGTGCGACTGCGGCAATGAAGAACCGGACGGGTTTTACATCAGCGTTTCCCAGGGCGACCTCTGCGATATTCTTACCGTTGTCTGCAAAAACTGCGGGGATGTTAAAGAAGAGTTTGTGGCGTGCAACAGGGACGCCATTATCTTAAGTTAAGGCAATTTGAACCAAAAAAATTTAAGCGGGATAATTTTTCAACGCTAAAAAATAAATCCGGGTTTTTTTATATATACCTAAAAAGAAAAAACCCTGTAAACACAAGGTTCTCACTTTCTGTATATATCCACAACGTATATTTTTGTGTTTAAAATATTAAGCGTACTCCAAAACCAGACTCGCAACATGGGGAACCTCTAATCCTGCTTTAGGCCTGTGGATATGCCGCTCGTGTGGACTTGTGGACAGGCACAAGGGTTCATCTCACCAATCGGGGTTATCTAACCGAACCCTGAATTTCCAGGCAGTTCATTGGTTTGCTTCCCGCCTGTCCACAGGGTTCACACTCGCTTGGACAACGCTTCGCGTTGCCCACATATCCACAGGCCCGGCTGCGGCAATAATAAGCATAACCATTTTAAGAATGATTACGTTCGTAAAATTAATCCTACTCCAATGATTCGTAAAGCTTTCCCCGCAGCATTTTAAGTTCCTCTTTCAACCGTTTGTTTTCGGCTTCCAGTTCCTTGATACGTTTGTTTTTTGCAGCAATAATAATATCCTTGCTGGCATCGGTCATTTCCCGTTTTATCTGCTTCGGAGAAGGCGCGGCCGCCTGCTGCTTACGGAGGTTCTCGATGCACTCCTTAATCTCCTGGTGGGTGTAGAGATAAGACTTACTCACCCTGGCCTCCAGAGAAACGCTGTTGAAGTTGATTTTCTCCCCAGCCTTGATTAGCCTCTGGATGGCCTCGTCAACCTTTTTCACGGTTTCCTCGCTCTTGTGCCGGGCGTGTTTTTTCATTCCTCCCGTGTTACGCTGGTGTTTGCCGGACATTTAAACGTTCCTCCCCCACGTACTCTCGCCCTTTTTTCCCTGCCAGGTGATGGGTATGGCCTTCCTTTAGAACAGTCAGAATCGCTTCGTAACGCTCCAGAAGGGTCTCGTTTTTCTCCACCCAGATGGTCCGGCCCTGGGCCTTGCCGCGCTCGATGACAGCCTTTACCTCCCTGATTTCCGCCTCGAACTGCGGGATAAAATCAGGGGTGGTGCATAAATTGCGGCAGGTCAGGCAGGGGTTTAACTGGTGCTTGCACTCCACCTTGTGGGGCTTAAGGCAGTACCCTAAGGGCGTCCTCACCGCATCCAGGTTGTGGCGGATATACTCCCACTCAATTAAATCTTCGTTCTCGATTTCGGAAGGGTCGATCCTTACGGGCTTCCCTGTAGGGTCAATCCGGAAAAGGCCGTTTTTCGTGGCCTCTTCCCAGGACTTCCGCATGGTGGTGTCCAGGATCTTTGCGTAACGCAGGGTCATTTCCGGGGAAGCGTGGGCCATCCACTTTTGGACGTGAAGAATGTTCATCCCGTTGTTAATTAACTCCACGCCTTTAGTGTGGCGGAAAGCATGGTTACCAAAATGAAATACCCGGCCCTGATCGTCTACGATGTTGCATTTTTGGGCCAAGCGAATGAGAGCCTGTTGAATGAGCAACCCCATTGGTGGGCGGCCCCTGCGTTTTCCTTCCAGTCGCACGAACAGCAATTTATGAGGGTTGTTTTCCGGCGTGCTTTTTTCTTTGATCTCATCAACTACTGCCTGAACCACTGTAGCCACCTCGTCGGTAATGGGAACGCGGTGGTTCAGCACCTGCGTTTTCAGAATATCCCCGCAGAGCCACCACCCTTGGGCAGTACGGTCCAGGCAGTTATCGTAACGAAGGTTCAGGATGTCGGAGATGCGCCAGCCCGTAGCACGAAGAAGAACGACTACAGGGATGTACTCCGGGGGCGTAAGCTGATCCAGATTTTCTTCCAGTTGCCTTAGAACCCCTTCAGGGATAAATTTAATATCTTCTTCCGACCGCTTAGCCAGCCTAGGGAAATCTTCCTTGAACAACAGCAAAAAATGAGGCTTTTCCGGCGCCTCCGGGTACCCGGCCCGCTGTATGTAATCTAAAAAGCTCCGCAGGCTGACTAAATATTCATAATGCTGTTTTCGCCAACCTTCTGTGTACGACCGGTACCATGCCAGGTAATTCTCTATATCCTTACGAGATAAACTCTTAAGGTCTTTCCAGTGAGGATATTGCTTGTGAATGAAACACAGAAACAAACGCAGAGCCATCAAGTCTGTTGCACATTGGGTATATGACCGAATGCCTACCCGTACCTTCAGGTATCTTTTAGCCAGGGGCCGGAAGGGAAGGGGAATGCCCTCAAAGGAAAGCAGGTAAAGAGCTTTGTTTTGGGTATATTTCGCTCCTGGTATTTTCCGCACATCCCAGACGTTCTTTTCAAACTCCTCCCGCTCGTCGTAGAAGTTGACCATAAACTGATATACCTGCTGTAACAGAGTTTCGTATTCATTACTGGACAAGCGGCTATCTTTATTAATCTTAAACCCCTGCTCAATTAGGTAAGAACGCCACCTAATCATGGCCTTTTCTATTTCCAAGTCCGTAAAACTTTTAATCCTGGGATAAGCCCGTTCTAGAAATTCAGCCAGGCGGGCAAAGCAAACTCCGTAAACGACCGCCGTTTTTAATCGCAAGGTGTGTTCCTGGAGGCGGTGAACAAAGAAAAACTTGACCTCTCCCTTAATACCTGGTTGTAGGCGGGAAAAGTCAATAGTTTTGTTGGTTAAAGTCCACCTTTCAGGCCGAAACTCGTCAAAGATGGGGTCAGTAATTACCCACCTGTCCTTTTCCCAGTAGCCTGACAAGGTTTCCTCGATCTCTTGTAATTTTGCTAGCGTCGGGACCGGCCGGTAAACCGTACTCACTGTTCAGAGCCCTCCTTTTGCTGCCGTTTAAGGCGCATTTTTTCCTCTGCCTTCTCCCAGTCCTTGCGCATGTCTTCATCGCTCGGGTGCAAGTAAATTTGCGTGGTGGTCTGGACATGGGCATGTCCGGCCCGTTTTCGCAAGTGTTCCGGCTTCCAGCCGGCCCGGCGCAGTTCGGTTAAGGAGCTGTGCCGGAGGATGTGGGGGCTGACGCCAATTCCCGTTTTGGCCTTCAGCCTGCGGAAAAGAGAGGCGACGTCCTGGTATTCCATGGGTTGATACCTATTTTCACCGGACAGTTTAATAAAAACGTGGTTTGTGTCCACTTCGTCCGTGTGGAATTCAGCCACATAGTCGAAAAACAGGTTGATTAAATCCGGGGAAACGTCCACCGTCCGGGGGCTGCAGATAGTTTTAATTTCGGCGAGGTTGGGAAGTTCCCCCCTGTCCCGGATGTGGATCTTTTGCCCGTCGGGCTCAAAGTCCTCCAGCCACAGGGCCAGGGCCTCGCCGATACGAATGGAGCTTTCCCATAAAAGCTGGATTAAAAACTTATTCCTTAAGTTTGAGCAGGCGTCAATCAACTTGCCCACCTGCTCTTTAGAAATGGTCTTGGGCCGGGAACGGCGGACCTTGACCTTTAAAATCTTGGCCGGGTACTCCTTGTCCTTGTTGACGTGGTAGAGAAAGTCTTTAAAGCCCCTCCTGCTCCCGGGGATGGTCTTTTTAAGCCTTTCGGAGAGCTGGACGCTATAGTCCTCATGGCGCATGAGGTAGTCGTAGAAATTGAGGACCGTGGAGATGACGGTGTTCACGGTGGCCGGTCCGCGGGGGGACGTTACGGGCGTCACTGGGATTACTTTCAGGTTCCCGTAGGGGTTCTGAAGCCAGCGCATGAAAGCAGCCATGTCGTCGATGCTGATTTTACGATAATCCAGCCCCTCCTGCTCAATGAACTCGAAAAAAAGTTTCAGGTGCTGGCAGTAGGAACGGAGGCTGTTCCGTGCGGCTCCGCTGTTATCCTTGAACTTGATGAACCGCATGACGGGAAGGACGGGTTCACTGTCTGAGTCAACCAGCATATATCGGATTTTTCCATCGGAAGTTCTAATCGTTTCCACCCTCATTGGCAAACACCACCATTAAATGAAATATTTTCTATATTGTACTACTAGTACTATATTAAAACAATATATTTAACTAATTTTATAGGAATAAAAATAGGGATAAACCCTTTCTTAGAATACTATAAGGTCTATCCCATACCTCGGTATATTTAATTTGCACCGGGTTTATTATTTTTGCCCGGCCGCAAGAAAGTGTTGCCGGCTTAAATTTGAACCTGCCGAATAAATATATATTAAAATGTGTAGAAATCGGGTCCGGGAGGCAGGTAGTTTGGGATGATCTTGTTTGTGCACGGCATGGGCCATAGCGATGACCGTTATTACTGGAAAAAGTGGGCCGCTCCGCTTCGGGCCGAACTGGCCGTTCAGGGCCTTCCGCTGGAGGAAGGGCAGTTCGGCGGGGTTTATTATTACGATCTGGTTCCGGGCCCCCGCGATGAGGTCTGGAACGGTGAAGCCCTGCAGGTCCAGCTCCTCGGTTTAAGAAAAAGGGCGGCAGAGGAGCTCGGTTCGCTCCGCTCCCCTTTTGCCGGGGGGAAGGAGGCGGTTAAGAAGCTTGCAGAGTTTATTGTTGACAACTTTGGCGATATTCTGACTTATCTATACCTGGACGAAACGCACCAGGCGGTTAACGGGCGGGTTTACGAGGCCGTTGAAAGCAGTGCCGGGCCGGCCGTCCTGATCGGCTACAGCCTGGGTTCTATCGTGTGCTACTGCGCCCTGAAGCAAAACCAGGCCGCCGCCCGAAAAGTGTCCCACCTGATCATGCTGGGCAGCCCGCTGTTCTGGTTCAGGCAGGGGGTGGCCGGGCGGGTCGGCCTGGAGTCCAGGCCTGCGGTCGGGCGCTTTGCCAATATTGCCGGCATTCTGGACATTGCCTGGCCGCAGGCGGTTTCCAGGCTGGTAGGCGGCCTGGATGAAAACGTGGAGTTTACCATTAACGCTTTCGATCCGGTAAAAGGGCATATGGAGTACTTTTGTAAGAAGGAAGGGTTGAGGGTTATTGCCGCGGAGGTGATAAAAGGCTGGTCTTAAGGCCAAACCGCCTGTCCGGGCGCAAAGTAAGCGCCGCGACGGGCGGTTTCCGGCGTTTTACCTTTTGCTCACCAGTTTGGTCATCAGGTTTGCCAGCACCTGCCTTTCTTCGGTGCTGGCCACCTCCCAGAGCTCTTTTACCGCTTTTTGCTCCGGATTGGCCGGGGGCACGCTTTGGGCCAGCAAATCACCCACCTGCTTGGCCATGGAGCTTACCTGCTCTTTAGAGATTCCCAGTTCCGCCGCAAACTCCACCGCCTGCCCCAGGGTTTTCTTCCATTCTTCCCAACTGGTATTCGCCATTAACATTTTTACGGCCTCCTTTAGGCTTTGTTTAAGATAAGTTTGCCCCGTCCGCTCCTGTTTATTCATTTTTTGGATTATTTTCGGCTGCACCCGTATTCCGGCCGTTTTCTTTGTTTTCCGGAGGAATGTGTTATATAATACAGGAGAACAATTAATTTCCGGTATGAAGCGGGTGGCAGTAATGAGCGCGGTTATCCTGGCCCTGGAGACTTCCTGCGATGAAACTTCGGCCGCCGTTGTGGCCGGCGGCAGGCAGGTTTTGTCCAACATAATATCTTCCCAGGTGGAAGTGCACCGCAAGTTCGGCGGGGTGGTGCCGGAAGTGGCTTCCCGCAAGCACCTGGAGCTGCTGAACCAGGTGGTGGCGGAGGCGCTCGGCGCGGCCGGCCTGGGTTTTAAGGATCTGGACGCGGTGGCCGTGACATACGGCCCCGGCCTGGTAGGAGCGCTTCTAGTCGGCGTTTCGGCGGCCAAGGCCATTGCCTACGGCCTGGACCTGCCCCTGGTGGGGGTGAACCACCTGGAAGGGCACATTTACGCCAACTTCCTGGTGGATCCCGCCCTTGACTTTCCCCTTCTCTGCCTGGTGGTTTCAGGCGGGCACACCGACCTGGTGCTTGTTAAAGGGCACGGGTCTTTTCAGGTGGTGGGCAGGACCAGGGATGACGCGGCCGGCGAGGCCTTTGACAAGGCCGCCCGCACCCTGGGCCTTGGTTACCCGGGCGGGCCGCTGATCGACCGCCTGTCCCGGCAAGGCAACCCGGCGGCCGTGAACCTGCCCCGGGCTTACCTGGAGGAGGGCAGTTTCGATTTCAGCTTCAGCGGGCTAAAATCGGCCCTGATCAACTGGCTGCACCGCGCCGGGCGGCTGGGCGGGGATGTAAACAAGGCCGATTTGGCGGCAAGCTTTCAGAAGGCCGTGGTGGACGTGCTGGTCGACAAAACTTTGGCCGCCGCCAGGGAAAACGGTGTTACCACCATTCTTCTGGCCGGCGGGGTGGCCGCCAATGCCTGCCTGCGGGCGGAACTGGCCAGAAGGGCGGAGGAGGAATGCCGCCGGGTGATCATTCCCCCGCCGGTGCTCTGCACGGACAACGCCGCCATGGTTGCCTGCGCGGCCTATTACAGGTTTTTGCGGGGGGCTTTCGCCCCGCTGACCCTTAACGCCGTTCCAGACCTGAAGCTGGGTGAGGACAGGTATGAGGGCAGCTTTGTCAGGAAAAAAACAGGACCTACGTCCTAAAAACAGGGGTTCTGTGGATGAAAAATTCTGTGGATAATGTGAATAAGTCTGTTAATAACTTATAAAACAAGGTGTTAACCTGTGGGTGAATTTAACGGGGGAAATAACGGTATAAGCGAGGAAAGCATTATTCTGTCCACAGCCGCCAGGGACAACATCCTGCCCCTTACCTCATCCTGCAACGTTCGCTGTTTGTTCTGCTCCCACCGCCAGAACCCGCCCGGGGTGAAGGTTTACCGGATGGCGCCCCGCAGCCTGGCGGAAGTCGGGCAAACCATAGCTTTTCTCGATCCAGAAAGGCCGGTGATAATCGGCGAGTCGGCCACCAGGATAATAGAAGGAGAGCCTTTTACCCATCCTGCCGTAGATGAGGTTCTTCGCCTGGTGAGAGCTGCTTTGCCCCGCACGGCCGTCCAAATTACCACCAACGGCAGCCTGCTGGATGAGAGGAGGGCCTGGCTGCTGGGCGATTTGGGCAACGCGGCGGTATGCCTGTCCCTGAACAGCGCCAGCGAACTCGGGCGGGCCCTCCTGATGGGCGATGCAAACCCCGGCGCCGCCATAAAAAGCCCGGTCCTGTTGAAAAAATACGGTGTTCCTTTTCACGGCAGCGTTGTTGCCATGCCCCACCTGGTGGGGTGGGATGATTTGAAGAAAACGGTGAGTTACCTCTGTGAGTGCGGGGCGCAGACCGTGCGGGTATTTCTGCCCGGCTACACCGCCCTTGCCCCCCCGGCCCTGCGTTTCGGGCAGCCTTTATGGGAGCAGCTGGGGGAATTTGTTTTGCGCCTGCGGGAGGAAACAGAAATTCCGGTTACCTGCGAGCCGCCTTTGATTGCCGGCCTTGAGCCGGAGGTGGCGGGAGTGATTGCCGCTTCCCCGGCAGCCGGCGCCGGAATCCGCCGCGGGGACGTTATTGAGGCCGTTAACGGGGTGCCGGCCATGACCAGGGTTCATGCTTTTAAAATGGTCTTGGAGGCCGGCTCGCCTGAAATAACGGCAAACAGGGGAGGAGAAAGGCTAATTTTTAAACTCTGGAAAGAGCCCGGCCAGAGATCCGGCCTGGTTATGGAGTACGATCTGGATCCCCGCCTGATTGAAGAGATGGGCAGGGCGGCGCGCCAGCACGGGGCGGCAAAGGTGCTGGTGTTTACCTCGGAACTGGCGGTTTCCGCCATAAAGGCCGGGTTGCAGCGCTTTTGGAAGGAAAATGCGGAAGTTGAGGCCGTAGCGGTAAAAAACTCTTTTTTCGGCGGTTCCATAAAGGCTGCCGGGCTGCTCACGCTGTTCGATTTTGAGGCAGGCATGGAAAAATACCTTGCCGCGAAGCCGGGAGAAAGGCCCTGCCTGGTTTTGCTGCCAGGCCTGGCCTTCGATGAGCGGGGAAGGGACCTCACCGGACGTTCCTTTTTGGAACTAAATGAAAAGTTTGATACAGCGTTTGAAACATTGTGTTAGAAAAACGACCCTTTTTGTATAATCCTCTGTATGCTCCGGAGCCGGCAGGGAACCGGCCTTTAATTATAGAATACTTTTTTTACCTGGACTAAAGGAGGTTGAAATAAGTGAAGGTAAAACAGATCTCCATCTTTCTCGAGAACAAGTCGGGCCGCCTGGCCCAGGTGACCGGAGTGCTGGGGGAGAACGGCATTAACATCCGGGCGCTGTCCATTGCCGACACCACCGATTTCGGCATATTAAGGCTGATTGTGAACGACCCCGGTAAGGCCTACCGGGTACTGAAAGAGGCCGGTTTTACCGTCAGCGCTACCGACGTTATAGCGGTGGAAGTGCCCGACGAACCGGGCGGCCTGGCCAAAGTGCTGAAGTCGCTGGACCGGGCGGCAATCAATATAGAGTACCTTTATGCTTTTGTGCAAAAATCTTCCAGCGCCGCCCTGGTTGTTTTCAGGGTGGAGCAACTGGATGAGGCAATCAAGGTGCTGCAGGAAAGCGGCACCAGGCTGCTGAGCGGGGATGAGGTTTACGCCCTGTAGATAAGTCCGGCAAAAGGGGATGCCGCCGGGTTTGCCCCGGCAGGCAATAAAGATTTTGACAACGGCCCGCTGCGAACCAGGCCGTTATTTTTTAAGGTTATGGAGGAAAGTTATGAAAAACGGGCGGGATTTTCCCGGAGATGCGGAGGTTTTAAGAACTGAGCTGAGAAAAAAGATGCTGAAGGCTAGGGCTGCCCTTGCTCCCGCCGGGGCGGCCGAAAAAAGCGCCAGAATTGTGAAAAGGCTGGTGGCCATGGATGAGTACCGGCAGGCCCGGACCATTATGTCTTACGTTGATTTCCGCGGCGAGGTGCAAACGGGGGATTTAATTGTGAGGGCCATGGCGGACGGCAAAAGGGTGGCCGTTCCTGTTACCGATATGGCCGGCAGGCAGCTCAAGCCTTCCCTGCTGGTGGATTTCCCCGGCGATCTGGAGCCAAACGCCTGGGGAATTATGGAGCCGAAGCCCCGGTGCTTGCGGTTTGTTGATCCTGCCGGGCTGGACCTGGTTGTCGTGCCGGGCTTGGCCTTCGACCTGAAAGGCTACCGCCTGGGGTACGGCAGCGGGTTTTACGACCGTTTCCTGCCGCTTACCGGGAAGGGCACCGTTTTTGTCGGACTGGCATATGAATTGCAACTGCAGATCGATGTCTATCACCGCCGGCACGATGTTCCGGTTCACTACATCCTGACGGAGGAGCGTTTGATCGACTGCCGGGATTAATGTTTATTATGAGATGTTTATTATGATTAGGTGTAATAGATTATTTAATGTTGATGCTCTTTTTTTAATTAATAGTAATAAGTTTAAAGCAAACTTGGTGCCTGGTGTGCTTATTTAATGCGTTAATAAGCCCCATTTATTTTTTTGATGTTTTTATTGTGTTTTACGATAACTGTTATTTGTATATAAAAAAAATTAAAAATTTTTGTATAACTGTTATCCTTATGATTTTATATAATTAATGGCCTTGAGGTGTGCAAATTTAAGGGTTGCATATAAACCTTTTTTAAGATTTAAATAAAAAATTCTTGTCCAAGGTAACAAAGGCGGTTTGCCCCCTGTACTTGCATCAGCAAAAGAACTCGGGGGGTGGTAGGCAAGGCTTTTTCTGCAGTTTACTGGCAGGCGGGCGGCCGACCTGAAATTCATGGCCTTAAAGGGGGTGAAGGAAGGCAAAAGCCATGATAGAATTTTAAAATTTGAAAGCGGGAGCAGGTTTTAGTTTTTTCTGCCGCGAGCCCGGCGCATGCTCCCGTCCGGCATAAAGGGGGCGGGTGGTAAAGAAAGGGCGGGCATTTGTTGCCCGGAGCAACTCCGTGTTTTTTAACAGGGGATCCGGGTTCACGCTTGTATTATGTATACTGTATGTCATAATACAATAATTGGTAAAGATGCTGGCTATTGTTAATTTGGTTTTGGTTTTATAAGTCAAACCAGGATTTTGTTGCGCATTTTTCTTAATTTATAAGGGGGGTAAATTTATGGCTAACGCTCCAGCCGTAACAATAGGTTTGGCATCAAACGTCGGTAAATATAAAATGAGTTTACCGGTTGGACAGCTTCTCTTGCGCGGTTTTATGTCCGGTGTTTACATTGCCGTCGGCGCCGGCCTGTGCACCGTCTGCGGCACGGCGGCGGCGCAGTACCTCGGCGCCGGCATAGGCAAGCTGATCGGCGGCGCCGTGTTCCCCGTAGGCCTCATTGCAACCGTTCTGACCGGTATGGAGCTGTTTACCGGGGATGCAATGCTGGGCCCTCTGGCGGCCTTCTTCGGCAAGACCAGTTGGGGCAGCGTGTTGCGTAACTGGTTTTTTGTTTATATCGGCAACCTGATCGGCTCGCTGGCTTACGCCTACCTGATGGTTATGGGCCCCTTCACCCAGGGTAACTTCGCCACCGCGGAGCCAAACGCCTTTGCCCTGAACGCAGTATCCATTGCGGTGGGTAAAACGCTGGCCTACAAGTCGGTGGGAGGCATAGGACTGTGGTCCTGCTTCCTGAACGGCATAGGCTGTAACTTCCTGGTTAACCTGGCCATCCTGCTGGGCATTACGGCCAAAGACTTTATCGGCAAGTTTTTCGGTATCTGGTTCCCGATCATGACCTTCGTTGCGACCGGCTTCGAACACTGCGTTGCCAATATGTACTTCCTGCCGGCAGGCCTCTGGGTATATCAGAGCTTCCCCGGCATTGCCACCAAAATGGTCGACGGCAAGCCCTGGAACCCCCTGCTGAGCAAATTCGGCGGGCTGACCTGGGGCGACGTCTGGTTCTGGAACATCATCCCGGCAACTTTAGGGAATATCGTCGGCGGCATGATCTTCATCGGGCTTGTTTATTACCTGTGCTACAGAAATGAGCTTCCGGAGGAGTACCGGGCCGGCCATCAAGCCTCCCCTGGCGCCACAGTAGGCAAGTAGGGGACTGCCCTGACTAACCGCTTTAAGGAGGTATCCTCGGTGCGGATGTCCATACCGGCATACGTCAGCCTGGGTCTGGCAGTTGCCATGGTGGGCCTGGCTTATGCTGCCCATCCCCAGTCGGGCTTTTTGCTGGCAGCCCTGCCGGCGATTCTGGTTCTGGTTGGGGTGCCGCTGATTTTGAACGAAATGAACAGGCGGCACATGGACAAGATTGATGTCCGCGATTTCAAACTTTACCGGGTTAAAGACCTGGCCGGACTTCCGGTGGGGGAACCGGTCCGCCTGCGCGGCCAGGTCAAGGCAGTGTCGTTAAAATGGTTGAACCGGCCTCATTTTCAGGTTAGCGACGGGAGCGGCACGATTGGCGTATTCATGGTGTGGGCTCCGCGTGAGGATATCAAACCGGGCGACAGCGTGGAAGCCGTGGGTTCCCTGCGGCTCGGCCTGTCGAAGAAGAAACTTGTATGGGGTATAAAGATGCAGAGACTGAACAGTTCCCAGGGAACGAAACGATAAACGGGAGGAGGAAAAACATTGGCAGCCTGTAAGTGCAACGGCAATGCCGGGCTTACCAAAGAGGAGGCATTGCAGAAACTGCTTGATCAATACCGCGACTACAAAGGAGGCCTTATTCCGGTCCTGCAGGAGGCGCAAAACATCTACGGCTATCTGCCGAAAGAGGTGCTCCAGCAAATTTCGAAGGAGCTAAACGTGCCCTTCAGCAAGGTGTTCGGGGTGGCCACCTTTTACGCCCAGTTCCACCTTAAACCGCGCGGGCGCAATATTATCCGCGTTTGCCTGGGTACCGCCTGTCACGTCAGGGGCGGCGCGAAGATTTACGAGGCCGTCAGGGATCACCTGGGCATAAGCCACGGTGAAACCACCGATGACCTCCGCTACACCATTGAGAATGTGGCCTGCATCGGGGCCTGCGGCCTGTCGCCCTGCATGATGGTGAACAACGACACCCACGGCAGGCTGGTGCCCTCGAGGGTTCCGGCAATTCTGGATCAATATGAGTAAGGGGGGCGGGCGGAAATGAAAAGTTTAAGTGAACTGCGCACATTGTACCAGGAGCAGTACAGGCAGAAACTCAACAGGCCCAGGATTGTAGTCGGTCTGGGCACCTGCGGCATTGCTGCCGGGGGGGAAAAAGTCATGGCGGCCATTAAGGAGCAGGTTGCCGCCCGCGGCCTGGATGTGGACGTTGACTTCACCAGCTGTATCGGCATGTGTTACCGGGAGCCGCTTGTGGAGATTTCCCTGCCCGGCAGGCCGTCCGTTATATACGGCGATATTTTCCCCGACAAGGTCGAAAGGCTGATAGAGAGCCATTTAATTAAAGGCGAGCCGGTATTTGAATGGGCGGCCATGCAGATCACCGAAGGGGCCGAACCTTACGACGGCCTGGTTACCATGGAAAAATCGCCGTATTACGAAAAGCAGGTGCGTTCGGTAACTTCGCGCCTTGGCCGGACAAACCCTGAGAGCATCGAGGACTACATTGCCACCGGCGGCTATGAAGGCATTGAAAAGGCCCTGAAGATGGACCGTCAGGCAATTATCGACGAGGTTAAAAAGTCCGGCCTGCGGGGACGGGGCGGCGGCGGCTTCCCCACCGGCAACAAGTGGCAGTTCGTTTACAATGCCCCCGGCGATAAGAAGTATGCCGTGTGCAACGCGGACGAGGGCGACCCGGGCGCGTTCATGGACCGCAGCGTTCTGGAGGGCGACCCCCATGCCGTTCTGGAAGGCATGATGATAGCCGGCTACGCCATTGGCGCCGATGAGGGTTACATCTACTGCCGGGCCGAGTATCCCCTGGCCATCCGCCGCCTGAACCTGGCCATTGCCCAGGCCGAGCAGCTTGGCCTTTTGGGGGACAACATCCTGGACTCCGGCTTCAGCTTCCGGATCAAGATCAAGGCCGGCGCCGGCGCCTTCGTCTGCGGCGAGGAGACGGCCCTGCTCAATTCCATCGAGGGCAAGCGGGGCATGCCCCGGGTGCGGCCTCCCTTCCCCGCGCACAAGGGATTATGGGAAAAACCGACCGTTCTGAACAACGTGGAGACTTACGCCAACGTGCCGTTTATCATCCGCAAGGGCGGCGACTGGTACGCGGCCATGGGCACCGAAAAGAGCAAGGGCAGCAAGGTCTTCTGCCTGACCGGGAAGGTTAACAACACCGGCCTTCTGGAAGTGCCGATGGGGATTACCCTGCGGGACGTCATCTTTTCCATAGGGGGCGGCATTCAGGGCGGCAAGAAGTTTAAAGCCGTGCAGAGCGGCGGCCCTTCAGGCGGCTGCCTGCCCGAGGAGAAGCTCGACCTGCCCGTGGATTACGAATCTCTTACTGCAGCCGGGGCGATCATGGGTTCCGGCGGCCTGGTGGTCATGGACGAAACCACCTGCATGGTGGACGTGGCGAGGTTCTTCCTTAACTTCACCCAGGCCGAGTCGTGCGGCAAGTGCACCCCGTGCCGCGAGGGCACCAAGAGGATGCTCGAGCTTTTGGGCAAGATCTGCGACGGCAGGGGCGAGCTGGAGGACATCGATACGCTGGAGCGCCTGGCCAGGGTGATTAAGAATTCCGCCCTGTGCGGCCTGGGCCAGACCTGCCCGAACCCGATCCTGACCACCCTGCGCTACTTCCGGCATGAGTACGAGGCGCACATCGTGGACAAGCGCTGCCCGGCCGGAGTTTGCAGCGCCCTGCTGGTTTATGTTATCGATCAGGAGAAGTGCACCGGCTGCGGGGCCTGCGCCAGGGCCTGCCCGGCAGGGGCGATTGCCGGCGAAAAGAAACAGCCGCATGTCATTGATGTGGAAAAATGCATTAAGTGCGGCTCCTGCATCCAGAAATGCAAATTTGAAGCGATATACAAAGCATAAAGGAGGGGGAAGGATTTGGCTAACGTTACCCTGACCATCAACGGCGTGCAGGTAACCGTCCCGGCCGGGACCTCTATTCTGGACGCTGCCAGGGAAGCCGGCTTTTTCATCCCCACCTTCTGCCACGATCCGGCCAGCCCGAACTTCGGTGCCTGCCGCATTTGCGTGGTGGAGGTGAAGGGGGCGCGCGCCCTGGTGGCATCGTGTTCGGCCGAAGCAACCAACGGCATGGTTGTGGAGACCGAGTCCCCGGCCGTAGTGGAGGCCCGGAAAACCATCATCGAGCTGCTTCTGGCCAACCACCCCGCCGACTGCCTTACCTGCGAGAAGAACGGCGACTGCCGCTTGCAGGACTACGCCTACTACTATGATGTGAAGAAACCGGGCTTTGAAGGGGAAAGACACAACTACCCGGTAGATGATACCAACCCTTACATTATCAGGGACATGAACAAGTGCATCCTGTGCGGCAGGTGCGTCCGCACCTGCGAGCAGGTTGAAGACCGCCAGGTCATTTACTTTGCCTACCGCGGCTTCAAGACCAAAATAGCCCCGGCCATGGACACCGGCCTGGGCGAATCGGACTGCGTTTCCTGCGCCCGCTGCCTGGCCGTCTGTCCGGTTGGCGCGCTCACATACAAGTCCCTGGCGGGCAAGGGCCGGGCCTACGAAATCAAGAAGGAGCCCGTCACGTGCACCTTCTGCGACGCCGGCTGCCAGTTCGATCTGAACGTTAAGAACGGCCGGGTTATCGGCGTAACGGCCAAAGCCCCCGGCGCCGGGCGCCCCCTCTGCCTCAAAGGAAGGCTGGGGCTGGAGCTGCTTTACAGCGAGCAGCCTGTTAAGCCGGTGCTCAAGAAAGACGGCAAATTTGTCGAAGTTTCCTGGGCGGAGGCCCTTGGCCTGGAAGGCGTGCTTGAAAAGTTAAAGGAAATGGAGAAATAAGAGCAGAGTTTTAATAAATCGCAAACTCCGAGCCCGGCTGCCTAAACCGCCGCGGCGGCACGGCAGCAGGCCGACAGGGTGCGGCGGGAAACTGCTGCGCCTCCCGCTATGGAAAGGAGTGAGTTGAAAGGAGGTAACCATCAGTGGCCGATGTCACTCTTACCATCGACGGCATCCAGGTAACCGTACCGAAGGGAACCACGGTTCTGGAAGCCGCCGGGAAGGCAGGCATCTTTATTCCCACCTTCTGCCACGATCCGGAGCTGAGCAGGCCGGGCGCCTGCCGCATCTGCGTGGTGGAAATTCCGGGGGCGCGCAACCTGCCGGCCTCTTGCGTTACGGAGGCAACCGAAGGCATGGTGGTCTATACCGCCTCTCCGGCCGTAATCGAGGCCCGCAAGACGAACCTGGAGCTTCTCCTGGCCAACCACCCGGAGGACTGCCTGACCTGCCATAAAAACGGCGAATGCAAGCTGCAGGAGTATGCTTACTATTACGGCGTCAGCTTTGGCGCCTTCAAGGGGGAAAAGCACCGGTACCCCCTGGAAGATGACAACCCCTTTATCGTGCGCGATATGAACAAGTGCATCCTGTGCGGCAAATGTGTCAGGGTGTGTGAAGAGATTCAGGGCAACAACGCCATCGATTTTGCCTACCGCGGCTTTAAGGCCAAGGTGGGTCCGGCCATGGATGCCCGGTTGAGCGATACGGAAATATCGAATTGCGTTTTTTGCGGCAACTGCGTTGCGGTCTGCCCGGTAGGGGCGCTGACCGAGAAGGCCATGCTGGGCAAAGGGCGCCGCTGGGAGATGAAGAAGGTTACCACTACCTGCCCGTACTGCGGCGTGGGCTGCAGCATCGACTTAAACGTCAAGGACGGCAAGGTTGTCGGCGTCACTTCCACCGAAGGCGACGTAAACGGACGGTTTCTTTGCGTGAAAGGCCGTTTCGGCTACGGCTTCATCCACCATCCCGACCGGCTTAAAACCCCGCTTATCAAAAAAGACGGGCAGTTTGTGGAGGCCACCTGGGACGAGGCAATCGGCCTGATTGCCCGGAAATTCGGGGCGATAAAAGAGAGTTACGGCCCCGATGCCCTGGCCATACTTTCCTCCGCCCGCTGCACCAACGAGGAAAACTACCTTATGAATAAACTGGCCCGCGCCGTGTTCGGTACCAACAATATCGACCACTGCGCCCGCCTCTGACACGCTCCTACTGTCGCCGGTCTGGCGGCAGCATTCGGCAGCGGAGCCATGACCAACAGCATCGGGGAAATTGCCGGGGCAGACTTTATTCTGGCTACCGGCACCAACACCACCGAAGGCCACCCGGTCATCGGCATTCAGGTTAAAAAAGCCCTGCGGAACGGGGCCATCCTCGCCGTGGTCGACCCGCGCCGGACGGAAATGGCAGAGCTGGCCCATTACCACCTGCAAATCAAGCCGGGGACGGATATTGCCCTTTTGAACGGCCTGGCCAACGTGATAATTGCCGAGGAGCTCTGGAACAGGGAATTTGTCGGGCAGCGCACCGAGGACTTCGAGGCGCTGAAAGAAACGGTTGCCAAATATACTCCGGATTTCGTTGAAGGCATTACCGGCGTGCCTGCCGAAATGATTAAGGCGGTGGCCCGCGGCTACGCCGGCGCCAAGAATGCCACCATCCTTTACACCATGGGCCTGACCCAGCACATCTGCGGCACCCACAACGTTTTTGCGGCCGCCAACCTGGCCATGCTCTGCGGCCAGATCGGCAAGGAGTCCAGCGGCATCAACCCGCTGCGCGGCCAGAACAACGTCCAGGGAGCCTGCGACATGGGCGCGCTTCCGGCTTTCTTCCCCGCCTACCAGCCCGTGGCCAATGAAGCGAACAGGGCCAAGTTTGCGGCGGCGTGGGGAGTGCAGGAACTGCCCGCCGGTCCCGGCCTGACCGTGGGTGAAATCATCGAGGAATGCGGGAAGAAGATCAAGGGTCTGTATATTATGGGCGAAAACCCGGTGCTGTCCGATCCCGATGCCGGTCACGCCGTCCATTCCCTTAAAGACCTGGACTTCCTGGTAGTGCAGGACATTTTCCTGACCGAGACGGCGCAGCTTGCCGACGTGGTTCTTCCCGCCGCGAGCTTTGCCGAGAAGGACGGCACCTTCAGCAATACCGAGCGCCGTGTCCAGAGGGTGCGCAAGGCCGTAGAGCCGCCGGGAAGCGCAAAGGCCGACTGGGAGATAATCTGCATGGTTTCAACAGCCATGGGCTACCCCATGAAATATAATTCGGCCGAGGAAATATTCGACGAAATGAGGAAGGTAACCCCCTCCTATGCCGGCATTTCTTATGCCAGGCTGGAGCAGGGGAGCCTGCAGTGGCCCTGCCCGGCGCCAGACCATCCCGGCACCAGGTTCCTGCACGCGGGCAAGTTCGTCAGGGGGCTGGGCAAGTTCCACCCGGTGGAGCATGTTCCGCCGGACGAACTGCCTGACGCGGAGTACCCGTTTGTCTTAAGCACCGGCCGCAGGAGATACCACTACCATACCGGCACGATGACCCACCGCACCGGGGCCCTGGAGGTCTTCTACCCCAGCGAGTACCTGGAGATCAACTGTGCCGACGCCGAAAAGCTGGGCATTTGCGACGGAGACCGGGTCAGGGTTTCCTCCCGCCGGGGCTTTGTGGAGGTTGCCGCCCGCATCACCGCCATGGTTCCGCCGGGGCTGGTATTTACCTCCTTCCAGTACCCCGACGTGCCTATCAACAGGGTAACCAACCCGGCCCGCGATCCCATAGCCAAGATACCGGAGTACAAGGTCTGTGCGGTAAAAATCGAAAAAGTGGGCTAATCCGATAAAAAAACCGGTTCCCGTTTGCGGCGGGAGCCGGTTTCTTTTATAAAGCCCTGTTAAAACCCCATGTCCTCATTTACAACCAGCACCCGCATGTCGGTAAGGGCCGGCCTTTTTTCGAGGATGGTGATGATGCGGCAGATGCGCTGCGGCGATCTGCAGTCGGAGCAAAATCCGGTCTGGGCGCAAGGGGTGTTGTAGTCAAGGCGCCTGGCGTTGGGCGGGGCGGCATATTCCTTAATCCGCCTGATGGCTTCGTCCACGCTGCTGACCAGCTTGTTGCGGCCGGCCACGACTATTACCTTTTTAGGGCCGAACATCATCGAGCCCACCCGGTTGCCGGTAGCGTCAATATTGACCAGGCAGCCCGAAAGGGTGAGGGCGTTGGTGCCCGTCAGGAAAAGGTCGCTGGTGAGCTGCCGGCGCCTTACGGCAAGCCTTTCCTCGGGGGAAAGGCCGGGAGCGCCGTGGATGAGCAGCTCTTTTCCCATTCCTTTCAAAACCTCGTCGACTTTTAAACCGGCAACCGACATGGACCCGCCGAAACCGATTGTTTGCGCTTCCGCCGCCTCCTTAATTATGTAGTCGGAAGCCTCCTGCCGGGTACTGCAGTAAATTGCCGTGAATTCGTTCCTGTTCAGGGCCTCGACGGCCCTTTTGCACTTTTGCTCGTAACTCCAGTTTAAGTGTTGCCCTGTTAAGCTCACATGACAGCCCTCCCTGCAAAATGATGACTGGCTGAATTTGGCCGGTTTAAAATATAGTATAGCACCAACGGCAAAAGTAATCTATAAGGCAAATAATTTTGAGGTTTAAAGCCCGGGCCGGAAATTTTTTGAAGGGTATTGGAGTTTTTTGGCGAAAAAAAATTTATATTTTCTGCAAATACATTTTTGCAAACGCCCGGCCTTCAGACCGGCCCCGGCCTGTTTCGACCCGGTTACCAGGAGAGAGCCCGCCGTGATGCCTCCGTCGCGCTGCGACGACGCCAGTTTTCTGGCCGTCAAGATCATAACCGTAATTTTTACAGGTGCGTTTTTACTGGTGCTATTCCTTCTTTGCACCCGCGAGCCTGCTCCTGCTCCTTCGCAACCGGCCGTGGGCCGGACGGTTTACGGAGGGTACGGCGGCCAGGGAGTAGCTGTACTGCTTTTCCATGCCGTCGGGGGCGCTTCCGCCGGCCCGGACACCATTAGCCCGGAGGATCTGGAGGCCACCTTTCAGCTCCTGAAAGATTGCGGTTATGTGCCGATCGATCTGAACCGCTTCCACGATTTTCTGGAGGGGAAGGCCGGGGTGCCGGCCAGGGCCGTCCTGCTTACCTTTGACGACGGTTACCGCGATGTCTATGAATATGCTTTGCCCCTGACGGAAAAATACCGTTTTCCGGCCGTGGCTTTTGCCGTAACGAAGTGGTTTGATCCCTACCCCAGGCCGGAAGCCAGCCGGAGCCATTTAAGCGCCGGAGAGGCAAAAGAGCTTCTGGTATCCGGCCTGTGGCAGATTGCCGGGCACAGCTATGAAGGGCACCGGCTCGCGGCGGGGCCCGGCGGCGTTTACAGGCCCTACCTGTTGACCAGGACCTGGAAGCCCGCCGAGAACCGGTTTGAGTCTGAAGCTGAATATAAAGCCAGGGTGTGGAGCGACATCGTGCTCGACCGGGCGGCGTTAAAGAGGATCGGGGTGGCGGAGCCGCTGGACTTTGCCTACCCCTACGGCGCGCCTGACCCCGGGCTTATCCAGATCTTGAAGGAGGCCGGATACGTTTATCTGTACACCAATGAACCTGGCTTGAACAAACCGGGCCAGGATCCCTCCCGCATCTTCCGCATTACCGCAGGGCGGCATCCTCATGAGACTATGGCGCTTTTGGCATGGTATTTCAGCAGCAATTAGGCGAAAAAACTTTTGAATTGCGCCTGCGCCTTTAACCAGCCTAAAACTCTAACTGTAACAACCCGATCCCGTCCTGCTCCATTAACGCACACCGTTCCTTTCCTGCAGTTCCGTTATGGAATACCTTTATAATTATTACAAAAAATTTTTGCCCGCGGTTTATTCTGCGTTTAAGCCGGATTCCAGGCATTTCAAGCATTTTTTGCGAAAAAAAATGTTGACTGTTCTGTCCTGTTATGGAATAATTATTGCATGTATTTTCAATTTCAAAAATAAAAACTTTTTTCAAAATTTAATTTTCCGCTTTGGCGGGAAAGGTTTGAGACGGGGGGAGAGCTCATGAGCAGCATCTGCAAGCATGTGGCGCCGGAAATAATCTTCGGCCGCGGCGCTTTGAGCCAGGTGGGGGAAAGCGCGGTCCGGCTGGGCGCCAACAAGGTCTTCATAGTCAGCGACCAGGGGGTGGTTAATGCCGGCTGGGTTGAGAGGGTGCTGAGCTATTTAAAGGCCGCCGGACTCCAGTATGAAATTTTCTCCAGTGTCACCAGCAACCCCAAGCATACCGAAATAACAGAAGGCCTGAAGAGATACCTGGAGTCGGAATGCGACAGCATTATGGCGGTGGGCGGCGGCAGTCCGACCGACGTAGCTAAATCGATCGCCACCATGGCCACAAACGGCGGGGTAATTCAGGACTTTGAAGGCATAAACAAGATAACGAAGCCGCTGCCGCCCATGCTGGCCGTGCCCACCACGGCCGGAGCGGGTTCTGAAGTGACCCAGTTTGCCATTATAGTGGACAAGGAAAGAAAGCTGAAAATGGCCATTATATCCAAATCCCTGGTGCCTGACATAGCCATCATTGATCCCGAGGTTCTTCAAACCAAGAGCGCCAGGCTCACCGCCGCTACCGGCATAGATGCCTTAAGCCACGCCATCGAAGCTTACGTTTCTTTGGCTGCCACTCCTTTAACCGAGGTTCACTCCCTCAGCGCCCTGCGGCTGATTGCTCAGAATCTGAGGGAGTCGGTAGCCTGCCGGACCAACATGGAGGCCAAGACCAGCATGGCCATGGCCAGCCTGCAGGCCGGCATAGCATTTTCAAACGCCATTCTGGGCGCCGCCCACGCCATGGTTCACCAGGTGGACGGGTTTCTGGATACCCACCACGGCGAATCAAACGCCTGTATCCTGCCCTATGTGATGGAGTTTAACCTGATTGCCTGTCCGGGCAAATTTAAGCAGATCGCCGAAGCCCTGGGTGAAGACGTGACGGGACTGAGCACCTGGGCGGCGGCCAAGAAAGCAATCAAGGCGGTGCGCGCCCTGGTCAGCGACGTCGGCCTGGCGGAGGGACTGGCCGAGTTAGGGATGAAAGAAGAGTACATTCCTAGCTTCAGCCGCAACGCCCTGAAAGACGCCTGCCTGGTTACCAATCCCAGGGATGCCGATGAAAACGACATCGCGGAGATTTACCGGATGGCCATGTAGCGCCAGAGGCTGGTACAGAATGGTGGTCCAGGAAAGGGGTGGGACCGTGTTTAACGAAAAGACAAAACTGATTCAAAACCTTACGGGGGTCAATTCATCCAAGCTGAATTATTACGTCGAGCTGAAAAAGCGGAACGAAGAGATAGTCAAACAAAACAGCAGGCTGGAAATCATTCACCAGCTGGTCCGCGACATTAATATCGAAATGTCCGTTGCGGATTTAATCAAAAGGGTGTACGGAAAGCTGCCCCTGGCCGTGCCCTGCGATTTCATCGGACTGGCCTTATATCAGGACGGCAAGCTGCTGATGAAGGCGATGATGCCCCGGGTTTTGTACGGGAAGGTCTCCATTCCCAGAGGGTCCTTCCTCTGGGAATGCGTGGAGGAAGGAAAGGGCCTGATTTACGAACCGGCCTCCAGCGATCCTTTCATTCAGGAAAACCCGGACCTGGGCGGCCAGATTTGCTCCCTGGCGGCGGCCCCGCTTTTCTGCAGGTCTGCCGTGAGAGGCGTTTTGCTGGTCGGCAGCAAGGTGTCCCGCGCGTATTCATCCAGCGAGCTTAACTTCATTCATCAACTGGCCGATCAGATGGCCATAGCCATTCAGAACACCAGCCTGTACAAGCAGGTATCGCGGGCCAAAAGCGAATGGGAGGCCACGTTCAGGGCCGTGACCGACCCGATTCTGCTGATTGACACCGACTTTAACATTCTCCGCGACAATAACAACTTTCCGCCGAGCATGGATGTAACCGGCAGGGATAGTGAAAGTCAGAAATGTTATGCCAGGCTGTGGGGAAGGAACGGGAAATGCGATGAATGCCTGATGGAGGAAACCATCAGAGAGGGAAAGCCTGTTTACAAGCGGGTTCAGATGGCTTCCGGGCTGGTTTTCGATATTTCCTACTACCCCGTTTACAACGAAAAGGGCCAGATTACCGCCGTTATTAACCAGATGAAGGATGTTACCGAAAAAACCAAGATGGAGGCCCAACTGATGCAGTCGGCCAAACTGGCCGCCATTGGGGAAATGGCCGCCGGGGTGGCACACGAGCTGAACAACCAGATGACCGTGATTATCGGCACCGCCCAGCTTCTTTTAAGGGACAAGGAGGAAGGCAGCTTCGAGAGCGAGGCTTTAAAGGACATAGTTAACTGCGGCCTGCGCTGCAAGAAAATTATCCAGAACCTGCTCACCTTTTCCAGGCAGGACCGGTACCCGCTGGCTCCCACCGACCTGAACGATGTGGTGGAGCGGGTGCTGAGCCTGATCCAGTACCAGATCAACCGGAACAAAATTGTTATCGTCAAGGATCTGGCGCCTGATTTACCCAGAATTACCGCCAACAGCCAGCAAATCCAGCAGGTGCTGATCAACTTTTTGCTCAACGCCCGTGATGCCCTGGAGGGCCTGGAACGGGAGGGAAGGATCGAAATCAGCTCTTCGCTTCGCGAGGTTGAAGGAGAAGGGAAAAAGGTGGTTGTAACGGTCAGGGACAACGGGGTGGGCATTGAGAAAGAAAACCTGCCCAAAATATTCAACCCCTTTTATACCAGCAAGGACGCCTCTAAAGGCACGGGACTGGGCCTTTCGGTCAGCCTGGGCATTGCCGAGGCCCACGGCGGCTGTATCGAGGTGGACAGCACGCCGGGCGAGGGAAGCACCTTTTCCCTTGTGCTGCCGGTAGACGAAGAAACAGTTGAGTAGCTGCCGTTAACTGCAATGCGGCAGGTAAGCCATCATAAAAAAGCAGGGGGTGTAAGTTTGCCTGAGACTCAGGTGCTGGTTATAGACGACGAGGTAGAAGTGGGAACCTTTTTGCGCCGCCTCCTTCAGAAGAAAGGTTATGCCGTATCTGTGGCGGTCAGCGGGGCGGAGGCGGCCAGGCTGATCGTGGAAAAGAAATTCAACGTTGCCATGGTCGACTTGAAGCTGCCCGACGCCGACGGCCTGTGCCTTCTCCAGCAGATTAAGAATAGGCAGCCCGACTGCGAAGTAATTATCATGACCGGCTACAGCACCACCAGGACGGCCGTCAAGGCCATCCAGCTGGGCGCTTTCGACTACCTTGAAAAGCCCTTTGAGGATATCGGCGAAGTGGAAAAGATAATCGAGCGGGCGTCCGAATACAGGGTGCGGGGTTACGACGGCCGCCCGGTCAACGCGGAGTGGGCCCCGATAGCCGACCGGATCGGCTTCCAGGTAGGCACTTCGCAGGCCATGCAAAAACTGGTTTCGATAGCTTTCAAAATCGCCAAAAAGAACATCAATGTTTTAATCCAGGGCGAGACCGGAACGGGCAAAGAGGTGCTGGCCAGGTTTATCCACGCCGCGAGCAACCGCGCCGACCAGATTTTTATACCGGTAAACTGCGGGGCGCTGCCCGAAAACCTCCTGGAAAGCGAACTGTTCGGCCACGAGAAAGGTGCCTTCACCGGCGCCGGGGCAACCCGCCGGGGCATCTTTGAACTGGCCAACCGGGGGACTCTTTTCCTGGACGAAGTGGGAGAGTCCAGCCTGTCCATCCAGGTAAAGCTGCTTCGCGTCCTGGAAACCGGCGAGTTTTTGCGGGTGGGCGGGGAAAAGCCGATTAAAACCGACGTGCGGATAATAGCCGCGACCAACGTCGACCTGGAGCAGGCCCTGAAGGAAAAGACCTTCCGGGAAGACCTGTTCTACCGCCTGGACGTGGTAAGGCTCGAAGTGCCGCCCCTGAGGAACCGGCGGGAGGACATACCGTACCTGACCGAGTATTTTGTGAAAAGGCTCAACCCGGAACTGCATGTGTCCGTTGAGGCCATGCGCATCCTTTACAATTACCCCTGGCCCGGCAACGTAAGGGAGCTGGCCAACACCATCAGCCAGGCGGTAGCCCTCTGCGACGGCAAGATTATCCTGCCCGAGCACTTAAGCGGCAAGCTGGTTTCCGGCGGTTCCGAGCCGGCTGCCGCCGGCAATCCGGGCGGGGGAGCGCCGCCGGAAGGCTGTTCGCAATTGCCGCCGCAGTCGCTGGAGGAGCTTTTGGAGTATTATTCGGCCGAAAGCGTTCTGGAAGCCATGGAAGAGGGCAAGCTGGCCGGCTTGAAGGGGCTCTTGCGCAGGCTGGATGCCAGTCTTTCGGCCGCCATGAGAAAAAAAGGCATTGAAGTTTCACCGCCCCCCTCCCTGGAAAAGGTGGAAGCAGAGGCCGTTCGCAACGCCCTTAACTACTACCGGGGAAACATCACCCTGGCCGCGAGGGCGCTGGGCATCGGCAGGAATACCCTTTACCGCAAGATGAAGGATTACGGCATTAAATATTAATGTTTAATACAAAGTTTAATACAAAAAGACGGCTTTTGTTCTGTTGCGGTACAGTTGTTCCATATTGGCCGGCGAACGGTGTGTTCAATTTAAACACCGTTTCCTGCATCAAACACAACGGCATGTTGTGTTTTTTTTCTCCGGTTAAACCTTTTCCGGCGGGAATGTAAGGCGGGTAGCGTAGATTTGAAGTTAAAGCCGGAAAAAAATTTTCAGATTCTGGTGGCATTAAACTTGCACACTAGCAAAATTGCCAGTTAATTTATTTAATTTAAAAAACTCGACTTTCTCACAAAGATAACAGTCTCGAATCCTTGATATAACTGGATTTTTTGCAATAATTTTTGAAGAAAAACAGCAAAAGACACCCTTGTCTTGGTAAAATAGAGTTGGCAAGACCATTCTAACAAGACGAAAGGGTGTCCTTATGAACTCTATTTTACCAGAACAATATGAAATTGAAAAACAGTTTAACTCTCGTGTGGATAATTTTTTATCCAGGCACGAAATTGGTAAAATATTACGCCGCTCCAATTTTCAAAAGGAAAAGGGATTTAGCTGCCTTGAACTTTTCAAGTTCATTTTTCTGCTTGTCTTTAACGGCAAGAATCTTTATCGCACATTACAATCTGAAGCTGAACCCGGAAGGCCAGAGAAAGACGCAATTTATCGCTTTTTGAATTCGTTCCGGTACAACTGGCGAAAATTTTTGCTTATCCTGAGTTCATCTGTAATCAATGAAACCATTGAACCTTTGACCTCCCGCAACTGGAAAAATGTACTTGTTCTTGACGATTCCCTCTACAGCCGCAACAGAAGCAAGGCTGTTGAATTGCTGGCCAGGGTAAAAGACCATGTTGAAAACAAGTATGTCCGTGGATTTAGGATGCTCACCCTGGGCTGGTCGGACGGCAATACTTTTCTGCCGGTTGCTTTCTCCTTGCTCAGCTCAGAAAATGAACGCAACCGGCTTTGCGGAATTGACCCACGGATCGATAAGCGTACCACTGGCTATAAAAGAAGGGTGGAAAGCATCAAAAAGTCTACCGAAGTAATGTTTGATCTCTTGCGTCAAGCCCGGGAATATGGTGTACAGGCAAGGTATCTTCTTTTCGATAGCTGGTTTGCCTTCCCGTCTATTATCTGCAGGGTTCGTGAACAGCATCTCCTCCATGTGATATGCATGCTTAAATCAATGAAAAGAGTTCTGTACACCTATAAAGGGGAGAAGGTGACCCTTGATACCCTTTACAAAGAACTTCTCAAAAAGCCTGGTAAAGCCAAGATCCTGGCAAGTGCTCTTGTCCAAATCGGCATTGATTCAGAGGGTAATCCGGTACCGGCACGGATTGTATTCATCCGGGACCGGAACCGGTCTAAAAAATGGCTGGCATTGCTTTCAACTGATCTAGAGCTGACCGATGAAGAAATCATTCGTATTTACGGAAAACGCTGGAGTATCGAGGTGTTCTTTAAAACCACCAAATCCTTTTTGAACCTGGCCAGGGAATTCCAGGGAAGAACATATGATTCTATGGTGGCCCATACCACGATTGTCTTCTGCCGTTACATCATGCTCGCTCTAGAAAACCGTGAAAGCAAGGACCCGAGGACTCTCGGTGATCTATTTTATGTTTGCTGTGACGAACTGCAGGACATAAGTTTTGCAGAGGCATTTCAATTGCTTTTGGCAATGCTCAAAAATACGTTGAGAAAATTTCTTGCAATAACAGATGGTGCTTTGCAGGAACTGGTCAATAATTTTATTTCCTGTTTGCCTTCGTTCTTAAAGGGTCGCCTCAAACTTTCGCCCTGCGAAAGTTGAGTTAAAAAAATTTTTTGCGGCAGCTGTTTTTTTACAAAGATCAAGGGGGTGAGGGCGGGCAGGTCTTGAGCAGATCGGATTTTGTGGAGTTACCGTTTTTTAAAAAAATCTGGAGGTGCAAAAATGGGCAAGAGTAAGGTTTATTTCACCCCTGCGGGTGCAACCAACTGGGTTGAGAGTACAATTTGCAAAGCTAAGGAAATGTTCTACGTCGCCGAACTGGACAAGTGCATCAAGCCCGGCGATACGGTGGCCGTCAAGATTCACATCGGCGAGTGGAACCGTACCGCCTGCCTGCGGCCGGAATTTGTGGCCGCCATCGTGGAAGAGGTTCAGAAGTGCGGCGGCAAGCCGTTCGTAACCGACACCACCACCCTTACCTATCAGCTTTTTAACAACCGCTTTGACGAGGTAAACGAGCTTAAAGGCGCTTACAGGCACGGCTTTAACCCGAACTCCCTGGGCTGTCCTGTCATCATTGCGGACGGTTTTATCGGCCACGACGACATCCGGGTTGAAATTCCCGACGGCAACATTTTGAAAGAAACTTACATTGCGCGGGCTCTCGCTTCGGCCGACGCCTGCATCAACCTGGCCCACGCCAAAGGCCACTCCATCACTTCCTTCGGCGGCTGCATCAAGAACTTCGGTATCGGCGGGCAGTCCAAGCGCGGCAAGTATATCACCCACCTGGCCATGTGGGGCGATCCCGCCGATGCCATCGGCTATCCTCTGGTTAACAAGGATAACTGTGCCGGTAAAAGCTGCAAGTGGTATAAGTTCTGTGAAGACGGCTGCCCGGAAGGCGCCATCTCGTTTGACGATAAAGGACTTAACTTCGATTTTGGTAAGTGCCGCCTGTGCTACAGCTGCCAGGTCACCTGCATGTTCACCGGCGAGAGCGCCATCGGCTTCAGGGACGACTACTTCCCGTTTGCCCAGATTGCCATGGCGGACGCGGCTAAAGGCGTCATGAGCCTCTTTGACCCTGGTAAAATCGGCTACATGGCCTATGTGATCGACGTGGCGCCCGAATGCGACTGCTTCCCGTGGGCCGGCACATACATCGTGCCCGACGTCGGCGTCCTGGCTTCCAAGGACATCGTGGCTATAGACACCGCCGCCGTAGACCTGATCGACGCCGCCCCGATCATGCCCGGTTCCCGCGTCGACCAGCTCGGCTTAAAGCCCGGCGAAGACAAGTTCAAGGCCGTCAACCTGGTCACCCCGCGGATCCAGCTCAAGGCCGCCCAGAAGATCGGCATGGGCACCATGGATTACGAACTGGTGACCTGGGAGCCGGTGCTGTCCCCAGACACTATCGGCAAGCACCAGCCTTTTGACAGGCCTGGCACCTTCTACCTGCGCAAGCTGTACCAGAAGTATGGCCACGTTACCAAGGGCACTGGTGCAGAGCCGTTCAAGCGGGTCAAGCTTGCTGATGCCAACTGGAAGCAGTTTGCCTAGGTCTTTCTCAGCCTTATAAGTTAATCGGCCGTTAGTCCAAGCCTCCTTGGACTAACGGCATGTTTATGCAGGTAAGACAAGTAAAATTTAAATGTTTCAATTAATGGAGGGAACTGCCTGTGTCGGATGTGTTTATGGTTAGTGCCAGGGCTGCCGGAGTCGAAGACAACTACATCGGTAAGATTGGGCTGCTTTTAAGCGCCCCGGGGTTTGCCGGAATGATCCCGCAGGGCAAAAACGAGTACACCGTTATAAAGGGAAATTTCAGCCAGGTCGGCTACACCAGGCACATCCGGCCGGTTTTGATGAGGGCGGTCGTGGAAAAGGTCAGGGAGTTCGGCGGAACACCTGTTATTACCGATACCTCAGGCTTTTTTCCAAAAGGCAGGTATTCAGGAGATCAGTGGTATACGGCGGCCGAAATGATGGGTTATTCCGAGCTGGCTCTGGGCTGCGAGCGGGTAATTGCCAACGGCTACGAAGGCAACGACGGCGAGTTCGTGTCCACCGGCGGGGTTGAACTGGGCGGGGTTGAAGTGGCCAGGGCGGTTCGCGAGGCCGCATGCATTGTGATGGTATCCCATTTAACCGCCCATCCCCAGGCCGGCATGTCCGGCGCTCTACTCAACCTGGGGGTGGAGTGCCTGAACAACGCGGGGAAAGCCAGGATTTACCAGGGGCTGAAACCCGGCCGGGACGAACTGGCCTGCCGGTCCTGCGGCATCTGCGCCGATTACTGCCAGTGGGAGGCCCTGCAATATGCCAACGGCCTTCTGTCTTACGATGAATCCGCCTGTTCCGGCTGCGGCTTCTGCCTGCTTGTCTGCCCGCATAAAGCCCGCCGCCTGAGCCGGGATGATACGGCCGCCTTTCAGCGGAGGGTTGCGGAGTCGGCCGCTGCTATTGTGAAAACTTTAAAGAAAAAGATAATTTTTATCAACTTCCTGATCGACATCGTTCCGCAGCCCTACCGCTTTCCCTGGTCTGACGGGCCCTTTGTTCCCGATCTTGGTTTTCTGGCTTCCACCGATCCTGTGGCAGTAGACTCGCTGAGCATGGAGCTAATCGCCAGGGCGCCCGGCATTCCCGGTTCGGCTGCGGAGGATGCGGGGGCTTTAGCAGGCGGGGTGGAGAAGTTTAAGGCCCTGACCGGAGCCGATCCGGCGGTAATGCTCGGACACGCCGAGATGCTGGGGTTAGGTTCGAGAGACTTTGAAATATACTTGGCTGGGAGGTGAGGCCCGATGATAGAAGAAATGGAGCTGTTTGAAAAAATTACCCTGAGGGAACGGGTTAAAAAGGAACTGGCCGACCAGTACGGCCCGATCAAAGAGGCTTTAAAGGACGTGCGCTGTAAAATTGCCATCTTGAGCGGCAAAGGCGGTGTGGGCAAGACCAGCGCCGTTGTAAACATCGCTTCGGCCCTGAAGGAGAAGGGCTTTGAAGTGGGGATAATGGACGCCGATGTGCACGGCCCCAGCGTTCCCAAAATGACAGGGTTGAACCAGCGCACCGACCTGCACGGTGCCTGGCAGATGAAGCCTCTGAAAACAGAACAGGGCATAAAGGTAATGTCGGTCAGCCTGTTCTGGCCCGGCGAGGATACGCCGGTGATGTGGACCGGCCACTACAAGGCGCGGGTAATTCGCCAGTTGCTGGCAACGGTGCACTGGGGCGAACTGGATTACCTTTTAATCGACCTCCCGCCCGGCACAGGAGACGAGCCTGTAACCATTATGAAGTCCATCCCCGGACTGGACGGGGTGGTCGTGGTGACCTCGCCGCAGGAAGTGTCCGTGGCCGTCTGCAGCAAGGCCATAAGCAGCGCCAGGGAACTGGGCGCCCCGATTCTGGGCCTGATCGAGAACATGAGCGATTTCCGCTGTCCCCACTGCGGCGGCGAAATTTCTTTGCTTGGCCGCGGCAGGGGCGAGGATCTGGCCAGAACCTATAAGATACCTTTTTTGGGAAGGATTCCGTTAAGCGAGCAGGCCGGCAGGGCGGCGGACGAAGGCGTGCCGGTGGTGGTGAGCTATCCCGGGTCGCCGGCGTCCGAAGCCTTCCGGCAGGTAACCGGCAGAATGCTTGAAATCCTGAAGGAAAGAGAGGGAAAGCAGCCTTGAGAATTCTAATCACCGGCGGAGCCGGCAACATCGGCCGCGAACTGGTAAGGAGAGCGCTGGAGGCCGGCAATGAAGTGACCGTTTTTGATATTCCCCAGGCCAATTACGAAGGCCTCGAAGGGAAAGAAGGCATTACCATTTTCAAGGGCTTTGTCACCGACCCGGAGGCGGTGGGCCGGGCCGTTAAAGGCGTTGATTCGGTTATACACCTGGCCGCCCTGATGACCCACCTGGCAACCGACAGGGAAAAAACCATGGCCGTTAACGTGGGCGGCACCCAGACCGTGCTCGACGCCCTGAAGAAGGAAGGCCGCGACGTCCAGTTCGTATTTTCTTCCTCGGTCTCCACTTACGGGTGGACAGTTAACGACACGCCGCCGATCCGGATCGATCACCCGCAGGTGGGAATGGACCTGTACGCGGAAAGCAAGATAGAGGCGGAGAAGGTGGTCCTGTCTTCCGGCGTGCCTTACGTTATACTGCGCATCAGCGGCGTCGTGATTCCCGTCTTTTACGATCCCAACCCCTGGCAGTTCCTGAAAGACCAGCGGGTGGAGTTTGTGCACCGGGACGACGTGGCCACCGCCCTTTACAACGCCGCCGTGACCAGGGAAGCACGCAACAAAATCTTCAACATAGCGGGCGGCAAGGCCTGGCAGATGCTCGGCCACGAGTGGGCCAAAAGGCACATGGAAGTTATCGACATCCCCTTTGAAGAGGCTGTTTATTCCGAGCATCCGGGCTGGTTTGACTGGTACGACACCGAAGAAAGCCAGGCCATCCTGCAATACCAGAACAACACGCCGGAGATGTTTTTCGAGCAACTGGCCAAAGCCGTTGAAGACTTCTACAACCAGGAATAGCTTTTATCAAAATAAATCAAAGCAAAGGAGAGGAGAACAATGGCTGGTTATCCTGCACATGAAAACGCCGCCAAAATTCTGGAGAACTTGAGGGAGGCCCTCGCCAAAGCAGAAGGCGAAAACAAGGCGAAAATTGAAAGTTTAATTGCCAATCTGGATCCGATTAAGGACAACCGCACCTTCATGCGGACCCAGAAGGCCGAAAAGATGACCGCGGTTGCGCTGGAGGACAGCGAGGCTCTTAAAAACAACCCGTCTGATGCCGAAAAAATAGTCGCCCTGGATGCCGTAATTAATGAACTGGTAGAAAGAGTCAGGACCATGGTAATCCGGATGACTTAATTGCTTTTGCTTCTTGTTACAAAGTGATATGATGAAAATAAAAGCCTTTAACAGCCCGGGCATTTTATAATAAAAGGTTGGTGGAACAGCATGCCGGCGGAAAGCAAAGGAATTAATGAAGCCGTTATGGAAGCAGGGAAAAAATCCTTGGGCCTGATACAGCAGTTTCTTTCCGGCCGGGTATCCAGGCAGGCCCTTTTAGCAGGCCTGTCGGACCTCCATGTGGGGGATATCCTTTCAAGACACTGGAACGAGCTGGTTTCTGACGCCAGGTATGTGCCGCACTGGCAGGTGTTGCAAACCCTGCAGGGTCTGACCGATGAGATGGAGTATCAGCTCAAACAGTACGGGGAGTCCACCCTGCACGAGGATATCAGAATAATAGCTATGAATTTGCAGCGCATTGCCGAGCAAAACGGCCAGGTTTTAAAAAGCCATAAAGGAGCTTTATAGATTATGGTGAGAGATGAACTGCGCCAGTTGCTGGAGGATGTCAAAAATAACAAAGTCGATGTCGGAGATGCTTTAAACAGGCTAAAAACGCTGCCTTACGAGGATCTCGGCTTTGCCCTGGTGGACCACCACCGCGCCCTGCGCAAGGGCTTCCCGGAGGTAATTTTCTGCCAGGGCAAGACCGCCGGACAGGTGGCGCAGATCTTTAAAAAGCTCTGCTGCGGCCGGCGAAGCATCCTGGGCACCAGGGCAACCAGGGAGGTCTTTGAAGCGGTGCGCGAAATATACCCGGACGCGGTTTACCACGAGCTGGCGCGGACCATTGTGGTTTACCGCGGGGAGCCGCCGGCCAAAAAAGGAAAAATCCTGGTGATGAGCGCCGGGACGGCCGACATGCCGGTGGCCGAGGAGGCTGCCGTCACCGCCGAGGTGATGGGCAACGAGGTGAAAAAGGCCTACGACGTTGGTGTGGCGGGAATTCACCGGCTCCTGGACAAGCTGGACCTGATCCGCTGGGCCGACGTGATTATTGTGGTGGCCGGCATGGAAGGGGCCCTGGCCAGCGTGGTGGGAGGGCTTGCCGACCAGCCCGTCATTGCCGTGCCTACCAGCGTGGGCTACGGCGCCAGCTTCAACGGGCTTTCCGCCCTGCTCTGCATGCTCAACAGCTGTGCTTCGGGTGTTGGCGTGGTAAATATAGACAACGGCTTTGGCGCTGCGGCCCTGGCCAATGCCATAACCCAGATGATTGCGAGGGCAAACACATGAAAATAGCGTATTTCGACTGTTTTTCGGGAATCAGCGGGGATATGTGCCTTGGCGCGCTGATCAGCGCCGGGGTTGACTTCGAACGGCTGCGCAAGGAACTGTCCGGGCTGCCGGTGGAAGGTTATTCCATCCGATGCGAAAAAGTTAAGCGGAACGGGATCACCGCCGCCAGCGTATTTGTGGACCTGCTTGACGAAAAGCAACCCGAGCGGCACCTGGCAGACATACATCAGATTATTGACGGCAGCGCCCTGCCTGAGGCGGTAAAGGAGAAGAGCAAGGCCGTTTTTAACCGCCTGGCCGCAGCGGAGGCCAAAGTGCACGACACCGCGCCGGAGCACATCCATTTTCACGAAGTCGGAGCGGTGGACGCGATAGTGGACGTGGTGGGAACGGTGCTGGGCCTTCACCTGCTTGGGGTGGACCGGGTCTACTCCTCCCCCCTGCCCATGGGAAAGGGCTTTATTAAGTGCATGCACGGTATCATTCCGTCGCCGGCGCCGGCCACCCTGGAAATTTTGCAGGACATACCTATTTACGGGACGGGCATTGAGGGAGAACTGGTAACCCCTACCGGGGCGGCCCTGATTTCCACCCTGGCGGATGCCTTTACCGAACTGCCGGCCTTAACCGTCGAAAAAATAGGTTATGGCGCAGGCAAAAAGGTTATGGAACATCCGAACCTGTTAAGGCTTATCGTGGGAGAGCTTTACGAGGCCGTACCGGCCGGTCCCCTTCCCTGCCACGGAGGGCATGACCACGAACACGTTCACGCCCACCCGCACGACCACGAACGGGCCGTGCACGTCCACGACCACGAGCACAGCCACGGGCACATCCGGCACAGCCACCGGCATGCCCACGGGCACGGTCACGGCCACCAGGGCGGGCATGAGCATGACCGCAGCCACGGCCATGTGCATGAGCACGATCATGACCATGAGCACGGCCATGAACACGGCCACCTGTGTGATGATGGTAAAAAAACAGAGGAGCAGTGAAAAGGCCGGTCTCATGAACAAATTAACTGAAAAGCTGGAAGTTTTAAAAGAGATATTAAAGAGCTGCGGGAGCGTGCTGGTGGCTTTTTCCGGTGGGGCCGACAGTACACTTCTGCTGAAAGTTGCCCGTGATGTCCTGGGCGATAAGGTCCTGGCCGTGACTGCCGCTTCGGAAATTTATCCGCCCGGCGAGGCCGCGGAGGCCGGGGAACTGGCCCGGGCGATCGGGGCGGAGCACATCGTTTTTACGGCAAAGGGGCTTAAAAGTGCAGCTTTCCGGAACAACCCCCCGGACCGGTGCTATCACTGCAAGAAGGAAATTTACACCGAACTGTTGAAGCTGGCCCGGGAAAGAGGGATCAAATGCGTGGCAGACGGCGTCAATGCCGATGACGCGGCCGACTACCGGCCCGGCATCCGCGCCGGCATTGAGCTGGGAGTAAAGGCACCGCTGAAGGAGGCCGGTTTGACAAAACAGGAAATTCACGCCCTTTCCCGGCAACTGGGCCTGCCTACCGCCGGAAAGCCGGCCAACCCGTGCCTGGCCTCCCGGTTCCCCTACGGTACGGAAATTACCAGAAAGGGCCTGGAGATGGTGCACGCGGCCGAGGAGTTTCTCAGGGGGCTGGGGATAGCTCAGCTCAGGGTGAGGCACCACGGCAACCTGGCGCGCATAGAGGTTCCCCCTGACTGCCTGGGGCTGATGGTTGAAAAATCGGCTGAAACCGTAGCAAAATTTAAAGAGATTGGCTATAATTATGTTACGCTTGATTTGCAGGGGTACCGCACCGGCAGCATGAATGAAACCTTAAATTTTTCTAGCTTTAAATAGAGGATTTGCCTGCTTCAAGTTGAATTGTTACTGTAATTTGAAGCTTGTTTTGCAAAAGGAGGCAGATGGCTTTTGCAGGTGGAAGTAAGGGTCTATTGCGGCCTTGAAAGCTTCATCCCGGGCACCAAATTCGGGCAGGCCATACCGGTCGAAATAACCGAGAATTTCACCGGGCGGATGCTTTTGGAAAAGCTGAACATCCCCGAGAAAATGGCCTTTTCCTTTATGGTAAACGGCGTTCACAAGGGATTTGACGTAGTCCTTGCCGATGGTGACAGGGTTTCCATCTTTCCTCCGGTTGGTGGAGGTTAATGCCATGCCCGGGAACAAAGCAGGCTGTGGCCGCTCAGGCAGCCTATTAAGCCCGGGGTACAAAATCTGGCTGGAGAAGGAAGGAGCAATTTTAGGCGAGGGACTGTTTGAACTTCTTTCTAAAATTTCCAGCGCAGGTTCCATCTCCCAGGCAGCCAGGGAAATGGGCATGTCTTACCGGGCTGCCTGGGGCAAGATAAGGCTGGCAGAAAAGCGCCTGGGGCTTCCGCTGGTGATTACCCAGGTGGGCGGGGAACTGGGCGGAGGGGCAAGGCTAACTCCGCAGGCGGATGAACTGATGGAAAAGTTCAGCAGGCTGCGGCGTGAAGCCCGCGCTTTTATAGATAATCTGTTTAATGAAATATTCCGGGGCTGGCCAGGCCCTTAAATTGACAAGCCGCTATAACTTTAGCAACATAACGACGGACCGGGGAAGAGTTTTGACTTTTTAAGGGACAAGGCTATTATACTCGAGTTTAGAAAAGGTGGTTACCTTGGACGTATACTGGCAGGGTCTGGCGGAGGCGCTCCGCCTCCTGCTTAGCAGAGACCGCGAAGTTCTGGAAATAGTGCTGCGCACCATTCAGGTTTCCGGCACGGCCACAATTATCAGCGTTTTGATAGGCCTGCCGGCGGGCGCCTTTCTGGCCCTGGCCTCTTTTCCGGGGCGGCGGCTGGTGGTAAGCACGGTTAATTTCGGCATGGGGCTGCCTCCGGTAGTGGTTGGCCTGGCAGTCTGGCTGGCGCTGGCCCGCTACGGCCCTCTGGGCATCCTGGGCCTGCTTTACACTCCCACGGCCATGATTACCGCCCAGGTAATCATTGCCGCGCCGATTGTCACCGGGTTTGCCATTGCCGCCATCCAGTCCCTGAATCCTAAAATCAGGCTTCAAATTTTGGCCCTGGGCGCCTCGCGGCTGCAACTGCTCTGGCTGCTTTTGCGGGAGGCCAGGCTGGGCCTTCTGGCCGCCGTTATGGCCGGTTTCGGCGGCGCCATTTCCGAGGTCGGCGCTTCAATAATGGTGGGGGGCAACCTTGAGGGCTACACCAGGGTGCTGACCACTGCCATTGTGCTGGAGGTCGGTAAAGGGGAATGGGAAATTGCCACCGCCCTGAGCATCATTTTACTGATTATTTCTTTTGGAATTACCGCCGTCTTAACAACGGTGCAGCAGCGGGGGAAGAAATAAAGTCAAAGCAGTTAACTGATTGATGATAAATTCAGTGGCGAGATAAAAAGTAAGAAGGTGGAGAAATGCAAGATACCTATCAGAGGGAAATTAACTATCTGAGAATTTCAGTTACCGACCGGTGCAACCTGCGCTGCGTTTATTGCATGCCGGAAGAAGGCGTGCGGTCGCTTCCGCACGGTGAAATCCTGCGGCTGGAGGAAATAGAGACGGTTGTCCGGGCCGCAGCCCTCACCGGGGTAAAAAAAATCCGCCTGACCGGGGGCGAGCCGCTGGTGCGCAAGGGCCTGGAGGAGCTGGTGCGGCGCGTTTCCGGCATCCCGGGAATAGACGACATAGCCCTGACCACAAATGGGCTGCTCCTGCCGTCGCGGGCGAAGGCTTTAAAGGAGGCCGGCGTAAAGAGGGTCAACGTCAGCCTGGACACCCTGAGGGCCGACCGCTACGCCGAAATTACCCGGGGGGGAAACCTGGCCGGGGCCTGGGAGGGCATCCAGTCTGCCCTGGACGCCGGCCTGCACCCGGTTAAACTGAATACTGTTATTATCCGCGGCTTCAACGAGGACGAGGTGGTGGCCATGGCCATGCTAACCATAAACAGGCCGCTGCACGTCCGCTTTATTGAGCTGATGCCCATCGGTTCCTCCAGTTCATGGGCGGCCGGGCGGTATGTGCCCGCTGCCGAAGTAATGGATGCAATAAGCGCCAAGCTGGGGCCCCTGGTTCCGGCCAGACAGCCGGCCGGAGGCGGCCCGGCCAAGTACTACCGGTTGAAGGACGCTGCAGGAACGGTTGGCTTCATCACTTCCATGAGCGAACATTTCTGCCACAGGTGCAACCGCCTGCGCCTGACTGCCAGCGGGGGCTTGAGGCCCTGCCTATACGACGGGCGGGAGATAGATTTGAAGGCCCCGCTGCGGGAGGGCGCGGGGACCAGGGAGATTGCGGCCTTGATAATGGAAGCTATTGCTTTAAAGCCCGACCGGCATCACATGCTCGAAGGATGGCGGGACAGGCGGCAGATGTCCCAGATCGGGGGGTAGGAAAGCCGCAAAACCAGAAGTGCAGGCCGTCACCGGTGCTGAAATATTGAAGATAGAGGGGATGTGTTTTCAGATGGGTATAATAAGGGCAGTGTGCATTAGTCCGGAAAAAGGAATGCGGAAAAAAGACGTGGGCGAAGGGCTGCTGATTGAGGGGCACGGCCTTGCGAACGATGCCCACGCCGGGCCGTGGCACCGCCAGGTCAGCCTTTTAGGAATGGAAAGCATAGAAAAAATGCGGGCAATGGGGCTGGATGTAGGGCCCGGGGATTTTGCCGAGAACCTCACCACCGAGGGAATCGACCTGACCGGCCTGCCCTTGGGCACCCGCTTGAAAATCGGCAGCGAGGCGGTAGGCGAGGTCACCCAGATTGGAAAGGAATGCCATACCCGATGCGCCATTTACTACCAGGCAGGGGACTGCGTCATGCCCAGGGAGGGCATTTTCATCCGCGTTCTGACCGGCGGGAAGGTTAAGGCCGGAGATCCCATCGAAATAATCCCGCAAACGGAGGCTTAAATGGAAAAGAGCATCCCTGTCATCGGCCTGGCCGGCTATTCCGGTTCCGGCAAAACCACCTTTCTGGAAAAACTGGTCGGCGAACTGAAGAGCCGCGGCTACCGGGTTGGCGTGGTCAAGCACACCCACCAGCAGGTACAGTTCGATCAACCGGGCAAGGACACCTGGCGCTTTGCCCGGGCCGGCGCCGACGTTGTTGCTCTGGCCGCGCCCGGCGGGGTAAAGGTGGTCAGGCAGTTTGAAGGTGATCCTGCGCCGGAGGAAGTGCTGGCAATGATAAGCGGGGTTGATCTTGTTATTGTGGAGGGATACAAAAGGGGAAAGTGGCCCAAGATAGAAGTTTTCCACCGGGGTGTATCCCGGCGGCCTGCCGTGCCGCCGGAAGAGCTTCTGGCGGTGGTCGGCGAGGCTTCGCCCGGCGGCCGGGTGACGCATTTTTCCTTTGATCATGCCGCCGGTGTGGCCGACTTGATAGAGAGGGAAATTTTAAAAAAATGAGGTTGAATTTTATCTTCTACTTTTAGAGTGGAAAAGGGGTCTTGGACTTGCAAGAACGGGGTAATCTAACCGAAGAGCAGCGCCAGCGCTATCAAAGAAACATCCTGCTGGCAGGAGTAGGCCCGGAAGGGCAGGAGAAGCTGCTCCGCTCAAGCGTGTTGCTGGTTGGAACAGGCGGCCTGGGTTCACCTGCCGCGTTTTACCTTGCCGCCGCCGGGGTGGGCAGGATAGGGCTGATAGACGGCGATACCGTATCCCTGTCAAACCTGCAGCGACAAATCCTGCACACCACGGCCGACCTTGGGCGGGCCAAGGTGATTTCGGCCGGGGAAAAGCTGAAGGCGCTCAATCCGGAGCTGCGGCTGGAAACCTACCAGGAGGTATTTAACGAAAGCGTTGCCGAAGGCTTAATAAAAAAATACGATTTTGTCATTGACTGCACCGACAATTTTCCGTCGCGTTTCATCATCAACCGGGCCTGCGTCAGGCTGAAAAAGCCTTTTGTTTACGGAGGAGTGCTGGCCTGGGCAGGCCAGACCTTCACGGTGATGCCCGGGGAAGGCCCCTGTTTTGAGTGCATATTCAGGGAGGCGCCTTCGGCCGATGCCCCCACCACCTCAGAAGTAGGCGTTCTCGGCGCCGTGCCCGGCGTGATCGGTACAATCCAGGCAGCGGAGGCAATCCGCTTCATTCTGGGGATCGGGGAGCTGTTGGTGGGCCGGATCCTTACCTACGATGCCCTGTCTGCCAGCTTTTACGAGGTGACGGTAAGCCGTGACGGGAATTGCCCGGCCTGCGGACAAAGGGGGTAGCTTTTTTATGGGGTAATCTTTGATAAAAAGCGGGGTGAGTTCGTTGGCAGAAGTTGCGCCGGAAGTCCTGGAGGCGGTTAAAAACGCGGCCAGGGACGGAAAGATAAGCTGTACGGCGGCCAGGAAGCTGGCGGCAGACCTGAAGGTGCCGCCCAGGGTGGTGGGCGAGGCCTGCAATGCCCTGAAGATCAAGATTAAAGCCTGCGAGCTGGGATGTTTCTAGGCAGGAGTGTGAACTGATGGCCGAACTTTTTAAAGCGCTGACGGTGGAGGAGGCGAGGGTTGCGGTGGCGCGTTACCTGCCGGGCAAAAGGCCCGGCGTCAGGTTGCCCCTCCTGGAGAGCCTGGGCCGCCGCCTGGCCGCAGACGTGCGGGCGCCCGAAGATGTTCCCGGTTTCGACCGTTCTACCGTAGACGGCTATGCCGTGCGGGCCCGTGACACCTACGGCGCCACCGAGGGCCTTCCCTCTTACCTGGACGTTGCCGGCGAGGTGCTGATGGGGAGGGAACCGGAAGGCACGGTGAGTCCCGGCCAGGCCTGGCGCATTGCCACCGGCGGGATGCTGCCGCCCGGTGCCGACGCCGTGGTAATGCTGGAATACACGGAGGAACTGGACTGCCGCACCATTGGGGTGACCAGGCCGGTAGCCCCCGGAGAAAACGTAATCCGTAAGGGTGAAGACATTGCCGCGGGCGAAATTGCCCTGCCCGCGGGGCACCGGATCAGGCCGCAGGATATGGGAATGCTTTCATCTGTTGGAGTTAGCGAGGTTGAGGTGGAGCTTCCCGTCAGAGTCGGAATAATCTCCACCGGCGATGAACTGGTAAGCCCCGGGGAGCGTCCCGTGCCCGGCCAGGTGCGCGACATCAACTCCTATACCCTGTACGGGGCGGTGGCGGCATGCGGGGGGGAGCCCCGTCTGTACGGCATTGTCGGGGACGATTACGAAAAGCTGAAAAGAACTCTGGAACTGGCGCTTTCGGAGAACGACATGGTGCTCCTGTCCGGAGGCAGTTCGGTCGGTACCAGGGACGTGGCCGCCTTGGCCATCGATTCGGCGGGAGAGCCCGGCGTGCTTTTCCACGGCATTTCGGTAAAGCCGGGCAAGCCCACCATAGGCGCGGTCGTGAACGGCAAGCCGGTTTTCGGCCTGCCCGGCCATCCGGCATCGGCAATGGTTGTGTTTGAGCTGATGGTGGCCCCCCTGGTCCGCTCCGGCGGCTATGCGGCAGGCGAAAAAGAAATGAGGGAGGCCCTAACCGCTTTTCCCCTGCGGGCCGTACTTACCCGCAGCCTTCATTCCGCTGCCGGGCGCGAGGATTTTATCCGGGTCAGACTGCACTGCAAAGACGGCCGGTTGTTTGCCGAGCCGGTGCTGGGGAAGTCCGGCCTGATTTCAACCATGGTCAAGGCCGACGGCCTGGCCCGCATTCCTCCCGGCAAGGAGGGCGTCGAGGCCGGAGAGATTGTGGAAGTGAAGCTTTTTTAGATAGAAACGGGGAGTTGACCTTTTTTTATGAAGCAAAAGGTTTATCTGGACGACCTGCCCTGGGAGGAGGCGCTGGAGCGCTACCTTAGTTATCTCCGGGAAGCCGGTTCGCTCAGTCCAGGGCGGCCTGAGCTGGTTCCCGTGGAAAAGGCGCTCGGCAGGGTTACGGCAACTCCGGTATATGCCATAGTATCTTCCCCCCATTACCATGCCTCTGCCATGGACGGGCTGGCGGTGCGTTCGGCCGATACCTACGGGGCTTCCGAAACGGCTCCGAAACGCCTGAAGGTGGGGGAGGAAGCGATTGCAGTGGATACCGGCGATCCCCTGCCGGAAGGCTTCGATGCCGTCATTATGATTGAGGACGTGCACTATGTGCAGCCCGACGTGATAGAGATCATCAGCGCCGTTCCGCCCTGGCAGCACGTGCGGGTAGTGGGGGAGGACGTGGTTGCCACCGAAATGATCTTACCGGCCAGCCACCGGATCAGGCCTGTCGACATCGGCGCCGTTCTGGCCGGCGGGGTGAACAGCATTTACGTCCATCCCCGCCCCAGGGTGGCTATTTTACCTACCGGCACCGAACTGGTGCAGCCGGGCGCGGAATTAAAACCGGGCGATATTATCGAATACAACTCCCGCATGCTGGGGGCAATGGTGGAGAGCTGGGGCGCCGTGCCGCTGCGCAAGGAAATAACGGCGGACAATTTTGAAAGCCTTAAGAAGGCGGTGCATGACGCTGTGGACGAAGCCGACGTGGTGCTGGTCAACGCCGGGTCGTCGGCGGGCAGGGAGGATTTTACCGCCGGCGTCATTGCCTCCCTGGGAAAGGTTCTGGTCCACGGCGTGGCAATTAAGCCCGGCAAGCCGGTAATCCTGGGGGAGGTGAGGGGCAAACCGGTGGTGGGCGTGCCGGGTTATCCGGTGTCGGCCTACCTTGGCCTGGAGCTGTTTGTGAAGCCGGTGGTGTACGGCAAACTGGGTACCGTGCCACCGGCGCCGGAAAAGATTGAGGCGGTTGTCTCCAGGAAGATGTTTTCCCCGCTGGGCGTGGAGGAGTTTGTGCGGGTCAAGCTCGGCCAGGTGGGCGACAAGGTCATCGCCACGCCGGTATCCCGCGGGGCGGGCGTGCTGACCTCCCTGGTGAGGGCGGACGGCATAATCCGGGTGCCCCGCCTGTCCGAAGGCTATAACGCAGGTGAGGCGGCGCCGGTGGAACTGTTGAGGCCTGCCGGTGAAATCAGGGAGACCACCGTGATAATCGGCAGTCACGACATTGCCCTGGACGTGCTGGCCAATTTCCTGCGCCAGAAATATCCCGCCGCCACCCTTTCCTCGGCCCACGTCGGCAGCCTGGGCGGCCTTGCCGCCCTCAGGCGGGGGGAAGCCCACTGCGCCGGGGTGCACCTTCTGGATGAGGAGACGGGCGACTACAACGTTTCTTATATTAAAAGGTACCTGCCCGGCATAAAAGTCTACCTGGTCAATCTGGTTTACCGGGAACAGGGGCTGATTCTGGCCAGGGGCAATCCGAAGAAGATTTGCGGCCTGGAAGACCTGGTCAGGGAGGACGTCCGCTTTGTCAACCGCCAGCGCGGCGCAGGCACCAGGATCCTGCTGGACTACCGCCTGAAGGAAATGGGGCTGGACCCGGCCCGCATCCGCGGCTACGATTACGAGGAGTACACCCATATGGCCGTAGCGGCGGCGGTGAAAGCCGGCGCGGCGGACGCCGGCCTGGGCATCCGGGCTGCAGCTCAGGCGTTGGACCTGGATTTCATCGGCATCGGGGAGGAGCGCTACGACCTTTGCGTGCCCGCCGGGCACTGGGATACCCCGTATATCCGCAGGCTGCTGGAGGTTATGGCAATGCCGGAGTTCCAGGAAGAGGTAAGGAAGCTTGGCGGCTACGACCTGCGTGACTGCGGCAGGGTAATGTGGCACAATGATATGTAAATAATTCCCGGCTGAAACAATAAGCCCGCAAGGCCGTGTGGTGCCTGGCGGGCTTAAATTATCCGGAAATTTCTTCCCAGACCCGGTGCTCTTTAAATATTTCAAAAAGTTCGGCGTCCAGCTTGCCCTCCTTGACCATGAAGTCCATAGCGCGCAGGGCTTCTTCACAGGTCATGGCCTTTTTGTACGGGCGGTCGCAGGCCGTCAGCGCATCGTATATGTCGGCCAGGGCCAGTATCCTTCCTTCCAGGGGGATATCGCCGCCTGCCAGCTTCTGCGGGTAGCCGCTGCCGTCCAGCAGTTCGTGGTGCATGGTGGCAAACCTGGGAACATCCTTAAATTTTTTAATAAAGGGGATCTTTTCGAGTATTCTGGCGGTTACCGCCACGTGATTCTCCATAATGCCGCGCTCTTTTCCGGTCAGCGTGCCGCGGCGGATGCAGAGGTTTTCCAGTTCACCGGGAGTGAGGTAAGGCTGCTCCTTCCCTGACCGGTCGGTATAGGTAAGTCCTGCTGCCTCAATAAGCTGCCTTTCAAGGGCGTCGTCGATGACCGTGGCCGGGTTGTCGCACCTGCCGATCAGTTCTCTTATGACGTTTATTTTGGCCAGCTTTTCTTTTAAAAGCCGCTCTTCCGCCCCGGCTTCTGCATCCCGTCCCTCCTTTAACAGCCGCAACTGCCTTCTTAAAGAAGCCGCTGTCTCCAGTTCGCTGATATAATCCAGGCGCAGCAGCACCAAGTCGATTTTTCCCTCCAGGCGGGTGGCCTTGTTCATTACGGAAAGCGGCGTGGCAATTTTACCGATGTCATGGAGCCAGCCGGCCATGGTTAATTGCTCCAGCCTTTCGCCGTCAAAAAATTCGCCTGCCCACTTTCCGGCGCCGGACCGGTTTACGGCCAGGGCCGTAGCGCGAGCCAGCAGGGCCACGCGCCGGGTGTGATTGGCGTTGTAGGGGGTGCGGGCGTCAATGGCTGTAGCTATCGCTTCAACAAAAGAGTTAAAGAGGTTTTCGATGTCTTTTATCAGTTGTGCGTTGGTAAGGGCAACGGCGGCCTGGGAGGCCAGGGACTCGACCACTTTCTGGCAGCAGGCAGGGAAGGCGCGGACGGTTTTTTTGTCTTCCTCCAGAGAGTTAATCAACTGCAGGACGCCGATGATCTCGCCTTCGTGATTTTCCATCGGTACTACCAGCATGGAGGCGGTGCGGTAGCCGGTTATTTTATCGTACTGGCGCGGGCCGGAAAAGTCAAAGCCGTTGTAATCATAAACGTCCGGTATATTGACCGATTGCCCGGTGAGAGCAACATAGGCCGAGACGTTTTCTTTTTTCAGGGGGACCGGCGGCAGGGAAATTTCCTCGTTGCCGCCGCCCATAAAGATGTTCAGCGACTCGTTCTGTATGATTTTAAAGACGAGCTGCTCTTCCTGCTTCAGGTAAAGCGTCCCGGCATCGCAATTGGTAATTTTGCGCGCTTCCGTGACGATCATTTCCAGCAGGCGGCTGCGGTTTTTTTCGGCCGACAGGGCGATGCCGATGTTTAAAAGGTTTTCAACGCTGATTTCTGGAGGCAAAGGTTCCACCTCATCTTGCCGGTGCACTTGCCGGAAAGAGCTTAAAGAGCTTTTCGTTATGATTTTTATTATTTTTGTTACCGGATGGCAGGATATTGGAAAACAAATAAGAAATTTTTTAAAATCGGCATTTATATATGTGATTTACGGCAATCCCGGTAAATAAGCCCGTACCGGCAGGTGTACTTTTTATGAATCTTTTTGCCTGGCTCTTTATTGGCCACCTGGTGGGGGATTTCCTGCTCCAGACGAACTGGATGGCCGTCAGAAAAACCACCAGCCTGCTTGCCCTTACCGCCCATGTAACGGTTTACACGTTAAGTGTTGCCGTTTTTGCCCTGCCGGACGGAGGCATAAGTTATAAAGCCGCGGCCTTAATTTTTGCAACCCACTTAATAATCGACAGAAGAGGATTTGTAAATCTTTGGGTCCGTCAGGTCAACAAGGCCGAAGGGTTGCAATGGCTGCACGTGGTTTCCGATCAGTGCTGGCATCTTCTGGTTTTGGCCTTAGCCACCCTGCTTTAGTATAACATTTTTTGCATGCGGCAGAAAGCAAATTTCATCTTTCTTTAAGAAAGGCCCGCGGCGGGGAATGCCTTTGTGCATGGTAAGGCTTATCCCGCACTACCTGCAATAATTTGAGGGGTGCAGGCAAATGAGAAACTGGGCGGAAAAAATAAAGGTTATGCTGGTGCCGGCCGTGCTGATCTCCCTGCTCCTGCTCACGAGCATTGCAGGAATGTGGGAGAGGCTGGAGCTGATTATGTACGATACCTGGTTCAAGCTGCGCGGGCCGCGTCCGGCTCCGGTGGAAGTGGCGGTGGTGGCCATTGACGACCGTTCAATTAAGGAAATTGGGCTCCTCCCGTGGCCCCGCCGGGTGCACGCCAGCCTGATTGAAGCACTTGGGGAGGCAAAAGCGGTTGGTTTTGACATGCTGTTCGACACTCCCGGAACGCCGGAGGATAACGGGCGCCTGGCTGCGGCAATGAAAGCACACGGCCGGGTGGTTCTGGCTTCCTCTTTTGCTTTTCAACAGGAAGGAGGCAGTATTTATCAGGTCCCCGTTTTTCCTGTCCGGCAACTGGCCGGCGCCGCCGCCGGAATTGGCTTTGCCAACATGCCGGAAGACCTGGATAATGTGGCGAGGCGCATCTCTGTTGTGGATGTAAACTATTTCAAAAGGCCGTTTCCCTGCTTCAGCCTGGCCGTCCTGCTGGCAGCCCGCGGTTTAAACCCGGACCACCTGAAGTTTACCGGGGGGCACACTCTGGCGGCGGGGGATATGGAAGTCCCGCTGGACTATAAAAACCAGGCGCTGATTGATTTCTGGGGGCCGGCCGGCACTTTCCGGACTTACAGCTACGTTGACGTCCTGGAAGGCAGGGTGGGCCGGGAAGAGCTGGCCGGGAAGATAGTGCTGGTCGGGCCCACCGCGGCGGCAGAACAGGATTTCGTTTCCACCCCCTTTACCCGCGGCAACATGGTGCTGGCCGGAGCGCTGCCCTCGCCCGGCGTGGAGGTGCACGCCTCGGCCATAGGAACCTATCTTACGGGTGGCTATTATAAAAGAGCGCCCCTCCCGGCCAACCTGGTATTCCTGCTGTTCATGGGCCTGTCGGCCGCCGTTGCCGTTTACCGGGCAGCCAACCCCTGGCGTGGGCTTTTATACCTGCTTGCCCTGATGGCAGCGGCCGCGTTTGCGGTGTATCTGGCCTGGTATTACGGGCACTACTGGCTCAACCTCATTTCCCCGCTGGCCCTGGCCGCACTCGTCTACAGCGGGGTTACCGCCGGAAACCTGGTGCGCACTGAGCTGGAGCGCCGCCGCACCCGGGCCCTCTTTGCCCGCTATGTTCCTCCCGCCGTAGTGGAAGAACTGCTCCGTAACCGGCAAGACGTAGCCCTGGGCGGGGCCAGGGTGGAACTGACCGTCCTTTTTTCTGATATTCGGGGATTTACCTCTTTCAGCGAGAACAGGCAGCCCGAATACATAGTGCAGAGGCTGAACGAGTACTTCACCGAAATGACCGCGCTGATCTTCAAGCACGGGGGTACTCTGGACAAGTAACTGGGTGACGGATTAATGGCTTTTTTTGGAGCGCCGGTCCGCTGCGAGGACCACGCGGACAGGGCTTTGGCGGCCGCCTTGGAAATGGTGGAACGGATGGAGGAGCTTAACAGGAGATGGCGGGAGAAAGGCGAGCCGCCCATGGAGGGTATAGGAGTCGGCATCAATTCAGGGCTCGTTGTGGTTGGCAACGTCGGCAGCCCGGACCGGATGGACTACACGATCATTGGCGAAGATGTCAACCTGGCCTCCCGGCTGGAAAGCATGAACAAGGAATACGGAACCCGGATCATTTTAAGCGACAGGTCCGTTAACTGTTTAAAGCATAAGGAAAGGATGGCGGGCAGGCTGAAGTTCCTGGGCAGCGCCGCCGTAAGGGGCATGGCCGTGCCGGTGGGCACTTACACCGTGGAAACCGGCGGAGAAGAAAGCAGTAAATAGCTGAAAGTGCCCGGGTTTTTTAGAAGATATCAACATCTCTTTGGACCAATTTTTTTTTTACTTATATGGAACTTTATATGGAACATTTTGCTAACCATTAGAGTCACATAATTAAGGGGGGATTTTGTCCATGTTTAAAAATAGAAAAGGGTTTTTCATAGCTGCCGCCCTGGCGCTGGTGCTTGCCCTGGCCGGATTCTCAACCCCGGCGTATGCCGGGGTGCTTATGGACGTGCAGGAGGCCTCCTGGGCCGAGCAGGCCATAGAGGAAATGTACGCGGCCGGGATTGTCACCGGCTATGAGGACGGGACTTTCAAGCCGTATAACGGCGTTACCAGGCTGGAAGCGGTTGCCATGCTGGTGCGCGCCGTGGGCATGGAAGAACAGGCCAGGGCAAAAGAAAATGCCAAAGTGAGTTACAGGATGCCGCCCGGCCTGTTCTGGGGCAGGGGCTACCTGATTGTAGGCGTCGAGCTGGGAATGCTGAACAAGGACTACCTGGACCAGCTTCAGCCGGCCTCGCCGGCAAGCCGGGTGGAGGTGGCCATGCTGGCTTATCACGCTTTAGATCTCAGCCCGGACAGCAGCCCGCTCACCTTTGATGATGCCGGCCAGATTCCTGCCGAATATCGCGAAGGCGTGGCTGCGGTGGTCAAAAACGGCCTTATGAAGGGGCTTCCGGGCAATGTTTTTAAACCGGCCGACGGAATCAACCGGGCCCAGATGGCCGTTCTTTTAAGCAACATTGCCAAATTCAGGCCTTCTGAAGCTTATCAGGCCCGCCTGGTCGGCGGGACGCTGTCGCAGATCGATCCGGCCGCCGGCGTTATTTCCGTCCAGGATGGCGTAAACAGGCTGCTTGCCGCCAATTGCGCGGTATTCGTTGACGGCAGGAGGGCCCTGCCGGCCGACCTGAAAGCCGGCGACCAGGTGAAGATGCTCCTGGACGGCAGCGGCCAGGTTGCCTATATCGAAGCGGCGGGGGCCGGTGCGGTTCAGACGTACAGGGGCAGGGTTAATTCGCTGTTTGCAATCAGCGGAGAGTACTGGCTGGGACTGACAGGCTTCGACGGCATCAGTATCACCCGCCCCGTAATGAGCGGCGTTACCGTGAACGAATCAGGCACCCAGAAGGATGTTTCCTCTTTGAGCCAGGGAAACTGCGTGGAAATTAAGCTAGTCGACGATAAGATTACCGAAATTAACATGCTAAAGACCAGCACCATTACAGGCAGGGTTGAGGCGGTCCACACCTCCAGCCTGTCACTGCGTGATGACAGCGGGCTGCTGACCGAAATGAACGTAACCGGCGATGTTGACGTGAAAATGGGCGATATCGCCATGACCTTTGGCGAAGTCCAGGAGGGCGACCGGGTTAGAGTGACCGTCTGCGAAAATATGATAACAGGGATTGAAATTTTGCACCTGAACAGCGTGGAGGGCGAAATAGAAGAACTGGACACCAGGGGCACCTGGGGCATAACCATACGCGACGGGGACGGCGACGTTGAAGAATACGAAGTGGACGAAGATGTGGTGGTGAAGAGGGACGGCGACGAGATCGACTTCGACGAGCTGGACGAAGGCGAATGGGTGAAGCTGGAGCTGGACGACGACGATTGCGTAATCTACATTGAGGTGGACGAGGACGAAGACAGTTCTGAGGTGGAGGGCGAAATAGAAGAACTGGACACCAGGGGCACCTGGGGCATAACCATACGCGACGAGGACGGCGACGTTGAAGAATACGAAGTGGACGAAGATGTGGTGGTGAAGAGGGACGGCGACGAGATCGACTTCGACGAGCTGGATGAAGGCGAATGGGTGAGGCTGGAGCTGGACGACGACGACATCGTCGTCCAGATCGAGGTGACCGATGAAGACAGCCTGACCGTAACCGGCACGGTTACCGGCCTGGATACCGGCAGCAGCCCGGAGATAACCATTAAGAAAAGCAGCGGAAGCGAGGTCAGCTACGACATATCCGATGATGTGGACTGTATCAGGGACGGCGACAGTATAGATCTTGACGAGATCGTTATCGGCGCCGAGGTAGAGGTAAGGGTCAGAGACGGAGAAGCGGACCGGATTGAAGTGCTCAACGACGAGGATATCACGGTGGAGGGCGAAATAACCGACGTCAGCACCAGCCGGGGCCGGATCAGGATCGTTCAGGACAACGGCAACGAGTTTACCTACTACCTGGCGGATGGCTGCAAACTGTACGACGAAGACGGGGATCGCATCGATCTGGATGAGGTGGAGGAAGGCTGGGACGTGGAAATTAGGCTGGAGGACGGTGAAATAAAAAGGCTATATCAAAGGTAAAAGGCTTTTGATGATGAAAAAGGGGCCGTTCTTTAAGACGGCCCCGTGCTTTTCTGATCGCCGACCCGGCCGGGGTGGGTGTAAACGTTCAGCCTGTCCTCCCGGGCGAAGCCGACAACGGTAATTCCAAGCTCGTCCGCCAGTTTTACCGCCAGTTCGGTCGGGGCCGAGCGGGACACAATCACCGGGATGCCCATTTTGGCCACCTTGATCAGTATTTCCGAGGAGATGCGCCCGCTGAAAACCAGGATTTTATCCGCAAAAGGAATGCCTTCCAGGAAGCACCTGCCGAATATTTTATCGACGGCGTTGTGGCGTCCGATGTCTTCATAGAAGCAGACCACGCTTTCTGTCGTGCAGAGGGCAGCGCTGTGGGCGCCGCCCGTTTCCCGGAACAGGGCGGATTTCTCCTCCAACTGGCCGGACAGGAAGAAGATCTGCCCGGGGGTTGCCGTAAGGCCGGACGTTACGGGGGACACCCCCCTGGCGTCGTTGATAAAGTAGAACGAGGCGCGGCCCCTGCCGCAGCAGGTGGTGATAAACCGCTTCAAAAACATCTCTTCCGACTGGGAGGGGCGGGCGGTTTCAACCCAGATCAGCCCGTCGTCCTCGTTTATGACAATGCTCTTCAGGTCTTCCCTCCTCTGAAGCACTCCTTCCGAACACAAGAACCCCACCGCCAGTTCCTTCAGTTCGCCGGGGGAACATACCAGCGTGACGAACTCCTCGTCGTTTAAAAACAGGGTGACCGGCGTTTCCCTTACCAGCGTGTCGCTGCCGGCCGCAAAGCGGCCGTCCCGGTAAAGGGTAACCGGCAGGATGACCCTTTTGCTGTCTTTTTGTCCAGGTTTCTCAGGCATAAATTTTGCACCCTTACGCAATATTTTAAAGTTTTTCCAGAGGATATTTGACAGATGGAGAGAAATACTAGCACTTGACTCATTATACCTGAAAAAAAAGCAAAAATAAAGGTGCAACTGCACCGGGAGGGAACAAAGGCTTGAGTGGTTTGACTCATCTGGATGAACGGGGGCAGGCCAGAATGGTCGAGGTCGGCGGGAAGGAAGCCACCCGCCGGGAGGCGGTGGCCCGGGGAGAGGTGTCCATGCGGCCGGAAACGCTGGAACTGATCCTGGGCGGAAAAGTGCCCAAGGGAGAGGTTTTCGGGGTGGCCCGGGTGGCGGGGATCATGGCCGCTAAAAAAACCCCGGAGCTGATCCCGCTCTGCCACCCTTTGATGCTGACCGGAATTGATGTGCAGTTCCGCCCCGACCCGGAGCGCAGCAGGGTGGAGATTGAGGCCAGGGTAAGGACGACCGGCCAGACCGGGGTGGAAATGGAGGCCCTGACTGCCGTAACCGTGGCGGCCCTTGCCATTTACGACATGTGCAAGGCCGTGGACCGGGAAATGGTAATCGGGGCGGTCAGGCTGGTGCATAAAAGCGGCGGAAAGAGCGGCGTTTTTGAGCGGAAGGGGGAAGAAGCATGGACGGAAATGCAAGGTACAGAATAGCGATTGTCACCGTAAGCGACAAGGGTTCGCGCGGCGAGCGTAAGGACGAAAGCGGCCCGGCCATCAGGGAAATGGTCGGTGCGCTTGGCGACGTGGTGAGTTACCAGGTGGTTCCCGACGACCTGGACGTGCTGAAGGAAACACTGGTTAACCTGTCTGACCGGGGCAGGGTTGACCTGATTTTTACCACCGGCGGAACGGGCTTAAGCCCCCGGGACAACACCCCTGAAGCCACGCTGGCGGTAATCGAGCGGGAGGTGCCGGGCCTGGCCGAGGCCATGCGCATGGAGAGCATGAAAAAGACAAACAGGGCCATGCTTTCCAGGGCGGTTGCCGGGGTGCGCCACCGCACCCTCATTGTGAACCTGCCGGGCAGCGTAAAAGCCGTAAAGGAATGCCTGGGCGTGATAATGCCGGTGCTGCCGCACGGCCTGGAGATTCTCACCGGCCGGGGCGGCGAGTGCGGAGCAGGAAACGCCTGACCGGTGGGAAATTTTTAGTTCAATGAATGTATATAATGCATATTTCAGTGGGAAAATATTACTAACCGGTCAGCGCCGGTGTTTCACTGCAAATATGGATAAAATTGCGGTAAGAAAGAAAAAATTGAATACCGGCCATTAACAAGATAGAAGCTGATATTGAAAGCTATGACCCGCCAGGCAGTCTTTTTTGGCCTAAAAAGGGAAAATAATGCGGTTGTCTAATTTGCTTTTGATTTTCTAATTCTATATTATTATTTACGTAAATGCTAGCACTCGCTATAATTGAGTGCTAACAATAAGGCAAAGCAAAAATCAACCAAACAAGGAGGGGTTTTAGTGATCAGACCATTAGGCGACAGGGTAGTGGTAAAGCCCCTGCCCAGCGAGGAAAGGACCAAGGGCGGGATCGTTCTGCCTGATACCGCCAAAGAGAAGCCTCAGGAGGGCGAAGTGGTGGCGGTGGGTTCCGGAAGGCTTCTGGAAAACGGCCAGCGTGTTCCCATCGACCTGAAGCCGGGGGACAGAATCCTTTTCTCCAAGTATGCCGGCAATGAGGTAAAAATTGACGACGTTGAATACCTGATTATGCGCGAAGCCGACGTTCTCGGCGTAATCGAGAAATAAGGAGCAAAAAAAGACGTGCTATGAAAAGTCAATAGGCTAAAAGAGATCTTTGACAATCACATAAGAATCCTGTGAATCCTGGCAAAAAATTACTTTCTAGGTGGGGACCACTGGTAATTGGGATCGTATGGCCGGTTTTCTTTCCAAAGAGCGTAGATCAAATGCACAAGTCTTCTGGCAACAGCCCCGGTAGCAACGCTTGAATGCTTTCCCTGGCTGCATTTTAGCTCGTAGTATTCCTTCAATTCCTGGTTGAAGCGCCGGGCTAAAACGGCAGACAGCCACAAGCTGTTCCTCAGCATAGGGGAGCCGCGTTTGGACATCCGGTTGCGGGTACCCTCAAACAGCCCAGAGACCCTGACAGAAGCATCCAACCCGGCATAGGCCACCAGGGCCCGGGCGTTTGGGAAGCGAGAAACATCGCCTATCTCACCGATAATTGCGGCAGCCAGGACGGGACCAATACCGGGGATGGTTTCAATAACGTGGCGGTAGGGAGTATCCCTGTCAGGACGGAGCTCCTCCATGACCTCGTTAATTGCCTCCTCGATAACCTTTACCTGCTCTTCAATGAATTCGATTTGTTCGAGCAGTAAACGCAGCTGGAGAGCAAAAGCGTCCAGGGCCAGGGTAATGCCAAAAGTACCTTTGGCCAGAGACTGGATCTTTTTGGCCCTTTCCTCACCGAGACGGCCGCGGGAATGCTCTTTTAAGAAAGCGGCCAACTCGGAAAGGTCCACTGTAGCTAGTTCTTCCGGTTCGGGGTAAGACTTGAGCAACTCCCTGGAGGTCCGGATAAAGACATCTGAGAAACAGCCGGGGTATTCCGGAAAGATCCGGTCGAGGATACCGAGTACCCTGTTTTTGAGTCCGCCGACTTGGCGAACGAACTCAAAGCGCAGCCGGGAGAGAGTCTGCAGCTTGAGGACCGTCTCAGATGGGAGCTTGGTTGTAGGGGTGCGACCTAATCGCAGCAAATCGGCAAGGAGCAGGGCATCCTTCTGGTCGGTCTTGGCCTTGCGCACATAGAGGTTGCGCAGGGCATCCGACTGGATGGGGTTGATGACATGGAGCTGGAATCCCAGTTCACTTAGGTGGCAGTAAATGGGGAGCCAGTAATGTCCGGTAGCCTCCAGGCAGAACTTAACGCTGTCAGGTTCAATATCCAGCCTTTCCAGCGCCTGCAGGAACTTGTTCATTCCCTTCTGGTTGTTGTCTATGTGCATCTGCAGCACGACATTACCGGCATCATCAAGAAGGCACACCTCGTGGCGGTACTTTGCCACATCAATGCCACCGTAAAACATTTTGCATCCTCACCTTCATTAGAATTTAGGCAGGGTTCCCGCAACCCTTACGAGCCACTCAACCTTGCGCGTAACTCGCAACATGCAGAAAGCTGCATTCACAACGTGCTCATTCGAGTCCTCTCGTATGGGTGGGGCTTCACTCTTTATTTCAGGACAGCTAAAGCTTCCCAAGGAGGTGGTCGAAGCCCCCTGCCTCTACGAGAATATTTATCCAAGCTGCCCCAGGATTCCTATGTGATTGTCAAAGATCGAGTCTGTTGGCTTGGAGCTTGTTAATTTAACTCTATAGTACAAGGAGGTAAGAAAATTGGCAGGTAAAGAAATAATTTTCCGGGAGGACGCCAGGCGGTCTCTTGAAAAAGGTGTTAATGCCCTGGCGGAAGCCGTAAAAATTACCCTTGGCCCCAAAGGCCGGAACGTAGTCCTGGAGAAAAAATTCGGCTCGCCGATGATTGTGAACGACGGTGTGACCATTGCCAGGGAAATCGAGCTTTCCGATCCCTTTGAAAATATGGGAGCCCAACTGGTGAAGGAGGTTGCCACCAAGACCAACGACGTGGCCGGAGATGGTACCACCACAGCCTGCGTGCTGGCCCAGGCCATTGTGCGCGAGGGTCTGAAGAACGTGGCCGCCGGAGCCAACCCGATGATCATCAAGCGCGGCATCGAAAAAGCCGTGGACAAAGCAGTTGAGGCTATTAAGAACTCGGCCAAGACGATTGAGAGCAAGTCAGCCATTGCCCAGGTTGCTACCATCTCCGCAAACGATGAAATGATCGGCAACCTGATTGCCGATGCCATGGAGAAGGTGGGCAAGGACGGCGTTATAACCGTTGAAGAGTCCAAGGGCACCACAACCAACCTGGAAATTGTGGAAGGTATGAACTTCGACCGGGGTTACATCTCCCCGTACATGATTACCGATGCCGACAAGATGGAAGCCACTCTGAACGACCCCTACATACTGATTACGGACAAGAAGATCTCGGCTGTGGGGGATCTGCTGCCGCTGCTGGAGAAAGTCGTGCAGTCCGGCAAACCGCTCTTGGTCATAGCTGAAGATGTGGAAGGCGAGGCCCTGGCCACGCTGGTGCTCAACAAGCTGCGCGGCACCTTCCAGTGCGTGGCGGTCAAGGCGCCAGGCTTTGGCGACAGGCGTAAGGCCATGCTGCAGGACATCGCCATCCTGACCGGCGGAACAGTTATTACTGAGGAAGTGGGCTTAAAGCTGGATAAGGCCACTATCGATCAGCTCGGCCGGGCGAACAAGGTCCGGGTCAAGAAAGAAGAGACCATCATTGTCGGCGGTGCCGGCAGCACCGATGAGATTACCAAGCGGGTTGCCCAGATTAAGAAGCAGATCGAAGAAACCACTTCAGAGTTTGACAAGGAAAAGCTGCAGGAGCGGCTGGCCAAACTGGCCGGCGGCGTGGCGGTAATCCAGGTTGGAGCGGCCACCGAAACCGAAATGAAAGACAAGAAGCTCCGCATTGAAGACGCCCTTAACGCCACCCGTGCGGCTGTTGAAGAAGGCATCGTTCCGGGCGGCGGCGTAGCCTATATCAGCGCCCTGAAGGGCCTGGACGGCCTGGATGCCGGCAGCCTGGACGAGAAAACCGGTATTGACATCGTGCGCCGGGCGCTGGAGGAGCCGCTGCGCCAGATTGCCAGCAACGCCGGGCTGGAAGGCTCGGTCATAGTGGAGAAGGTGAAGAATGCCGATCCCGGCATCGGCTTCAACGCCCTGACCGGCGAGTTTGTCAACATGATCGACGCCGGCATAGTCGACCCGGCCAAAGTGACCCGCACCGCCCTCCAGAACGCCGCCAGCATTGCGGCCATGATCCTGACCACCGAAACTCTGGTGGCGGAGAAGCCCGAAAAAGAAAAGGACACCATGGGCGGCATGGGCGGCATGGGCGGCATGGGCGGCATGATGTAATTGGAAACCGAAAAGAGCTGCCGATTTTAGCGGCGGCTCTTTTTTTAATTATGAATTGCGCTCCAGTTTGTAACATTCTGTTTTTTTTTAGTACGGGATGCGTGTGATTTTCGAACATAAAACCGGCCGGGAAAAAGCAGAAGCTTGTTTAATTTTCAAAATTTCAGGCTGCAAGCCCGCCGGGAGTGCGGCCACAATTTTAAAATATTCTGTGATTTTTGAACATATAGCTTGTCAGGATTGCAGGTATGATTTAAAATTAAGTTATGGAAAAATTTAAGAATTTTCTGTCGCTGCCCCTCATCTTGATTGGTACACTTATTGCACTGAATATAAGTGCTTCCGATTTATTATTTCCCACGGGGAAATAATAAACGAAAGGGTGCGATGAGCAATTATCGTGCCTGCCAGTGCGCAAAGGAAGAGGATTTGTCCTCTTCCTTTTTTCTTTACCAAAACCAAAATAAATTTTTAGGAGGGGTTTTATGAAGTTCATCCGCGTGGACATGACGACAAAGCAGGTAAAAGTTGAAGAAGTTCCCCAGAAGTACGCCGGACTAGGCGGCCGCGGCCTTACTTCCATGTTTGTGGCCGACGAAGTGAAGCCGACCTGCCATCCCCTGGGGAAGAACAACAAGCTCATTTTTGCCCCGGGCCTTCTGACCGGCACCACCGCTGCCAACTCCGGCCGTATTTCGGTGGGCGCCAAGAGCCCGCTGACCGGCACCATTAAGGAGAGCAACTCTGGCGGTTCGTTTTCCCAGAAAATGGCCAGGATGGGCATCAAGGCCCTCGTTATTGAGGGACTGCCGGCGGAGGACAAGTTCTTTGTTATTAAAGTAACCATGGACGGCGTAACAATTGAAGATGCTCCGGCCGAGATAATCGGCAAGGGCAACTACGAGGCAATCAGGGTTTTAAATGCAAAGTACGGGGATAAAGTCGGCATTGCCCTGGCCGGTCCTGCCGGCGAGATGAGGCTTCCCGCGGCGAACATTTCCTTTAAGGACCCCGACGGCAACATCCGCAGCGCCGGCCGCGGCGGGCTCGGAGCGGTTATGGGCTCCAAAAAGGTGAAAGCAGTTGTTATTGACGATACCGGAGCACCCGGCGTTTCCGTTAAAGACCCAGAAGCCTTCAGGGCGGCTGCAAAGAGATTTGCCAAAGCCCTGCAAGATCACCCCGTTACCGGACAGGGCCTGCCCGCCTACGGTACTGACGTTCTGGTCAACATCCTGAACGAGGCCGGCGGCCTTCCCACTCAAAACTTCCGCCGGGGCCGGAACGAATGGGCCAACGATATCGGCGGCGAAACGCTGGCCGCAACCATTGAATCACGCGGCGGCAAACCCACCCACGGTTGCCATGCCGGCTGCATCATCCGCTGCTCCCAGTGGTATGTTGACAAAGCAGGCAAATACATCACCAGCGGTTTTGAGTACGAGACCATTTGGGGCCTGGGCGCCAATTCCTGCATTAAGAACCTGGACGACATTGCTTACATCGACCGCGCCATGGACGATGTCGGCGTGGACAGCATTGAAACTGCCGTCACCATTGCCGTGGCTATGGACGCCGGGGTTATTCCCTGGGGCGACGGCAAGGCAGCGCTGGATCTGGTCGAGCAGATCGGTAAAGGCACCCCGCTGGGCCGGATTATCGGTTCCGGTGCCGCCGTTGCCGGCAAGTGCTTCGGCATGACCAGGGTTCCCGTTGTGAAGAACCAGGCCATCCCGGCTTACGATCCGCGTGCGGTTAAAGGCGTCGGCCTGACCTACGCCACCACCCCGATGGGCGCCGACCATACGGCAGGATATGCCGTTGCCACCAACGTCCTTAAGGTCGGCGGCTTTGTCGAGCCGCTGCAGAAGGGCGGCCAGGCGGAACTGTCCCGCAACCTGCAGATCGCTACCGCCGCTGTTGACAGCACCGGCATGTGCCTGTTTATTGCCTTCGCCATTCTGGACATTCCGGACGGCTTCAACGCCCTGATCGACATGATCAACGCCATGTACGGGCTCTCCCTTACCGCGGACGATGTAACCGCCCTCGGCAAGTCCATCCTCAAGGCAGAGCGCGGCTTCAACGAAAGGGCCGGCTTCACCAAAGCCCACGACCGCCTGCCGGAGTTCTTCGAAGAAGAATGTCCTCCTCATAACACCACGTGGGACTTCACAGACGAAGAAATTGACGAAGTTTTTAACTTCTAAATATTTTAAAGATAAAAAACTATTTAAATATTTGAATAAATGCCGGGTAATTTTTGCCCGGCTTTTTTCACCGGCATGTATTGTCCAGATTAAACATCGTGTATTATAATGCTAGCCAGAGACGTATGGCCGGTTCGTCCCAGGTCCGGTTTTCTGTGCCGTGAGGTGTTTTAAATGCAGGCGTTTTTATTTCGCGTCCGGCCCGGCTGGATGGCCGGGGCCTGGTCGGAATCAGGGCTGGTTGCCCTGACGCTGCCGCAGCCCAGCCAAAAGGCCGCGCTCCTAGAACTGGGCAACGGGCTGCGGACTTCCCCCTGTTCCCTGGCTGCCGCAACAGCTCTTGACGGCCGGGTGCAGGAGCTGATTGATGAAATGGAACGTTATTTCCGGGGCGAAAAGGTAACATTTTCGGCGGCGGTGGACTGGTCGGGCTACACCCCGTTCCAGCGGCGGGTGCTGGAAGTAACCAGGGCCATACCTTACGGCGAGGTCCGCTCCTACGGCCAGATCGCCCGGCAGGCAGGATCCCCTAAAGGAGCGCGGGCGGTAGGCGGCGTCATGCGGGCCAACCGTACCCCCCTGGTGGTCCCCTGCCACCGGGTAATTGCTTCCACCGGCTCTCTGGGCGGTTTCGGCGGTGGCCTTCAGATGAAAAAATACCTTTTAACACTTGAAAAAGTGCAGGGGAGGGAAGGCCCGGTTGACTTTTCAATACCGGTGGGGTAAAATATACACTGCTTACGGTTGAAACGGGCGTGCCGGTGTGGCTCAGGGGTAGAGCAGCGCACTCGTAATGCGCAGGTCGCGGGTTCGAATCCCGCCATCGGCTCCATGAAAAACTTACAGCCGCAAGGGATTGCGGCTTTTGTATTTTTTACCATTTGTCGTAGTTGCCTCGGCCAGTATCTTTTTAAACGTCCGCAGCTTTTCCTCAAGTTCCCTTTTCGCATGTTGTCTTAACGGCTTTAAGCCGTTTTTTGTTAGACCTGCAAGTAATAGGGATATAAGTTTATCCCTTACATTCAAGAGGAATCTTTATTACAAGGATAATCTGAAAATTTGTCGAAATGCTACTATATACGAAAGAGAGGCATTTCGACATGAATTTAATTTTTGATGAATCTGGGAATTGGGATAGAAATACTGAAAGATATTTTGTAATTGGCGGTTATGTGACACAGAACCAATACAGAATTCGAGCTGTTATGAGAAGAGCTGTAAAAGATGTTAGAGAACAGTTTCCCAGCCTTTCAGCACTCCCAGAAATTAAAGCTAATAATTGCCCCAGTATTGCAAAAGATTATATTATAAGGAAGTTAGCCAAAGAAAATATAGATATTTATTATATAGTAGTTGATAAAAACCACTTAGACTATAATCTGCTTGAGAGTAATTATAATAGGTTTTATAATTACCAACTTGGTCTAGTTGCTAGATATATTAGAAGTACAAATAATTTTACTGAACTTAACTTTACTATAGACAATAAATCTTTAAAAGTTGGCTCATTGAATTCTTTTGAAGATTACATTGCAATTAAACTAAATTTTGGACTAAGGAAGCAGACATATGTGAGTGTTAAATACCTAGATTCCCAACATTTCTTTGAAATCCAGGCGGCTGATTTTATCTGTAATGCATTATGGGGCAGAGAGAATTACCCTAATACTGACTTATATTCGCCTTTTATCTGGAGGCTTGTCAAAAAGAGACTAAAATTTCCAATTACCGGTTTTGGCAAATAAATAACATTTGACTGCGATGCGTATTCCATGTTAGAATAACTTTGAACAAAGTTTGATCAAAGTTTTGGGTAAGACCTCCGGCAACTGTGCCACAACACTAAAGGCATAAGCTATCTATAAGATAGCCAGCCCGGAGGCACCAAGAGTTTAGGGAGTTGTTAATACAACTCCCTTTTTAATTTGTGGGATATGTTAGGCTCCAGAGAAATCAAGGCCTCCGGGTTTTTGCCCGGGGGCTAATTTATTTAAATGGTACCTATTTGGTGCCAAAACTATTTGCCCAATGATAATATAATGATAATATAATGCGGGGAATGTAAAACAAAATTTTGCCGTCCGGAAGAAATGCAGGTAATTCGGGAGATGCCGGCGAATACTAACGCCGGGAGGATCGGAGAGCTGTCTGAAAAACATGCAGGCGGAGGTGTTCTGACTGAAAGTATTTGTGAATATAGATGGAGGGAGCCGCGGCAACCCCGGCCCTGCGGCGGCCGCAATGGTCGTCACCGATGAGGAGGGCAGGGTGCTGGCTACCAAAAGCAAGTTCCTGGGCCCGTCGCTGACCAACAATTTTGCCGAGTGGAGCGCCCTGGAAGGGGCGGTGAACGCCCTGGTCCACCTGGCAGGCCAGTACGGCAGCCTGGAAGCGGAGGTGAGGGCGGACAGCGAGCTGGTGGTGCGCCAGTTCAACAGGCAGTATAAAATCAAGGAGCCTTCTTTAAGGAAGATTGCAGAAAGAGTGTGGGAGAACCTTGCCATTACGCCCGGCCTGAAGTTGACCTTAAAGCATGTTCCCAGGGAGGAGAATAAGCTGGCCGACGATGCCGTCAACCGTGAGCTTGACAGTTACCAGGAGTGGCTGGATAAAGTAAGGTAGTTTAGAAAATAATTTAAAGAAAGGAGGGACGCCGTAATGGAAATTTTTAAAAAGGTCACAGAAGGGGCCAGAACTATCAGCGAAGGTGCCAGAACCCTCGGCAAAAAGTCCAGCGACCTGGTTGAAACGGCCAGGCTGAAGTTTGAAATAGCGAAGCTGGAAAAGGAAATGGAAAACAACATTTCCGCCCTGGGCAACCTTGTCTACATGCAGTACAAGGGAGAAAAAGACCTGGAAGAAGAGGTGGAGCGCCTGCTCAAAAATACCAGAATCCTTGAGGACGAAATTGCCGGCCTGCAGGAACAAATTGACAGGCTCCATCCAAAGCCGCCGGTTTGCCCCGAATGCCAGACGGAGCTTCCCCTTACTGCAAAGTTCTGCTTTAATTGCGGGGCCAGGGCAGTACCGGAAGAGCCGAAAGAATAATACCCCTTTGAGGGGTTATTTTTTTGGGGGGCGCCTTGCCATCATGTAGCAGGCCTGCTAATATTTGAGCTATAGTCAAACAAACGGGAAACCTGTATAATTGTACAAAAAGGCCGAATCCCCGGACAAGCCGGGGTACGGGGGACAATACCTTTTGGGGTGAATCGGATTCAGAAGCCGGAAGCCGTTAAGCCGTAAGCCGCCTTAGCGGGTTTGCGAGGCAAATTCCGGCAGGAATCAGGCTTCCTGCCTATGGCAGCCGGTTCTGAAACCGTAGGGTACCCTCTAACCCGAACCCTTCAACTAACCTCGGAGGCCAAAGGAGGGGTTTTATATGTTTCAGGTTACCCGTTTTTTTATGGGGCTTTTCGTTTTGCTTTTGGTGCTTGTCCTGCCTGTGGGGGCCCAGGCCGCAGTCCACTATGTTTCGCCGGGAGAAAGCCTTTTTACTATCAGCCGCGCTTACGGCGTTTCTTTAGATTCGCTGATGGAGGCAAACGGCATCTGGGATTCAATGATTTACCCGGGCCAGCAGCTCTACATTCCGGAAAGCGGGGCGAAGAGAAGTTCAACCTATTATACCGTCCGGACGGGGGACAGCCTTTACCTGATTGGGCAGAAATTCGGCATGGGCTACCAGGAAATCATGTGGGCAAACGGTTTAACCGGCCCGCAAATTTACCCCGGTATGGTGCTGTACATACCTGCAAGTTCAGGCGAGGCAGTGTGGCGGCAGTTGCCGGAAGTGAGCAGGGGCGGCTTTAAAAGGCCGAGCCTGGCCGAATTTGACCTGCTGGCCAGGCTGATAACGGCCGAGGCGGATGCAGAGCCTTATGAGGGCAAAGTGGCGGTGGGGGCCGTGGTGCTAAACCGGGTTGAAGACCCCGGCTTTCCCGATTCGATTCCGGAGGTCATCTACCAGTACGAGGACGGCACCTACCAGTTTGAGCCCGTTATGAACGGATGGATAAACGTCCGTCCGAGCACCGAATCCATAATGGCGGCCGCAGACGCGCTGAGAGGATGGGACCCCACCAACGGGGCGGTTTACTTCTTTGCCACTTACGTAGACAACCCGTGGCTGTGGTCCAGGCCTTTAAGCCGGATCATCGGCAACGTTGCTTTCACCTATTAAAAAGCCTGCGACAGTGATTTGTCCCTGCGAAAATGCCTGGAGACGAAGGCGGACATCTTTAAAGTTGCCTTGCCGGCCCCAAAAATGGCTGACACAGTCTAATCAGAGGAGACTTTGTTTTGCCCGGTTTAGTTTTGCCAGGAGAAGTAATGTGCAAGACGGCCCTTACCAAAACGGGCATTCCCGGCTACAGTTACTGCCTGAACCCGTATGTGGGTTGTGCGCACGGGTGCGTGTACTGCTATGCTTCCTTTATGTGCCGCTTCACCGGCCGCAGAGAGCCGTGGGGGGAGTTTGCCGACGCCAAGGTGAACTTCCCCCAGGTTTTGCAGAAGCAGTTGGGCGGCCGGCGCGCGCCGGCAGGACGGCTGCTGCTGGGCACCGTCACCGACGCCTACCAGCCGGCAGAAGCCCGCTACGGGCTGACCCGTTCCTGCCTGGCCGTCCTGGCCCGGCATCCCTCGCTGGAAGTGGATATTCTCACGAAATCCGCCCTGGTCGTCAGGGACATTTCCCTCCTGAAGGAGCTTTCCCGCTGCTCGGTGGGCTTTACCGTAACCACCGTGGACGAAAAGGCGGCGCGCCTTTTGGAACCCGGGGCCTCGCCGCCCGGCCTGCGCCTGGCCGCCGCCCGGCAACTGGGTGAGGCCGGCATACCGGTCTGGGTTTTTATCGCCCCCCTTTTGCCGGGGGTGGGGGACGGCGAGGAGGCCCTGGCCGCCCTGTTCGGCGCGCTTAAGCAGGCAGGGGTAAGGGAGGTCCTGGCGGACACCCTGAATCCCTACCCGGCGGTGGTCCGGCGGCTCAAAAATATTTACCGCAGGCATTTTCCCGCCGCGCTGGCGGACCTGGAGCTTTATCTGGCCGCCCGGGAGCCTTACCGGAATAAAATAAAGAAGCTGCTTGCCGGAATTTCCGGCCACTTCGGCTGCCGGCTGCTGCTTGTTTAGGAGGTTTTTGGCAAACCCTGCCCTGCCCGGCGGGCTTTATTTTTTTAAGGGCAGCAATCCGGATAAAGTTGCGCGGGAACGGAAGGAGTTTTAAGGAATGGTATAGAAAAGTAAAACAAAACGAGGTTTAACAATGTCAAATTAACAATTAGTTTTTGGTTTTTATAAAAACAGCATTTGACATTGTTAAACCAGTTTAAGGAGCCTTGGCTTATCGGTATAAGGCTGCCGTGCAATACAAAAGTTACCGGGGGGAGAGACGTTGATGGCACTGTTCGGTGGATTAAGAAGGAAGGAGTCTTTGCTGGAAGGACAACTTGAGGAAGTGCAGGATCAGCGGTCTTTAAGTGATGAAGATGAAGGATCAGCCGATAGCGTTCAAGAGGCGGTAGCGGGCCATACAAGCGCAGATGAGCCAGGCCTTTTAACCTGCGCCCTGAAACTGGCGCCGCACCTTAAAGGCCTGTTGGGCGACGAAATAGGCCTTTACATTACCGACCTGTACAAGAACATATACTGCGAGCACGGAATAGTCAAGCTGGCCGCGAAGAAGGGGGACCCTAACAAGGAAGGGGGCACCGCCATGCAGACCATCCGGAGCAGGCAAAGGACGGTGGCAAGGGTTGGGGCGGAGGTCTACGGCATGCCGTATATCGGCCGGTGTTACCCGCTGATTGAGCCGGAAACCGGCGAGTTGGTGGGCACGATGATCACCGTCACTCCTATCGAACGTCAGGAAAAGCTCGTTAAGGCAGCAGAAAAGGTGGAAACAAGCACCTCCAACCTGGCCATGGCTACCACTGACCTTAGTGCAACAGCGGAGGAATTGGCAGCCACCGCTGAAAACTTGAATAATTATGCTCACAGTATAAGTGAGGAAATAAAAAAGACCGACGAAATAGTAGAATTAATTAATAGAATTACTGAGCAGACCCATTTGTTAGGCTTAAATGCGGCTATTGAGGCGGCCCGTGTGGGAGAAGCCGGGCGCGGTTTTAATGTGGTTGCAGGTGAGATACGTAAACTGTCCCGGGAAACTCAACAATCGGTAAAGAATATAACGCAAACTTTACAGTACGTGCAAAAATCAATTATGGAAATAACCAATTCCATTGGTCAGGTGTCGGCGGGGGCCCAACAGCAGGCGGCCTCGACCGAGGAAATCAATGCTATTGTTAGCGAATTGAGCTCTGTAGCTGAGGAATTGAAAAAACAAGCCGAGGAATTGTCCAATAATATCCCAAAAGGGGCAGGAACACCTCCTTTAGACAGCGAATAAAAGTAATAAAGCGACGGTCATTGGAGGCGACAGTTTGTGGATTTGTTAAACACAATCGGCAATACGCCGCTGGTTGAACTGAAAACCTTGAACGGCAACCCGAAGGTGAAAATTTTCGGCAAGCTGGAAGGGAACAATCCCGGCGGTTCGGTGAAGGACCGCCCGGCCTACTACATGATTAAAAAAGCGGAGGAGTCCGGGGAGCTGGTCAGGGGCAAGATCATCCTCGAGCCAACCTCCGGCAACACCGGCATAGCGCTGGCCATGATCGGCGCAGCAAAGGGCTACCAGGTCAAGCTGGTCATGCCCGGCTGCGTCAGCGTGGAAAGGAGCCGCATCCTGGAGGCCTTTGGGGCCGAGGTAATCCTCACTCCTGCGGAAGAAGGCACCGACGGCGCAATCCGGAAGGCCCACGAGATTATCGGCCGGGAACCGGATAAGTATTACATGCCCAATCAATTCGAAAACGAAAACAACCCCCTGGCCCACTACGAGACCACGGGGCCGGAAATTCTGTCCCAGACCGGCGGGAACATCGACGTTTTCATTGCCGGCATGGGCACGACCGGCACGCTGATGGGGACGGGCCGGTATCTGAAAGAGAAAAAGCCGGATATCAAGATCGTCGGCGTCGAGCCGATGAAAGGCCACGCCATTCAGGGGCTGAAAAACATGGAGGAGGCCATCGTTCCCAAGGTGTACCACCCCGAGCTGCTTGACGAGAAGATCAACATCGAGGACGACGAGGCTTTCGAGACGGCCAGGCGGCTTGCCACCAGGGAAGGAATTTTTGCCGGCATGTCCAGCGGCGCGGCCGTGGCGGCGGCGCTGCACCTGTCCCGCCGGATGGAGTCGGGCGTTATTGTGGCAATCCTGCCAGACCGCGGCGACCGGTACCTGAGCACCACCCTGTTCCGGTCAATCTGCGCCAAATGCTCGCCTTAAGAATATAATGTAAAAGAATTTTTTCCTTAAACGGGGGGTATCATGCGAATAGGCGTCGATATAGACGGTGTCCTGGCGGACAGTTTGCCCCTGTGGGTCGGCGAGCTGAACCGCTTTTTCAATAAAAACAGGCGCGTGGAGGAAATTCACCTCTTCGATATCTGCAAGACTTACGGGATCACCGAAAGAGAGCTTAACGAGTTTCTCAGGCGCAAGGGCAGGTATTTAATGACCGGGCCGCCCCCTGTGGCCGGAGCGCCGTATTACCTCAAAAAGATCAAGCAGCACCACGAAATTTTCATCATAACGGCCAGGGACGGGCAGTTCAGGCGGGAGACCGGCGAGTGGCTTGAAAAGCACGGCCTGCCTTACGATGAACTGATCCTTCTGGGCAGCCACGAAAAGAGGGAGGCCTGCCTGGAAAGCGGCCTGAACGTGCTGGTGGAGGACACCCTGGAGATAAGCATTAAAGTAAGCTCCGCCGGGGTGCCGGTGCTGCTGCTGGACGCCCCGTACAACCAGGGCGCCCTGCCGGGGCTGGTCTACCGCAAGCGCTCCTGGGAGGAAATTTACCGCACAATTGCCGCCGGGCCGCAGCAACTGTTCCCGCCCCGCCTGAAAAGCGCAACAATATAAAGGTTTTTTCGGCAGGACGTTTTTGGAAAGGAGTATCGGGTATGGACATGAATGAACTGGCGCGCCGCGTAAAAGAGGCCTCCATAGTGCTGGCCAGTGCCGGAACGGAGCTGAAGAACAGGGCCCTGGCGCAGATTGCCCGGTCGTTGCAGGACGGCAGGGAGGAGATCATAAGGGCCAACAGGGAGGACTTGCTGAGAAGCGAAAAAGAGAACCTTCCCGGGCCGCTGCTCAAAAGGCTGAAATTTGACGAGGCAAAAATTCAGGAGGTAATTGAAGGCATCCACAGCCTTATCGAACTGGAAGACCCCGTCGGCAGGACGCTGCTTTCCACCGAACTGGACGACGGCCTGGAGCTGTACAAGGTGACCTGCCCCATAGGGGTTATAGGCGTTATTTTTGAGTCCAGGCCTGACGCCCTGGTGCAAATTTCCACCCTTTGCCTGAAGAGCGGCAACGGCGTGCTGCTGAAGGGCGGCTCCGAGGCCCGGGAGACCAACCGGGTGCTGGCCGCGATTATTGCCGGGGCGACACATAAGGCCGGCCTTCCGCCGGACTGGATTGCCCTGCTGGAGACCCGTTCAGACGTCGGCGAGATGCTCAAGATGGACAAGTATATCGATTTAATCATACCGCGGGGTTCCAACGAATTTGTCCGTTACATAATGGACAACTCCAGGATTCCGGTTTTGGGCCACGCCGACGGGATATGCCACCTGTACGTCGATGAGGATGCCGATATCCAAATGGCGGTAAAAATTGCCGTGGACGCAAAGACCCAGTACGTGGCCGTGTGCAACGCCGTGGAGACACTGCTGGTGCACGAAAAGATAGCCCCGGCATTTCTGCCGGAGCTGAAGAAGGCAATGGACGCCCGCCAGGTGGAGCTGATAGGCTGCCCGCGGACGCGCGCCGTTATTCCGGCCGCCCCCGCCACCGAAGAGGACTGGCGAACCGAGTACCTGGACTTAAAGCTTTCGGTAAAGGTGGTGGCGGGCCTGGACGAAGCCATCGGCCACATCAATACTTACGGTTCCGGCCATACCGACGGCATCATCACCAGGAGCGGGGAAAAGGCCGCCCGGTTTATGGACTACGTTGATTCAGGAAACGTCTTCTGGAACTGCTCCACCCGCTTTAGCGACGGCTTCCGCTACGGTTTCGGGGCCGAGGTGGGGATAAGCACCAGCAAGGTGCACGCCAGAGGGCCGGTGGGCCTGGACGGGCTGGTTATCTACAAGTACAGGCTCATCGGAAACGGCCATATTGTTGGGGATTACGCCGGCCGCTTGAAAACCTTCAAGCACAGAAAAATGAATAAAGATTATGGTATTGTCACAAAATGACGTCCGGTTTATAAATCATTTAACCTGGATTGCTTACAGTGCCTGGAACACTCCTGCCGGAGTGTTTTTTTGACCACTGCTATTGAAATATATTCAAAGGCCCGCTTTTGCCGCTTCAGCAAGATGGAGGTGACAGGGAAAAAGAATGAGAATATAATTAACTACGTAATAATTGCGGATTTAAAGTGCCAGGCGGGAGGAACAGATAATTGCTACCAGTATACAAGATAAATCTACCCACCCCCTACCCCGTGGGACCGGTCAACGTGTACCTGATTAAGTCAAAGCCCTGCACCCTTATTGACACCGGCCCGGATTTGCCGGCTTCGCGGCGGGCCCTGGAGGAGGCCCTTGCCTCCTGCCGTGTTGCCTTACAGGATATTGAAAGGATTATCATCACCCACTGCCACCCGGATCACTGCGGGCTAGCCGGCGCCATCAGGGAGGCCGCCGGAGCCCAAATATTTGTCAACGGGGTTGAGGCAGGCCGCCTGACGGGGGAGAGGGACTATTTTAAAGAAATTTTCCCTTCCCTGGTAAAAGCCGGCGTTCCGCCCGGCCTTATCCAGGAACTGGCCGTTTACATGAGGGCCAGGCAGTACCGCCAGGTGCCAAAAAGCGGCATTTTGCCGCTGGCAGACCGTGAAGTTTTAACCTTTGAAGACGGCGAACTGGTTGTCCAGAATTTCCCCGGCCACTCGCAGGGGCATATTTGCCTTTACGACCCGCAGTCCAGGAATTTTTTCTCCGGGGACTTCCTGCTGCCCCATATAACACCCAACCCTCTGATGGAAGTTTCGCCGGAAACCGGCCGGCGCCTGCCCGCCAAGAAAATGTACCTGGACGGGCTGGCGCACCTTCTGGAGATGGACATAGCCGAAATATGGCCGGGGCACGGTGAAAACATAGTTAACTGGCAGGTAACGGTGGATGAGGTGTTCAGGCACCACAGCGACCGCAATGACACGGTGTACCGCCTGCTCGGCGAAAGAGGCCGGACCGCCTACGAAATTGCCGTGGCCCTGTTTCCGCGGATCGGGGGCTTCGATGTCGTCCTGGGCGTGTCAGAAGCCCTTGCCGCCCTGGATATCCTGCTGGAGGATGGCAGGGCAAAGGCGGAGGAAGAAAAAGGCGTGCTTTTGTATTTTAAGGCGGACGGTAATTAAACGCGGCCGTTTAAGGGAAACAAAAATATAAAAAATTAAGATTTTTAAAAAATAAAGGCAGATATCTCTTGAAGTTCTGGAAAAAAAGGGCTAGATTCATGTGTAGATATATTTAAAAATTTAGACAATGCGGTTATGTTATAAAGTAAGAATTTTTTTAATTGGAGGGGGGTGATATATGGCGTAAGTAAATGTAAGCACTTATTTTCAACTTTGCTTTGTAAGAGGGGGTAACTCTTTAATGAGCAAACAGCAGATTTACGAAATTAAAGAATCTGCAATAGCCGACCCGGGGCCGCTTGGCCTGGCGTGCTTTGCCCTTACTACTTTTTGCTTAAGCGCAGTAAATGCCGGACTGGTAGGAGCGGGTGCAGTAACAGTTGTTATTGCCCTGGCACTGGTTTACGGCGGTGCCACGCAAATACTGGCCGGCATGTGGGAGTTTAAAAAGAACAACGTCTTTGGCTGTACGGCATTTTCCTCATATGGCGCCTTCTGGATATCCTTGGGGGTGTTTGATTGCCTTAAAATCCTGAACCCGAATTGGAAGGTACCTGAAGAAGGCGTTTTGCTCTTCCTCATTGCCTGGACAATCTTCACTTTTTACATGTGGATAGGCAGTTTTAAAACTAACAAAGCACTAATAGTTACATTCACACTCCTTTTGATAACGTTTATTCTACTGGACATCGGGGCGGCCGGCAATCATGCGGCGCACACTTTGGGGGGGTATGCAGGTATTCTTACGGCGTTAGCCGCCTGGTATACTTCAGCAGCTGGAGTTATTAACACGGTTTTTGGCAGAGTTGTTCTCCCTGTAAAATAAATCTAATTATATAATTAGAGGCCGCCAGGACGGCTACAACCTTACTGGGCAATTTTGTTATGTTCTCCCGCAGTTTTTTGCGGGAGAAAGTTTTTTAAGGGCTGCTTTTTTGATGTATAATATTCACTTGAGGGGGCTTGAGAGGGCCCGCCAGCAAAGCGAACGACAAAGCTATGACTGCCCTTTCCGGGCACGGCTTTAGGCAGATCAGGGGTACGAAAATGAATAAAAAGACACTGACCATTCTTGGTGTAGGGCACGCCGTAACAGACATCAGCCAGAGCGCCGTGCCGATGATGCTTACCTTTCTGCAGCCTGTGCTGGCCTTAAGCCACCTGCAGGTGGGCGTGGTGGTTTTGGCCTTAAATCTTTTTTCGTCAGTTATCCAGCCTGCTTTCGGCCTTTTCAGCGACCGCCGGCGGATGGCCTGGCTGATCCCGGCCGGGTGCCTTCTGGCCGGGTTAGGAATGGCCCTGGTCGGTTTTTCCCCCGGCTACATTTTTTTGCTTGCAGCCGTTATGGTTTGCGGCCTGGGCGTTGCGGCCTACCACCCGGAGGGCTCGAAGTTTGCCCGCCTGGCCAGCGGCTCGCGCAGGGCCTCCGGCATGGCAATGTATACCGTGGGCGGTAATATCGGCTTTGCCCTGGGCCCCGGGCTGGCCACCTTCTTTTATGAGGCGGCGGGCCTGCGCGGAACGGCAGGCTTTCTGGCTTTAAACGGGCTCATGGCGGCGCTGCTGTGGATTTACCTTTCCGAAATAGCGCCGGCCGTGCCAAAAAACAGCCCGGCCGGACCGGTAAACCCCGCCCGGGGCAAAGCCGGTGATGCTGCCGGGATGAGTGGTGTGGCGCTTGTCTTTCCGGTGGTCCTGCTTATATTGGTAATAGTCATGCGCACCTGGGTGCACTTCGGCATCGTCACCTTCCTGCCGCAATATTTTGTGAATTACCTGCATCACAGCAACGCCTACGCGGCCTCCGTGGTTACCCTGTTTTTGCTTTGCGGTGCGCTGGGCTCCACGGTGGGCGGCCCCGCTGCCGACCGCTGGGGCCTAAAAAACATAATGATTGTATCAACCTCCCTGGTTATCCCCCTGCTCTACCTGTTTCCTCACGTAAGCGGGATCTGGACGCTGATAGTGGTGGCCCTGACCGGGTTTGTCCTGATCTCCACCTTTGCCGTGACCGTAGTTTTTGGCCAGGAGCTGCTGCCGAACAATATCGGCTTGATTTCCGGCCTGACGCTGGGCTTTGCCATAGGCATGGGCGGCGTGGGAACCACTTTTTTGGGCTGGCTGGCCGACAGGTGGGGGCTGCCGGTAGTTTTCAAGGTGATGGTTTTGTTTCCGGTGCTCGGTCTTTTGCTGATTGCCTTCCTGCCCGGCACCGGGGCGCTGGCGCGCCGGAAGAGGGCCTTGTCCGGCGGGGAGTGAGCAGGTTTATGCTTCCATTATCCCCCTGTCAGAGATGGAGAAAGGGCTGAAAGGATGAAGAAAGGGCTGAAAGCAAGCAGTAACAAATTTTTACGGGAAATTCAAGGCCTGCCTTGGTAATAAGTGTAAATTTAACCGACAGGCGTGTGTCCAAGGTTTTCTTTTTGTTTTTTTTGTATAATTTCTGTTATATCGTCTGGGAAGGCGCGATTGAACTGGACTTCTGCCCAGTGTTTAAGTTTTTCGTCCCCTACAGCCCATAGATCATAAAGAGTGTTGACCATACGGTCAAGCACGGGATCGCCTGTATCGGCGCGATGGGCCGACCGGGCTGCAGTGACGGTCAAGCCGCGTTCATCCAAAATATTGCTTATTGCATTCAGGAAGGCCTGCTCGCCAAAGCGGGCCATTTGATTTTTTAGAATTCTTTCGGGCGAGATGAACATTTCGCCCTGACCGGTATCCAGCCATTTTCTTGAAACATGAAAATTACAGCATATATAACTGAGTAATAACTCGGACGGTGAAATCTGATCCTTTTCAATTTTAGAGACATGTGCTTGACTAATCCTGAGCTTTTCAGCAAACTCAGCCTGGGTTAAATTTAGAGTCTTTCTGATTTCTTGAATCCTCGCCCCCCATGACATGAATTATTCACCTGTAATTTTTTTTGGGTTAAAATATATTGAAATATAACTTAGTTATAGTTATAATTTATCTATGATTTAACAATATTTTATACAATATATATCACTTTTAGTATAAGTACTCTAGCAAGAAGTATTTTTAAGTAAAAGGTAAAGTGTAAATCCCAGTATTAAACAGAGGAAATAGGTGGGAGGAGCAATAAAAAGAGTCCTTCACTTCCCTATTCCAAAAATAAAAAGGCGCGACCATCCCGCAGATCAAGGCCTGGCTAATCACACAGTGCGCGAAACATAAAGGAAATAGCAAACCTGCAGGTAATATCGCCCTCGGAGGTGAGTCTGGCGACCCGTTGAGACAATTGCAAGTGGCATAAGAGTTCGCGGCTTAGGCCGCACATTGTATGCACACTAAACCGGAAAGAGAGCGAAGTTTGGCCCGGTAACGGGGTTAAGCTTTTTTTACTTTACGTCCTGCCTTGTTTAATCAAGTATAGCAAAAGCGTCAGGGGGTGGCAATGGCTTATAATTAGGAATAATTAATTTGGGAAACTAGTGAGAAATTATGGTTTAAGTTGATGGATAAATACCTGTTAGGGCCCAGCTAAAAGTGGTGAAAGAGGAGGTTTTCTTGCTGTTTTGAAGGGAACATATGTTTTCCTGCTTTTTTTATTATGAGTACTTAAAATGAATTGGTGACAGATATTTTGATAGCCAGGCAAAAAAACAATGCCTAAAAGAAAAAAGGCTTTAAGCTTAGATGTAAAAAAGCGTAAAATTTACTGCTATGAGGGGAGTTGTTTAAAGAGTGAGGTTAAAAATCGGAACTAAAATAACTTTGGGTTTTTCGATAGTGTTACTGTTACTGGCTGTGATGGGTGTAAGCTCAATTGTTTCGACAAGATCTATTGATAATAACCTGAAAAACATTAGCATAATATACGAACGGCTTTCGCTCCAAAAAAACATAGAAGTTCACTTTTATAACACTGTTGCTGCCATTCGCGGATATATAGCATATGGTTCGGACTCCTATAAGGAGTCTTGTATCAAAGAAATAGAGCTTATAGTGGATTTGGAAAAGAAACTTTTGGGAATAAGTGCTGAAGAGAAAAAAACTGAGGTGCAGAAGCTAATTGAGGTCACAGAAAAATACCGCCAGGGCCTGGTAAACGATCTTATCCCGGCTGTTCAAAAACAATATAGCATTACTGACCCGAAAGCCAGGGAGATTGCCCGGGAGGAAACTACAAGCATAGCAAATACGCTGGTTTCAATGACAAACCAACTTACAGAAATAATAAGTGGATTAGTTGCCAGCAACGAAATGATATTTAAGAAAAGTATAAATTCTGCCGAAAGTAACGCTGCAAGAGTCATCTCTACATCTGTAATTTTAACTGTCATAGCCCTGGTAATCGGGGTGGTTACAAGTCTCTTTATCACAAGATCTATTAGAAACCCAATTCTTGAAATGGTCAGCGGGGCAAACAAGTTTGCCAGGGGTGATTTCACCGAAGAAATAATGGTAAAATCTTCAGATGAGGTCGGGGATCTTGCCAGGTCCCTAAATGCCATGTCAAGCCAGCTGAAGACCCTTATTTCAGACATAGTTGCAAATGCCCAGACCCTTACCACCCACAGCGAAGAGTTGGCTTCATCCGCCGAAGAAGTCAGCGCAACCGTTGAAGAAGTGGCCAGCACAACTAACGAAGTTGCATCTATGGCGGAAAAAAGCATGGAAAACGCCAACCAAACCATGGTCGAATCCAAAAAAGTTATTGAAGTTGCAGAGACAGGAGAGAAAACGGTAAAACTCACTATTGGTAAGATAAATTCCATCTCAGAATCATCTAATAAGGTAAACAACTCCATACAAAATTTAGGAGAACTATCTACAAAAATTGGGAACATAACTGATGTCATCACGGGTATTGCCGACCAGACCAACCTGCTGGCATTAAACGCAGCCATTGAAGCGGCGCGTGCCGGTGACCAGGGGCGCGGTTTTGCCGTTGTCGCCGAAGAGGTGAGAAAACTGGCTGAACAATCCGCGAGCGCAGCAAAGGAAATAGGGCAATTAATAACACAGATCCAATCAGGAGTCAACGTAGCAATCGATTCCATGAAACAAAGTGCGAAAGAAGTTAGCGAAGGTGTAAGCTTAGCTTCTGATGCAAGTGCAGCCCTCGAAAAGATCGTTGAAGCAATAAACCACAACATTGTGTTGGTCGAGGAAATAACCCTGGGCGCAAAGCAAACAAGTGAAGGAATGCAGCAGTTGGCAGCCAGCAATGAGCAGGTCAGCTCAACTATCCAGCAGGTGGCCGGCGCAACGCAAGAACTCGCCGACATCGCAAGCAAATTGCAAAACTCCGTAGCACAATTCAAGATATAGGAGGGAGCATGATGGAAAAAGATAATCTGGTTGTAATATTTGAAATAAACAAGCAGAGCTATGCTCTTCCCATTTACGAGGCAAACGAGATAATTCGCTCTTATTAAAAACGGGAAAAACATTTGGTTGCTTCTTGACATAGAGAAACTTGCAAATTAAAGAACAAATTCTTAAAAAGGCGCTGGAGGCCAGGGATTTTATCACAGAGGGACACGCGGGTCGCCTGCAGGACCTTGTAACAGGTTTGGCCAGGTTAATCTCTTTGCCTGAAAGCAAACTACGTGGCCATCGCCTGTGGCCTGGGCTTAATCAAAGGGGATGAGAACGGCCTGTTCCGGCCGGGTGAAGAGATGACATGGGCCGAGTTGGCCTCGCTGGTGACCAGGGCCGCACCCCGTCTACAGTCCGTACGAAAGTGATAACACCCGGTCACTGGTAGATGTCCCGGGCAAAAAAAGCTCGCCAAAAGTAAAATCCCCGCGTTGTGGCCGGATATTGGCTGAGCAGGGCTTAGAGCAATTTTCTAAATTCATCTGGTGTGAGCCTGGCTGTACGTAGGATTTCATTAAGCGTACCTACGGGAATATTTTTTCCGCTGTGGACGGCAACAGTGGCGTACCTTGTTGCATCGTCAGGATGACTTAAAAATATATGGCTTCCACTTTTTCTGACGATAAAGCCGGCCCTTTTTAGGGCGGCAACCACTTCCTTACCCGTTACTCGCGGGAGACTGGGAGACATCATGCGGGAACCATTACCTCAACGATACTTACGTCAACATCACTTTCAGGTAGCGGCTGTCCGGTGGCAGCAAGTCCCTCCAGGGTAACCTTAATGGCGTCCTCAGCCATAGCAAGGGCTTCCTCTTTAGTATCACCAAAGGTAGAACAGCCAGGAATAGCAGGCACGGTGGCAACATAAACCTTATCCTCTTTATCCCACGTCAGGACAACCTTAAACCTGCGCTGCATTTACAGATTCCTCCTTATAAAAAAAGCCCCGCAGGGCTTGATTTTTCTGGTGGGGATGGCTGGTTTCGAACCAGCGACCTCTTGAATGTGAGTCAAGCGCTCTCCCACTGAGCTACACCCCCGTATTAAGTTTTTCTTAACGGAACAAGTACATTATAACATACGAAAAACCCGGAAAGCAAGTGGAACGGGAGAAAACGACGCAGGGCGGAATTAAAGCAGCTTGCGCAAAAAATTGATGAAAGCTTGGCAGTCACCGGCCCACAAATCCTTTAGCCGCAGGGCCTTCTTCATAACCAGCGCTACTTTTTCCGGTTCCAGATCGGTATCGTAAGCGTGGCGGAAGAAATGCCGGAAAGCCCTTAACTCGTTGAGGCAGCGAAAAGTTTCCTCGCCGACCAAAGCCGGCCTCAGCCCTTCAATAGAAAGCCGCATTCTCTCCAATAAACTTTTGTGCCAGTGTATACTATCAAGAGTATTTTCAAAGACCCCGGCCACATCCCAAAAAATCCTCTCGTACCCAGAATAAAGCTGATTTAGATAAAAAGCTGTTTCTACAAGGCAGCTGTAATCCCCGTTCTGCTGATAGCGTTCCCAGCTCCGGTCGAGCTTGCTGTATAATTGGGCCTGCCGTCGGTTTGCGCTCTCCACCTCGCTAATAAGGAGAAGGATCCTTTCTTTCATAAAGCAATATCCCCTCACGTTGAATTTTTTCCCGGAAAGGCAGCCTGGACATTTCCCGGAGATCAATTTCCTGCTCCAGCAGGCGATCCAGTTCCGCCCACAGTTTAAAAAGCTCACTGGAGGAAAGGTCGCCCTCTACCGCCAGATCGAGGTCTGAATCCTGCCGCCAGCGGCCGCTCAGCATGGAACCGTACAGGTAAACCCTATCTACGGGGAAGAGAGGCGCCACCACCTGCAGCGCATGTTTTAACCTGGCAATGACCTGCCCGCGCGCCAGTTCCCTGGCCTGCCGCATCTTCTCTTCCCTTTCCAGAAGGAAGCGGCGCACACGGGTCACTTCTTCCGGTGAGTTCATTTTTTCACCACCTTGCTTTATTCTATTACGGAACAGGTGTTTGTGTCAATATCAGAGATAGCTCTTTCCAGAAATATGCAAAGATGGATTTTGCAACTCTAGCCGGAAAAGCAGGAATTTGTTAAATTGTGTAGAAATATAAGATTTGTGCCAGCCAAAAAGCATTGATGACATATTAATCAAGGGAGTCCTGATCCATTGTCTAAAGCAGCATCAAAGCCAAAAGAAAAGAAAAAAGCCGCATCTGCCCCGAAGGCGCGCGAAGGCAAGAAATCTTCAGAAGGCAAAAAGCTGCCTGAAGCAAAGAAAACGCCCCGGAGCAGCGAGTGGGAATTCAGTCACGCAGTGGCTTTTTGGGGACTGGCTGTTTTACTGTTCCTGCCGCCGTATTTCAGAGGACTGTTTTTCCAGCCCGAGCAGGAACGGGCTTTAATTTTTGCTGCCGTCATTTTCTGGTTTGCCTGGCTGTGGAAGTGGTCGAAGCGGGACCACGGCTTTCTTTCCCACCCGCTGGACTACTTCATCCTGGCCTTCCCAGTAGTTTACATAATATCCGCCTTCCAGGCCGCCAACTACGGCCTGGCGGTGGACGAGGTGGTCAAGACCGTCCTGTACTTCCTGGTTTACTGGCTGTCTTCCCGGCTGATCAGGAACGAGAGGGACATTACGGCCATCCTGCAGGTAATCTACGTAAGCGCCATCGGCGTGGCCCTGGCCGGCCTTTCCACTGCCACCGGGATCATCCATATCAATGACGGCTTTTTAAACGGGAGGATCTACTCCACCTTCCAGTATCCCAACGCCCTGGCCAGCTACCTGGCGGCGGTGACGTTTATCGGTATTTACCTCTGGCTTAAGGCCGGTTCGACTGAACTTAATATATATCAGTACCTTTACGCCGCAGGCAACTTCCTGCTGCTTGCAGTGCTTCTCGGCACCAGGTCAAACGGCGGCCTTCTGGTATTTGCGATTGTATTTGTCCTTTTTATTGCCGGCATGCCGAAAGGCAACAGGGTTTCCGCTGTAATTCATTTTATTTTAACCGGCATAGCGTCCTTCATTGCCATCTGGCAGTTTCTGTCCGCCGTGGGCAGCAGCAAAATGGATATGGCCTGGCTGTGGGTGTTTGCGGGTCTGGTCTTGACAGCGGCCGGACAGGCTCTGTACAGTTTTGTTGTAAGAAAGGGATTGCTGGATTGGATTGCCGCACATAAATACGTCGTCCTGGCCGCAGTGCTGTTAGTGGCTGTTGTTGGCTGCATCGGAGCCGGCGTTTACGTAAGCGGACATGCTGAAGCCCTGAAGGCGCTGGCCGAAGAAGTCCGCCTGCGCAATGCTACAGAGCGCATGTATTTCTTCCAGGATGCCCTGAAGATGTTCAAGGAGCGCCCAATCCTCGGCTGGGGCGGCGGCGGCTGGCAGGAAGCCTACCGTGCTTATCAAAGTTACCTTTACAACTCCAACCAGGTGCACGGGCATTACTTCCAGATTATGGTGGAGACCGGCATTCTGGGCCTGCTGGCCATCCTGGGCATATGGGCAAGCTTTTTGCACCTTGCCCACCGGCTTTACCACGGTACTAAAGCGGATAACGCTGCTCGTTTCCTGGTATGGGTAATTTTCATTGCCGCCCTGTCCATCGGTTTGCACGCGGCAATCGACTTCGACCTTTCCCTCTCCGCCCTGGCCCTGGTCCTCTGGACCATGTTCGGCCTGACCAGGAGCATTGAGATTTATACCAGAACCGCTTCAGAAGAGAAAAAAATCAGGAAATACGTCCCGCCCAGCAATGCCGTGCTGGCCGGTGCATCAATAGCAACGGTCGTATTAATAGTCTTTGCCGGTTCGCTGGCAGCCGCCGGCAGTTACGCCGTGCAGGCCGGAAAATACCTGCAGAGGCAAAACATCAGCCAGGGCATTGCACTGCTTCAAAAAGCTGCAGCATATAATCCTTTCAATGCCGACTACCACAGCAGCCTGGCCCGCATCTACCAGCAGCAGGGCAAATTTGACGAGGGCATTGCTGAAGCCCAGAAGGCTCTGGAGCTGAGCAAGTACAGCGCGCCCCGCTGCGCCGACCTGGCAAGCCTTTATTTTAACGGAAAGAAAAGCAGTGAAGAAGCCGTAAGCTATGCCGAAAAGGCCCTTTCTCTGGCCCCGTTCCAGGTGCAGTGGTATGAGCTTTTGTCGCGGATCTATTTTATCGTTGGGTACAATGAAATGGTTTCCGGCAACAGGGAAGCGGCAAAACAGTATTTTGAAAAAGCTGCTGCTGTGCCGGGCCGCATTGAAGCTAAAATGGCTGCGCTGAATGATACGGAGAAAAAGCTATGGAACGTGGCCCCGCTGATGGAGCCCACGCCGGCAGTGAAACTCAACGTGGGGGCATCGCAGTACCTGCTGGGCCGCTGGGCCGAGGCCGACGCCGGCCTGCAGGCCGCCCTTTCCGGCGAAAAGACCGACGAAAAGACTAAAGGCGAGGCTTTCCTGTGGCTGGCCCTCCTGCGCGACAAGCAGGGCCGGCCCCAGGAGGCACAGGAATACCTTGCCCAGGCCCAAAAGCTTGCGCCCGAATTGGCCAAGGGGTATGAGGGTCTTCGGGGGTTGAAGGTGTTATAAATTAAGATAATTGCTTCCGGGCTGAGGTTGGAAAAGAAAGAGATAATATAATTATTTAAACTAACTTAGTTAGATTAGGTGGGCTGGGATAATTGCGCTATAAAGGAGTCATTTGTTTTTCCGCTGTAGACTGGGATTTTCTTAAACAGAGAACACATTATTTAATGGCCGGGCTGGCAGAAAAGGGCTTAAGAGTATTTTTTGTAGAAAATACCGGGGTGCGTTGTCCTGGTCTTAACGACATGCCGCGCGTTATTAGTAGACTTCGTACTGCTGCAGGGCAAATAAAAAATGTAGAAGTATCATCAAACTTAGATATCTTTTCACCTCTGGCTATTCCCTTTCCATTTAGCATATTTGCTATAACTTATAATAAGCAATATTTTAAATTAAAAATAAATAATTATTTAAAAAAATATAATCTTAAACCATCTGAGATTATTTTTTGGACTTATCTTGCTACTCCTGTTGTACTATCAATAATAAGAGATTATAAATGGGGTGTAACTGTATATGATATAGTCAGTGATTCGAAAATAATTCAGCCGCGCCTTGCGCCATATGAGGAGCAGTTGCTAAAGGGTTCTGACTTTACTTTTTTTGCCTCAATAACCCTATATGATAAATATTATAAACTTGCAAAAAATCCGGTATTATTTAAAGACGGGTTTAACCTTGAAATTGTTAATAAAAATATTGATATTCCAGAAATCAAAGAGATGCAACGCCCGCGTTTTATTTATATCGGGGGGTTAAATAAAAAGCTGTGTTTGGATTTTATAATTGAATTGGCCAAATACTTTCAAAATGGTTCAGTGATCCTGGTGGGACCCCGTACTGATGACATAAAGATACCTTCTTTAGGAAATATTTATCAGTTTCCTAAACAGATGTACGTAAACCTGGCTGGTTTTTTAAAGGAGGCCGATGCTGGCCTTGTCCCGTACTTCTCAGATGACTATTCCGGTGCAATGCACCCAGCTAAGTTAAATGAATACCTTAGTTTCGGACTACCTATAGTGGCCACTGCAACGCCGGAGTTAAAGCGCTTGAGTGAAATTTGGGGCAACGGGTATTTCTATCTAGGTAATTCAGCGGAAGAATTTGTGCGCGCTGCTGACAAAGCAATTGCTGAAGACAACGTTAAAATGAGACAAAAGCGCTTAAAAATGGCTCTAGAAAATACTTGGGAAAAGAGAATAAATGAGCTAAATGAAATAATAGGCAATATTTTTCATTAAAAGGTCGCGAGGGAGTATTAATGAAATCAGGCTCAGTATTTGCAAAGGCCTGGTGGTTAATAATCCACGAAGGCCCGGCAGAAATGTTACGCAGGGCCAGTTGGTACGTAAGGAACCGCAATTGGAAAGATATTTGTCTATGTTTTAGCAATAAGCATGTTTACCAGTTGTGGTTAAAGAGAGAATTAGCAAGAATAAAAGAGAAATTATCTGCAGCGATGGGAGATATAGAAGCGCTGATATACAAACCGTTAATATCGACAATATTGCCACTAGCCAATATCGAAATAAAATATCTTGAGCAAACATTAAATTCCGTATTGAGGCAGGCCTATCCCTGTTGGGAGTTATGTGCTGTTGCTACTGACAAAATTAATCCTTATGTTATTGAAATATATAAAAAATATCAAAGCATCGACGACAGGTTTAGGCTTAGCTTTATTTCCTTTAATAGTGGTGTGGTGCAGGTTGCCAATGCTGCTCTCTCAATGTGCGTAGGTGAATTTGTCGGTTTTTTGGATTGTGGTGATGAATTAGCGCCGCACGCCCTTTTAGAAATAGTGAAGTTGCTAAATAGAGAACCAAAAATAGACGCAATTTATACTGATGAAGATCGCTTGAATAATAAAAACAAGCGTTCGAGACCCTTGTTTAAACCCGGTTGGTCTCCGGATTTACTGCTTTCAATGAATTATGTCGGGCGCTACCTGGCAGTGAGAAAAAGTTTACTTGATAAATTAAACGGGTTCAGAGAGGATGTAGAAGGAGTCCATTACCATGACATGCTCTTGCGTTTATCAGAGTTAACAAAAAATATCGTCCGCCTGCCGGAGGTGCTTTACCATAGGAGGAGCATTCCCGACTGGGCACTATACAAAGCAAAAGATGCAAAGGAATTAAGTTGTAAGGGGCAAAAAATTGTTCTAAATACGCTGGCCAGGTGCGGGATAGACGCAGATGTGTGGTTGACAGGAGAAGGGCATTTTCGTGTAAAATATCACCTTAAAGAAAAACCGCTTGTCAGTATAATTATACCAACACGTGATAAGATCAATCTTTTAACCAGGTGTATTAATTCCATCCTTGAAAAAACTACCTACAAAAATTATGAAATAATTGTAGTGGACAACGGTAGTATAGAAAAGGAAACTAAAGTTTATTTGGATAAGCTGAAAAAGGTAAGTGGATTTGTTATCTTAAATTTTGATGAACCATTTAATTACTCAAAAATAAATAATTTTGCTGTTGAACATGCCAATGGCGATTACCTTTTGTTTCTCAATAATGATACCGAGGTAATAACAACCGAATGGTTGGAAGAAATGATTGCCCTTGCCCAGAAGAGGGAGACGGGAGCAGTTGGGGTTAAGCTTCTTTTCCCTGACGGAACAATCCAGCATGGAGGAGTTATTATAGGACTTCGTGGTATAGCTGGCCACGCCTTTTATTGTAGTCCGGCCGATAAGCCAGGATATATGGACTTTGCTGTGGTATGCCGTAACTACTCAGCTGTTACCGCCGCCTGCATGATGATGAGGCGAGATGTTTTCTATGAAGTTGGAGGTTTTGATCAAGAATTAGATATTGCATTAAATGATATTGATCTTTGCCTCAGAGTTATAAATAAAGGTTATTATGTTGTTTGGACGCCATATGTGTTACTTTATCACCAAGAATCAAAAACCAGGGGCCAGGTATTATCAAAAAGAAATATTAGTTATTTTCTTAATAAATGGGAAAAGTTTCTAGATAATGGCGATTTATTTTATAACCCAAACTTGTCTCTGTCAAATGGAGAATACCGGATAAAGCTTTAAATATACCGAATGGTTATTTGCTAAAAAAATTAGAAAGGGGCTTATTAGTGAAGGGTATAGTATTAGCTGGCGGAACCGGCTCGCGACTTTTCCCCCTGACAAAAGTGACAAATAAACATTTATTACCAGTAGGGATGTATCCCATGATCTATTATCCTATTGCAAAACTTGCCCAGGCAGGAATAAAGGATATTCTTATTATAACAGGTAGAGAACATATGGGGGATGTTGTAAACCTTTTAGGCAGCGGTCGGCAGATGAATTTGGATTTTACTTACCGCGTCCAGGATGAGGCTGGCGGCATCGCTCAAGCTCTGGGTTTGGCAAAGGACTTTGTTGGTGAGAAGCAATGTGTTGTTATTCTCGGCGATAATATCTTTGAGGACGATATAACTCCTTACGTAAATGCTTTCCGGGAGCAGGGTAGAGGAGCGCGGATACTCATAAAAGAAGTACCCGATCCAAAGCGGTTTGGAGTTCCTGAACTAAATGGTTCTAAAATAGTTTCAATTGAAGAAAAGCCAAAGCAACCAAAAAGTAAATATGCTGTTACCGGTATTTATATGTATGACTCGCAGGTTTTTAATATTATTAAAACGCTTAAACCTTCATGGCGCGGTGAATTAGAAGTGACTGACATTAATAATGCGTATATTCAAATGGACTGTCTGTATTACGATGTTATGCATGGTTGGTGGTCTGATGCAGGCACTTTTAAGTCTCTAGCTCAAGCAAACGAAATGACAAGAATTACTGGTATTGATAAGCAAATTGGAGAAATATTAGGAGAAAAAGCGGTTAGTTTATAACAAATCTTATGAAAGTGGTGTTTATTGTGGAATTGATTAGAGGGGTTAAAATAAAAAAATTAAAAGTGATTCCCGATGAGCGGGGCAGGTTAATGGAAATGTTAAGGGCAGATGATGATTTGTTTATAAAATTTGGGCAGGTTTATATGACAACTGCATATCCTGGTGTTGTAAAAGCATGGCATTATCATAAAAAACAAACAGATAATTTTGTTGTAGTCAAAGGTATGATGAAAGTAGTACTATATGACGACCGGGAAGGTTCTGAAACACGTGGTATGGTAAATGAGTTTTTTATGGGAGAATATAATCCGATTTTATTACAAATACCTAAGTTGGTTTATCATGGTTTTAAGGCTATTGGAGAAAGTGAAGCAATAGTTATTAATATTCCGACAGAGACTTATAACTATAATGAGCCTGACGAGTATAGAATAGATCCCCATAACAATAATGTTCCTTATAACTGGGAGAGAAAAGATGGGTAAGCGGTATCTGGTTACCGGAGGGGCAGGTTTTATAGGGAGTAATTTTATTATTTATTTGTTAACTAAATATGAAAATTGTATAGTTATAAACTTGGATAAACTAACTTATGCCGGGTGTCTTGAAAATCTTGCTGCTATTAAAGATAGCCCTCGTTATCAGTTTTATAAAGGTGATATAGCTGACAAAGAACTGGTGGGGAAGATCCTGGCTGGGGGTATAGATGTTATCGTCAATTTCGCAGCTGAATCGCATGTGGACCGGAGCATTCACGACCCCGGTATCTTTGTTAAAACAAATGTACTTGGTACTCAGGTTTTGTTAGATGGAGCCCTTAAATTTGGAATTAAAAAGTTTGTTCAGATATCTACTGACGAAGTTTATGGTTCGCTTGGTGCAAGCGGCTATTTTCGGGAGGATATGCCCCTTTGCCCTAACAGTCCATATTCAGCTTCCAAAGCGGCAGCTGACCTTTTGGTACATGCGTACAGACATACTTTTGGGTTGAATGTAAATATAACACGTTGTTCAAATAATTATGGTCCATATCAGTTTCCAGAGAAATTAATTCCGTTAATGATAACCAATGCCTTAGAGGATTTGCCTCTACCTGTGTACGGTGACGGTTTAAATGTGCGTGATTGGCTCCATGTAAAAGACCACTGTGCAGCTATCGACTGTGTCATTGAAAATGGGCGGCCGGGTGAAGTATATAATATAGGAGGAAATAATGAAAAAACTAATCTGGAAATAGTAAAGACAATCTTAAGAATACTAGGCAAGAATGAAAATTTAATTAAATTTGTAAAGGACAGACCCGGCCATGATCGTCGCTATGCTATCGATGCGGGCAAGATAATGAAAGAACTGGGTTGGATGCCTGAATATAGTTTTGAACAAGGTATCCAGTCAACTATTGAGTGGTATATTAAAAATGAAGCGTGGTGGAAAAGGATTAAATCAGGAGAATACAAGGAATATTATCAAAAAATGTATAATGATCTTTTTTAAAGATATTCGTATATATGGAAAGGATTTGGATGGTAAATAATTTTTTGCAGCGAGTTCTAATTATTGGCAGTTCAGGTACTATCGGTCAGGCTCTTATCCCTGAATTGAAGAAATTAAATGCCGAGATAATTACACCTGGACACAATATTCTAGACATTACGAATCCCTATCAAACCAAGGATTATATACATCAGGTAAGACCTTCCTTGGTTATTAACGCAGCGGCTTTTACCGATGTTGAAAAGTCGGAAAAAGAGCAACTGAAGGCCTGGAAGATTAATGCATACGGACCTTTGATTGTTGCGAAGATATGCGCTGAACAACAAACTCCATTGGTTCATTTCAGCACAGATTTTGTTTTTTCGGGTGAAAAAAAACAGCCATATACAGAGGAGGATAGGTTTAATCCTTTAAACGTATATGGAACCACAAAAGCAGCAGGCGATCTTTTCGTCAGCCATGTGACAGACCAGTATTATATTATCCGTACTTCCAGGCTTTTCGGTATGGGTAAATCCAGGCGCAAAGATTTTGTACAGAGAATTATTGAGGCAATTACTTCTCAGCCATATTTAAAAATTGTGGATGATCAGGTTGCATGTTACACATATAGTAATGATCTTGCGAAGTGGCTAATTGCTTTATTCAAAACAAATGCAAGGTATGGAATATATAATCTTTGTAATAAAGGAGAATGTTCTTGGTATAAATTTGCAAGAGAAATTCTAAAATTAAAAGGTTTATCATTTTATAAAATTAAACCAATTAAAACAGCGGAGTGGCCTTCCTTGGCAAAAAGACCACTGTATTCATCATTGTCAACAAAAAAATTTGAGTTGGTTACAGGTATCAAGCCACGAACCTGGCAAGAAGCATTGAAAGAATATATATGTTGTTCGTCTCAGGAGGACTATAATTAGTGTTTGAATTTGCAAAAGAAATTTTTTATAACAGATACGTAATATGGTCTTTAGTAATGAATGACCTAAAAAACAGGTATAGGCGTTCTTTTCTTGGCTTTGCTTGGTCGTTTGTTTCACCTTTAGCGATGGTAATTATAATCGGATTTGTTTTTTCAGAGGTCTTGGGACAACCAATTGAAGAATTTGTACCATACCTTTTTGCCGGACTTAATCCCTGGATATTTATCACTACATGTGCTGATGCCGGCGCTATATCATTTATATCGGCAGAGGGCTATATTAAACAGTCTAACATACCTTTAATTGTTTTTCCTTTGCGGGTAGCACTGGGAGGATTTATTAATTTAATTTTTGCCCTTGCAGCTTTTATAGTGCTAATAATAATTTTTCAAAATGAACGTCTGGCTATTGGTACATTTGCTGTGATCCCTGGATTGCTTGCCTTGTTTATAGTTGGTTTTAGTTTTGCAATTATAAGTGGCATTGCTCATACTAATATCCGTGACTATTCCCATATCCAATCGTTGGTTCTGCAGGCTGTTTTTTACGCTACTCCGATTATGTTCCCGTCTAAAATGTTGGGCAAGAAACTGGCCTGGCTTTATAAGTATAACCCTATTTACCATATACTTGAGACTATCCGCATTCCTATACTTGAGCATAAATTTCCTAATCCTGAATCATGGCTTTGGACTGCATTATTCAGTTTATTTATGTTATTGTCAAGCCTCTTGTTTTTGAAAAAAACCAAGCGTGTTCTAGTTTTTAAAATTTAAGGGGACTAAATGATGTATGCAGTTAAACTTGAAAATGTAAGCCTTACTTTTGATATTAATAAAAGCACTACATTGAAAGATATATTTCTTTCTTTGTGGGGAAAGAAAAATTGCTATAATACTTTACAAAAGCGAAAGATTGCTGCTCTCAAAGAAATAAATTTAGAATTAAGACAGGGAGATAGGCTTGGTATAATTGGCTTGAATGGTGCTGGTAAAAGTACATTGTTAAAAGTTGTTGCAGGCATCTATCCTCCTACTTCTGGCAATGTGTCAGTTAATGGCCGTGTTACTTGTCTATTTGAACTAGCCACTGGTTTTGAAATGGAAGCCACGGGTTGGGAGAATATCTACTTGCGTGGGTTGATGTTGGGTGCCACGCCAAGAGAAATGAAAAAAAAAGCATTAGAGATAGCGGAATTTAGCGGCCTGGGTGATTACCTGGATTTACCTGTCCGCCACTATTCCAGCGGTATGTTTATCCGTTTGGCTTTTTCTGTATCAACTTCCATTGAACCGGAAATTTTGCTACTTGATGAAGTGGTAGCGGCTGGAGATGCATCTTTTCTTGCTAAAGCTGAAAAGCGCCTTAAAGATCTAATGGGCCGTGTAAAAGTACTGCTTTTTGTATCGCACAATATGCAATCAATTAAGGATTTTTGTAATCGTGCCATTTGGTTAGATAGAGGAAAAATCCGGGCAGAAGGTTTGCCTGATGATGTAATTAAAAAATATCTTGGATCCATAAACAATACTGATAAGAAAAGAGGGAGTGTAGATGAGACAAATACCTGTGTTGAAGCCTGCATATGACCAGGAAGAGATCGATGCTGTGGCGGAGGTGTTGAGTTCCGGTTGGGTCGGGCTTGGCCCTAAAACCATGGAATTCGAAGAGGCCTTTGCGGATTATATAGGCTGTGATTATGCAATTGCCCTCAATTCAGGTACTGCGGCACTTCATCTAGCCGCCTGCGCTCTGCAGTTAAAAGCAGATGACGAAGTAATTGTGACCCCGATAACCTTTGTCAGTACTGTCCATGCCATAGGTTATGTCGGTGCGACGCCTGTTTTTGGTGATGTGGAGCCGGATACCTTAAACCTGGATGTGCAGGATGTTGAGAAAAAAATAACTGCAAAAACAAAAGCCGTTTTTTGTGTTCATTATGCAGGGCACCCCTGTGATATGGATGCTCTACATAAACTTTGTGATGCAAAGGGGATCTACCTGGTTGAAGATGCTGCTCATGCCTGTGGAGCAGAATATAAAGGTGTGAAAATAGGGTCTATTTCAGAACTAACTTGTTTCAGTTTTCACGCCGTGAAAAACCTTGCCTGTGGTGAAGGGGGAGCCATTACTTGCAACAGCGACTGGTTTGCCCGTTATTTCCGCGAAATGAGATGGCTTGGTATTACTAAAGATACCTTTTCACGTACAGTAAATGAAAAGGTGTATGCATGGCAATACTGGGTTGACAAGCTTGGATTTAAATGCCACATGCACGATATCTCAGCTGCAATAGGATTGGTGCAACTTCGTAAATTGGAAAAGAATAACGCAAAGAGGCGGCAAATTGTGCAAAGGTACCAGGATGCTTTTGCAGATTTAGATTGGCTGGAGCGCCCGGTTGAAAAAGAATACGCTAAAAGTTCTTGGCATCTTTATGTAGTAAAAGTGCCTAACGGACAAATCAGGGACCGTTTGATTAGGCACCTAAAAGAACACAATATTGCACCAGGTGTGCACTATTACCCAATAAACTTACATCCATATTATAAAAATATTAAAGCTGAAGTTCCAGTGGCAAATCAGATTTGGAAAAGAATTATATCTTTGCCATTATTCCCCGATTTAACTAATGATGATCAGGAAAGAGTTATACAGGCGATATATGATTTCATGCCATAGCTTTTCAAGAGGGTACAGATGAAAAAAATTAAGGTAATTAAAGGCGACGAAATTATACTGCGTCCATTGGAAGAGAAGGACTTAGAGATGGTCCGCACTTGGCGAAATCAGGATCACATTAGAAGCTGTTTTATTAACAGTGAAATTATTTCACCAGAGCAGCAAAAGGCCTGGTATCATGCTTATTGCCAACGCGAAGGGGACCTTATGTTCATTATAGAAGAAACAATAGATCTAAAAAAACCGGTAGGGACGGTTTCTCTGTATAATATTGATCCGGTTAACAAAAGTGCGGAATTTGGCCGTTTAATGATTGGCGAGCTATTGGCGAATAAAAAAGGATTAGCATTTAAAGCAAGCGTTCTAATATGTAATTATGGGTTTGAAACCTTAGGATTAGAAGTAATTTATCTCAATGTTTTTAAAGATAATAGTAGGGCAATTAATATTTATCATAAATTAGGTTTTATTGAGGATAATTGCGAGATTTCTGAGGAACAAGGAATTTTACACATGGTTCTTTTGCCAAGTAATTTTTTGTGTAAATAATGGGGGAACCAGATGAGGCTGTCAGTTATTGTAATTATAACAGGGGATCTTATTGAGATTGAAAGACATGCAGCTATTCTTTTGAACGGAATAGCATTATATAATTCATTTGAGAAAAATTTCATTGAATTTATATTTGTTATTGATGGCCCTCACTGGAAAAAAGTACTTCCATTAAATATTGCTGATAAACAATCTTTAAAATTTATCTTTTTGCCTGATGAGTGTCAACACCCTGGTGTTTTAATAAATAGAGCCATTATGTGTGCTACTGGGGAATTTATTTCATTCCTCTGGCCTGGATGCGATATTGAAGGTAGAGAAGAAAGTTGGCTGAGATTGCTTGATTTTGCGAAAAATAAAAATTCATCTTTCGTTGCAGGCTGGAGGAGCCAAACTGAGTCCAGGAAATTTTATACTCAGACCTGGTTACCATCTCCAGAAGATAATATACCACCCGGTTTCCCACTTGGGTGGCTGCAAATGCTTAGCCTCATTCCAATGAACAATTGCTTAGTTGGACGAAAATTTTTTAAAAAATTAGGAGGATTTTCTTCATCATTTTTGCTTCAAAGATATTTTTGGTGGGAATTTTGTTTGCGTGCAGCAAGGAAAATATTAATTAATCAGGTAGATATACCTGCATTAGAATGCCGCTGGAGTTGGTATAACTACCCATTCCGCTATTTTTCTCCCTTAAATGGAGATCTTGCAGCGCGCTTATTAAACCAGACGTTAGAAGTCCGCAGCATTCAAGATTCATGCTCAGTCACTTTTGATGGAATGAGTAGCTTATTGAGTAACTTACACGAGGAGACGGCAAAAAGACTTGAGCGGTACCTGCAACTTACGTGTGAAAATACTTCGCTTTATGATAAATATATTAAAGAAATTAACGTACCGAAGAATTTTAATATTAACTCGGAGTATTTAAATCAAATATATAGAAAAGCAAAAACAATGTTTCCACGCCCTTTGCGTATAACTATCATTGGTGGGCTCAACGAACCGGCTCATAACCAACTTTGTTTTTTTAATTATTTTGAAATTGTAAAAGATTGGGGTATTTTAACCTGGCGAACTATACTGGATACAGCATGTAATTCCGCTGATTTAATCAACAGTGATCTGGTTATTTTTAGCCGTGTAAAAAGCGATAACGGCTGTCGGCTAATGGATTTCTGTAACCAACAAAAAATTCCGACTATTTACATGATTGATGATAACTGGTTTTGGGTTGGCAAGGAATGGCCTGATTATTCAAATATCTTTGCACCGGGCCTCCCATTTTTTGAAAATTTCCTCTATTGTTTAAAACGTGCTGACCTAGTGCTGACATATAATCCTCTTTTGGCTGAGGATATAAAACCATATGCGAAGCGGATTTGCCGTCTAGACACTAATATAAAACTGTCGCTGTTTCCACGTAATACCCGCCGAAATGACGGAGTAACCCGTGCAGGCTATGTTGGCTCTTATAGACAGGATAATATTGCTTTCGAAGCGCTGGCTGAGGTAATGAGAAAGCGAGAAAAGGTCTTTTTATTTGTTATGAGTAATAGATTGCCGGAATCATTCAGTTCATTGCCGAAAAGTCGCGTTGAATTTCATCCTTATGTATTTAATTATGAAGAATACGCCAAAATTGTTTGCGAAAAAAGTGTTGACATTCTGGTTGCTCCTTTGGGCTACACCAGGTTTGAAAGATCCAAGTGCCCCAATAAGTATTTAGAAATTACTGCGGCAGGAGCGGTGGGTGTATATTCCGATGTAGAGCCTTATTTAAGCTGTGTCCGGGATGGCTATAATGGTTTAATAGTTAAAAATAACATCGAGTCCTGGTCAAGTGCTATTTTAAAACTGGTAGATGACTGTGATTTCCGGCGCCAGTTGCTGGAAAATGCAGAAAAGGACATACGTGAAAGATTTACCACTGAAAGAATGTTACTTCCTTTTTTAAAAATGCTTAAAGATGCGCTGGGGGGATCTTGTTGAACAATATGAACCAATGCTGGCGTGTAGCCTTTATTTCCCACTCCCCTCATCTTGCCGGGGCTGAGAGATCACTTGCAAATTTTATCTTGAATATTGATAGAGAACGGTTTTCGCCTATTACTATTTTACCTGGAGAAGGTCCTTTAAAAAAAATACTCCAGGAAGCCGGCATCCCATGTTTTAATGTGCAGTTTTCATTCTCCACGATGAACAGCACAATTCAGACTGCCATTGGCAACAATATAAAAAAAGAAATAGATATTGCTTATGAATTGGCAGATCTTTTATTGGCGCTCGAAGTGGACCTGGTGGTAATAAATACTGGTGTCGTTGTTTCCGGTATACTTGCGGCTATTTTAAGTAATTTGCCTAAGGTGTTGCATTTACATGGTATAATAGGACCTGGATTATTTCCAGGTCTTGAAGTGCGACATTGGCGCGCCGAAGAAGCCTTTATGCTAGCTAACTCGGATTTGATACTTGCTCCGTCTTACTGGGTTAAAAGTTTTTTTCAAGATACCTTTTCTATTGAGCCGCAGCAGATCAGGGTGATACCCAACGGCATAGTTTGTCCCACTTCATATAAAAATCTAGAAGAAATTGGTGATTGCCGTAGATTTGTACAACTGTGTACATTGGAGCCGAACAAAAATATTATTATGTTTCTTGAAGCTGCCAGGCAGGTAGTGATGGAGGGTAAAAAGAATGTTGAGTTTCATATCTATGGGGATGGTGTACCGGCGTACTGTGAGAAAATAGAGAAGTTTATTGTTGACAATGGCCTTGGAAAGTACTGTTACCTTCATCCAAGGACGCAAGATATAGAAAATATTTATAATAATTGTTATGCTGCAGTTGTTACCAGCCAGATTGAGTCATTTTCTCTTGTGGCTATTGAAGCCATGAGCTATGGCCGTCCGGTGATAAGTACTAAGTGCGGTGGCCCGGAAGAGATAATTGTCAATGGAGACTCAGGATTTCTAATAGAACAAAACAATGCAAAAGAACTTGCTGAAAAAATGTGCTGGCTTATTGACAATCCCGAGAAGGCTTCACATATGGGTCGAACTGGGCGGTTAATTTGCGAGGAAAAATATGATGTACGGCGTCTTTCGGAAATTTATATGAAAAGCCTATCTGAAGTATGCGAGAATTTTTGGCTTAAAAAGAAAATGACTAAGAATCACTTTTTATGGAATGTCCGTGAAGGTTTAATAAATCTATTAGTTGACACTGAAAATAGTGTTTCTATAAAAAACGAAAAAATTCAAGTATTAACTAATAATAATCATTTTTACATTAATTCAGAAAATGAAAATGAACAAGAAAAAGAAATTTATATAGAACATGCATTGCCTTTACCAAGCCCTATTATTACAGGAAAACGCACATATAAAGTTAAAATAGACCAATCAAACTGGTGTGGTATTAAAGTAATGTTTGGTACACACCAGCGTGTTAACCAGGGAACATTATCTATACGAATTTATTCCGCTATGAAAAGAAGTTTTCCAATTCGAACATTAGAAATATCTCTAAGCCAATTGCCTGATAATGCATGGGTTTGGTTAAAATTTGATCCAATTAAAAATTCAAAGGATCATAACTTTATAATTGAATTTCAGACAAATTATTTGGACCACTCTTCAGGTATCAGCATTTATGAGTGGCAAAAGCAAAAGTATGTTTTGCGAGGAATTAGTAAAAAAGTTTTTTTTAGAAACACTTTTGGTTTATATGGTGCTTATATTTTTCAAAAAAAGCTGGAATAGTTAGGGCTTGCTGAATAGCCATAAATTTCAGTAGTACCAAGGGATTAAGGGTGTTTATGTCGAATTATTCTCCAAGGAAAACGAGCTAAATCATGTAAAAAGCTTGCACTTGGAGGCTGATAATATGTACCGGCGTCCCACTGGTCAGATGGTTATTGAAGACTTCCTACTTCCCTTCGAAGGAAAACTTGATGCCAACAACCGCTGGGTGAAACTGGCCAAGATAATACCCTGGGAGCAGATCGAAAATGAATATGCCGATCTTTTCCCGTCCAATACCGGTACAGTGGCAAAGCCCTTGCGTATGGCCCTGGGCGCCTTGATTATAAAAGAACGATGCGGTTTCACCGACAGGGAGACGGTGGAGCAGATCACCGAAAACCCCTATCTCCAGTATTTCATCGGGCTGGAGAAATACCAGATAGAACCGCCCTTCGATCCCTCGTTAATGGTCCATTTCCGGAAACGGTTGGATCAAAAGATCATAAAGAAAATTAACGAGCTGATCTGCCAGAGCGAAAAACACAAGGAACAAAAAGACAAAGATCCAAAAGACAAAGACCCAAAAGACAAAGACCCAAAAGACAAAGGCCCAGGCAATCCATCAGGCTCCGGTAATTTTGAAGTATGGAAGCCGGAAGTGAACAAGGGCAAGCTGCTGCTTGACGCTACCTGCGCCCCGGCAGACATCCGGTATCCCACTGACCTCTCCCTTCTCAATGAGGCCAGGGAAAAAACGGAAAAGATGATCGACACCCTGTACAATCAGGAACTCGGACTGGCCAGGAAACCCCGTACCTACCGCAAGCGGGCGAGAAAAGACTACCTGAAGTTCGCCAGGCAGAGAAAACCGCATGTGAAGGCTATTCGTAAGGCTATCGGTAAACAACTGGGGTACCTTCGCAGAAACCTGGGCACAATCGATTTTCTTCTAAAGCGTGATGGCCATGGCAATTTGAGCGCCCGGCAGTCTAGAGAACTGGAAACCATTCATATCCTCTACGCCCAGCAGCGGGAGATGTACCAGACAAGGACACACCGGATTGATGATCGCATAGTCAGCATCTCTCAGCCCCACGTGCGTCCCATAGTAAGGGGCAAGGCCAGGGCGGAGACCGAGTTTGGGGCTAAAGTGGCCATTAGCATGGTTGATGGATACGCCTTCATCGATCACCTCAGCTGGGATTCCTTCAACGAAAGTCTTGGCTTAAAACAGGCGGTCGAAGACTACAAGAAACGGTACGGTCACTATCCGGAAGCAGTCCTGGCCGACCAGTTATATCGCACCAGAGAAAACCTCTCTTTCTGCAGAAAACATGGCATCAGGCTGAGCGGGCCGCCGCTGGGCCGTCCGCCACTTGATAGCAGACGGGAGAAGCAATTCGCACACCAGGACATGAGGGAACGCAACGCTGTTGCTTTGGCGTATGCAAGCGCAGATACGGCTTGGCCAGGATCATGGCACGCCTCAAAGAGACAGCAGAGAGCGTCATTGCGCTGCAGTTCCTGGTAATGAACTTGGAACACCGGCTCCGGCTTCTTTTTTGCCATTTTATATGCGCCATCTTGAAGGCTTATAAGGACCAAGATTACACTGTGTATGCGGTTATCTAAGAGCAGTTTGTGAAATTGGAAAACTTGTTCAGCAAGCCCTAGTTAATGTTTTTGTTCAGGAGATGAATTTTACGTGGCAATAATTTTTTATCCAAGGACAATTGGAATTGAATTAGTACGTGGTTGTAACTTTTCCTGTAAAATGTGCCCGGTGACGGCTAACCAGTCAAATGAATACGAGCGGTTTCAATATATTGAAATTTCACTATTAGATAGAATTTGCCGTGAGATGGACCTTTGGCCTTCAATTGAGACAATTTGGCTTTTCCATTTTGGTGAACCGCTTGCTCACCCAAAGTTTAGGGAATGCCTGGAGATAGTATACCAGTCAAAAGTTGCCCGTAATGCGCAGGTAATAATGCATACCAATGCATCTATGCTTAAAGGTGAGAAAGCTAATGCGCTTCTAGAAGTACCAGTAGTCAAAAAATTAGTATTTCCCTTTGATGGATTCGGTGATGTGGAAAGTTACGAGATCTTAAGAGGGCCACACTATCATGAAGTAATGAGGAATATAAAAAATTTTTCAAAGCAGGCAAAAAAGGTAAGGCCAGAATTACTTCTTACCACTTGTACAATTCTTCCCAGGGAGGGAGAAGTACCTGGATTAAAAGTGATTTCCTGTGATGAGGCGGTTAGGAATTTGAAAGGGATATTTAATCCACTTGGCATCCAAGTAGAAACACGGGAAATGCATGATTATAGTGGAAATGAAAAACTTGAAATTGCTGGCAGGCGGAGGAATATTTTCGGTGGATGCCCTTTTGTTGAGCAGGATTCACTTTACTTTACAGTAAAAGGCAAGGCCCAGCCTTGCTGTGCTGTTTATAATGAAAATTTTAATGTTGGTTCTATTGTAGAAATGAGAATGGGTGAATTATTGAATAGCGAAAAGATGTCGAATATACGACATCTTTTACGGCTGGATAAAAGAAAAGAACTGGAGTATTGTAAGAATTGCGCTCTTTCCTTAGGTGGGTATCTTAGTAATGATAATTTAAGAGAATTCTGGATCAAGCGCGATGAGCAACAACTCATTGACGATCTCGAAGAGCGAAAATATTTATTTACTGAAGTTGTACCGGAACTTCACAGGGCTGTAAGGGTGGATTTGGGTTGTGGAGGGGTTAAACGAGCGGGATTTATTGGTATCGACCGTTTTCCCTTGCCGGGCGTAGATATTGTTGCAGACATGAATAAAGGGCTGCCTTTAGATGATAATAGTGTTGATTACCTAGTTGCGTCCCACTCCCTTGAGCATGCTGATGATATTATTTTTATCATGCAAGAAATTTATCGTGTTTGTAAGCATAAAGCTCTGGTTTGTATTGTCGCCCCATACTACCACACCTCCTTGAACATGGCCAACCCATTCCATAAGCAGGTTTTTAATGAGCATACCCCCCGATTTTTTACAACATCTCATCATACCTTAATTGATAAATTAGATTATGACTTTCCACATGCACCGAATTGGGGTATAGCTGAAAGCGATAACAGCAAATGCAAAATGGACTTTCGCTGTTTGCGAATAGAATTTTTTTATTTTCCTCAGTATCGCCGACTGGATGAAAATGAGAAGAGAAAGCTCAGACAGACTTCTATTAATGTTGTAGATCAGATAATGTATCATCTGTTGGTTGTGAAAGAGGATATCTCAAATAAGGAGATAGAAGATATGGCTAAAGTTATAGAATACCAAGAGCCTCCTTATATTACTTTGAGAAGATATCAGGCGAAGATTGAAGACTTAAGACTTGAAAATGAAAAATTAAAATCATCACTTGAACAAGAACTAACAAAACGTGAAGAGCTAGAACACCAACTTAAAGAAATTGAAGAAAAATATGAGCAAGATTATAAAAATATGGAAACCTATTTTTTTCTGGAAAGGGAGAAAAACGAGCAAAAGTATCGGGATCTCGAATTGCTCTTCAAATTGGAAAAGCAAAAAAGCGAAGAAAAATACAGAGATCTTGAATTGCGCTTCAAATTAGAAAAGGAGCAAAGTGAACAAAAGTGCAGGGATCTTGAATTACACTTAAAAAGAGAATGGGAACATAGCAAAGAAAAAGTAAGACAACTTGTTTCAGAATATGTGAAAAATAGTTTTGGGAGGCAAACTCGTATTGCAGTGCGTTTAAGGAGAATTCTTTTTGGATGTTTTGACCTTGCAAATTTAATTAACAAAGAATGCCGCCCAATTCTTGAATCAAGTATTCTCCAATCTACATTTCCTTTAAACAATTATGTGCTGGGCATTTCCTCTTTTATTAGAAAAAATGAGATATTTGCTTATAAAATACAAATGCAGCAAGATAGCTTAAAAGGTTTGAAAATTGTTCTTTCATGCCTTGGTGATTTATCTGATCATAAAGCGCCACTTGCCATTGAGATTTTATCACAGGAAGAAAATATTTTAAGGAATATATTTATTGATCCCCAAATGATCAGGCATAATCTTCCTGTTAAAATAGAGTTTGAGCCATTACATAATTGTGCTGGAAAGGCTTTTTGGGTTCGTTTTGTGGGCCTTGAAGATGTTGAAGAGTATGGCATTAGAGTTTATGAATGGCAAAGATATTCGAAAATTTTAAAAAGAAAACTGGAGTGTAAGCTTTTCGCTGAACTTCTCTGTGACTAAAAAAATTTCTTTTAAAAATGGAGGAAAAGCATGAACGACCGACCTGCTGTACTAGCCATATGTCAATCACTAATTCCTTCGGCAATAGTTGGTGTGATCAAGCCTTTGGAAATATTAGATAATAAGGGTATAATTAATTTTTCTTTTGTTGAGTCTAATAAAGTTACTTCAAGACATTTAGCTAATTCTGATATAATAATTTGTATACGTGGTTGTGCATATTTTGAGGTTGATATTATCAGAGTTGCAAGAGATAGGGGAAGATATATAGTTTATTTTTTAGATGACGACCTTTTGAACGTACCTAGTACAGCAATTTCCTATGATTATTTTTCGTCATCTAAAATTAAAAATAATATTGTCAAACTATTGAATTTATCAAATGTTATTATGACTCCAAATAAAAATATAGCTCATAAATACAGCAAATACTGTTCAGATGTGCGCATTACCCGCGTTCCTGCCTTACTTTTAGATGAAAATGTAGGTATTCCTTGTCTAGAAAAAAAAGATGAAAGTGAACCTGTAATTATTGGCTTTTCAGGTGGAATTGATCATGAATGGTCGGTGAAACATTATTTAATGAATCCTATTGAGCAGATCTTGACTGAATTTGGCTCTAGGGTGAGGTTTGAAATAATGGGTCCAAGGCCTGACTTTTTGGAAAGGTTTAATATAACGTATATACCTTATGAGGCAGATCATAGTAAATATGTAAAGATAATGAAATCTTTAAAATGGGATATAGGGCTGGCGCCCTTGCCAAAAAGTAATTTCCATGCATGCAAGTTTTATAATAAATACCTTGAATATGGTGCTATTGGTGCTGCAGGCATTTATTCAAAGGCAGAGCCATATACTCATGTTATTGAAGATGGGGTAAACGGGGTACTTGTAGATGAAACCCCAGAATCCTGGGTTCAGGCCATAAGAAGCCTTATTATAAGTCGCTCAGCACGCTTGGCCATAGCTAATAATGCATATAATCATATCAACCAAAATTTTTGTTTAAGTAAAGTTGCAAATCAAATTATTAACGAGATACCTGAACTTGGCGCATACTGTGCTCCGGTTGTAAAAGAAAAGGATTTTAATATCAATATTCCAAGACATCCGCTAATGAGAAAAATTCTTAATCTTTGGAAGAATCATGGTTATAAGGCGCCTTTGAAAGTAGTTAAAAAAATTATGATAAATTTAAGGACGGGAGCATAAGTGTTACTTTTGATAATGTGTCATGGTGGTAATACTTGTTTGGAAGTGATAAAGGAGCTACCACTAGACAGCTACGCGATGCTGACCTGCTTCCAGAATGGAGCCGGTGCTAGGCAAGTAAACCATTTTCACCAGAAAAAAGCGCTTTCCACTGGCAGAGCGAATCCTTCGACTGCCGTTGACAAGAAATCATGAGGTGGATTTTTTGGCTCAAGTTAAAATCCTCCAGATAGTCACCCTTTCCGAAATGGGCGGGGCGCAGAAGGTTGTCTACCACATAGCAGCCGGATTGCCGCAGGAACTGTTTGAGGTGACGGTGGCCTGCGCGCCTGGCGGGGAGTTGGTGCGCTGGCTGAGGCTGCTGCCGAATAAAGTGCGCGTGGCTGAGATTCCGGAACTCAAACGCAATGTTTCCCCATTTTTTGATCTCCTCGCCAGGCTGCGGCTTGCGGCCGGCGGCAAGTTATGCGTTATTTACAACGGCCTGCCGAATCTTAAAAAATTTTCCCAGCCAGAAAGAAGGATTTTTTGGACAGGGTAGAGAATTACTGTAAAACACTTGTTCGGAATGAACCATCCCCATATTATTTATTTAAAGGGACTTGTTATCATGAAAGAATATCACGAAATTCGAGATCCGTTACACGTTTTTATCAGACTTGATTCCGATGAGCGAAAAGTTTTAGACTCCTATCCTTTCCAGCGCCTCCGTTACATTCATCAGTTGGCTTTATCGTACCTTGTCTATCCAGGAGCAACCCACCGCCGGTTTGAACATTCACTGGGGGTTATGGAGTTGGCCGGAAGGGTGTTTGACGTGGTCACCCGGCCGGAAGCGATTGATGATAAGATTAAGAGTGTTATTCCAGAACTTCATAATAAAGACAAACTTAGCTACTGGCGCCGCGTTCTTCGTATGGCCGCCTTGTGTCATGATATGGGGCACCTTCCCTTCTCCCACGCTGCCGAAAAAGACCTGCTGCCAGTTGGTTTTGATCACGAAACCATGACGGGGGAAATTATCAGGAATCACGAGGAACTCAGTTCAATCTGGCAGCAGATGACTCCCCCACTGCGTTGTGAAGATATAATCAAACTGGCAGTGGGGCCGAAGAAACTTAAAGGTGTAAAATTTACCGATTGGGAAGCTATCCTTTCGGAAATAATTGTTGGCGATGCTTTTGGTGTAGACCGGATTGACTATTTGCTCCGTGATTCTTATCATGCCGGGGTTGCTTATGGGAGGTTTGATCACTACCGGTTGCTTGATACTTTGCGAATTTTGCCCAGGGCGGCTACAGATGGTTCAGAGGGCTCACTGGAACCGGTACTTGGAATTGAAGAAGGGGGCATTCATACTGCAGAAGCCCTCCTTCTCGCCCGTTATTTTATGTATGGCCAGGTTTATTTCCATCCGGTAAGACGGATTTACGACATTCACTTGAAAGATTTTTTGGAGAAGTGGTTACCTAGCGGAAAATTTCCTACAAATGTTGAACGATTTTTGGCTCTTACTGATAGTGAAGTAATAACAGCACTTTTAAAAGCTTCTCGGGATCCTGGGCACCCCGGGCACGATCCCGCCCGAAGGATTGTTGAACATAAGCACTATAAGCTTTTGTATAAGCGTAATCCGGCCGACCTCCAAATAAACATCCGGGCCGGAGAAGCGATTTTTAGGAGCGCTTCCGCCAGGTTTGGCGAGGATCTGGTCCGTGGCGACTTTTACAAGGAAAAAGGCGGTATTCCTGATTTTCCTGTGAAGACCAAGGATGGGAGAATTGTTTCCTCTCTTGTTATTTCAGATACACTCAGGAATATTCCTGTTGTTGCTGTTGATTACGTGTTCATTAGGGAAGATCTGTTAAAAGAAGCCCAGGAATGGCTGGAAAAAAATCGAGAAGAAATAATCAGGCCGGGAGAGGAGGAGTAAAGGTATGGATAGTTTAAAAAGAACGGCAATAATCTTAGAATTAATTGAAAGGATGAAGGAACAGGGGAGTTGGTGCGGAGAAACGCACATCCAAAAATGCGGTTACTTTCTTCAGGAAATGATGGCAGTCCCGATGGGATTTGATTTTATCCTTTATAAGCACGGCCCGTTCTCTTTTGACTTAAGGGATGAACTGACGGCGATGCGTGCTGATAATCTCCTTGAGCTCCATGTACGGCCTTACCCTTATGGACCTTCCCTTTTGCCCGGAGCTGCTGCAGAAATAATAATGAAAAGCTACCCCAAAACAAGGGCGAAATACAAAAGTAATATTGATTTTGTCGTAAAGACATTCGCGCTGAAAGGAGTAGCTGAACTTGAGCGTCTTGCCACGGCATTTTATGTAACCAGGGAGCATGAAGAAAAGCAAAATGTGGAATGGCGGGCTGAATACATTCATAATCTAAAGCCGCATATTTCCCTGGAAGAGGCGCGCCTTGCAGTAGAAAAAATTGATTCTTTGCGATTGGAAGCGGAGGAATTATTGAAGGCGGTTTGTTAGAAGCGGCCAACCCCAAAGCAGCATAAACCACCCTGTCTATTGCGGGTGTTATCAATGCTGCTTTGGTTCCACCTGGCCGTGGCTCACCGTTGACGCCGGGCTGTTACTTTCTCTTTCAGGCATATGTCCCCTCAAAAATAGTTGAAATTTTATTGTTGCAAAATTAAAGTTAATGTAGAAGATAAAACAGGGGTGTTCTATATCCAACATATTAAAATTTTAATATTTATTACTTTATCAGAAATGGGCGGGGCGCAGAAGGTTGTCTACCACATAGCTGCCGGATTGCCCCGGGAACTGTTTGAGGTGACTGTTGCCTGCGCGCCTGGCGGGGAACTGGTGCGCTGGCTGCAGCAGTTGCCGCATAAAGTGCGCGTGGTTGAGATTCCGGAACTCAAACGCAATGTTTCCCCATTTTTTGATCTCCTCGTCCTCTACCGGCTCTACCGGCTGATCCGGCGGGGGCGCTTTGACGTGGTCCACTGCCACAGCTCCAAGGCCGGCGTGCTTGGGCGGCTGGCCGCGTGGATGGCCGGCGTGCCGAAAATTTTTTTTACGGCTCACGGGTGGGGCATAAATGAGTACCAGAGCCGGCCGGCCCGTTTTTTTTATGCGTGGGCGGAGCGGCTGGCCGGGGCGGTCAGCACCAGGGTTGTATGTGTATCTGAAAGCGATCTTGAGAAAGGCCGCAGGCTGCGGCTTGCGGCCGGCGGCAAGTTATGCGTTATTTACAACGGCCTGCCGGAACCGGCAAAAAGGAAAGGGGCCCTGCGCGGGGAGTTAAATATCCGCAAGGAAGATATTGTTATAGGGATGGTGGCACGCCTGGCGCCGCCAAAAGAACCGCTTTTTTTTCTGGAAATAGCCGGGCGGATGGCCGCCTTTTCTGAAAGATGCCCCGGCGAAGGGAAGCTTTATTTTATTATTATTGGTGATGGGCCGTTAAGGCCTCAATGTGAGGAGTTCGTCGAGAGTAAAGGCTTGAACGGGCGTGTGTTTCTGCTGGGCGCAAGGGAAGATGCGGCGGAGCTGGTGCAGGACTTTGACGTGTTTGTCCTCTTTTCCCGCTGGGAAGGCCTGCCCCTGACCGTAATCGAAGCCATGCTGGCCGGCGTGCCGGTGGTCGCTAACGGCGTGGGAGGAGTGGGCGAACTGGTGGTGCACGGCGAGACCGGCTTTTTGATCGAAAGTCTGGACCCGGGGGAGGCGGAGCGAGCTTTGGCGCGCCTGCTGGCCGACAGGGACTTGCGCCGGCGCATGGGGGAGGCTGGCCGGCGCCGGGCGCGGGAGAAGTTTTCGCTGGAGCAGATGCTGCGCCGCTACCGGGAGCTGTACCTGGAATGAGAGGCCGGATGGAGCCTTTTGTGATGTTCTTTGTGCTGTTGAATCTAATGACCTGCCGGCTTGTTATACTTAATGTAATACAAGACATGGGGATGATGCAAATGGCTTCTGGTAATTCCAAAGTCACAGCCGTAAGGCTGCCTCCGGGGATAGTCAAGAAAATCGACGCCCTGGTGGGCAAAGGGAACCGCTCCCGGTTTATTGCCGCAGCCATTGAAAGAGAACTAAAGCGCAGGGCCCGTCTTGCCTATATCGAGGGTGCGGAGGGCTTTTTTGACGACGATTTAGACACCCTGGCCTTTGTTAACCGCCTGAGGGCTTCAGACGAAAGGGTAAAATGAACAGATGGTTATTAAAGGCTGGTAAATAGCCTCCAGTCCAAACCGGTTAAAAAAAGGAAAATGCCGCAATATAGCGAAATGACATAATAAATTTTTAACTTACCGGTGCGGAGAATAATTATGTTTGTTCAGAGAAATAAGGGCCTGTTTTTGCCGGCGCTCGTTCTGACCGACCTGGCCCTGGTCAATTTTGGCTATATCCTTGCTTTTTTCATTAAGTTCGGCTGGAACATCCCGCGGGAAAACCTCACCGCTTACCTTTCTACATGGCCGTGGCTTACCGTTTCTGCCCTGGCGCTTTTCTATTTTTACAGGCTGTACGGCGGCTACCGGTGGCGCTGGGCGGAAATTTTTGCCTCCTTGATTTGCGTTGTTTTCTTTCAGGCCATGTCTGCCATGGCGCTTTCCTTCCTGCTGCGCGGCTTTTCCTTCCCCCGTTCGGTCCTGCTGTCGGCTCCCTTCATTCAACTGGCGCTGCTGGGCCTCTGGAGGAGGCTTGCCTGGCACGTGGAAAGGGGGCTTTTGTGCTCCAGAAGGGTTGTTGTGGTGGGGCAGCCCCGGGAGGCTGCCGCTCTGGCGGAGAAGCTGGAGTCGGTGGCCGGCGGGGTTATGAAAGTGTGCGGCCTGGTGGTTGATCCGTCCCCTGCAAATGGTGGCGGCAAAATAAAACAGCCGGAAGCAGAGCCAGGTTCTGATCCAGCCGGCCCGGTGCAGGGCCGCTGGCCTGTGCTGGGGGAGCTTTCAAATTTTTGCGAGTGCCTTGAAGCGGTGGAGCCGGACCAGGTTTTCGTATGCTCGAACCTTTCCCACGAGGACAAGGCCAGGGTGGTCTACGCCTGCGTGGACAAGGACAGGAAGGTTTATCTGGTGCCGGACCTGTACGACATAATGCTGGCCCAGGCCAGGCTGGAACAGGTGGACGACGTGCCTGTGTTCACCGTGGGCCGGCTGGTCATACCGGAGGAGTCGCTTGTCATAAAGAGGCTGATGGATGTAGTGCTGTCCCTTGCCGCCCTAGCCGTTACCGCTCCCCTGTGCCTGCTGGCGGCGGTTGCGATCAAGCTGGACTCGCCGGGTCCGGTGCTGTACCGGCAGAAACGCCTTACCCTGCAGGGTAAGCCGTTTTATCTCTACAAATTCCGCACCATGGTGGATAATGCCGAAAAGGAAAGCGGTCCGGTGCTGGCGTCGGAAAACGACCCGCGGGTCACCAGGGTGGGGCGCTTTTTGCGGACGGCGCGCATCGACGAGATACCGCAGCTCTTGAACGTTTTAAAGGGGGACATGAGCATTGTCGGGCCGCGCCCGGAAAGGCCTTTCTTCGTCAACGAGTTCATTAAGGAAACGCCCGAATATATTTACCGCATGAACGTCAAGTCCGGCATTACCGGCCTGGCCCAGATTGCCGGGCGCTACAGCACCAATCCGGAGATCAAGCTGAAGTACGACCTGCTTTACACCAAGTCATATTCGCCGGCCAGGGACCTGGCAATTTTGCTTCAAACTGTGAAAGTGATGCTGATGAAGGACCGGGCTTCGTAATTCTGCCGCCTGAGCAGGAAAACACATCTTTATGATCTTGGCTGGGTTAAAAAAAGTTCGGTAAATATAAATGGACAGCAACTCCTTACTAGTAGTAATATGGTTCCTTGTGAAAAAAATTTTTCCTAAGCAGCAGGAGAACGAACATGTATTCGTGAACTTATTGGTTATAATTATGAGCAGAGGGGGTGGCTATAGCCCGTGAGTAATGAAAGGTAAGAGAGGGGGAAATAATTTGTCCCGTGATTATCGGGATCCGTTATACGGTTTTATTACCGTAGATGAAATAGAGCAAAGGATCATAGATTCTATTTATTTCCAAAGGTTGAGGAGTATTAACCAGCTTGGGACGACATTTTTTGTTTATCCCTCGGCAATGCATAGTCGGTTTGAACACTCTTTAGGGACGCTTTTTGTTGTTGATAAATTATTTGATGCCATATTCAGCAAACCCGGCGCGACCGAGGTATTCGGTTGGGATAAAAATACTTATCAAATGAATAAGAAAATGCTCCGGTTAGCTGCTTTGCTTCATGATCTTGGGCATGCTCCCTTTTCTCACGCGGCAGAGGATCTATTCCCATACAAAGATGGAAGCGATAAGCGTTATTCGCACGAAGACTATACGTATAGATTTATTGCCGGAACAGAGATAGCAACCCTAATTTCTTCAGCTTTAGGCCAGGACGTTCCTCAAAAAGTCGCCGAGATAGCCAGTGAGCGTGCATTAGATAAGGATATTGCTTTCTTGTCCGAATTATTAACTGGTGACTTTGGCGCAGACCGGATTGACTACTTAATCAGAGACTCTTATCATCTTGGGGTTCAGTACGGCCGATTTGATGTTCACCGCTTGCTTAATACCCTTCATGTCAGATTAAATGAAGAGAAGGAAGGGCCTGAAATCGCCGTAGAGTCAGGAGGTCTTCATACTATCGAGGCATTTTTGTTGGCTCGTTATTTTATGTTTGTTGACGTATATTACCACAAAACGCGAAGAATATTTGATCAACATTTGAGTGACTTTTTAAGGTTATGCCTTCCGGAGGGCTGTTTCCCTGAAAATCTTGATGAGTATTTGTTATGGGATGATCACCGGGTAATGTTTATGCTCCAAAAGTCGAAATATGAAAATAAAATAGCCGAACTTCTTGTTTTTCGGAAACACTACCGGGTAGCCTTTGAAACCGGAGATCATCCGGAGTACCACGAACTAGAAAGATTTGATTGGTTAAAAGATACTTTAGGGGCCAGGTTCGGTGAAAAAGTAAAATTTGATGAGGCAAAAAAATCGCCTTACCGGTTTAAGGCACCTCTTATTTCTGTTAAAGTTAACGGAGCTTATAAGCCGATTCAAAGGCGATAAACGGTGATTCCCCATCTAAAAGAAATTAATAGGTGTAGGGTTTATGCGCCCCTTGAGAATCGCCACGAAGTTCAAAAGTTCTGCGAGAACTTTTGGGAGAAAAGGGAAAAAGAAAGGAGTGGCGTGAGCGGTGGTTAATCGTATTAAACAATTGGCTACGCTTGCTTATGTTGTCGCCGTGGGTGAAAAAAAGCTTGGCATGATGGGTCACACCCTTTTGCAAAAACTTTTTTATCTTTTGCAGCACGGCGAAGGAGTAAATTTAGGATATAAGTTTAAGCTCCATTATTATGGCCCATATTGTGAAGATCTTTGGTCTGACCTGAATTACCTTGATGATCAGAATGTGGTAAAGGTAATCCCGTCTGAATCCGGCTATGGTTATGAAATTACCTCCGGCTCTGCTTCCGATGATATCTTGAAAAGATTTGATTCCAGTCTTGCTCCTAAAATTGAAAAAATGCTTGACTTACTTGGTAATGAGCCTGTGCGCAGGCTGGAAGCCCTAGCCACAACGCATTTTGTTTATCGAGAACTGCAAAATCGTGGCCAGGCGGGGGAGCAAAGTTTAGTGGTAAAAAAAGTGCTGTCTTTGAAACCCCATTTGTCTACAACAGTAATCGAGGAATCCTTACAAATTCTTCAGGATAACCGGTTGTTGAAGTAGGTTGAGATGCTAAGTGATATTGTTGAAGGAAGGCCAAAAATTAATAATCGAACTGGAAGGGGACAGGATGATTGTCACTGCCAGGCCGAAAAGCTTGACAAAGGCATTGGCCGGAGCTGCAAAAGGTGTATACGGTAAAAACGCAGCCGAAATTGATGAGTATGTCCGGAAGGAACGCGAGGAATGGCCCAGGTAGAGCAGTTTTTAAAGGAAATTTCTCAGTACAGGAGCGCTACTCTTGACACAAATGCCGTAATTTATTTTCTCGACGGCACAGCCGGATTTATAGATCTCCTTGAACCGCTCTTTGAATTGGTGGAACAGGGCCAGATGAAATTAAACCTTTCTGTAATCACAGAAGCGGAACTCCTGGTCAAGCCTTACCGCGAGAATAATAAAGAGGTAATTAAAGCTGTTCAGTTTTTGGCGGAAGACTTTCCCAACATTGAAGTAATACCGGTAACCAGGAGAATTGCCAGGGAAGCGGCGAGAATCCGTTCCACCCTCGGCTTAAAACTTCCTGATGCCATAATTATTTTTACTGCATTGGAATCCAGCAGCGAGGTTTTAATTGGAAATGATCAAGAATTATTGCAGAAACCGGTTTCCCAGCTGCCCTCTGTTATATTGAGCCGGTACCTGTAGCCTGGCAGTAGCGGGCGGTAAAGTGTTCAGAGACACTGCCGGTCACTGGGCCGGGAGCTATGTTGCTGCAGGTATCTCCTTTGGCCCGGCCGGTTACAGCTCCAGCCCTTCCGGCAGGCTGAAAATCTCTTCGCCGGGTACGTTCAGGCCCGGCAAAAGCGGCGAGACGATGGTGTCTTCCGGGCCGTAGGAGCCGGCCAGGAGCCACCCGCTTTGGCTGTTGCTGAACACTTCCACCGTCTGGGCGGCCGGGTCCACCACCCAGTACTCCTTCACCCCGAAGCGCAGGTAAAGCCTGCTCTTTTCCAGTCTGTCGCGGCGGCCGGTGGAGGGGGAAAGCACTTCCACCACCAGGTCGGGCGCTCCTTTCAGGCAGTCCCCGGTGAGCAGGTGGTACCGTTCCCGGGAAAGGTAGAGCACATCTGGCTGCAGGACCACATTTTCCTCCGGCACCACGTCGAAAGGGGCGTCCAAAACCAGGCCGAGATTGTGTTTTTTTACATGCTCCCGCAGCAGGGCCTCCACGGCGGCGGCCAGGTGCTGGTGCCGGAAATTGGGTGAAGGAACCAAAACTAACTCCCCCTCGATCAGTTCGTAGCGCTGCCCGTCGTCAATTTTCAGGTAGTCTGCGTAGGTGAGCCCGCTCCGGGGCTGCGGGTGATGTACGGCTGCACCGGGCACTTCTTTTCACCCCTTATCAATTTTTTCGTTATTACACTTGTTGGTAGAAAAATTATAGCATTTTTATACGGGCCGGGCAATTTTACAAATTTTTATCCGCCAGGACGGTCTGTAGAAGGGAATTCAAGGGTGTTTTACGACTGCCAGGATGGTAATTTGATTTTTCTCCGGGCCGTAATACCAAAATATGCGGTAAGCTGCAGGAGTGGCTTGTTCGGCATAGGCTTCAAAGACTTTTTCTCCCTGAGGGCCTTTCAAACTGGTGAATTCATGTGTCTGAAGGCTCTTATGCCGGGGATTTTCAGCTAAAAGATAAAGGGCCTTTTTGACAGCTTTGTATCTCTTATTCAGCCCCCGGTCATTTTTAAGCGCATTCAATTGCTGTTTCGCCTGTTCGGTGATATATATCGTAAACATTTTTACCCCATACTAAAGATCGTTGAAATCCAGGCGGGAAATTTTACCCTCGGAAGCGTCTTTAATGCCCTTTAGAACACTTTCAAGGGCTTCTTTGTCCTGAAAAAGCCATAATTCAGAGGCAGGGATTTCGACAATGGGTTGGAGAAAAATTTCCCCCCGCTTGTTTTTATATATGCGTACTCTTTTGTAGCCTTTCATTAATTCGCCGATGGTAATCCTGTTGCGTTCGTCAATGGTCCGGGTGCCGACTTCTTCGAATTCGCTGCTGACGAAAATAATATTGTTATCCATAGAGCACCTCCTCAAAATTATTATAATGTTGTTCCCATAATGGGTCAATAGGAATTATCCTGCATAAGAAAATTCCCATAAGTAAAGCCGCCCGCTTTTTTCGCAGGTGGCTTTTGTTTTAAAGCCGGTTTATGACCAGGCCGGTGATCAGCTTGGGGTAGAAGAAGGTGCTCTTCTGGGGCATCTTTTCCCCGTTGGCGGCTACCTCGGTTACTTCCTCGACCAGGGTGGGGTTTAAGAAAAAGGCAAGCTGGTATTCCCCGCAGTCCACAGCTTGGAGGGCGCCTTCCTCCTCGCGGGTGTAAGTGATATGCTCGGCCCTGGCCCGCAGCTCGCCGCATATGCCCAGGTGCTTTTCGATAATCAGGGTGTGCAGCACGGAAACGTCCAGCCCCTGCCAGGCGGGGGACCTGCCCGGGGGCATCATCAGGGGCAGCCTTTCTTCGTTGATTAGCGAAAGCATATAGAGCCTGCCTTCGCCGGCGTAAAGGCCGAAGACGTGGCGGTGCCCGGCGGCGCTGCGGGCCCTGCCGGCCTGTTGGCCGCCCGCCGCAGGTTCCGGGCCCCCGGGGGCAGGGCCTGTTTCAGCCCGTTTGCCGGCAGGCATCTGAAGGCCGTCGTGGCCGGAGCGCCCCCGCATTGCCATGGCCTTTAAAAAATCCTGGAAGTTGCTCCGGTCCGGGGCAAGCGGGTATTCCTCCACGGTAAAGTTTTCCTTTAGCTCATCGATCAGTCTTGCCTTTATCCAGGCCGGCAACGTTTCTAACCAGCCGGTGGGTGGGCAGGACCACCAGCCCCGGGTCGTAAAGGTTGACCAGGTTCATCATGACGTAATTGTAGGCAGGCTCATACTCAGTCGAGCAGGCGATGTTCCCTCCGGGCGTGACGGAACAGGAACTGGCGGCTGCAACTGCCCCGTCTCCCCGCCCTCCTTCCAGGGCCTCTCTTTCCTTTTTGTAATTAAGGGCCGTTTCGTACCGGTGGTGGCCGTCGGCAATGAAAATGCGCTTGCCGGCCATCAGCTGCTGAACCTTGCCAATCGTAACTGGGCAGGTAATAACCCACATTCTGTGCACTTCGCCGTTGTCGTCGGTAAAGTTCACGTCCGGCGGGGTTTCTTTTACCTTTTCCCTTAAGGCTGAACCGACCTCGTTTTCCCGGTCGGTGTACAGGCCGAAGATAGGGCTGAAGTTGGCCCTGCAGGAGCGCATCAGTTCCAGCCGGTCGGCCTTGTGCTTGGGAATGGTCTCCTCGTGGGGCAGCACAATCCCTTTTTCATAGGGCTCCAGCCTGACTCCGCAGATCAGCCCGCTGCGGATTTTCCTTTCCCCGCCTGCGGTGAACTCCTGCTCATACAGGTACAGGGCGGGCAGGGCTTCCGGAACCAGCACGCTTTCTTTCAGCCAGGCCGCAAAGTTGCAGGCTGCCCTGGTGTAGCGGTTACTGGTTTCGCTGTCCCAGGGGTAGGCCTTGCCGTACTCGAGGCGGATGATATTGTAGGGATGCCGTTTGTAGTAGTAGTCCTGGGCGGCGGCGTCGATAACGTCGTAAGGCGGGGTGACGACGTGCGCCAGGTTTTCCACTTTGGCCGGGTTGTAGCGCAGGCCTCTGAAAGGTATTACAGTTGCCATTTTAAAAAAGTTCCTCCCTGTCCGCCCTGATTTAAAAACAAAAGCTAATGGTGGATGCAAATGCCTTAAATTATAAAAGGGCTAGGCCTGTTTGGGCGGGCCGTTTTCTTTTCTGGTCCACCTGTCGCTGTCGCGGTAGCGGTACTTGGCCATCACCCGCTTGAAGGCGTCTTCCAGGTCAATGTTCAGCGAGTTGGCGTAGCAGATCAGGATGAACAGTATGTCGGCCAGTTCCAGCGCCAGGTCCCCCATCGGCTCGTCGGGTTTTTTGGGCTTTTCGCCGAACTGGTGGTTTATTTCCCGCGCCAGTTCGCCGACTTCCTCGGTCAGCCGGGCCATCATGGAAAGGGGGCTCCAGTAGCCTTCTTCAAACTGGCCGATCCATTCGTCCACTTCTTTCTGCATTTCTTTAATTTCCATAACTTTTTTCTCCTCGTTCCCTTTAACCCCGGATGAGTAAATTTTACCCTTTTTCTCCTTGCTGCGCAAGCCGGGTCTAAATTTCATTTCTTGCCCCGCTGGGTGCGCATGCTGTCATATTTGCGGCGGCATTCTAGTATTATAGGTTAAAGATATGTGGACGGGAGGTGGCCGGGTTGCGTCCGTTCTGGCTTGTGTTAAACAAGCGGGCCGTTTTGTCCGGGCTGGTCCTGCTGGTGCTTTTGGCGTTGATTGCTTGGGGTGGCGGGCGCCTGATGCCCCGGGGGCACGGGAAGATGCAGCCGCAGGAAATGCTTAAGACGGCCCTGGAGAGGACCAAGGCCAGCGGCAGCTTCCGCTACCAGGCGGAAACCAGGCTTACCACGGCGGGCAAGTCCAGCGTAGATTTTTTCAGCCAGGTGGAGGGCGAGCGGGTGGCCCCGGACAGGGTGCGCATGAAAGGCCTTTTAATGAACACGCCCGTTGAATTCATTCAGGTGGGCGACAGCTCGTATTTCAAAGACCAGCAGACCGGCCGGTGGATAACCCTGCCTGGAAACAAACTGGCCGATTCGGAGCTCTTTTACGCCGAATTGAACCCCCTGGCCTACTTCAATTTCAAGGACATTCCCGAGCTGAAATATAAAGGCGAGGAAAATGTAAACGGGGAAAAGCTGCTTCTTTTGGAGATGCGGCCGAACCTGATGGATCCTTTTCTGGAGCTGCGCCTGACCGATTATTATTTTAAAGTGTGGCTTTCGCCTGCGGACTGCCGCATCCGCCGGGCCACGCTCCAGGCCAGGGATAAGTACAGCCCGCAAAACGGCATTGAGATCAACCTTCGCTTCTGGGACTACGACAAGAACATAACAATTGAGCCGCCTGCTGTGAACTGAAAGGCCCGCTCCGGCGCCGCCGGCCGGGCTTTATTTTTAAGCTTTATTATTAATAACATAACAGTTATAATTTATGACATGAGATGCTGATTGAGCAAATGTATGTTTTTTGAAGATCAAAACGGGGGGCTTTAAAAAGTGCATCCGGACGGTGAAAGGATTCTTTTTACGGAGGAGGAAATCCGGGCCCGCGTGGCGGAAATGGGGAGGGAAATCTCGCGCGACTACGCAGGCAGGGAATTGCTTGTGGTCGGCATTCTTAAAGGGGCCATGATTTTTCTGGCGGACCTGGTGCGCAGCATAACCGTTCCCGCCTTTTTCGACTTCATAGCCGTTTCCAGCTACGGCACTTCGACGAAGTCGTCCGGGGCGGTGCGGATTTTAAAGGACCTGGACCGCGGCATCGAAGGCCGCCATGTCCTTATCGTGGAGGACATCGTAGACACCGGGCTGACTTTGAACTACCTGGTTGACAATTTAACGGCCCGCGGGCCGGCCAGCCTCAAGGTGTGCACCCTCCTGGACAAGCCTTCCCGCCGCCAAAAGCCCGTTGAAATCCATTACAACGGCTTCACCATCCCGGATGAATTTGTGGTCGGCTACGGGCTGGACTACAACGAGTGCTACCGGAACCTTCCTTATATTATGGTTTTAAGCCCCAGGGTTTTCGGAGGAGGTAGGTGAGAATGACTTTGCCTGAGCAGGAAATGGTAATAGTCCTGGATTTCGGCGGCCAGTACAGCCACCTGATTGCCCGCCGCGTCCGGGAACTGAAAGTATTCTGTGAGATGCTGCCTTTCTCGACGCCGGTCGAGGAGATAAAAAAGAAAGGGCCCAGGGGCATTATCTTTTCGGGCGGACCTTCCAGCGTGTATCAGAAAAATGCGCCGTTCTGCGACCCGGCCGTTTATGATCTGGGCGTGCCCATTCTGGGCATCTGCTACGGGATGCAGTTGATGGCTTACCAGCTTGGGGGCCGTGTGTCTCCGGCCGGCCGCCGGGAGTACGGCCGGACCGGCCTGAACGTTCTTGACAGGGGCGGGCTTTTTTCCGGCCTTGAGCCCTTCGAGCAGTGCTGGATGAGCCACGGCGACCTGGTGGAGTTGCCGCCTCCCGGCTTCAACGTTACCGCGCGCACGGACAAGGCCCCGGTGGCGGCTATGGCCGACCCGGCCAGAAAGCTTTATGCCGTCCAGTTTCACCCTGAAGTGGTGCACACCCCGAAGGGCCAGGACATACTGAGGACCTTTCTTTACGGCATCTGCGGCTGCAGGGGGCTGTGGACGATGGGCTCTTTCCTGGAGCGGGCCGTGGCCGAGGTGCAGGAGCAGGTGGGAAGCGGAAGGGCGCTCTGCGCTTTGAGCGGCGGGGTGGATTCCTCCGTGGCGGCGGTGCTGGTGCACCGGGCGGTGGGGGACCGTCTCACCTGCGTTTTTGTAAACCACGGACTTTTGCGCAAGGGCGAGGCGGAGCAGGTGCAGAAGACCTTCAAGGAAAAGTTCAAGATGAACCTGATCTACGTGGACGCGCGCCGGCGGTTCCTGTCCAGGCTGGCCGGGGTGACCGACCCGGAAATGAAGAGGAAGATTATCGGCGAGGAGTTTATCCGCGTTTTTGAAGACCAGGCGGCCGCCTTAGGCCAGGTTGACTTTCTGGTTCAGGGGACGCTTTACCCGGACGTGGTGGAAAGCGGCACGGCCACGGCGGCGGTAATCAAGAGCCACCACAACGTGGGCTGTTTGCCGGGGGACATGCGCTTCGGCCTGGTGGAGCCCCTGCGCTGGCTGTTTAAGGACGAGGTGAGGGAGCTTGGCGAGGAAATGGGCCTGCCGGAAGAGGTGATCTGGCGCCAGCCTTTCCCCGGCCCGGGTCTGGCGGTGCGCATCCTGGGCGAGGTGACCGAGCACAAGCTGGCCATCCTGCAGGAGGCGGACGCCATCGTGGAGGAGGAAATCCGGAAGGCCGGCCTTTACCGGCAGATCTGGCAGTCTTTTGCCGTGTTGCCCGACATAAAAAGCGTGGGCGTGATGGGGGACGAGCGGACTTATTCGTACACCGTGGCCGTCCGGGCGGTGCACAGCCGCGACGCCATGACCGCCGACTGGGTGCGCCTGCCCTACGAGGTGCTGGAGGCCATCTCCTCCCGCATTGTCAGCGAGATCAAGGAAGTGAACCGGGTGGTCTACGACATTACTTCCAAGCCCCCGGCGACAATTGAGTGGGAATAGAGAACAGCCCGGCCGTTCCTGAGCATGGCGTGCCGGGTTTGGTTTTTCCCCGGAGATAACTTGATACAAGCAAATTTAAAATTTTTTAGGTAGTTGCCCATTGACATCTCCCTTCACTTGACTGATGTGGTTACAATAGTTATTATTATAATATGACCATTGTGATTACATTGGTGAGGAGAATTGATATGAAACCGGTAAGTATAGGTATTCGTGATGCCAAAATTAATCTCAGCAAGCTGCTTAAGGAAGTTCAAAAAGGGGCGGAGATAATTATCACGGACCGCAATAGGCCTGTAGGGCGGATTGTTCCGGTCACTCCGGAGGCTCTTTCTCTTGCCGAGCGCATAGAAAGCCTGGTGAGAGAGGGGCTTATCCAAGCTGCTAAAAAGAAAAAGATAAATAAATTGCCTCCTCCCCTGCCCCTGCCCGGCAGGTCGGCCCGTGAATTTTTGGAGGAGGACAGGGCCGGTGAAAGAAAATAACTTTGTTGTTGTTTACTGGGATGCTTCCGCCGTTTTGTCCGCCCTTTTTAGAGATGAATACAGTGAGGAGGCGCTGAACTGGGCGCAGCGGGAGGGCGTGCATTTAATTTCTTCTCTTTCCTATGCCGAAGTCTGCGCGGTTGTCTCGCGGATAAGACGGGAAGGGCTGGTGGCTGAGGTGCTCATAAACGCCGCTTATCAGTCTCTGGAGGAAGGTCCGTGGAGATATCTGTATCTAATGCCGGACCGGGATAAGTTTAAGTCGTTGTCTCAGAAATGGCCGCTACGGGGCGCCGACCTGTGGCACCTGGCTGCTGCTAAAACGCTGCAAAAAAGGGTTCCGGAAGTTTATCTGCTGACTTTCGACAGCAGGCTGGCGGCTGCGGCGCTGGGCGAGGGGCTGCAGGACAGGGCAGATAATGTGCAATAAATAATTGCTTTGGCTGCCCTGTTATTTATTGCCATTGGAGCGCCTCCTCTTGTCCCGAGCAACTGTCACATTATCTGTTGACTCTTTATTAAAACTTTTATAAGATAAATTCAGAAGAAGCATTAGCCCGTTGTTGATACGGGCGTTATTGCTTTTGTTCTTGACAATTTATGACGGGGCCAGAGGGGAAGTGCGCCTAGGGTTCCACGCCCGGGCCTGTTTAGGGCGGTTCGGTCCAAGCGGCGCAGGCCTGCCGGAAGCCGGAAGGAAAAAGACGAGGACGTCCTTCTTCAGCATCTTTCCAGCATCCGGGGGTTACACCGGCAAGGGATAAAAGCCCAGGCGGATAGGTTTCGCTCATTGACGAAATCCTATGCGCCTGGGTTTAAGTTTTTCGGCCGTTGCCGCAAACGGGCCTTAGAAACCATCCGATATGTTCATTTCAAAACAAGCGTTTTAAGGTTATAAGAAAAGGAGTATGTGCCTGATGTCTCAGTTTCAGCCCCTGGTAGGCATAGTTATGGGCAGCGATTCGGACCTGCCCGTTATGAGGGAGGCCGTGCGGGTTCTGGATGAACTGGAGATTCCCAGCGAGGTGGTCATATCCTCCGCCCACCGCGCCCCGGATAAAACGGCCGGTTACGCCAGGAGTGCCGCCGGGCGCGGGCTTAAAGTGATTATCGCCGGGGCCGGCGGGGCCGCCCACCTGCCCGGCGTCATTGCCGCCTGTACCACCCTGCCCGTCATCGGGGTTCCCATAGGTTCGGGCGCCTTAAATGGGGTGGACGCCCTTTACGCCATCGTGCAGATGCCGCCGGGCGTGCCCGTGGCCGCCGTGGCCATAAACGGGGCCAGAAATGCCGGCATCCTGGCGGCCCAGATAATAGGTGCGGCAGATCCGGCGGTGAGGGCCAGGATTGCCGCAATGAAGGACAGGCTGGCCGGGCAGGTGGAGGAAAAGGACGCCCTGCTGGCCGAACTGGGAGTGGAGGGCTACCTGGCCCGCCTGGGCGGTTCAAAGAGTTGAGTTGAAAGATTAAAGCAGCAGGAGGCTCCAGGCTAATGATTGACCGCTATACCCTGCCGGAGATGAAAAAAATCTGGTCGGAGGAAAACAAGTTTAGCAAATGGCTTGACATCGAAATACTGGCCTGTGAGGCGCTGGCCGAACTGGGGCAGGTGCCCCGCGAGGCCGTGGCCGAGATTAAGAAAAAGGCCGGTTTCGACGTGCGGCGCATTGCCGAAATAGAGGCCGTGACCAACCACGACGTGATAGCCTTTACCACCAATGTGGCCGAGTACGTGGGCGACGCTGCCAGGTACATTCACCTTGGCCTTACCTCCTCGGACGTGGTGGACACCGCCCTCTCCGTCCTGATGAGGGAGGCCGGCCTGCACCTGTTGGAAAGGCTGAGGCAGTTGCGGCAGGCGCTTCTGGAAAAGGCCGGGGAACACAGAAAGACGGTAATGATCGGGCGCACCCACGGCATTCATGCCGAGCCGATAACTTTCGGCCTGAAAATGCTTCTCTGGGTGGCCGAAACCGAACGTAACATCCAGAGGATGGAGCGTGCGGTGGAGGCGATAAGCGTGGGCAAAATTTCGGGGGCGGTGGGCACATACGCCAATATCGACCCGCGGGTGGAAGCCTACGTCTGCGCCAGGCTGGGGCTGAAGCCGGCCAGGGTGTCCACCCAGGTGCTGCAGAGGGACCGCCACGCCGAGTATCTGACCACCATTGCGGTTATCGGCAGTTCCCTGGACAAATTCGCCACCGAACTGCGCAGCCTGCAGCGCACCGACATTCTGGAAGTGGAGGAGCCTTTCAAAAAAGGCCAGAAAGGCTCTTCGGCCATGCCGCACAAGCGCAATCCGATCACCGGCGAGCGCATTTCCGGGCTGGCCCGCCTCCTGCGCGGCAACGCCCTGGCAGCCATGGAAAACGTGGCGCTCTGGAACGAGCGCGACATCTCCCATTCTTCCGTCGAGCGGGTGATCATACCCGACAGCACCATAATCCTGGATTACATGCTGGTCAAGCTTACCGGCATCATTTCCGGCCTGATGGTTTACCCCGAAAACATGAAGCGCAATATCGAACGCACCCGCGGGCTGATTTTTTCCCAGCGCGTCCTTCTCTCTCTGGTGGAGGAAAAAGGGCTTGCCAGGGAGCGCGCCTATGAACTGGTGCAGCGCAACGCCATGCAGTCCTGGCGCACCGGCCAGAATTTCCGCGACTTGTTGCTTAAGGACGCTGAACTGATGGCCCATTTCAGCGCGGAGGAAATAGACCGGCTGTTTGACTACAACTACCACTTAAAGCACGTGGATGAAATATACAAGCGGTTCGGCCTGTAGGATACGGAGGGATTGATGAATGGTTCAAAAGCTGGAGCAGCTTTATGAAGGAAAGGCCAAGCGGGTATACCGGACGGACAGCCCGGACCTGTACCTGGTCGAGTTCAAGGACGACGCCACCGCCTTTAACGGGGCCAAAAAGGGGACCATCCGGAACAAGGGGGCGCTCAACAACCAGATATCGGCGGTATTCTTCCGCCTTTTGGAGAAGCGCGGCGTCCCCACCCATTTTGTGGAGTTGGCGGGCGAGCGGGAAATGCTTGTAAAGGCCCTGGAAATATTAAAGGTCGAGGTGGTGGTCCGCAACATTGCGGCCGGCAGCCTGGCCAAGCGCCTGGGCCTGCCCGAAGGCACCGCCCTTCCCTTTCCGGTTCTGGAGTTTTATTACAAAAGCGACGAACTGGGTGACCCCATGATTAACGGCTACCACATCAGGGCGCTGGGCCTGGCCAGCCCGGAGCAGATGGCCAAAATAGAGGAAACGGCCCTTAAGGTGAACGGCATCCTGCTGGAATACCTGGCCGGCAAGGACATCGACCTGGTGGACTTCAAGCTTGAGTTCGGCACCCACAAAGGCGGGCTGGTTCTGGGGGACGAAATTTCTCCCGATACCTGCCGTTTTTGGGACAGGACGACCCGCGAGAAGCTGGACAAGGACCGCTTCCGCCGCGATCTGGGCAATGTCGAGGGTGCTTACGAGGAAATGTTCAGAAGGCTTACCGGCAAAAAATTTGAGTGAGACCGGGTGTGTGCTGACAAATAACCGGCTTTTGAGGGAGAGATAAGCCATGGCGGAGGAATATTTAGGAGGCTCCGGCGGGGTATGGCCGGCAGACAAGCCGCAAGAGGAGTGCGGCATCTTCGGCATTTACGGCGCCGGCCTGGATGTGGCCAGGATTACCTACTACGGCCTGTACGCCCTGCAGCACAGGGGGCAGGAGAGCGCCGGCATTGCCGTGGGCGACGGGGAGAGGATCCAGCTCATAAAAGATATGGGGCTGGTGTCCGATGTATTTAACCATGAAAAGCTAAGCAGCTTCCAGGGCCACCTGGCCGTGGGGCACGTGCGCTACTCTACCACGGGCTCGAGCCATCCCGTTAATGCCCAGCCGCTGGTGTTCCGCTATGCCAGGGGGATGATCGGCCTGGCTCACAACGGAAATATCGCCAACATTACCGAACTGCGCTCTCACCTGGCCTCAACAGGGGCGGTCTTTCAGTCGTCCACCGACAGCGAGGTGATCGTAAACCTCATTGCCAGGTACAGCCAGAACGGCCTTGCCGATGCAATCCACAAATGCATGGTTGACATCAAAGGAGGTTATGCAATTCTGCTCCTCACTGAAAAAAGCCTGATCGGGGTCCGCGACCCGTTCGGGATCAGGCCGCTCTGCCTGGGCCGCAAGGGGGACGCGCACATCCTGGCCTCGGAGTCCTGCGCCCTGGATACGGTGGGGGCGGAACTGGTGCGGGATGTGGAGCCGGGCGAGATCATAATCATCGACGAGAACGGCGTGAATTCCAGAAAGCCGGTGCAGGCCGGCAGAAGGGCCCACTGCATTTTTGAGTACATCTACTTTGCCCGGCCCGACAGCCGGATGGACGGCTTCAGCGTAAGCAAGGTGCGCCGCGAGATGGGGCGCCAGCTCGCCAGGGAGTACCCGGTTGAGGCCGACCTGGTGATACCGGTGCCAGACTCCGGCACCACCGCCGCCAGAGGGTTTGCGGAGCAGTCGGGCATACCCTTTGAGGAAGGCCTGATGAAAAACCGCTACATCGGCCGCACCTTTATTCAGCCCACCCAGAGCATCCGGGACCTGGGGGTGAGGCTCAAGCTCAATCCCGTCCGCGACGTGCTGAACGGCAAAAGGGTGGTGGTGGTGGACGACTCCATCGTGCGGGGCACCACCAGCGGCAAGATAGTAAACATGCTGCGGGAATTCGGGGCCAGGGAGGTCCACTTCTGCTTGAGCTCCCCTCCGGTAAAGAAATCCTGCTACTACGGCATAGACACGTCGAACGAGGAAGAACTGATTGCCGCCCACAAAAGCCTGGCCGAAATCAAGGACTTCATCGGCGCCGACGGGCTGCATTACCTTAGCCTGGAAGGCCTGCTGGGTGTTTTCGGGGAAAGCCGGGACAATTTCTGCACCGCCTGCTTCAGCGGCGACTACCCGGTGGCCATTCCCAAACCGTATGAAGCCGGCAAGTATGTGCTGGAGTGAGGAGGAGTTTTATGCCCGGGCGGAATAAAGGACTTACCTATGCTGACGCAGGGGTGGACATTGAAGCCGGAAACCAGGCGGTGCGCCTGATCCGGGACGCCGTGCGGAGCACCTTCCGGCCGGAGGTCCTGGCCGATATAGGGGGCTTTGGCGGGCTGTTTGCGCTTGATCCGGCCAGGTATAAAGAGCCGGTGCTGGTGTCCGGCGCCGATGGGGTGGGCACCAAGCTGCGGGTGGCCATGCTGATGGACCGGCATGACACCGTTGGCATCGACGCCGTGGCCATGTGCGTAAACGATATTCTCGTGCACGGGGCCGAGCCGCTGTTCTTCCTGGACTACCTGGCGGTAGGCCGGATGGTTCCGGAGAAGGTGGCGGCAATTGTAAGCGGTGTGGCGGAAGGCTGCCGCCGGGCCGGCTGCGCCCTGATCGGCGGCGAAACGGCGGAGATGCCGGGCTTCTACGGCCCGGAGGAGTACGACCTGGCCGGGTTTGCCGTGGGAGTGGTGGAGCGCGGCCGGATTATTGACGGCCGCAGCATCGTTCCGGGCGACAGGGTGATCGGCCTTCCCTCGTCCGGCCTGCACAGCAACGGCTATTCCCTTGCCCGCAAGGTGCTGCTGGAAATGGCCGGTTACGGGGTGGATACATATGTTGAGCGGCTGGGGCGCACCATAGGGGAAGAACTGCTGGAGCCCACCAGGATTTACGTAAAGGCCGTCCTGCCGCTTTTGAACCACTTTACCGTAAAGGGGCTGGCCCACATCACCGGGGGCGGCCTGACCGAAAACATTCCCCGCATCCTCCCGCCCGGTACGGCGGTTAACATCTTCCTGGGAAAGTGGCCGGTGCCCCCGGTGTTTGAACTGATCGGAGAGGCCGGCGGGGTTTCGGAGGCCGAGATGCTGCGCACCTTCAACATGGGCATAGGCCTGGCAATGGTCGTTCCGGCCGGGCAGGCGGAAGCTGTAATGGCTTACCTGGCGGCTGCGGGCGAAAAGAGCTATCTTATCGGTGAAGTGGCTGAGGGCGAGAGCGGGGTAAATTACATGCGAGGCAAAGGAGGAAAATAGGGTGAAAAAATTGCGCCTGGGCGTCATGGCTTCCGGGCGGGGTTCCAACCTTCAGGCCATCATGGACGCTGCCGCAGCAGGCAGGATTGACGCGGAGGTTGCTGTGGTGATCAGCGACAAGGAGGATGCTTTCGCCCTGGAAAGGGCGCGAAAGGCCGGCATCCCGGCCGAGTTCGTCGATCCCGGGAAATTTAACTCGAAGGAAGACTACGAGAAAGTGCTGGTGGACATTTTGAACCGGTACGAGGTCGGCCTGGTCTGCCTGGCGGGGTACATGAGGATTGTAGGCAGGGTGATGCTCGAAGCCTTTCCGAACAGGATCATGAACATTCATCCCGCCCTGCTGCCGTCCTTTCCCGGTTTGCACGGCCAGCGGCAGGCCTGGGAGTACGGGGTGAAGATCAGCGGCTGCACGGTTCACTTTGTCGACGAGGGGATCGACACAGGCCCCATTATCATTCAGGCGGCCGTTCCGGTGCTGGAGGGCGATGATGTGGATACCCTGGCGGCCCGCATTCTTGAACAGGAGCACAGGATTTACCCTCAGGCCATTCAGCTTTTTGCCTCCGGGCGGCTGCAGATCAACGGCAGAAAAGTATCAATTAAAGAAGAGCAGCCCTCTTCTTAAAGAATTTACGGAGGGCCGCTTCCTTCACTGGAGGGATGAAGAATGGAGGTCAGGCGCGCCCTGATCAGCGTGTCGAACAAGGCCGGGGTGGTCGAATTTGCCCGCGGCCTGGTAGAGCTGGGAGTCGAGGTCATTTCCACGGGCGGTACGGCTAAAACCCTGCGGGAGGCCGGGGTGCCGGTAACGTATATTTCCGATGTGACCGGTTTTCCCGAAATCCTGGACGGCAGGGTGAAAACGCTGCACCCCGGCGTGCACGGCGGCATTCTGGCCCTGCGCAACCGGGAGCACCTGGGCCAGCTTGAGGAGCACAACATCAAGCCCATCGACCTGGTAGCGGTAAACCTGTATCCTTTCCGGGAAACCGTGGCCAGGCCGGGCGTTACCCTGGCAGAAGCTGTCGAAAACATCGACATAGGCGGCCCCGCCATGGTTCGCTCCGCAGCCAAGAACTTTCAGAATGTGCTGGTCGTTGTTAACCCGGAGCGCTATGACGAGGTTCTGGAAGCTCTCCGCCAGGGCGAGGTGAGCGGCGAGCTGAGGTTGTCGCTAGCCCTGGAGGCCTTTGCCCACACCGCCTCTTACGACGCCGCCATCGCTTCGTACCTGGAAGGGCTGCACGGCGGCAAAGAGCTCTTTCCGCCCACTTTGAACATTTCGGTCAGGCGGGCGCAGGAGCTCCGCTACGGTGAAAACCCCCACCAGAAGGCGGCCTTTTACCGCGATCCGGCGGTGGCCGGCCCCTGCGTGGGCAATGCCGTTCAGTTGTGGGGGAAGGAGCTTTCCTACAACAACATCCTGGATCTTAATTCGGCCTTCGAGCTTGTACGGGAGTTTGCCGAACCAGCCGCGGTCATCATCAAACACAACAACCCGTGCGGCTGCGCCTGCTCGTCCAACCTGGCGGATGCCTACAGGAAGGCCTACGAGGGCGACCCCGTCTCTGCCTTTGGCGGAATCGTGGCCTTGAACAGGGTGGTGGATGCCGGGACGGCGGCGGAGATGGCAAAAATTTTCCTGGAGGCGGTCATAGCTCCCGGCTTTGCGGAGGATGCCCTGAAGATACTGAAGGCAAAGGCCTCGCTGAGGCTGCTTGAAACCGGGCCGATAACCGGCCAGACCAGCGACCGCCTGGAGCTCAGGAAGGTAAACGGCGGCCTGCTGGTGCAGGAGGCCGACCGGGAGGTGCTCAACCGGTCTGAGCTGAAAGTGGTGACCAGAAGGCAGCCCACCGCAGAAGAAATGGAAGAGCTCATTTTTGCCATGACCGTGGTCAAGCACGTCAAGTCCAACGCCATCGTGATAACCAGGGGGCGCCAGCTTCTCGGCGTGGGTGCCGGACAGATGAACAGGGTGGGCTCCGCCCGGATCGCCCTCCAGCAGGCCGGGGAGAAGGCCCGCGGGGCGGTTATGGGCTCCGATGCCTTTTTCCCGTTTAACGATACCGTTCTGGAGGCGGCCAGGGGCGGCATAACCGCAATAATCCAGCCCGGCGGCTCGGTGCGGGACGAGGAGTCGATAAAGGCTGCCGATGAGCACGGCCTGGCCATGGTGTTTACGGGCATGAGGCATTTCAAGCACTAACCGGTGGGGGCCGGTGTTCCGGCAAGCCCGGAAAAGAACGGCGGCTTAAAAGCTGCTTCCAATGAATACTGCTTGGAGGGAAGCGTATGAAAGTGCTGGTGGTGGGCGGAGGCGGGCGTGAGCATGCGCTGGTCTGGAAGATAAGGCAGAGCCCCCGCGTAAGGGAAGTTTACTGCGCCCCCGGCAACGCCGGTATTGCCCGGGAAGCAACCTGCGTCAATATCGGCGCCGAAGACATAACCGGCTTGAGGGACTTTGCGAGGGAGAAGGGCATCGACCTGACCGTGGTCGGGCCCGAGGCGCCGCTAAACGCGGGGATAGCCGATTTGTTCCAGGAGGCCGGGCTGAGGATCTTCGGGCCTTCCCGGGCGGCGGCCGAAATTGAGGGGAGCAAGGTGCTGGCCAAGGAGATCATGGCCAAATACGGCATTCCCACGGCGGACTACGCCGTGTTTGACCGGCCGGACCGGGCTGCCGCCTACATAAAACAGAAAGGCGCGCCCTGCGTGGTCAAGGCGGACGGCCTTGCTGCCGGCAAGGGCGTGATTGTGGCAATGGATGAGCAGGCCGCCCTTGATGCGGTGTGCTCGATCATGGTGGACAGGATCTTCGGCAGCGCCGGCGACCGGGTGGTGGTGGAGGAGTGTTTGACGGGCGAGGAGGTCAGCATACTGGCCTTTACCGACGGGTACAACGTGGTTCCCATGGTCTCGTCCCAGGATCACAAGCGGGTCTTCGACGGTGATCAGGGCCCCAATACCGGCGGGATGGGGGCCTACGCCCCGGCTCCGGTTTACAGCCCGGAGGTGCACCGGCGGACCGTGGAGGAGATCCTGGTTCCCATAGTCCGCGCCCTGGATGCCGAGGGGCGCACTTACCGCGGCGTCATTTACGCCGGTTTGATGGTTACCCCAAAAGGGCCGAAGGTGCTGGAGTTCAACGCCCGTTTCGGCGATCCGGAGGCTCAGCCGGTGCTGACCCTGCTGGATACCGACCTGGTGGAAATTATGGAAGCTGTTTTGGAGAACCGGCTGGACCGCGTGGAGATCAGGTGGAAGAAACAGGCCTCGGTCTGCGTCGTCCTGGCTTCCGGCGGTTATCCCGGCTCTTACGAGAAGGGCAAGGTTATCCGCGGCCTCGATCAGATACCGGAAGGTGTGGTTGTTTTTCATGCCGGCACCGCCCAAAAGGACGGTGAAACCGTTACGGCCGGGGGGCGGGTGCTGGGCGTGACGGCCCTTGGGCCCGATATACCTGCTGCCATCGAAGCGGCCTATGCGGCAGCGGGGAAGATTAGCTTTGAAGGGATGCACTACCGCCGGGACATAGGCAAAAAGGCGCTAAAACATTTAAGCGGGTAATTGGACCGCCGTGAAGTGCCACTCACCATAGGCGAAATAATGGGGAGTGGCACATTGTCATTTTTTTCTTGATTAAATGGCTTTAATGTGTTAAAATGTTAAAAAGTTAGATAACTAAAGCCAGGGGGTGTGCCTGTGTATTCTGGAAAGCTGAAGGACGAGCTTCTGGACAGGCTGTTTGAGGCGGTGCTGGTTCTGCGGAACATTGACGAGTGCTACCGGTTCTTTGAGGACATCTGCACGGTGGCGGAGCTGAAATCCCTGGCCCAGCGGCTGGAGGTGGCCAAGATGCTCCAGGCAAACAGGACCTACGGGGAGATAGCCAGCCGGACCGGCGCCAGCACGGCCACCATCAGCCGGGTTAAAAGAGCCCTGAATTACGGCGCGGACGGCTATAAGCTGGTGCTCGAGCGCCTGGCATCTTCTGCAAAAGCCGAATAGAGATAACCGGAGGGATTGGGAGATGGCTCCGTTAATCAAGATTCTTCAGTCCGGCGACCCCGCCGTGGAAAGGTTAATGCACAGGAACGGCCCCGGCCTGGCGGAGGCCGCTGCGGCGGTGGCGGAAGTGCTTGCGGCGGTGCGGGACAGAGGCGACGAGGCGGTTTGCGAGTACACCGCCCGCTTTGGCGGCCCGTGCCTTTTGCCGCACCAGTTGAAGGTGTCCGCCGGCGAAATCGAGCGGGCCTACGGGCTGGTGGATGACGAATTCTTGCAGGCCTTGCGCCTGGCCCTTAAAAATATCACCGCGTTTCACCAGAAACAGCTTGGCCATTCCTGGATTACGGCGGGGGAAGGGGGGGCCATTCTCGGCCAGTTAATCCGGCCGCTGCGCCGCGTGGGCATTTACGTCCCGGGCGGAAAGGCCTCTTACCCTTCCTCGGTGCTGATGAACGCCGTTCCGGCCAAGGTGGCGGGCGTAAAGGAAATAGTTATGGCCACTCCCCCGGCTTCTGACGGCACCGTAAGCCCTTACACTCTGGTGGCGGCGGCGGAAGCAGGAGTAGATGAGATTTACAGGATGGGCGGGGCGCAGGCCATTGCCGCCCTGGCCTACGGAACGGCCGCCGTTCCCAGGGTGGACAAGATTACCGGGCCGGGCAGCAGCTACGTTACCCTGGCCAAGCAGCAGGTGTTCGGCCTGGTGGATATCGACATGCTTGCCGGACCCAGCGAGGTCCTGATCATTGCCGATAATACCGCCGACCCCGCTTTTGTGGCGGCCGACCTGCTGGCCCAGGCGGAGCATGACGAAATGGCCTCCCCGGTTGTGCTTACTCCCTGCCCGGAACTTGCCCAGAAGGTTCAAACGGAGGTGGCAGGGCAGGCCTTCCTGCTGCCCCGGAAGGAAATAATCGCCAGCTCCCTGGAAAACTATGGCGCCATCATCATAACCAACAATCTGGAGGAGGCCTTTGACCTGGCCAACCGCTTTGCCCCGGAACACCTGGAGCTGATGGTGGCCGAACCCTTCCGCTGGCTTTCCCGGGTGGAGAATGCGGGGGCGGTGTTCCTTGGCGCCCACTCGCCGGAGCCGGTGGGTGACTACCTGGCCGGGCCTAACCACATCCTGCCGACCGGCGGCACGGCGAGATTTTTCTCCCCCCTGGGGGTGGAGGAATTCATGAAGAAAATCAGCCTGATTGCCTACACCGGTGAGGCTCTGGAGCAGGTGGGCGGGGCGGTAATGAGGCTGGCCGGGGTGGAGGGCCTTTTCGCCCACGCCGGCGCCGTGCAGGCAAGGCTGAAAAAGTACGGCAGGGAAAAAGGGAAAGGAGAGCGCTCATAGAAATGTATACTGAGTTCGACGCTGCCGCCCTGGCGCGCGCAGATTTAAAAGCCCTGACTCCTTACGAGGCGCCCTATTACCCGGAGGTGGTCAAGCTCGACGCCAACGAAAACCCCTACGGATTCCCCCCCGAAGTACTGACGGCAATTCTTTCTGAAGTGGGGTCGCGGGAATTCAGCCGCTATCCCGACGCGGCGGCGGGAAGGCTCAGGGAGAGTCTGGCCGGCTACACCGGCGTTGATCCAGAAAACATAATGGTGGGCAACGGTGCCGACGAACTGATTTTAAACATCATGCTGACCTTCGGCACGGGGGCGAAGTTTGCCATTGCCACGCCCACTTTTTCAATGTACGGCATTCACGGGCGGATAGCCTCCTGCGAAAAGGTGGAGGTGCCCCGCCTGGACGGGTTTAGGGTAGATGTCGAGGCCATGAAGCGGGCGGCCGGGGAGCCGGGGGTAAAAATTGCCGTTATCTGCACCCCGAATAATCCTACCGGCAACGCCACGCCGCCGGAAGAAATAGAAGAAATTCTGAAAAGCACCGGGGCAATCGTGGTGGTCGACGAGGCTTACGCCGAGTTTGGCGGGCGCTCCTGCATCCCCCTGTTGAACCGCTACCCCAACCTCGTCATTTTGCGCACTTTTTCCAAGGCCTTTGCCCTGGCCGGGCTGAGGGTGGGTTACCTGCTGGCCGGCCGGCCTGTAATAAATGAGCTTTTAAAAGTAAAGCAGCCTTACAACCTGAACGCCTTTTCCCAGGCTGCAGCCAGGGTGGTTATGGAAAACCTGCCTCCTTTTAAGGAAAGAATAAAAAAAATTTTAGAGGAAAGAGAAAGGCTTTTTACAGAGCTTTCCGCCCTGCCCGGGGTGGAGGCCTTTCCAAGCCAGGCCAACTTCATCCTGTTCCGGACCCCTATGCCGGCCGGGGAAGTGTACGGCGGCCTCCTGGAAAGGGGCGTGCTGGTCCGGAACGTGGATGGCCCCGGCCTTTCCCGCTGCCTGCGGGTGGCCGTGGGCACGGCTGAGGAAAACAGACTGTTTATTGAAAAGCTGGGCGAAGTTTTAGGCCGGCCGGCGTAGTTTGCGCCGGAACCGGCAGATAAAACTGCACCGTATTTACCTTGCTGTAATTATTATTTTTGAAGGAGTGAGCTTAATGTCTGAACGTACCGGTCTTGTTACGCGCAAGACCAGAGAAACCGAGGTTAACGTGACGTTAAACCTGGACGGGACCGGGGTGTACTGGGTGCATACCGGAATGCCGTTTTTCGACCACATGCTCCAGACCTTCTCCAAGCACTCCCTTTTCGACCTGGAGCTGACCGCCCAGGGAGACCTGGCCGTGGACGGGCACCATACCGTTGAGGACGCGGGGGTTTGCCTGGGGCAGGCAATTAAAAAAGCCCTGGGCGACAAAAACGGCATAAACCGTTTCGGTCATGCCATCGTGCCGATGGATGACGCCCTCACCATGGCCGCCGTGGACCTGAGCGGCCGGGGGCTTCTGGTTTTCGACGCGGCCATGCCGTCGCCCAGGGTCGGCGATTTCGACACCGAGCTGGTCGAGGAGTTTTTCAGGGCGCTGGCCGTCAACGGGGAGTTTAACCTGCATATCCGGCTTCTGGCCGGAAGCAACACCCACCACATCATCGAGTCGATCTTCAAGGCGGTTGCCTGCTCTTTGAAGGAAGCCGCCGGGATGAGCGGCGGTACGGGAATACCTTCCACCAAGGACACTTTATAAAAATGGCGGGTAGATAAAAAAATGATTGCTATTATAGACTACGGGATGGGGAATCTCAGAAGCGTTCAAAAGGGGTTTGAAAAGGCGGGAGTCCGGGCCGTTGTGGTGAGGGATCCGTACCAGGTGGATCAGGCCGGCGGCGTGGTGCTGCCGGGGGTGGGGGCCTTTGCCGATGCGATGGCCAGCCTGCATTATTCGGCCATGAACAAGGCCGTCTACCGGGCAATTGAAGCCGGAAAACCGCTCCTGGGCATTTGCCTGGGGCATCAGCTTCTTTTCGATGCCAGCGAAGAATGGGGCTACACCGGGGGCCTGGGAGTCTTGCCCGGCCTTGTGCGCCGCCTGCCGGGCGGGCTGAAAGTGCCGCACATGGGCTGGAACCGGATCGAGATTAAAAAAGCCGACCCGCTCCTGGAGGGAATACCGGACCGCTCCTCCTTCTACTTTGTTCATTCCTACGCGGCGGTTCCGGCGGATGAAAGGATGGTTCTGGCTACGGCCGAATACGGGATGAGCTTTGCCGCGGTGGTTGGCAGGGACAACGTTTATGGAATACAGTTTCACCCGGAAAAAAGCAGCGCCCTGGGGCTGAAGATACTGGAAAACTTCGGGAGGATTGCAGAAAAATGCTGATTATCCCGGCCATTGATCTGCGGGAAGGAAATTGCGTGCGCCTGGTGGAAGGGCGGCTGGACCGGGAAACGGTTTATTCCGGGGACCCGGTGGCCGTGGCCGGCATGTGGCAGTCCCAGGGGGCCCGGATGCTGCACGTGGTGGACCTGGACGGGGCCTTTTCGGGAGCGCCCAAAAACCTTGACGTGATCGGGGAAATTCTTTCCGCGGTAAGCATACCCGTGCAGGTCGGCGGGGGCATCAGAAGCATGGAGGCGGTGGAGCGCCTGCTGGAACTGGGCGCGGCGCGGGTGATCCTGGGCACGGCGGCCATATTGAAGCCGCAGCTTGTGGCAGAGGCGTGCGCCCGTTACGGCGAAGCCGTGCTTGTGGGCATAGACGGGCGCAACGGGCGGGTGGCCATAGAAGGCTGGGGGGTGACCGTCGACAAGGGCACAGTTGAGCTGGCCCTGGAGATGAAGAGGCTGGGCATAAAAAGGGCCGTCTTCACCGATATCAGGAGGGATGGCACCCTGCGGGGGCCGAACCTTGAGGCCATCCGGGAATTTGCCGCCGCCACCGGCCTGAAGGTGATTGCTTCGGGCGGCGTTTCCAACGCGGAAGACCTGAGGGCGCTGAAAAAGCTGGAGCCTCTGGGCGTCGAGGCGGTAATTATGGGCAAAGCCCTTTATGCCGGTACTGTGAAAATGAGCGAAGCCCTGGCCATAGCCAGCGGTGAGGAAGCGGAGGAAGGAGCATGCTGCAAAAAAGAATCATCCCCTGCCTGGACGTAACGGAAGGCAGGGTGGTCAAGGGTACAAACTTCATAAACCTTAGAGATGCCGGTGACCCGGTCGAGCTGGCTGCCTTTTACGACCGCGAGGGGGCGGACGAACTGGTATTTCTGGACATCACCGCTTCCGCCGAGGGGCGCAAGACCACCGTGGAAATGGTGTACCGCACGGCGGGCGAAGTGTTCATCCCCTTTACCGTCGGGGGCGGCATAAGCACCCTGGAGGACATCAGGTTCATTCTGTCGGCCGGTGCCGACAAGGTTTCGATAAACACCGCCGCGGTGAAGGACCCTCAGCTTGTGACAGAGGCTGCAAACAGGTTCGGCAGCCAGTGCATCGTCGTGGCCATTGACGCCAGGCAGCGCGGGCCGGAGAGCTGGGAGGTTTACATTCACGGCGGCCGCACTCCTACCGGGATTGACGCCGTTGAGTGGGCTAAAAAGGCCGAATTCCTGGGAGCCGGCGAAATCCTCCTGACCAGCATGGACAGGGACGGGACGAAGGACGGCTACGATCTGGCCCTGACCAGGGCCGTGGCCAGGGCCGTAAATATTCCCGTCATAGCCTCCGGCGGGGCGGGCAGCCTTGAACACCTTTACGAGGGGCTGACCGAGGGTGAGGCGGACGCCGTCCTGGCCGCTTCAATTTTTCACTTCGGCGAGTATTCCATCAGGGAGGCAAAAGAATACCTGCGCTCCAGGGGAGTGCCGGTAAGAATATAAATGCTTGGGCGGAGGTAAATTATGCCTTTTGATTTGGACAGTTTGAAATACAATGAGGCCGGGCTGGTTCCGGCCATCGTTCAGGATGCCGGCACCGGTGCGGTGCTGATGATGGCCTATATGAACCGGGAAGCCCTGGAAAAGACCCTGGCCACGGGGGAAACCTGGTTCTGGAGCCGGAGCAGGAAGGCCTTCTGGCATAAGGGGGAAACCAGCGGCAACGTTCAGCGGGTTAAAGAGGTTCTGTACGACTGCGACCGGGACACGCTGCTGGTAAAAGTGGAGCAGCACGGCGCCGCCTGCCACGAAGGCTATTACTCCTGCTTCCACTACAGGCTGGAGCGGGACGGAAGCGTGACGGTGGTGGGCGAAAAGCAGTTCGACCCGGAGCAGGTTTACGGGAAAAGATAAAAGTTATCGAAAAGTATCAAGGCTATGCGCCGCATTTGCAGCGCCGCGTAGTCTGGTCCGAAGCAAGCCGTAGCGCTGTCGGCGCGGAGCACTCGAGTGAGCGGGGACAACGCCGCGACTAAATAGCTACTTCATTGAATATCTACAAATAACGCAGGTGCATTTAATTGGGTGAAAAAGACATTATCCGGGACTTGTATGAAGTTATCCTGGACAGGCGGCAAAAACAGCCGGACGGTTCCTATACGGCTTATCTGTTTGAACAGGGCGAGGACAAAATCTTAAAAAAAATCGGCGAAGAGGCTGCCGAGGTGCTAATTGCCGCCAAGAACGGGGGCGGCGCCGCTCTGGTGGGCGAGATGGCCGACCTGGTTTACCACCTGCTGGTGCTCCTGGCCTGGCACGGGCTGGCACCGGAAGACGTCCTGGCCGAACTGGCCGCCCGCCGGCAAAAGAAGAGCTAGAAAAAGGCGCCCGGAATTTTTCAGGAGTTTTATTATAATGGCAGCAGCTTTTCCTGGATATTCCGGGCAATTTTGTTCCTCTTCCAGGTCCCTATGTTCCCTTTCATGTCAAGCCGTTTAACACCGCCCTTCCCGGTATTTTTCAGGCAGGAAGGATTTGCGTTTTTTCCTCAGAATTGATTATTATTAAAGCAGTTTAACTAAAAGAAGCCGAAGGTGAATTCATTTGGATCTGCTTTCCCAGTTGAACCCCGACCAGGTTGCGGCCGTAACCCACGGGGAAGGCCCGCTTCTGGTCCTGGCCGGGGCCGGCAGCGGAAAGACCCGGGTGCTGACCTGCCGGGTAGCCTATCTGTTAAAGGAATTTAAGGTGCTTCCCCACCAGATTCTGGCCATTACCTTTACCAACAAGGCGGCGGGAGAGATGCGGGAACGGGTTGGGGCGCTGGTTCCGGAAACGGCCCGCGACCTGTGGATCTGCACCTTTCACGCCGCCTGCCTCCGGATTTTGCGGAGGCAGGAAAGTTTTTACGGGCGGGACCGCAACTTTGTCATTTACGATGCCGACGACCAGCTTACCGTGCTGAAGGACTGCATTAAAGAGCTGAAGCTGGACGATAAAAAGCACCCTCCCCGGGCCGTGGCGGCCGCCATATCCCAGGCCAAGAACATGCTGATGGGGCCCGGAGAATACGAGCGGCACGCTTACGACCAGTTCAGCCAGGCGGTTTCCGAGGTTTATTCCCTGTACCAGGACAGGCTGGTAAAAAACAATGCCGTTGACTTTGACGACCTGATCTTTCTGACCGTCCGGCTTTTCCGGGAGTATCCCCAGGTTCTTGCCTACTACCAGAACCGGTTCCGCCATATCCTGGTGGACGAGTACCAGGACACCAACCATGCCCAGTACGTTCTGGTAAACCTGCTTGCCGCCGCGCACCGCAACCTGTGCGTGGTGGGTGACCCCGACCAGGGGATATACGGTTGGCGCGGCGCCGACATAAGGAACATTCTCAGCTTTGAAAGGGACTATCCCGAAGCAAAGGTGGTCAGGCTTGAGCAGAACTACCGCTCCACCGGCTTTATCCTGGAGGCCGCCAACCACATCATCCGGAACAACGCCGGCCGCAGGGAAAAGCGCCTGTGGACCGCAGCGGGCCGGGGCTTTCCTGTTATCGTCCACTATGCGGCGGACGAGCACGCCGAGGCCGACTTTGTGGCCGGCCGGATTTTGCGCTTAAAAGAGCTTGAAAAAAGGCCTTACCGGGATTTTGCCGTCCTTTACCGGACGCATGCCCAGTCCAGGGTGATTGAAGAGGTTTTCGTCAGGGCGGGCATCCCTTATGCCATCATCGGCGGGCTGAAATTTTACGAGCGCAAGGAGATCAAGGATATGCTGGCCTACTTGAGGCTCGTTCTGAACCCGAACGACGGCCTGAGCCTGGCGCGGATCATCAACGTGCCCAGGCGGGGCATCGGGGAAGCCTCCCTGCAGAAAATTGCCGTCTTTGCCCGGGAGGGCGGGATCAGCCTGGTTGAGGCGCTGGAAAGGGCGGCGGAAATTGCCGGCCTGACGGCCGCGGCGAAGGCCAGAAGCGCCGCCCTGGGGGCGCTGCTCAGGGACCTGGCAGAGCGGTCTTCGTATTCAAGCGTTACCGAACTGGCCCGGGAAGTAATGGAAAAGACCGGCTACCGGCAGGAATTGCTGGCCGAAAACACGGTGGAGGCGCGGACCAGGCTGGAGAACCTGGACGAATTTCTTTCCGTGACGGGCGAGTTTGACCGCCAGGCGGAAGAAAAAGGCTTGAGGAGCTTTTTGGAAAACGTTGCCCTGGTTACCGACCTGGACTATTACGACGAGGGCGCTGACCAGGTGGCCCTGATGACACTGCACAGCGCCAAAGGGCTGGAATTCCCGGTGGTGTTCCTGACAGGCATGGAGGAGGGCGTTTTCCCCCACTCCCGGTCCCTGCCGGAGCCCGGTGAACTGGAGGAGGAGCGCAGGCTCTGCTATGTAGGGGTGACCAGGGCCAGGGAGAGGCTTTACCTCACCCACTGCTGGAGCAGGAACCTGTACGGGGCCCAGCGCTGCAACATGCCCTCCCGCTTTTTGGAGGAAATTCCGCCCCATCTGGTCAGCAGCGACGACATGCTGGACGGGATGCAGGAGAAACGCCAGGCTGCTGCGAAGGTAGGGCGGTTTATTCTGGGCGACAAGGTCAGGCACCGCAAATGGGGCGTCGGAGTAATTGTCGGGGTGCAGGGCGAGGGCGAAGACACCGAGTTCAAGGTAGCCTTTCCGGACCAGGGCATCAAGGTGCTTCTGGCAAAGTACGCGCCCCTGGAAAAGACTAATTGATTATTGTTTTTGATATAATATATAAATAACATTTTTGCCGGAGATCTTATGGAACGCCTTCTAATTGTAGCCGCCCTGACGGCGGTAATCCACCTGGTCAATACCCTGGTCTATGCCGTGCGCATTTCTGGAGTGCGCACGCGCCGGCTGGCAACCGCCTTTTCCCTTTTTAACGTGATCTTTCTTCTGGCCAGCACTGCCAACAGCATCCAGGGTTTTTTGCTTGCTTCCATTATGGAAAGGGTGGTTGAGGCCGGGCAGACGCTGCCGGGGGTGAGGATACCGGCCGACCAGCTCATTTACCACCCGGCCTACCAGAAGCTGCTGGCCTCCCTTGAGTACAACACCAGGATAGTCATTGCCGCGGCCACGCTGGGAACGCTTTTGGGTGCGGCCCTGATTCCGTCTTTCGTCCATATTTTTGCCCGCGCCATCTTTCTTTTTGAAGAAACCGGCTCGGTTCCCCGCTTGGTCGGATTGATTTTTTTTTCGCCGCGCAAGTTTTTAAAGCTGTCCGGGCAGGTTTACCTGCCGCGCAAGAATTCTCTTAAGCTGGCGGCCGCCCGGAAGGCTAACATTCCCAAGCTGTTTTTAATCTTAAACCTTGTGGTGACCGGTATTTACACCACCGGGGTTCTGTCCGCCATATACGCCGGCGCCCTTTTCCCGAGCTTTCGCACCACCGCCTCCACGCTTACCTCCGTGGTGAACGGCATTGCCACCATCCTGGCGGCGACGGTGGTGGAGCCCACGGCGGCGGCAATTACCGACCAGGCCCTGCGGGGTGAGCGGAGCGAAGATGACGTCAAGCAGATGGCCCTTTACCTGACCGTGACCAGGCTGTTGGGTACCGTCCTGGCCCAGCTTATTTTTGTGCCGTCGGCTTACCTGGTAAAATTCGCGGCTTCGCTGCTGGCGTAGAAAATATAGGGTATGGAGAATACAAGAACAGGAACCGGGGGGTGTCGCAAACTTGACCCAGGATTTGGAACGGGCCCGGGAGCGGGCCGAAGAGCTGCGCAGGGAGATAGAGCACCACAACTATTTATATTACGTGCTGGACCGGCCGGCCATAACGGACGCCCAGTACGACAGGCTGATGAGGGAACTGGAAAGGCTGGAAAAGCAGTTTCCCGCCCTGGTAACCCCTTATTCGCCCACGCAGCGGGTGGGCGGCCGGCCCAGGGAAGGATTTGCCGCAGTGCGGCACCTTTCGCCCATGCTCAGCCTGGCCAACGCCTTTGATGAAAGAGAACTGAGGGACTTTGACCGGCGCGTGCGGCAGGCCCTGCCCGGCGAGCAGGTCCGTTATGTGGTCGAACTGAAAATCGACGGACTGGCCGTGTCCCTGTACTACGAAAACGGCATCCTGGTCAGGGGGGCCACCAGGGGCGACGGCGATACGGGCGAGGACATTACGGAAAACCTGAAAACGGTAAGGAGCGTCCCCTTGCGCCTGCGCCGGCCCGTGCCCGCCCTGGAAGTAAGAGGGGAGGCCTTTATGCCCAAGGAGGCTTTTTCCCGGCTGAATGAAGGCAGGGAAGAGGCGGGGGAGACCCTTTTCGCCAATCCGCGCAATGCTGCCGCGGGCTCCCTGCGCCAGCTCGACCCTAAAATTACCGCCTCGCGCCAGCTCGACCTTTTCGTGTACGGAACCGGATACGGGGAATGGGGGCGGGCCGTTTTTCCTGACGGGGAAAGAACCGCCCCGCAGGAGCATGCCGAAGTGCTGGAATTGCTGAAGGAACTGGGTTTTAAGGTCAATCCGGAGTACAGGCTTTTCGACCGCCTGGACGAGCTGGTAGAGTACTGCCTTGGCTGGCAGGCCCGCCGGTTTGAGCTTCCCTATGCCGTGGACGGGCTGGTAATAAAGGTTAATTCCCTCGCCCAGCAGGAGAGACTGGGCGCTACCATGAAGAGCCCGCGGTGGGCCGTTGCCTACAAGTTCCCGCCGGAGCAGGCCGTGACGAAGGTAAAGGACATCTTCGTAAGGGTGGGGCGCACCGGCGTGCTGACGCCAACTGCCGAGCTTGAACCGGTGCGCCTTGCCGGGACTACCGTGAGCAGGGCTACCTTGCACAACGAGGACATCATCAGGGAGAAAGACATCCGTATCGGGGATAAGGTTCTGGTGCAGAAGGCGGGAGATATAATCCCAGAGGTTGTGGCCGTTTTAAAAGAAGAAAGGACCGGCGCCGAGAAGGCCTGGGCCATGCCTGGCCGCTGCCCGTCCTGCGGGGCGGGGGTGGTGCGGGCCGAAGGCGAGGCGGCCGTCCGCTGCACCAACATGGCCTGTCCGGCAAGGCTGCAGGAGGGCCTGATCCATTTTGCCTCCCGCGATGCCATGGATATTGCCGGGCTGGGGCCGGCGGTAATTGCCCAGCTCGTTTCGGCCGGCCTGGTGGGCGATCCGGCCGACCTGTACGCCCTCCGCTATGAAGACCTTGTGCCGCTGGAACGCCTGGGGCCCAAATCAGCCCGGAACCTGCTGGAGGCTATTGAAGCCAGCAAGGGCAGGTCCCTGGCCAGGCTGATCTTCGCCCTCGGCATCCGCCACGTGGGGGAGCGGGCGGCAAAAATTCTGGCCAATCATTATCAATCTTTATCGGGGTTGATGTCCGCTACTCAAGAAGAACTGGTAAACATTCCAGAAATAGGTCCAAAGATCGCTGCCAGTATAGTCGAATTTTTTTCCAACGAGCAGAACAGGAAGGTTATTGATAAGCTGGTTAAAGCAGGTGTCAACACTCTCACTGAAAAGGTAATACGGGAAGGCGGTGGGCCCCTGAACGGGAAAGTTTTCGTGCTTACCGGTGTTTTAAAAGATTTCAGCCGGCAGCAGGCGCAGGAACTGATCGAAAGTCTGGGGGGAAGAATTTCATCAAGCGTGAGCAGGAATACGGACTTTGTTGTTGCAGGTGAAAACCCTGGCTCAAAATATGAAAAAGCCCTTACTCTGGGCGTGAAGATATTGGATGAAAACGAGTTTAGAGAGCTAACCGGACGCAAGTAAAGTATCAGGATAACTGGATGTAATTTTTGACAATTTAGCAAATTGTCAATTTTTCGTGATCCTGTGAGGGCATTTTACATTCCTGAGTTTATCAATTGACATGGTTCAAACCCGCATGAAACTTAGATTCCTTTTTTCAAAAACGCGCATTTTGCCACTACACCCCCTTAGCGAACTCGTCGGATGACATGACGTTCGGCAGTGGTTTGATGTGCAGCAATCGCAGAATCTTTTTACTGAGTTCAGTTCCTCTAGTCTTGATGAGGTAAGTCTTATCGTCGATGTCGACCTTTGAAAAGTTCATACTGTTCAATGCTTCCCGGATCTGCTCACACGAGGAATGTTCTCCGGCCCTCTTCAGCTTGAGTTCCAGGGTGCGCTCAAGCAGGAAAGCCAGGAAACAGGCCACAAAATGGCCCTTGATCCTTTTTTCCGTCCAGTGAAAGATCGGCTGCACCTCCAGGGTCGACTTCATGATCCGGAACGATTCTTCGATCTTCCAGAGGGTGTGGTAAGCGGAGACCACCTCCAGAGGCCTCAGATCTTTCTCGTTGGTCTGGATGCCGTAATAGCCGTCGAACTTCTCGTCACGCAGGATCGCCTCCTCATCCAAGGCCCAGTCAACCTCACCAGACGTGATTTCCTTGAGGTACTTTTTGCCACCCCGCTTGTTGCCGGCCCTGATCTTGGACTTGTCTTCAAGCAGAGACCTTGCTTTTTCAAGCAGGCGGTTGCGATCTTCTCTGTCTTTCTTCGCTCTTTTATCCGAATAGGTGATGATCAGGCGCTCGGGAAGCTTGTAGATCTTCCCGTTCTCGTCCTTGACCCTATTCACGTAATCGATAACCTTGTAGCGGATCTTCTCTCCGGACCCTTCCGGGAACTCTATCTCCTCGTAGCCGCCGGAAAAGATCTCTTTTTGCACGCCCTCGCTCATCTTCTTCAAGCGGGAGGCAAAGATGTAGCTATAACCCTGGTCGACGATCTTCTTCAGATTTACCTTGCTGTTGATGCCCCGGTCGGCGACGATGATCACCCGGCGGATGTCGAAGCGTTCCTTGAGCGCTGTCAAAGCGCGGTCCAGGGTTTTACCGTCAAAGGTATTGCCCGGAAACAGCTCATAGCCGATCGGCCTGCCCTCGCAGTCGACCATCAGACCCATGACCACCTGGACCTCTTTGAACTTGCCGTTCTTGCTGAAGCCGAAATCCCTCAGAGAATCGGCGCGCACGCTCTCGAAGGAGAAGGTGGTAACGTCGTAAAAGACCATGTCGATCTGCATGTTGAACAAGTTGCGGTTGGCCTGAAACAGCGCCTCCTCCAGTTGTTCCTTGTATTCACAGAGAAGATCCAGCGACCGGTACAACTGGTTCAAGGTGACCTTGGGCAAGTTCACGAAATGACCCTGATGGGTGTACGTGGCCAGCTTGCTTCTCGGCTGCAACAGGTGCTGCACTACCATCAGAAAGGAGGCGTCGTTTAGACTGAACTGCACCTTTCTATTTCTGGTGAGGTGCGCAAGTAATTTGTCCAGGTTGTACTCCTTCCATATTCTCTGGTAGATAAGGTAGCCCCAGTTGACGATGTCGGCCTCGGAGCAGTCCTTGATCTCCGCCGACTGCTGAACTTTGGAGATCTCCGCCAAGCGCTTGGCCAGCCGCTGAAAGCTGGGGTTGTTCTCGATCTGCTCCAACTTGCCCAGGTTTAAGATCACCTCGTGCTTGACGCGGCCGTCTTCCCGGTAGGACCTGACAAGCTGAACATATTGACTTGTTTTGGCTTTGGTAATCTTGATGAACATAGGTATAGTATACCATATTATTTCTAACATGTCCAGTGTTATCAGCCTTTAGTAGTATTTCGGTTGCCACTACAGATTTCGAGATTTTTGACGTCCATAGCCTGAAATTGCTGGTATTACTGGATTCTTGTCAGAGGTTTAGGGCGAAAATCGGGAGCAACTGATAAACTCAGGAAAAGATTTCAGCCGGCAGCAGGCGCAGGAACTGATCGAAAGTCTGGGGGGAAGAATTTCATCAAGCGTGAGCAGGAATACGGACTTTGTTGTTGCAGGTGAAAACCCTGGCTCAAAATATGAAAAAGCCCTTACTCTGGGCGTGAAGATATTGGATGAAAACGAGTTTAGAGAGCTAACCGGACGCAAGTAAAGTATCAGGATAACTGGATGTAATTTTTGACAATTTAGCAAATTGTCAATTTTTCGTGATCCTGTGAGGGCATTTTACATTGTGTTAAAACTCATGTTTGGGAGGGGGTTCCGGGAGCCGTTTGAGGTTTCCCGCCTTTTTTCTTTGTTCTGCCGAGTAAGAATGAAAAGGGAAGCGCGACAATTATAAATAATGTCGCAACCAGAAAGGTATCATCAATGGCACGTGCCAGAGACTCCTTTGTTATTATTCCTCCCAAAATGGCAACAGCTGTGTTCTTGGCGTCGGAGCCTAACCCGGCGTTTGCCAGAAAAGCCTGGATCGTCCCAATAGAGTAATAAGCTGTTGAATCAACCGATACTGAATCCTTTAATATGGCATAATGGAAAGCCTGCCGGTTTTGCATGATTGCCGTAAGGATCGCTATACCAAAGGATGCTGCGACCTGCCTAATTACGTTGTTAAGAGCCGAGGCACGGGCAATAAGGTTGCCCGGAACTTCATTCATGCCTGCTGTGGTTATGGGCATCATAGCCAGCCCCATGCCGATAGACCTGATGGTTGTATCAAAAATTATAGTGGCGTTGCTGGTTGACAAATTAATTTTGCTTAAGTTCCATGTTCCCCAGGCTGTAATGAAAAGCCCTATTAAAGAAAGTGCCTTTGCACCAAAACGATCAAACAGCAGACCGCTGACCGGCATCATCACGGCTGTCACCAGGGCTGAAGGCATTATTAGCAAACCGGTCTGATATGGCGTAAAAAGCAGCAGGTTCTGGGTGAAAAGTGGTATCAGGAATACCCCGCCGAAGAGCCCGATTGTGATTATGCTGCCGGTGAGGACACTTATAGAAAAAATGGGGTTCTTAAAAAGCCTCAAATTAAGGAGAGGCTGCTCGTGATTAAGTTCTACAATAACGAAAAGGAGCAGGGAAAAGAACGAAATAATAAAAAGGGTTACGATGTAGAATGACGACCAGCCTTTGCTATGCCCCTGGCTCAAGGCGAGGAGCAGGCTGAAACATCCAATGGTGGAAAAAGCAAATCCCCAGGTATCGAGTTTTGTATCCTTGCGGAGGGGGCTTTCAGGAAGCAAAAGATAGCCAAGCAATATCCCTGCAATGCCTATCGGAATATTCATAGTGAAAAGAAAATGCCAGCTAAAGTGGTCGATCACATAACCGCCTACTGTCGGGCCGATTGCCGGGGCGCAAACGGCAGCCATCCCCCAGACGCCAAGGGCCATACCGATTTTTTCCCTCGGAACTATATTGTAAACAATAGCCATGCTTACAGGCATCATTGCGCCGCCTCCGATACCCTGGATAACCCTGGCTGCTATCATTGAACCGTTATTCCAGGCCAGGCTGCATAATACGGAGCCGGATACGAATATAACCAATGAACCCAAAAATACTCTTTTTGTACCAAGCCGGTCACTGGCAAATCCAGTAACTGGGATAACTACGCCGGAAACCAGCATGTATGCCGTTAACACCCACTGAATTTCATCGGCCGCTACCCCGAAAATAGTCATGAGTTTAGGCAGGGCCACGTTTATTGAGCTGTTGTTAAGAATTGCTGTAAATGCACCGATAACCACTACCAGCAGCGGCAGCCAGAACGAATCTTTTGTTTTCATTATTTAAACAAAAAAACCCCTTTTTTTACTGGTAATAAATTTATATTGTTAATATAATAATTGTTAAATATATTAAATATTATCATATGGTAACAGTTTTTGTCCATACAGGTATATTTTTAATAACACCTGCAATGAAGATAACTTGAAGCGTCATCTCAACTCAGAAGAATTAATGGAGTTAAAGGGTGGCTAAAAATTTTAGAAATACTGGCCATGAAGGAATTTTAAATTTAACAGGGGAGATGTCCTGTGACTGTTAAAGATTTAATGACAAAGGACGTTTATACTATCAAGGACACAGATAAAGTAATAGATCTTTTAAGGCTTTTTGAACGAAAAAAAATAACCGGTGCTCCTGTGGTTGATAATTGTAACAGATTGGTAGGCATCATCACTGTGGGTGATATTCTTGGCAGAATTTACAAGCCTGTGCCTCTGTTTGACATTATGTATTACGTTGCTGTTTTAGATACCGATGCTATTGTTAACGGGGAAATATATGATGTCCTGGGAAAGTTAGTTTCCGAACTGATGACCAGAAAGGTGATAACTGTTAGCGAAGATACTGAATTTGCAGATGTAGCAAAGATTATGAGCCGCCACAGGTTTAAAAAATTGCCTGTCGTGGACAGTAGTAATAAGCTTATCGGAGTGATCAGCCGCGGCGAAATTGTCAGATATTTTATATCAAAATACCTGGATAAAAACACGAAAGCAACTACCGAATAGTTTTAATTGAAATTATCAGTTAGAGCAAACGCAGGTTACTCATTGTTGACTCGCAAGGTTAATAACCTTATCATTATGTAAGCTTTGTCAAATATAACTCGAACTTGCACTGATATTACCTGTATTGGTATAATGTTGTAAGTTTAATTGCAGGTTTATTTGAAAGAAGGTGAGGTCTTGATTACAAAAAAAGAGGTGGATCATGTTGCCCTTTTAAGCAGGTTGGAGTTGACTGAAGAGGAGAAGGAAATATACACGAAGCAGCTTGACGCTATTTTAGAATACTTCCGGTCCCTCCAGCGCCTCGATACCGAAAACGTGCCGCCCACCGCCCACGTGCTGCCCCTGCAGAATGTTTTCCGCGAAGACTGGGTGGGCCAGCACATGTCCAGGGAGGATGCGCTGGCCAACTGCCCCGACCGCGAGGGCAGCTACTTCAGAGTTCCCAAAATTGTATAGGGGGACAGCCCCTTTTGTATATCTGGAGGTGATCCGGTTGCAGCTTTTCCAGTTGACGGCCCACGAGCTGCACGAACTTTTAATAAAGAAGGAAATATCGGCGGAAGAGTTAAATAAGGCGGTTTTTGACAGGATAGAGGCGGTAGAGGGTAAAATTGGCGCCTTTATTACCAGGACGAAGGAACATGCCCTGGAGAGGGCCCGGGCGGTGGACGGGCAAATCCGGAACGGCGGTAAAATATCCCCCCTTTCGGGCATTCCCGTAGCCGTCAAGGACAATATTTGCACCTGCGGGATTCCTACCACTGCCGGCTCCAGGATGCTTTCCGGCTTTGTGCCGCCGTACAGCGCCACGGTGGTCAAAAAGCTTGACGCCGCCGGGGCGGTCCTGGTGGGCAAGACCAACATGGACGAATTTGCCATGGGCTCCTCCACCGAAAACTCCGCCTTTTTCATCACCCGCAACCCCTGGGACACGGAACGGGTGCCCGGCGGTTCCAGCGGCGGCTCGGCGGCGGCGGTGGCGGCCGGCGAAGCCGTCTTAGCCCTTGGCTCCGACACGGGCGGCTCCATCCGCCAACCGGCTTCCTTTTGCGGCGTGGTCGGCATGAAACCGACCTACGGCGCTGTTTCGCGCTTTGGCCTGATTGCCTTTGCCTCCTCCCTGGACCAGATCGGGCCCCTTGCCAGGGATGTTACCGACTGCGCTTTGATGCTGAACGCAATCTGCGGCCACGACCCTATGGACTCCACCTCGGCCAGGTTTGACGCGCCGGATTATACCGCTTTCCTGGTGAACGACGTGCGGGGGCTGAAAATAGGGGTGCCGGAGGAGTACATGGCTGAGGGGATAGAACCCGGAGTGCGCCAGGCGGTGGAGGAGGCCATGAAGCTTTTTGAGTCGCTGGGTGCGCTGGTGGAGTACACCACTCTCCCCCACACTGAATATGCCCTGCCCACCTATTACCTGATAGCGCCTGCCGAAGCCAGTTCCAACCTGGCCCGCTACGACGGGGTGCGCTACGGCCGGCGGGCGGCGGAGGCCGAAGATGTAATTGACATGTTCATGAAGACCCGCAGCCAGGGCTTTGGTTCCGAGGTTAAACGCAGGATTATGCTGGGCACCTACGCCCTGTCCGCCGGTTATTACGATGCCTATTACCTGAAGGCGCTGAAGGTGAGGACGCTGATCAAGGAGGACTTTGACCGGGCCTTTGAGAAGTACGACCTGCTCCTTTCACCGGTTTCTCCCACGACGGCCTTCCGCATTGGTGAGAAGACCGGCGATCCCATACAGATGTACCTGTCGGACATCTGCACCATTTCGGTGAACCTGGCCGGGATACCGGGCATATCGGTTCCGTGCGGTTTTTCCGGAGGTATGCCGGTGGGCCTGCAGTTGATGGGCAGGCCTTTCGACGAAGGGCTGCTTTTGCGGGCGGCCTACACGTTTGAACAAAATACCGGTTACCACAGGCGTTTCCCGGAACTGTAATGCCGCCGGCCTGCGGCTACTTCTTTGGAAAGAGGGGGGTTTGTGTTTTGGCTCAGTACGAAGCCGTGATCGGCCTGGAGGTGCACGTGGAGCTCAAGACCAGGTCGAAAATATTCTGCGATTCGACCACCGAATTCGGCGGCGACCCCAATACTCATGTCTGCCCGGTCTGCCTGGGCCTGCCCGGGGTGCTTCCGGTAGTCAACAAAAAGGTGGTGGAGTACGCCATCCGCGCCGCCCTGGCCTTAAACTGCCAGATAGCCGGTTTTTCCAAGTTCGACCGGAAAAATTACTATTACCCCGACATGCCCAAGAACTACCAGATTTCTCAGTACGACCTGCCCATTGCCAGAAACGGCTACATTGAAATAGATGTAAACGGGAAGAGAAAGAGGATTGGCATCACCCGCCTGCATATGGAGGAAGATACCGGGAAGCTGGTGCACCAGGGGACCATTACCACCACTCCCTTTTCCCTGGTGGACTACAACCGGGCCGGGGTGCCCCTGATCGAGATCGTTTCCGAGCCCGACCTCCGCTCGCCGGAGGAGGCGCGCCAGTACATGGAGAAGCTCAGGGCGGTTATCCAGTATACCGGCGTTTCTGACTGCAAAATGGAAGAGGGGAGCCTGCGCTGCGATGCCAACGTTTCCGTCCGCCCGGCGGGAAGCATCGCCTTCGGGACCAAGACGGAAATTAAGAACCTGAACTCTTTCAAGGCCCTCCAGAGGGCGCTTGCATACGAGATAGAGCGCCAGATCGATGTGCTGGAGGAAGGCGGCCGGGTTGTCCAGGAAACCAGGACCTGGGACGAGGGCAAGGGGATAACCCTTCCCATGCGGACTAAAGAGGAGGCGCATGATTACCGCTACTTTCCCGACCCCGACCTGGTTCCGCTGGTTATCGACCGGGAATGGGTGGAGGACATCCGCCGCTCCCTGCCGGAACTGCCCGATGAAAAAAGGGAGCGTTATATGAGGGAATACGCCCTGCCGGCCTACGACGCCGGAGTGCTTACCAGCACCAGGGAACTGGCCGGCTTTTTTGAAGCCTGCGTGCAGGGCTATCCCAACCCGAAAATTGTCAGCAACTGGATCATGGGCGACCTTTTAAGGCTGTTAAACGCCGGCAATATAGAAATTCAGGACTGCCCGGTTAAACCGGGCCAGCTGGTCTCAATGCTCCGGCTGATCGAAAAGGGAACCATCAGCGGCAAGATTGCCAAAACGGTTTTCGAGGAGATGTTTGCCACCGGCAGGGACGCAGAGGACATAGTGAAAGAGAAAGGCCTTGTCCAAATTAGCGACGAAGGCGCCATTGCCGCCATAGTAGATCAGGTGATAGCGGGCAACCCCAGGACGGTAGAGGATTACCGCTCCGGAAAAGAAAAGGCGCTTGGCTTCCTGGTGGGGCAGGTAATGAAGGCTACCAGGGGAAAGGCCAACCCGGAACTGGTAAACAGGCTGCTAAAAGAAAAGATTTAAAGCAGAGGGGCTCCCAAACGGGGCCCTTTTTTGCCGGGAGCGGCTTTTGATGTATACAATAAAAAAATTTGCCTCAGCCTTCTCAGCTTTAATGATTTGTGGTACTATCTTTGTATATATTTTTGGCGGCTACCCTCCGGCTCTCAAAAATTTTAAAAAACCAGTTACTTAAATAAGGGGTGAATGAGCATGAACGGCAAGGACATAATTATTGTGGATACCACCTTGAGAGACGGGGAACAAACGGCGGGGGTAGTTTTCGCAAACAGGGAAAAGGTCAGGATTGCGAAGCTGCTTGATGAGCTCGGCGTGCACCAGATCGAGGCCGGAATTCCGGCCATGGGCGGGGATGAAAAGGAAGCGATCAAGGCCATCTGCAGGGCCGGTTTGAAGGCCAGCATCATGGGCTGGAACCGTCCCGTGATAAAAGACATTGAAGCGTCTATCGATTGCGGCGTCGATGCCGTGGCCATATCCATTTCCACTTCCGACATCCACATCAAGCACAAGCTGAGAACAACCCGGGAAAAGGTCCTGGAGCAAATGGTTGAGGCCACCAGGTTTGCCAAAAAAGAAGGGTTGCAAGTTTCGGTTAACGCAGAAGATGCGTCCCGCAGCGACATGGAATTCCTGATCGAGTTTGCAAAAGCCGCCAAGGAAGCCGGCGCCGACCGCCTCCGTTACTGTGACACCGTTGGAATTATGGAGCCTTTTACGATTTACGAGCAGATAAAATATATCAGGGAAACGGTGGACATAGACATTGAAATGCACACCCATAACGACTTCGGGATGGCCACGGCAAACGCCCTGGCCGGAGTGAGAGCAGGAGCCAGGTACATTGGGGTAACCGTCATAGGCCTTGGCGAGCGGGCAGGCAACGCCGCCCTGGAAGAAGTCGTCATGGCTTTGAAGCACCTTTATAAAATAGACCTGAACTTCAAGACCGAGATGTTTGTGGAACTGGCCGAGTACGTGTCCCGCGCCTCGGGCCGGGAACTGCCGGCCTGGAAGGCTATTGTGGGGTCAAACATGTTTGCCCACGAGGCCGGCATCCACGCCGACGGGGTGCAAAAACACCCCAGGACCTACGAGGCGTTCCAGCCCGAAGAGGTCGGCCTGCAGCGCCAGATAGTGATCGGCAAGCATTCCGGGACGGCGGCGCTGAAGGCCAAGTTTGCCGAATTCGGCAGGGTTTTGACCGATTACCAGGCCAGAGAGCTTCTGCCCAAGGTCCGGGCCACCACGGTGGCCTTAAAGCGGCCGCTTTTTGATAAAGAGCTGGTATATATTTACGAAGACTATTTTGGAAAGAGGGATTAGACTTGGGCCAGACCATCATTGAAAAAATCCTTTCCAGCCACAGCGGCCAGGAAGTGCATGCCAACGACATTGTGGTGGCCAGGGTGGATTACGTGATGGGGCAGGACGGCACCGCTCCCCTGGCCATCAAGGCTTTTAACGAGATGGGCGGCAGGGAGGTGTTCGACCGGGAGCGGGTTGCGTTTGTAATCGACCACAGCGCGCCCAGCCCCAACGAGGGGGTGTCCTCCCTGCACAAGCTGATGAGGGAGTTTTCCCGGGAAAAGGGTTTTTGCTTGTACGACGTGGGCGAGGGCGTATGCCACCAGGTGGTTCCTGAAAGCGGCCTGGTCGGCCCGGGCAGCCTTGTCATCGGCGCCGATTCTCACACCTGCACCTACGGCGCCCTGAACGCCTTCTCCACCGGGGTCGGCTCTACCGACCTGGCCGGCGGGCTGATTTCCGGCCGGATGTGGTTTAAGGTTCCCGGGACGATCAAGTTCGTCTGCCGCGGCACCCTAAGCCCCGGCGTCTTTTCCAAGGACCTGATCCTTTATTTAATAGGCGACGTTACGGCCGACGGAGCTACCTACATGGCGGCCGAGTATACCGGCGAAGCCATTGCTGCCCTGTCCCAGGAGGCCCGCTTTACCATTGCCAACATGGCCATCGAGATGGGGGCCAAGGCCGGGCTGATGGAGGCCGACGAGAAAACCTTTGCCTGGCTGGGGCGGTTTACCCGGCGGAAGTTCAGCCCCGTAAACGCCGATCCCGATGCCGAATATGCAAAGATTCTGGAGTACGACGTGTCCGGGATCGAGCCCCAGGTGGCCAGGCCGCACCGGGTCGACAACGTGGCGCCCGTTGGCGAGGTGGCCGGGAAGCCGGTCCAGCAGGCCGTCATAGGCACCTGTACCAACGGGCGGCTGGAGGACCTGCGCATTGCCGCCGGGATCCTGCGCGGGCGGAAAGTCCATAAAGAGGTCCGCCTGATTGTGGCTCCGGCCTCCCGGCGGGTCTTTCTGGATGCTATGGCGGAGGGGATTATCCGGGATCTGGTTGAGGCGGGAGCGGCGGTGGTTACGCCCGGCTGCGGCCCGTGCGTCGGCACCCATAACGGCGTTCCTTCCGACGGCGAGACGGTAATCTCAACCGCCAACAGGAACTTCAAGGGGCGGATGGGGAACTCCAAGGCCGAAATTTACCTGGCCTCGCCCGCAACCGTGGCGGCCAGCGCCGTAACCGGGAAAATTACCGATCCGAGGGAGTTCATTTGATTTTTTAATGAAACATTCAGGGGCGGGGTGTTTTTTATGAAATTTGAAGGCAGGGCCCATAAATTCGGCAACGATGTGAACACCGACTACATTATTTCGGGTAAATATAAATTTAAGACCCTGGACATGAAAGAGCTGGCCAGGCACGTGATGGAAGACCTTGATCCGGATTTTTACCGGAAAGTGAGTCCGGGAGACTTCATTGTGGCCGGCACCAACTTCGGCTGCGGCAGCTCCCGCGAGCAGGCTCCTCTCGCCATTAAATACGCCGGCGTCAGCGCGGTGCTGGCCAAGTCTTTTGCCCGCATTTTCTACCGCAATGCCATCAACACCGGCCTGCCGGCGGTGGAGTGCGACACCGATCAAATCGATCCGGGGGACGAGCTTTCCGTCGATCTGGCGGCCGGGGTAATCACCAACAGGACGAAAAACGCCGTTATTCCCGTAAAGCCCCTGCCGGCGGTTATGATCAGGATTTTGAACGACGGCGGCCTGGCCGCCCACTTCAAAAAGCACGGCGGATTCAACTTCGACTAGAACAACCAGAAAACCGGAGTGAACGAGTATGCCTTATAACATTACCTTGATTCCAGGCGACGGAGTGGGCCCGGAGATTACCGAGGCCGCCTGCCGGGTCATCGACGCTGCCGGCGTGCCCATCCGGTGGGAAACGGTCGTGGCGGGGGAGGCCGTCATACCGGAGTACGGCACCCCCCTCCCCCAGTACGTCCTGGATTCGATCAAGAAGAACGGGGTTGCTCTCAAAGGCCCCTTGACGACGCCTGTGGGGAAGGGTTTCCGCAGCGTCAACGTGACATTGCGCCAGGAACTGGACCTTTACGCCAACGTCCGCCCGGCCCGCAACCTGCCCGGCATAGAAACGCGTTACAGCGGCGTAGACCTGATTGTCGTGCGGGAAAACACGGAGGACCTGTACTCCGGAATAGAGCACCGGGTCGGCCGGGATGCAGCAGAGAGCATCAAAATTATCACCCGCGGCGCATCCCTGCGGATTGCCCGCTTTGCCTTCGAGCTGGCCCGCCGCCAGGGGCGCAGGAAAGTTACAGTGGTGCACAAGGCAAACATTATGAAGCTTTCTGACGGCCTTTTCCTGGACTGCGCCCGGCAGGTGGCGGAAGAGTACCCCGACATTTCATTTGAAGAAATGATCGTGGACGCCATGTGCATGAAGCTGGTTCAGTCGCCCGAAAATTACGATGTGCTGCTGCTGCCCAACCTTTACGGCGACATTGTTTCCGACCTGTGCGCCGGCCTGGTGGGCGGCCTGGGCGTGGCACCGGGAGCCAACATCGGCGACGGGGCGGCCGTCTTCGAGCCGGTGCACGGAAGCGCCCCCAAGCACGCCGGCAAAAACAGGGTTAACCCCCTGGCCATGCTGCTGTCCGGGGTGATGATGCTGAGGCACCTGGGCGAAATGGAGGCGGCTGACCGGATTATGGCCGCAGTGATCCGGGTGCTGGAGGAAAAAGCCTGCCTTACCTACGACCTGGGCGGCAGCGCGAGCACGAGCGAGATGGCCGGCGCCATCATTGCCGCGCTGTAAATTAATTAAGGGGACATACCTGCGGAAGAGGTGTGTCCCCTTAACTATGTCCCCTTAACTATGTATGTGTATGGACAAATTTTCACAGAGGGTGTGCCCTATTGCCGCTTTAAGAAGCACCTTCGCAAAGGTGCTTTTTTTTGCCATATTTTATTATACCAGCAATTTGTTTGTATAAAAAAATGGCGGAGCAACCATACTAATGAAAACGCTTTTTTAAAAAATTACAAAGGTGGGATTTTAATGGCCAACCCGACCAGATTCGGCAGCGGGGAGATGAAACTGAAAGCCATGCACGATGCCGGTTATCCCGGAGGGGTGGTGGTAGACCCGACGCCGATTACGGCAGGCGAGGAGGTAACGGTCCTTTACAACGGACTGCTGGGCAAAGAGGGCAGCGGCCAGGTTTACCTCCACTACGGATACGGCGGGCATGACGACTGGCGGAACGTTACGGACGTCAGGATGGAAAAGACGGGCTGGGGCTGGGTGAGCAGCGTCGTCATGCCGGAACATGAAGGGCGGTTTAATTTCTGTTTCAGGGACGGCGCAAACAATTGGGATAACAATAACGGGTTAAACTGGAGCTTTGAGATTCATAACGGGAGCCAGCGCTATTAAATAAAGCAGTCCCCGCCGCAAGCCCGGTGGGGATTCGTATTAGGACGGGCTTAACAGGAGGGTGAATTGTCGGTGAGAGTGTTAATGCTGTCCTGGGAGTACCCGCCTAAATGCGTGGGCGGGCTGGCCCAGCATGTGTACGACCTGACCGCCGCCCTGGCGGAGATAGGGGTAGACGTTCACCTGATTACTTCGGGAGGAGGGGGAGCTCCTTCCTTTGAAAGGGTGAAGGGGGTCAAGGTTTACCGGGTGGAGCCCTACCGGGTGTCTTCGCCCGACTTTGTAACCTGGGTGGCCCAGTTTAACGTGGCCTTGCTGGAAAGGGCCATCCCCCTGATGGCCGAGATAGGCGGGGTAAACATACTGCACGCCCACGACTGGATTGTGGCTTACGCTGCCAGGGCAATCAAGCATGCCTGGCGCCTGCCCCTGGTGGCCACCATTCATGCCACGGAATACGGCCGCAATTACGGCCTGCACAACGACATCCAGAGGCACATAAGCGATGTGGAGTGGTGGCTGACCTACGAGGCCTGGCGGGTAATTTGCTGCAGCCATTACATGGAGTGGGAGGTTAAAAACATCTTTCAACTGCCCCACGACAAGATCGTCGTCATTCCCAACGGAGTCAACGCCGCCAGTTTCAGCACCGTGAGCAGGGAGGCGCGCCGCAGTGACTACGCCGCCCCGGACGAAAAAATCGTTTTTTACGTGGGCAGGCTGGTCAGGGAAAAAGGCGTTCAGGTTTTGCTGGATGCCGCCCCTGAAATACTGGCCCACCATCCCCAGACCAAGTTCGTCATTGCCGGAAAAGGCCCCTATATGGACTTTTTAAAACAGCAGGTGATGGCGCTGGGTATTGCCAACAGGGTGTACTTTACCGGGTACATAAGCGATGAGGTCAGAAACAGCCTGTACAGTTGGGCCGACGTTGCCGTATTCCCCAGCCTGTACGAGCCTTTCGGCATAGTGGCCCTGGAGGCCATGGCCGCCCGCACCCCGGTGGTTGTGTCGGACTGCGGGGGCATCAGCGAAATTGTCAGGCACGGCGAAGACGGGCTGAAGGCATACACCGGCAACAGCCATTCCCTGGCGCAGAACATCCTGGCAATATTAAAGCAGCCCGAACTGGGTGAAAGGCTGAAGAAAAATGCCTACCAAAGGGTTATAAGCGAGTTTAACTGGAAGAATATCGCCCGCCGGACGGCCTCAGTCTACCGCAGCGTGTGGGATGAGCACCGCAGCGCCCCCTGGGTGGCGGCGGAAAGGCAAAACGGCGTTTTCGGGCGTTTCAACCGGCTGCTGGCGCGGTATTCCTGAAGCCGTGAAAATCCCTGTTAGAACACGGAGGTTGGGTTGTTCATGAAGGCAATTATTATGGCCGGGGGCGAGGGCTCCCGGCTCAGGCCGCTGACCTGCGGCAGGCCTAAACCGATGGTGCCGGTTCTGAACCGGCCTGTAATGGCTTATATTATCGACCTTTTAAAGCAGCACGGGTTTTACGATATAGGCGTTACCCTGCAGTACCAGCCGGAGGCCATCCGGGATCATTTCGGCAACGGTGCGGAATACGGGGTGAACCTCCGCTATTTTATCGAAGACAGGCCCCTGGGCACTGCCGGCAGCGTAAAGAACGCGGCCGGTTTTCTGGATGAAACTTTCCTGGTAATCAGCGGGGACGCCCTGACCGACCTGGAGCTGTCCAGGGCCGTGGAGTTTCACAAGAAACAGGGGGCCCTGGCCACCCTGGTCCTGACCAGGGTTGACTGCCCGCTGGAATACGGCGTGGTAATTACTTCGGAGGAAGGAAAAATAACCAGGTTCCTGGAGAAGCCGGGCTGGGGCGAAGTCTTCAGCGACACGGTCAATACCGGCATTTACGTGCTGGAGCCGGAGGTGCTTGATTATTTCGCGCCGGGCCAGATGTTTGACTTCAGCAAGGACCTGTTCCCGCTGCTCTTAAGGGAGAAAAAACCGCTGTTCGGCCTGGTTCTGTCCGGCTACTGGTGCGACATCGGCACGCTAAAAACAAAGATAGCTTATATCCGAAAGACCCCGCGCCGCAAGGTTTGCGGGGTTTTTTGCGTCTCCCCGGTAAGCCGCTGAGCCAGCCGTTTAATCTTGCTTTTCTTCGCCAGAATGATATAATGTAGTCACGGAGGTGACCACATTGGAATTTGTAAGTGTAAGGGAATTCAAGGCGCATACCAGCGAATTCATCCGCAAAAAAGAGGCGGTGATGGTTTTCCGGAGCGGTAAGCCAGCAGGTGTTTTTATTCCCTGGGATGATATAAACGTCGAAGACGAAGTGCGCCGGGCGGCCTTAAAAGCCTTGACGGCTAGGATTGCCAAAGAGCGGGCGGAGAAAGGGATAACGGAAGAAGAGGTACTGGATGATTTTGCGGCTTTCAGGAAAAATCGCCGTGGACGCGAACGCGGTACTGTCGGCGCTGATCGGCGGGAAAGCGATTAGGGTTTGTTTTAACTAGAGCCACCGGGAAGTCTCCTCCCTTCAGGGAGGAGATGAAAGGCGGCCTTGATTTTTTTGTTGGTTCTGTAGTACCATGGAGACATGAAATACCGTTACGACAAGGGCGCTCATGCCGTCTACTCAATTCAGTTCCACCTGGTTTTCTGTGTGAAGTACCGCCGCAAAGTGTTGAAAGGTCCGGTAGTGGAGAGGCTCAAAGAAATCGTGCACCACATTGCAGAACGTTTTGGCGTAGAAATAATCGAACAGGAAACCGTTCTGGACCACATTCATATCCTTTTTGCGGGAAAGCCGCAGCTCCAGGTGTCGAAGTTTGTGAACAGCCTTAAAGGGGTATCATCCCGGCTCCTGCGGAAAGAATTCCCGGAGCTCAGGGAACACCTTTGGGGCAACCACTTCTGGAGCCCGAGCTACTTCATCGCCTCGACTGGCCGGGTAACTCTTGACGTGCTGAGACGCTACGTGGAGGAGCAGTGCTGTGAAGCGCCGTCAAAGATCAAAAAAGAAGACAAAGGTCCAGAAGGTAAAAAGGACAAAGCTGACCGGGAATGAGCTCTTCCGGTCAGTGCACATCACCGTACCGAAGAAGCTGATCAACAAGGCCAAGCTGGATGCCCTGTGCGAGCTCGACCGGCTCCACGCCCGGGCGGTCAACGAATGGATCGGGCGCTGGTACGGCCGGACGGAGCTGATTGAAAAGATCTTGAAGGGTACGGCCACCACCCTCATGCAAAAGGAGGCTCTAGAGAGGCCGCTGGAAACGCCTCTACCATCGGCCTACGTCCAGATAGCGGGAAACCGTATGCTGGACATCCTGCGGGAACACTATCTGGCCGTGCAGGACAAGATCACCTCCGATGTATGGAAGGACAGAAACCTGTCCATGGAGTACCGGCTGGTCTGTTCCGTGTTTGTCAGGAATGCCACCTTATTCCACCGGTTTGTGAACGGGCTGACCGAAGCAGAGGACGTGGTTGCGGAGTGGCGGGCCTCGAAAAGCGAGCGGCTCCGAAAGGTGGCAGAGGCTTACGATTCGTTTTCGCCGCAAGCTAGAGCGGGAATCGAAGGGTTCATTACCGCCAGATTCCGGGAAATAAGGGCGGCATGGCGCGTGCCGGCCTTCAGGGGCGGCGTGATACAGCTCGACTACCGGGTCTTCGCACTCGAAGAGGCCCGCGGGACGAAAGAGTTCAACCTGTGGGCCCGGGTGACCACTGCAGTATCCCACCGGCGTATTGCCGTACCACTCCGTCTAACAGCCGAAAAGAGGAGGCTCTTGGACTCCCTTTTTCCGGATTGGTTGAAGAGCACGGCCCGCAAGGCCCAGCTGGTAGTCCGGGGCCGCCACATACGTCTTTCCGTGCCGGTGGCCAAGCCGCGGGTGGAGCCCAAAGGCGAACCGGAAGCCGTGCTGGGCTGCGACATCGGGATGGCCGCCCTGCTCAACCTGAGCAACGGCGTGAAGCTGGGAAAGAGCTTCAAAGGAATTGCCGGAAAGCTGTACGACGAATACCTGCGGCTCCAGGGAGTGCGCAACAAAATCCGGGGCCTCAGACAAAGGGCCGAAAAGCGGCTGTCGGTCACCAAAAACCCGGAGACGCGCCACAGGCTGGAGCGGAAAATTGCCGAGTACGACAGGCACCTTTCGGACCACCGCTGGGTGGTGCTGCGGAGACGTATAAAAGCCGCTGTGTCCACCGAGATAGGCCGGGCGGTCAACCAGTTTCTGGCCCTGCTGGGTCCCAATCCCGAACGTGTCCTTGTGGTCATGGAAGACCTGTCTGAGATGGCTGCGGAAGGGGCTAGGCAGAGTTCACGGGCAAGGTTTGACCTCAGCGTTTGGGCTCGGGGCGAGCTCCAAGACCACCTGAAGCGGGATCTGGAGTGGCTGGGCGGCCGCGTGGCCTTTGTGCCTCCGGAATACACGAGCCAGACCTGTCCCATATGCGGTTGGGTGGACAAGGAAAACCGCCGGGGGCGCGAATTCCGTTGCCGGTGCTGCGGGTTTGCCGCCGACGCCGACACGGTGGGGGCTCTGAACATCGGGGAACGTTTCTCCGATGCGGAGCTCCTGGCGCTGGCGGAGCGGTATTGGTACAGCAGGGATTTGCGCCGCGAAAAGATAAAAGAACTTCTCCTTGCACGCGCGGAGAACGCGGCATAAAAGCTTTTCTATGGAGCCGTAAGGTCGCCTCCAGCCGGGATGAAGGAAATGGACCGTAGCGGAGGCGCCTCGCCCTGAGAGTACGGGAAGCCCCGTCCTTCAGGACGGGGAGGCTTCACTCGCGAAGACTTTCTATCCAGTGAATTATTTTATCCCAATACATTTCAAATTTAGATTTTGGTTTATACACCGGAACCCTGGTATATTTTTTTAAAGTCCTTGCAATATTATTGATACTTGGCTTTTCGACAACTATTTTCATTGCCAATCGGTACATCTTGTTTTTTGGCGCGATAACTTCATAGCCATTATCTTCAAGGAATATTATGGTAGCCATCATTGCTGTCCGTTTATTAGCGTTGTAGAAACCGTGGTTTTGGGCTATTGAGCGAAATAAAGCAGCAGCTTTCGACAGTACGTCTGGATATAATTCTTTCCCGTCAAAGGTGTGTCTTGGAGCACCAAGAGCGGAAAGCACTAAAGAGGGGTCTTTAACCCCTCTCTCTTCGTCGCCGTCCCTACCGTAAAACTCGCTAAAGTATTCGTCGGCTACAACAAAATGAATAACTAATAATTCTTCCAGGCTTAGGTATTTTACCCGTTTAACGCTTAGACAACTCCCTTAAATCTTCTTTAAAGCGTTCTGCGGCTTTAACCACTTTTTCAATGTACTGAGCAGGTATTTTCTTCTGCCACCCCTCAGTTAACCCAAGCTCCCTAAGTTGATGAGGCGGCAGGCTAATGCTTCGAATTTTTTGAACAAATTGGGTCATGTCAATCGCCTCTTCCTTTTTATTTGAGGCAATTTTGATGCCTACCTCAATTCCAGTATATTCGCCAGATTGTAATTTTGCAATATTTATTTTTGGTTTTAAATTAAGTTTCACCTGAAGTATCCCTTTCTTAATCTATTGATATTATAATTAATATTATATCGGGAATTAATTTGTATACCGTTTGCTTGGGCGAACAGAGGAAGGAAGATATTTGGCTTTTTTTTCTTCATCCCGCAGGGGCGAGGGGTTGTCTACCCCGTCACTGCTCGCGATATGGACGCTGCTGAAAGGAGGCTGTACAATGCCAACCGGCGCTAAAGGAAGAAAGAAAGTACCGAAACTTAATAATATTGACGATATGGCAAATTTTTCGATAATACGCCCAGCCATGAGTTAGAGTGGGAAAAAACTGATTTAAAGTTCGAACGTCCGAAAATGATTCAGGTGTCAATCAGAATCCCGGAAGACGACATGAAAATCATCCGGCGAAGAGCTGCGAGGCTTGGTATAGGGCATACAGCTTTGATGCGAATGATGCTGCACCGGTCCATTGCCACTGAAGATGATACCCCGCGAAAAAGAGGCAAGAGAAGAGCTATAGAAAAGTAGAAAACCCCGCGCTGCAAGGTGAGCGGGGCCTTTTGCGCCCTGGGCGGGCAGGGCCGGGCGATGGCCGGGCGGACTGGAAGAGGCGCGGCTATCATCAAGGACTGGTCGGAGAAGCCCGTGCAGTGATTGGAACGGGATAGGTGAAAGGGGAGAACCCCGCAGGCCGGGAGCGCTTGCGGGGTTTTTTGTTTTGGTGAGTAGACGCCCATCCCGCTTGACAGCGGCGCCAAATAAAAATTTTATTTTCGGTGTAGTAATTTAAGACTGAGATAATTTATGCTTTCTTTTCCTTTTGGTAAGAGTTATATCCTCAAAAAATTTTACGTTACCCATTTTCACCATAGTTCTAACATCATCTAATTCCTTATCTTCTATCCGCCCTTCGCATAACTTGGTAAAAAGATGGTGTAGATTACTTATTCTATTACTATCGTACCACTTATTCATAAAAAATATTTCAACTTCTAAAGGGAAAATCTTGCTACTATCAATAGATATACGTATCTCTTTAAAGAAAAAAGCAACTAAACTGGAAATAGAGTACAGTGAGACGTTTTTTGGTAAAAATAAGTTTGTTCTATCCATGAAAATTGCTGACGAAAAAGGGTTACGTTTATATGCTTGTGCTTGATAACGAGCAGCGATTTGTTCTGGTGAAACAAGATTAAATAAAAATGCAGGTAATATTGATTTCTGGTTAGCTATAATCATTTTAGGAATCTTGCCTTGAGGCCAGTCAATAGGAACCAATCCGGCCGATAACATATCATTGTAAATTTCTTCGTAAGTATCTTCAGGGTAAATATCATAATAAAGTATCTCAAAAAATTCTTTTAATGATGATAGGGTTTCAAAAATCAATATAATGATTTTTGGCTCTAAATCAGATAATTTTTCGTGAAGAAAAGAAAAATATTCAGTGGTATGGTTTATCTCATCAATATCAATTAAAATACTAAGAATATTCAAAAATTCTTCAATGTCACTATTTCTCGAAGAAAATATTTTATCCAAAATACCATCCGCATCTGGGGGTATTGGTTTGGCATAATTTTCCAATGCAGCAAGGTAAGAACGTGATATTCCACCAACATCAGCAATTACGTTGGCAGGAATATTCGTAATGGCACGGGCAAGTGCTATAGCTTTAAACGGGTAAATTTTTGCTGGTACAAATTTCCGCCAGGTTTTGATCTCATCAGATAACATTTCTATACTGATAAGATTTTCATTTTGTGGCATCACTTTAACCCCCATATTATTGTTACTACAAAAGTAATATGTTCAATATTAGAATTAATAATTCCTTCAAATTGAAAAATTTTTAGTTGTAGAAACATTTAATTTATAAATATTTATTGACACTAAATCGGTGACTATATATAATATAAGTAACATAATTTAATAAACAACAAGGGCGGCAACGCCAGCACCAGCGACACCGGCCCGGCAGGGCCGGCGAAGGCAATCAAGGGGGATAGAGGAAAAGGGGGATACCATGAGCCGGCGATAACGACACCCGGATGGACGGGAAGGCCACCCCGGCGGCCTGGGGCCTAAACAGCCAGCCGGAGGGACAACCAATTAGCGAGCCAGACGCAAATACATAATCTGGCAAACCCCACGGTCGAAGAGACCGACCGCGCAAACCTGTGGCCACGGTGGTACCATGGCAACCGGCCCGGCGGATCGCTCCGCCGCCCGGCGAGAAATCGGGAATCGGAACCACGGGGCGCCAAGCTGGCGGGGGAGCGCGGAGGAAAAGCGCCTGCGCCTGCGGGTGCGGACGGGGATAGAAATATACCTTCTTCTTGTGCTGTCGTTTTTACGGCACGGCGGTAGAGGAAGGGGGTGTATGCGTGATGAAAGTATCCCACGTAGAAAATTTGTTACAGGGATTCCACTGCCTACCAGCATATGAAAAGCGTGCCCGGCTGGAAAAAATATACCAGCTAGGCGGCATGGAGGCTCTGGAGACCGCCTCGCTACTGACCGGATGGTCGATTCATCGGGTACGCTGCATGGCAGGGGTGGAGGCGAAGCGTGTGGGACGGAAGCGGTACAGCCGGACAGGGCGACCGAAGCCGGCGCTGGAAGAGTTTTACAGGGAAGTGGAAGCCCTGGCGCTGGCGGCCTGCGGTGGCCGGGGCGAGGCGCGGTTCCGGCGAAGCGACGCCACGGCGTCCACGCGGGCGCGGAAAGCGCGGCGGATGGAAATCTTTGACCCGGCGATGTAGCCGGGTCTTTGCTTGTTTATGGAACCATCCTCCATACTGCCGGGCGCTTTGCCCGGCTCTTTTTTATGGGGCCGCTTCCTCCGGCGGCCCACAAAACCAAAAGAAAGGCAGGTGTAACTATGACACTCTGTATACTGCCCGCTCCGGCGGGGCGGGCTACTAAAGGAGGATAAGTAATGGCGCAAAAGACAGAAAATCCGATTCTACCGCGAAATTTAGCGAGAGAGGGGAGGCTGTTGAACCCACCAGAAAAACTTTTCGCTGGCGAGAAAACCATCCAGAAACCAACCGGCCCAACTTCGTGGGACGAGGAGCGCGGTCCGGCGGTGGGATACCGTGCGTGGCCTGATGGCCCGTCGGTATATGTACCGGAACCACTAGCTGAAGCCCTCTCGGGGCTTCCGGCAGACGTGCAGGCGCTTATCGCAGTGCTTTGCACTTTATTCGTCGCCCAGGCCGACGACACTGTCAGAAATTACCATGCAAAGTACCCAGGGATGACGCATGGGCCGATCAAAACATCACTGCGAGAAATCGCTGAAAGGTTAGGGTTCTCATCTAAAGGAGGGAAAAATTTACATGAGATTACCCAAACCTTAGACACTTTGATGCACACACATATTGCCGGTTTTGTCATGGCAGACAAAGACGGCAAAGAGATCAAAATCGGCATTGGTCGGTTGCTGACATGGGTAAACCTCAAATGGAAGGAGGAAGATTTTTCCGAACACAGGTTTGAAAAGGGTTTAGTGGAGATGACTTTGTGTCCGGCACTGACGGACTTCCTGCTCTCTCCAGAATGTTTTAACCAGCGGGTAGAAATTCCGATTGATGCGTTAAGAATCTTACGCAAAAAACCCCGTAGATCAAAGTATAGTATACCATTGTTTCTGTTTTTACTTGCCGCAAACCCCGGCCACGGGAAGGAGTTTCGTATCGGGTGGGAGAAGGCTGCTGAGAGGGCGTGTATACCGAACCAGACTGAATCCGGTCGGCAAATTCGCCCATCAGAGCGCAAAAAACTTGTGTACGACATTATGCAAGATATCCATCTTACCAAAGTATTTACAATTACAGAAAGGGACGGTGTTTTTAGTGTTAAGTTTCCAGTTAAAGGAAAGTTATTAAGTGGTAATAATCCCAAAACTTAGTTGCGTACCAATAGCGACATTACTGCGTACCAATAGCGACATTACTGCGTACCAATAGCGACATCCCAGATATTCCCAACCCTGAAAACCTTGCGGCTCAAGGCTTCCGGGCTTGTAAATTTTTCTAACACCGCCTAAGAGATCTTAAGATATCTTTAAGATATCTTAAGAGGGAAAGCCAGTTTTTGCGAACTGGCTTTCCCTCTTAAGAGAGTGAGGTAAGTTTTTCAAAGCCAAATACTGGTTAATGGAAATTCTTGGAATATTGCCCCGCGATAGTATGATTACGACAATAAAGGTAATATTTGGTTATACAAAAATAATATTTGCCTTTACCTAAAAAATTTACGAGGTGGTTACAGTGGGTAGAAGAAAAAGAGAAAAAGATATAAAATGGCTTATTTGCCATGAAGATGTTTGCAGTGGTATAGATATTATGTTAAATGGCGAATGTATTGCTGAAATTAAGTGGCGGTGGCCTGATAACGAAAAGGAAGATAGTGAATTTTATAAATATCTTGAGGGAGATGGTCTATTAGCTGTGATATATCTAATTACGACAAGCGGTAAAGAATATGTGTATAGGGCTGTTAGGGGTGTCGGAAATAACTGGTGATTATAATAGCGATCCCGAAATAACTAGAAAAAACTTTGAAACTAAGGAATATTTGAATAATGAAATCTTAACTTTGGCGAATAAATTAGGAGAAATAGTATAAACACCCCCAATTTATCAGCCCGGCCCAGTGCCGGGCATTTTTCTTTTTAGAGATATTTTTGGGGGTGTTTATGGCTCTATGTCAATCATTTCCAATCAACTGACTAACTCGGGCCTAGAGGCCCAGGTCCTCCGCGCCCTGGCCGCTGCTGGCCCGGAAAAATTTTTCGAGCTGGCGGACCTACTACCGCTTGCCGCCTTTCCTACCCACCAGACGGCTTACCAGGCCCTGGCCGACGCCTTCACCACAGACCAGCCAGCGCCAGCCGACCTGCCGGAAGCCGAAATCCCGTCCGGCTTCAACCTGGACAGCGCGGCGGCGGAGCTGGCCGAACTGGCCCGGAAGCGCCTGGTGGCGGAGGCGATGGAGCGGGCTTGGGCCGGAATTCCGGTAAAGCCAGCCGGCGAAGTGATCGCGGAGCTTCAGGAAGCGGTGGCGCGGGCTGAGGCGGCGGTGCGGGAACTTTCTGCAGGCGGCGTCACGTTTGCCGCCGACATTTCCAGCGATGTCCTGCGCTGGGTGCAGGAATTCCGGGCCGCCCGCGAGGCCACTGGCCGGGCGGTGATATACCCACCCACTGGGATGCCAGCCCTGGACCGGATGGTATCCGGTATGGCCCCCGGCCTTTGGGCACTGCTAGGCACGCCAGGTGCGGGGAAAACATTCTTCGCCATCCATTTGATGGTCCAGTTTTTGCGGCAGCCAGACGCGGCGGTGTTATATGTGAGTTATGAGGAACCGGTGAACCGCCTGGTGTTGAAAGCCTGGTGCAATTCCGCCGGGCTGAAGTGGGACGACTACACCACTGGGTACGGTGATCCGGCGGCCCTCCAGCAGGTCGCCCGCGACTTTGCCCCGCTGGGCCAGCGGATGGCTGTCATGGAGGGCAACCAGAACACTACCACCGCTCACATCCGCGCGAAGGCGGCTGCGGTGAAGGCCCGGACTAGGGCGAGACACCTGCTGGTTGTAGTAGATTACATCCAGCTCATGGCGAATACTGCCGCCGGGAACATCAATGACCGGGCGTACCAGGATGCCGTGCGGCACCGTGTGGGCGCTGTGGTGGTCGGGCTCCGGGAAATAGCTAACCGGCTGGAAGCGACAGTACTGGCGGTGTCGGCAATGAACCGGGCTTCATACCGCGATGCCGGTACGCTGTCGGCGGCCAGGGAATCGTCGGACATCGAGTATTCAGCCGACGTTTTTCTCCGGCTCCAGTCCGGGGAGCAGGATATTCCACCTGGCGCTCCGCGCCCGGTGGAGCTTCATGTCTTGAAAAACCGCGTTACCGGTCAGACCGGGATGATCCCGCTGGTGGCGTTAGTGTCGCAGTCCAGGTTCGGCGAAGCCGCTTCCGGTGGTAGTGGGGAAGATTGTCCATTTTAAGCCGGGCTTGCCGCCCGTTTTTTGTTTTTATAGGGGGTGAAAAAATGCTTGACGTGGCGCTTTTCTACCTTGCCCTCGGCTGGTCGGTCATCCCGCTCCACTCCGCTCAGGGCGGTCGCTGCACCTGCGGGCGGTCCGGCTGCGACAAGCCGGGGAAACACCCCATTTTGCCTGCCTGGGGCGAGTACCAGACCCGGCGTGCAAGCGAAGATGAAATTCACGACTGGTTTGCCCGCTGGCCGGACGCGAATCTTGGGGTGGTCACCGGCCAGGTTTCCGGCCTGGTGGTGGTGGATCTCGACGGCCCCGCCGCCGTGGAGGCGGTCAGGGATCGCGGCGGCCTGCCTCCGACACCCACGGTGATCACGGGGAAAGGGTACCACTACTACCTGGTGCACCCCGGCCAGCCGACGAAAAACGCCGCTGCCCTGGGCGGGATAAAAGGTCTCGATGTGCGGGCTGATGGCGGCTACGTGGTGGCCCCGCCATCGGTCCACTCTTCCGGGCGTGTATACCGCTGGGCCAAAGGTCGCTCCCCGGACGACCTGCCGCTTGCGCCGTGCCCGGCGTGGTTCCTGGAGATGCTGGCGAACCGGGGCCGGGCGCAGGCGGCAGGTCCAGTGCAGGAACCCGGTTGGGTGGAAGTTCTTCTCCGGGGCGTCCCGGAAGGCCAGCGTGATGACGCCTGCACCCGTTTGGCTGGGTATTTCATCGGGAAGGGCCTGCCGGAAAGCGAAGTCCTGGCCCTACTCCTGGCTTGGAATCAGCGGAATCAGCCTCCGATGAAGGAGCGGGACGTAGAAAAGTGCGTCCGGTCTGTATCTTCCAGGGAATCCCGGAAGCCAACCAAGCCACCACGGTTTCAGCCCGGCTTCCGGCTAGAAGGCCCGGTGCACGCGCCGCCCAGCTGGCACACCCTGGTTATCTGTCGGGATTGGCAGGAGGCCCGCAAGCTGGCGGCCCAGGGCAACGCCGTGGCGGTAATCAGGAAGGACGGAAGTTTGCCGCCGGAGGCCGCCCCGTTGGTGGCGGCTGCAAGCGGCATAAAGACCGTCGGGTTTTCACCGGACGAGGCCCGCCGTTTAGCGTGGGAGTTATATCCCTTGCGCCTGGTCAGCCGGGCGGCCGCGGACGGCACGGCGGCGCTGAAGCCGGAACCGGAACTGACACCTGAACCACTTGAACCGCCCGAACCCGCTCCCCCGGCGGCGGCATCAGGGCTCCCGGGCGGCGATCACGCGCGTGTTCATACTGCCTGCGTCGGTCCCGGCCCCGGCGCTTGCTGGCGCTGCGACCTGTACCCCTGGCCCGGCGGCTGCGGGTCGAGGGTGAAATTGAAATCATAAGGAGGTTAAGGAGTTTATGGATGTACAAGAATTAGAACAAGAACTACGTGAAACAATTAAATATGTTTCCAAAAGCAAATGAATTGCTAGAAGATATGGCTAAAATCGGCATTATACACAAAAATTACGCAGAATTTTTCTATTACCGCTGGTATCGTGATGATTATTATGAGTGGTGCAGGGTTAAAGAGGTAATTGCAACCGTTAATCGCGAAGGCAAAAATGTTGTTGGTATTACCTGGAACTCAGGTTCACCAGCCAAATTACTCTCTAAATTAATCGAAAAATACCGCGGCAAGACACAGGAAGTGGTATCATTGCACGAAACAGTAAAAAAGTTGACTAAACCGGAAGAACCTAAAAATATCGAATACACCGACGATGTTTTTATTGAAAAAGAGGGTGAGCATAGTGAGTGACATCTAACCCGGCTTATTGCCGAGTTTTTTATTTGTCTTATAAAGAACTTTTATCGAAAGGAGGCAAAAAAATATGACATCTAATCAGTTGTTTGCTTTAGCGGCCCTTCGCACGGGCCGCTCCCCGGAAGAAGTCCGGGAAATATTTAGTGTAATTGCCAGCATCATCCATGAAAAAATCAGCCAGGGCGAGCACGTTCGGGCCCGCCCCCTGGCCGTGTTCCGCCCTGCGGCCCCGACCGGCAGGCCGGGAAAGCCCAGAGCGTTTGACGCCAGGCCGTTCCAGGGCTGGAAGAAGGAGGTGAAAAAATGCGCAAATATGAACTAGTCCGCCTGCTGGCCGCCGAAACCGGAGTCACCCAGGGCCAAGCGAAAGCCGTTCTGGACGCCCTGCCGGATGTGGTGCTGTCTCTTGTCCAGGCTGGGCACCCGGTCCGCTTCGCTGGCCTGGGTACGTTCCAGGCGGTCACACGCCAGCCCCGGAAGGCCAGGAACCTCCAGACAGGCGAGCCGGTCATGGTGCCGGCGCGGAGGATGTTGAGTTTCCGGGCGGAACGGAAATACCGGAAGGGGGTGTAGCTATCTTTTTCGCTTCTTGTTTTGCAAGAAGCCACGCATGTCAGCCACATCCTTAAACCCGAGATCCTTTGCTATCTGGCTTACAGTGCCTTTTGCGAGGTTTCTGCCGTCCGCCTTCCAGTGGACGGAGACCCGCAGGAAGTTGCCTTCCGAGTCGGTTCCCTCCAGGACGTAATTATTCCTCGACTTGCGGACCGACAATCCCAACCGGCGGCAGATTTCCCTAATGTCCTCGAAGGTGAAGGTGACGCCCATCAGAGGTTGAGCACTTCCTTCACCTGAGCGGCGTCCCTACATCTGGCTATCCGGCGCAGATAGGGGTAGTGGCCGCGCCGGTCCGGCAACGCAGTGAATAAGTCCAGGCGGTTGAAATAATCCTCGCAGTAGTCCAGCACAAGGTCAACCAGTTGCTCCGCAGCCTCTTCCTTGGTCGGCGCGTCGGTATAAACCCGGATTTCAGGCAGGGTTACGGACCAGAGCTTGTTTTCTTCGTCGTACTCCCATACAGGATTGAATGTGTAAGCCCTGTCAAGCCACTCGTCCAATAATTTTGTCCTGATTATCGAGACCGTTTCACCTGAAGTGGTCTCTTTCGCGTTCTCCGTCAGGAACTCCCTGTTGTGGAGGACGGCCTGTTTGAAAAGCTTTTGAAATTCAGTCCTGGCCTGAGAAATAGAGTTAACCTGAAGCATATCGACCAACTCCTTTTTGCGGGCTTTGTTTTTATTTTAGCATATTTGCCTTTATGTATCCATATGGGCAAATATTATGTTTTGCAACAGGAGGCGTTATCAAAAATGGGCGATATCGTGAACCTGGAAGCCTTCACCCGCCAGCGCATGAGCGACCCCTACGGGGTTCTGGCCGACCTGAAGCGCAGGGAGGATGAGTTAGTCGCGAGGCTTGAGAAACTAATCTTGGGTCGCCCCTCCCGCCGGGCCGACTACATCGCCGCACACGCCCAGGAGTGGGTCGCCCAGGGAGCGCAGATTCAAGCCACGCGTGAGCGGGCCGGGGTGAGCCGGACGGCGCTGGCGCGGGTGCTGGGGGTGTCGGCGGCCAGGATAGCCCGGCTGGAGATGGGGCTGCCGGTGCGGGACGCCAGGCTGCTTCGGGCGGCCGTCATAATGTACCTTGAAAAACATGTATAGCTATTATGGCTATAATCTGATATAATGGGGGTGAAACTTTAAAAAGGCAGTAAAGGCGGTGAGGTTATGTTTCGGGTATCCGTCCACGAAGCGAAAAACAAATTAACGGCGCTGCGGCGCGAGGCCGCTGCCGGCAAAGAATTTCTCCTGGCCGACGTAAGGCGGAAAGACGATTCCCCGGTATCTCTCATTTCCACCGGCTTACTTGACGAGCTATGTGAGACTAAGACTTTTTCTTATGAGTGGCTCGACCAGCCGGGCAGCGAAAGCGAGAATTATTCCCTGTACAACGTGGAAACCGGCGTCTACGGGGTTGGCCCGACCAGGCAGGATGCGGTTGAGGACTTTATCGACAACATCCTTGATTACGCTCAGGTTTATTTTGCCGACCTGCCTTATTACTTAAGCCCGTCTGGTGGCAGGCGCGCTCATTACTGGTATTTAAGGCGCGTCCTCCGGTGCGCAGGAGACAGGGAGAAGCTTTTCCGCGTTCTAGATCTGGAGAAAGTATTGGTGAGTTAATGGGATATACCTTTACCAAAATCGAAATAATAGTATCAGAATAGCAGGAATAAACATTATAATATAGAAATGGAATATATTATGATCAGAGGCAAAGGAGGTATAAATACATGAGGCCATTTTCAATAAACCTATCGGGCAGAGTAAAAAACTTTCCTTTGCCAAAAAATCGCCCTCTCATTCCTCTGTATGAGGCGATAGTGAACTCTATACATGCCATAGATGAAAGAAAATTTGAAGATAAATCATTCAAAGATGGAATTATAACAATAGAAGTATTACGATCCCCGCAAATGTCTTTTGCGAAAGAACTCTTACCTATTGAGGGGTTTAAAATAACTGATAATGGTGTTGGGTTTAATGAACGCAATATGCAATCGTTTCTAGAGTCAGATACAACCTATAAAGCGAAAATCGGCGGTAAAGGGGTTGGCCGCTTCTCTTGGCTAAAGGCATTTAAATCTGTATCCATTTCTAGCATGTTTAAAGATAATGGCGTTTTTAAAAAGCGTGAATTTATCTTCTCATTAGATACTCCTTATATCGAAGAAACATTAGTTGAGTGTGAAGAAGCTAGTGATTTTTCAACAACTGTTACTCTTGAAACATATATTCCTGAATACAGAAAAGAAGTACCAAAACAAATTGACACGATTGCTATACGTATAATGCAACATTGCCTTGTATACTTTTTAGATGATAATTGTCCGAAAATTATTATCAGTGATGATAATGAGACTATCATTCTTAACCAAATATTTAAGGAAAGGTTTAAAATTGAAGAAAATACAACAGTATTCCAAATTAACGATATAGAATTCAAATTACTTAATCTAAAAATAGAAGAGCAAGCTTTCCCAGGAAATAGGTTATACTTATGCGCTAATAACAGGTTAGTTGAAAGCAAAGATTTGGAAAAGCTAATTGTAGATTTAGACGGCCAAATTTTTCAGCGATATGGCTTTTGGTATGTTGGTGTATTAACAAGCAATTATTTGGATAACCATGTTGATATGAATCGATTATCATTCAACATGCCTGAAAGCGGCACAAACATTTTTGATGAGATATCTTTAGAGGAGATCGTTAATCAAGCGTGTGTCCATATTAAAGATTATTTGAATGATTATTTGTTACCGATAGAAACTGAAAAGTTAAACCGTATTAAGGATTATGTTACAAATGATGCTCCTCAATATAGACATTTATTAAAATATATGCCAGATCGAATTAGAAATATTAAACCAAAGCTTAGTGATGATAACTTAGATGACGCTTTATATGAAATAAAAAGAGAATTTGAGAAGTTACAAAAAAAAGAACAAAAAGAATTGCTTGAACAGATTGATAATCCTATTTTATCTAGTGAAGAATACGAAAAGTATTTTAAAGAACAAATTAGAAGGATTAGTGATGCCAATAGTGCGGTCTTAGCGGAATATGTTGCACATAGGCGTGTAATACTAGAGCTCTTTGAAAGAGGTTTAAGAAGGAAAGAAGACGGTAAATTTAACAAAGAAAAATATATGCATAGCCTAATATATCCTGTGAAGTCAACATCTGACGATATTGATTATGAATCCCATAATTTGTGGCTTATAGATGAAAAACTTTCTTACTGTAGCTTTATATCTTCGGATATTCCATTTGATAATGATTATGAACAAGAACGTACAGATATTTTGATTTTAGACAATCCTGTTGCGGTTTCAGATGAGAAAAACGATGGTGGAATATTTGATACAATTATTATTTTTGAACTAAAGCGTCCAATGCGAGATGATTATACTGATGGTGATAACCCAATTACGCAGCTTTACAACTATGTTCGAAAGATACGTAATGGAAAGGCAAAAGATAAATATCATCGACCAATACGAGTCGATAATTCCACAAAATATTATTTATATGCAATATGTGATATAACCAATACATTAGAGCGGTTTATTGAGCAATATGGTTTTACTCAAACTCCTGATAAGTTAGGATTCTACAATTTCAATAGGACTTTTAACGCTTATTTTGAAATATTATCATATGATAAGATACTTAACGATGCTAAAAAACGTAATCGAGTTCTTTTTGATAAACTAGGCATTTAAATAACAAACAAAGTTTTGGTCGATTTATCAAGGGTTTGTTTAGGTGTTGGGCCGGATGGCGTCAAAAGGATGTGTGTTATTCATGCTAAACATAAAGGGAACGTAGGTGCTGGACTGGTGCAGAAAATCGCTACGAGGGAATTAAAATTAGCTTCAATCGAGGAAATGTACAGGTTTTTAAAAGGTGAATAATATTATTTGGTCCTTACCGGGTTTTTATCCCCGGTTTTATTTTTGCAGGGGTTTCAAAAAATTTAAAGGGAGGTATGAATCCATGCGTAAAAGCGATCATTGCCCGCACAGTTACAGGCACTGCACTGACGCCGATGCCAGGGGCCTCACGTCTACCTGCCGGGTTTGCCGGGTGCCGCTGGAGAAGATGATCCGGGAACGGGAAAAACGGGAAAAGAGGGATCGAGTGTATGTTGTGCCGTCAGCCTGAGCCGGGCCACGCGCCCGGCTTTTTTTTTTTTTATAGGGGACTTTTTTTCGCGCAATTTACCGGTGGAAGGGAGGGTATCAGTTTTAGCCGGGCAGCGCGGGAAAAGACAAACCTAAATCAAAAAAAACTAAGGGGGAATTGAATCTATGCGTAAAAAGTTAACCATTTTAGTTATGGCGGCCCTGTTCCTGGTGGGCCTGGCTATACCGGCGTTTGCCGGTACGGAGGGCAGCCCGGACATTTACGTAAACGGAAAATTAATCCAGAGCGATGTCCCTGCCTACATCAAAAACGCCCGGACGATGGTTCCTATCCGGTTTATCGCTGAGGCGTTCGGGTTCAAAGTTAACTGGGCAGGCATGAACGCCGTCCACCCGGTACAGATTTACCCTGTTTTGCCGGGCGTAAACGATCAGGCGAAAGGCGTGGCCGATGATTATGGATTTTTTGCCCTGAAGCCGGGGGACACCACTATCTTGTTTATCCCCCGCAGAACCGAATCCGCAGGACGGAAAGTATTCACAGGCCAGCTCTCTGAACAGAACGCCGAAATTCTTACTTCCGATGTTGCGCCGGAAATAAAAGACGGACGCACCTTCGTTCCCCTGCGCGTCCTGGCTGAGGCGTTCGGATGCCGCGTTAGCTGGGACGGCGACACCTACACCGTGACGGTCGGGCCGCCGGACGAAAGTGTTTTAGCTAACCGGAGTCCCTATGTAGGTCCTTTTTACCGGCAAGATATTGTTCTAGCTGACTTGGCTGTTAGGAGCATCGATGAAAACACAATAAAAACCGGTCCGGTTGACTTGGTGGCCGTATGCGGCGTTGTTCCTTTTGTTGTCACGGGGGGCCGCAGCGGCACAATGCTGTCTGACGTGCCTGTCGCTTTTTACGTGGACGGCAAAATGGCAGGCACGGTGGAGCAAAAAGCGGTGTTTGCCGACAGCGGTTGGTGGGAAGCAGACAGCCCCCTGATGTCCTGGGGGGCATCCGCGAAGCTGCCGGTTTACCTTGCTCCAGGTACGCATAAAGTTAAAACTGTTGTAGATCCAGGAGAAATATTTTTTGATCGTGACCGCTCTAACAACACCAAAGAAATAACAATTACCATCAAATAATGGTATCAGGTGGCGATAACATAATGTCTCCCGAAAAGCGCGAGCTTTGCCTCGCCGCTGCCCTCGGCCTGGCGGCCGGGCCGACCTACCTGGCGGCCGGTCCGGCCAACTTCCTAACCTGGTATGCCGTGTTGCTGGGTGGTGGCCTGCTCTCCACCGCCTTCTGGCTGCGCGACCTGAAGCCGTCCCGCTCCGCGTGGCTCACCTGGCTTGCCTGGCCTTTCGTCATGGCGGCAGGCGCGGCGCTGAGCATGGCGGTGTGTTTGCTGATCCAATATTTTCTTGCAGGAGGTGTAATGCATGATACCGGATTTTGGCTTGCTTGACCCCTTGTGGCTGATCATTTTTATTAACGGCGAAATAGTGAAAGCTGTACAAATCCCCTTTCTAACAGTTTTGCTCAGCCTGTTAGGCTTTTTGGTGGCTGTAGTCCTGTCGGCTGTCATTGCCGGTGCTATTGCCGGCACGGAACCTAAAAAAGAGGGAGGTGCAGGATAGATGGATTTCGGGTTCAGTTTTGCCAGCCAGCTTCAATCCACGATCTTTTACTTCCAAAAAATGTTAATCGGTGTCATGGTTCTGATATTCTTTTTCGCCATACTCCGGTTCGCTCTGTGGGCTGTCCTGTCGTTCTGGCTGGGCCGCTCCGCCGAACTGATTGCCAGCGTGGTCACGTATGGGCTGGCCTTCCTGGTGCTGGCTTCGCCTGACACGCGCATGGCCGCGATAAACTTCGGCTACGGCCTGGCCTGCTCGCTTGGCTTAGGGGGAGGGAGCGCCAACTTTCCCGGCTTCAGTGGCATAGAAAGAGCTATAGAAGGCACTATAGATGACATATTCCGCAGCGTTTTCCCGTTCTGACCGGCGCAAAGCCGGTTTTTCTTTTTTTTAGAGCGCTTTAGAAAGGTGGTGAAACCGTGAAAAACGTGGAAATGGACGTGAAAGGCAATACTTTGACTATCAAGGTTGACCTGACCAAAGAGTTTGGCCCTTCGTCATCCGGCAAGAGCATCATCATTGCGTCGTCTGAAGGGAACGCCGACGTTCCTGGTGTCGATGGTGTTAGAGTTGGGCTGAATGTTTACAAAAAACGCAAATAAGAGGGAGGACGACAAAAAATGATCAAGCGCGACTTTTTGGAGGCAGTTCGGGCGGCAGGCAATTATAAAACCCTCGCGGAAGCAAAAAGAGCTCTGGATGCTGTCACAGAAGCCATCACATTCGCGTCCGCGAACCACAATACGGTTCGTCTTCGCGGCTTCGGGGCGTTTATCATCCGCGACCGCTCCCCACGCGCGGGGCGGGACATCCGGACCGGCCAGCCTATTTCAATTCCTGCGAAAAAGGTTATCGTATTCAAACCCGGCAAAGCCCTGCGGCAGGCCGTACTGGATTAAAGGGCCAGATTTTTCCAGCCCTTTTATTTTTACCACTCCCGGCTCGCTCCGCTCGCCCCCCCTATACTCCATTACCTAAAGGTAATGGAGTACAACGTAATACAATCCTGCGCCCCTTGCCTCCCCTGGCCCCCGGCGTATTACCCGGCGCTTCGCGTTACAGCGCGGTATTGCGTCGCATATCCCCGGCCAGGCCCAGGCCCAGGCGAACCCGGGCCGGGGAAACCCGGGACCGGGAGCCAGGGAACCTGGAATCCAGGCCCACGTCCCAGGAGCCAGGCTCCCAGCAAAACCAGGTCCAGGAACCCGGGCCAACCGGGTCCAGGCCGGGGAGAACCAGGGGCCGGAGGCCAGGGGGCCGGGATTAAACCAGGAAAGGAGAGTGATGTACCATGAACACCAGTTTCAGCGCCCGCTTACCGGTCGAAATCGTAAAAAAGGTCCAGGCCGAGGCCCGGAAGAGGCACAGCACGGCCACGGCGGTAGTGCTGGAGGCTTTGGAGCGGTACTTTTCCGGCAGGCTGGAGCGGGAGGCCAGGGCCGCCCTGATCCTGGCCGCCAACGCCCTGGCCGGCGGGGACAAGGAGAAGGCGATAGCGCTCCGCAGGGCCGCCCTGGAGCTGGCCGAAAGGGAGCTGGACAAAGAATGTACGCCCGGCTGATGAAGAACAGGGCGAACATCCGCGCCCTGTTACAGGAAATCTCTCCCCTGATTGACTGGCACACGGACGACCTGTCCCCGGAAGAGTTCTGGCAGTCCGGCACCTACTTCACCCACCCCCTTCGGAACAAAGCAATAGTCATCGACCTGTACCCCGCCGGGGACCCGGTACAGGCCGCCAGGGAAGCGGCAGGGGGCCTGGAGGCCCGGACAGGGCTGGCCCTGGACTGGGCCGCCGGGGTGAGCCGGACTAAAGCGGGCAGGCCGAAGGTGACGATGGTGATCAAGACCCTGGCAGCCTGCGCCCGGACCGGGAAGCCCAGGGAGTTCAGGCCGGGGCCGGACGATCTGAAGGCGGTGGCCGCGCTGGAGCGGGGGAGAGAGAAGGCCAGGAGAAGGGGGGTGAGGGTTAGGGAAAGGCGGCGGTAGTTACGTAGTTACACTGTTACGGCGTTGCGAAAAAAAACAAAGGGAGGAATGAAAAATGCGGATTATCACTTTTGCGCTTTTAATCCTGGCGGCCCTGGCACTTGTCGCCGGGCCTGCGGTGGCCACCATACCGGCGGAGAGCCAGACGGCGCAGGCGGCGGTTTACGCTGAGGCGGCGGACACCCAGGCGGCGCAGGGGACCACCCTGCCGGAGAGCGCGCCGAATGTCCCTGAAAAAGTAGGCGGAATCGGGGACAAGTTGACCGACCTGGCGGCCGCGCTGGTGCCGGTGGGGCTGATCGTCGCGGCGGTGGCCCTGATGTTCTCGGCGAAGACCGGGCAAAAACTTTTGATCTACGTCGTGGCCGGGGCGGCCCTGGCCCTGGGCGGCTGGAAGCTGATTGTCGACGTTATCCGGTACGTGTTTGCGGGGTGGTGAGTTTATGGGCAAGCAAAAACTGGCCATCTACGGACTTATCGCTCTCGTGACGGCGGCGGTCATTTTCACTTACCCCGCCGCCTGCCTTGTCCTGGGCGCGGCGGCTTACGGATACTGGCGCGGCGGACACCGGGGAGCCGGCCTGGCGCTCACGCTGGCGGCGGCCGGAGGGCTGCTGGCCAGCGCCCCTTTTGCCCTGGCCGGGGCGGTGAAAGGGACCGGCGGCTTCCACCCGGCGGCCTGGCTGGCCGGGGGAGCTCTGGCCGACATGGCCGACCGGGCCGGACGGCTTGGCGTAATCGCGGGATCCCTGTTCGGCGCTCTGGCGGTCTCCCTGGGCTGGGGAGCGAAGGGTATGAAGCACGACGAAAAGCACGTGCACGGGCTGAAGGTGGCCGAGAACGCCGCGAAAGGCACCAGGCGCTGGGCCGGGGATAAAGATTTGGCGCACGTGGCCGAGTTCGGGCCGCCGAAGGAAGGGAAGTTCGGCGGGGGGACCCTGGTGGGCAGGCTGGACCGGAGGATCGTCCGGCTCCAGCCGGAGAAGTGCAGGCCGCCCCTGCCGCAGCATACCTGTGTTGTCGCCGGCACTGGGGCCGGGAAGTCTTTCAGCTTCGCCATCCCGAACGCGGTGGCGGCTGCGATGGAAGGGGAAAGTATCGTTATGACCGACCCGAAAGGGGAGCTGGCCTGCTTGCTGGCCCCGTGGCTCCGCGAGCGGGGGTACAAGGTATATATATTCAACCTGGCCTACCCGCAGTGGTCGAGCTACTGGAACCCGGTGATGGAGTGCCGGGACGACGAAGAGATCACGGCCTTTGCCACGGCGATAGTACTGAACGCCGCGAAGGACAGCAGCGGGTACTTCGTGATGAAAGAAATCCAGCTCCTGAAGGCGCTGGTGTATTTGCTCAGGGCCGACTTTCCGGTCGAGCAGGCGCACCTGCGGAGTGCCCTGTCCCTGCTGTCCTGGCCTGTGGAAGCTCTGGACGAAAGGTTTGCGCGGGCTTTCCAGGAGGGCAGGCTGTCACAGACCGGCTACGAAGAGTGGCGCGGGGCGGTCAGCTCAAACTACGAGAACGCCTGCTCCGGGCTGACCGCCAAGCTGGGCGTCGTCAGGGCCGAGCCGGTGGCGCGGCTGCTGTCCAGGCAGGAGATTGACCTGTCGGCGATGGGCCGGGAGAAGGCCGTGCTGTTCTGCGTGCTGCCTATAGCCAGCGGGCACCTGAAGCCGGTGCTCTCGACGTTCTACTACTTCTTTTTCCGCAGGCTTTACGGCCTGGCCGCCGAGCACGGCGGAAAGCTGCCGAACCCGACCAGGTTTATACTTGACGAGTTTGCGAACGTCGGCCAGATACCGGGGTTTGTGGAAGTTATTTCGACGGCCCGGAGTTTAGGAATCAAGATTCAGTTTATTTTGCAAGGTTTGAAGCAGTTGCAAGACCAGTACGGCGGCCCGGAGAGCGAGGCGATCTTGTCCAACTGCCCGGTCCAGCTTTTCCTCGGCGGCGACGACGCCACGACGACCCGCTACTTCAGCCAGCGTCTCGGTGAGGCGGCGGTCTACGCCGAAACCGAGCGGCGGGAGACGACCATGCCCTGGAACCGGCTGGAGATCCCGAAGAAGTCCGAATCTGTGACCAGGCGGGCGCTCATGGAGCCAGAAGAGCTGAGCGGCATGGACCCGATGGCCGCGGTGGCCCTGGTCAGGTGGACGCTCCCGGCATATCTGCAGAAGGTGGGTTGGACCGAGCTGCCGCAGGCTAATGAAATCCGGGAGAAGGCGGCGAAGTCTCTGGCCGAAGTGGTCCCGGCCAGAGCAGACGAACCTTTGCCCCTGCCGCCCGTCCCTGAAGGCGGTGACGGCGAGCCGCCCACCAGGGGCGACAGGACCAGGCGCAGGGGGCCTGATAGCGGCGGGAGCGGGGGAAGCGGCGCGGACGTGGAGGACGTGACTGATTTGCTGGGCTAGTGTGTTTGGCCCACCCGCAAGCCTTACGGCGGCAAAGGCTTGAAGGCGATTTTCAGGGGTTTTTGGGCCAATCGGTGATTCCGTCGGGGAAACCGGCTTCCCGGCTGGCCCGAAAAAGCCTTAAAAACGCCCTTTAGCCCTTGCGGCTGTAAGGCTGAAAGGTGGGCCAGAAAAAACAAAGAAAAGGGGAAAGGCAATATGTTTAAAAAATCCAGGAAAATCGCGGCGGCTGTTTTTGCGCTGGCGGCCTTCCTGGCCGGGCAGGCCGCGGCCTGGGCCGAGACCGCTGGGATAAGCACGAAAACGGCGAACGAAGTCGGCCAGAAGGTCGTAGAAGTTGTGAGGGACATCACTATGCCGCTGGGAGCGGCTGTAATCTTTGTGTCGGTTGTCATAGTAGCGTTTAAGCTAATCGCCAGCGCCGGCAAGCCTGACGACCGCGGCAAAGTCATAGGCAGTATACCTTACATCATTGGCGGCGGCATTGCGCTTGGCGGAGCTATATTGATAGCCGGCTGGATTATCGGGATGATGGTAAAGGCGGCGTCGTGATTGAGAGAGGGCGGGGACTGCCCCCTCAAAAATAAAAATTTTAGAGAGGTGAGAAAAAATGTTTGGATTAATGAACCTGGTATTTACGGCGTTTGTTAAATTCTATGCGTGGCTTGCCACCAAGGGGTGGCCGTTCGGCGCAGGAGTGCTAACCGGCGCGATACTGACCGAATTTTTTTATGTTTCATACCCCGTAGCTTTGGTTATAAGCGGCATCGTCACGCTGGTTTGCCTCTGGGTGCGGTATGAAAAGCGGCACCCGGAAAAGGCAAAGGCCCTGAAAGAGCGGTATTTCCCCAGGAAAGAGGGGTAAAAAATGCAGCGACAGCAACAGAGTGACGGGATAGACCTTGTTTTCGAACTCATGGAAAAGGCCGCCGAGCACTGGCCGGTGACTCTCGCGCTTGCGGCTGCGCTGGCTGTCTATATCATCATGCCTGCTTCCTTCGGGTTTTTCAGGACGTTTATTGCTCTGTTAATAGCGTTGTTAGGCTTTGTGTATAACGCCATCATGCAGCACCAAAGGCAGCAGAAAAAAATCGAGGCGCACTGGCGGCAGCGGCAGGACGCACTGCAGGAAGTCTGGGCTGAAATCGACGGTTTGACCGGCCTGGCCCCGGTAAAGGAGTTTCTGCGGGAGGTGGAGGCAGTGGTCCGGGCTAACGTCATCCGCAGGCAAAAGGGACTGCCGCCTTTGAAACAGTCCCTGCACATGATGTTCACCGGCAACCCCGGCACGGGCAAAACCACCGTAGCCCGGCTGGTGGGAAAACTGCTGGCCGCGATGGGGGCATTGCCGTCCGGCCATTTGGTGGAGACCGACCGCTCCGGCCTGGTGGGCCAGTATGTGGGGCAAACCGCCCCGAAAACCTGGGAAATGGTCGGAAAAGCGATGGGCGGGGTGCTGTTCGTGGACGAGGCATACGCCCTGGCCGGGGGAAAGGGGTCGCAGTATGACTTCGGAAGCGAGGCTCTGGCAGTTCTGATCAAGGCTATGGAAGACTACCGGGACCGTTTTGTGGTTATCCTGGCCGGGTACACGAACGAGATGCGGAAGCTGTTTGAGCTGAACCCAGGGCTGGAAAGCCGCGTAGCCTTCACCTGCGAATTCCCTGATTACTCCCCTGAAGAACTGGTAGAAATAGCGATGATGGAAGTCCGGAAGCAGGGTTTTTCCGCGGCCCCCGGCGTGGAGGAAGAGCTGTACTGGAGGTTCCGCTCTTTAGGCAGGGGGATCGGGGCCGCCGGCAACGGGCGCTACGCCCGGAAGCTGGTGGAGCAGGCCGTCAGGAAAGCAGTCGTGGCGGGCAGGGTTGACGTCTTGGAACCGGGCAATTTTGCCTGATTCCAGGATGTTTTTCAGGCGCTTAAATCGGGCGGTAGAAATGGAAGCCCTGTTATTATATGACATATATAGCAGGGCTTATAAATTATTTTAAAAAAACAACCAAAAGGAGCGTGCAGTTGCATGAAAACCGCGGAACGAAATTTCAGATGCGGCGTTTACACCAGCGATTTAGCTGCCCCAGCCCTGGCAAACCGCGTCGCGGCGGGCAGCAGCGCCCTTGTTGTCGGCAGTTTTGGAGCGGAATATTATCAATTCGCTTTAGAAACCAGGGGAATAAAAGTAATGGTCATACCCGAAGTCCCTGGGGACGTCGATATGATATTAGCCCTTGCGGTTTTAAAGAGCCGCAGAGAGGGGTTTATATCTGTCCCCTGCGCTGTGTTTACCTTTAAATGGAGAGTTATTCCTAACAATATCAAAAGAATACTGCTGGAATGTGCCGATGTTATTGCCGTCCTGCTGCCTGTGTGGGGCAAGGGCGACATCCCGGCGGGGATAGCGAACGCGGAAGAATTGTTGGCATTAAGTGAAAAATGGTTTTCTGTGCACTACGACCCAGACATTGAACCTCCCGCGTCCGGCTGGGCTGCCGGGCTGTCCTTCACTCCGGCGCAGGTATGGACCCCGGACGGCCCTATGTGGACCTGAAAGGAGGCGGTGTCATGACCGGCATAACGCACGCTGCCGCAGGCGCGGCCATAGGAGCAGCAGCCGGCGCGCTGGGCGGGGCTGCTGCAGCCGGCGCGGCGGCAGGCGGCCTGGCGGCTTTACTCCCCGACCTGGACCACCCCGGCAGCTACGCCGGGCAGCGGTTGAGGCTGCTGGCCTGCTGGCTGGAGGAAAGGTTCGGGCACCGGGAAAGCCCGACGCACACTTTGTTTTTTGCGGCTTTGGCCGGGCTAATCCTGGGAATCACGGCGGCCATAGTCCTGAAAGCCCCACTGCTGGCGCTCTCTGGCGTCCTGGGCGGAGTGTCTCACATAGTCCTGGACGGCATGACCCGGAGCGGGGTGAAGCCCTACCGGGTTTATTTGCCCAAACTACCCGGAAAACTGGAAAAGTGGCGGCAGGCTGAAAAATGGAACAGTTTTGCGGCACGGGCGGCGGCACATGCCTGGGCGGGCAGGCAGTGGAGGGGCGACATCCATACCGGCCAGGACGGGCGGGAGGCGGCGATATGCGCTGCCAGCCTGGTTCTGCTGCTGATCTTATTTATGCAGAGTTATTCGAATTGAGAAAGGAGGGAGAAGGAGAAAATGGACAAAATAAGGCAGGCATTCCAAACTCTTGCAGGGAAAGTAAAAGAGAAGCCCCACCTGGCTTTTATTGCCGCCCTGGTTCTGCTGGTGTTATTTGCGGTTGCCGTATCCCAGACGACGAAACCCGCCTCCCAGCCTGGCGGCAAACAGCCCGCCAGGCAATCGGCATCCCAGCAGGCCGGCCCGGCGCAGCTGGCCTGGAAAGGCGTGCCCGTGCTGGTTTCCGGCCCCGTAGCGCCTACGGCCCCGAAATCGGCGGCGGCTTTGGACGGGAGCGTGATAGAATCCCCGCTGGTACTGACCGCTACCGGTGACCTGAAGGGCAAGGACAGCGTACAGGCTTCGGTGACCTTCCCCCTGGCAGGGAAGTACCAGAAGATGAGTTTCGTCCTGGCGCAGCAGGGGCTGACCGGCGACATGCAGGCATACGCCTATTCCACGCATATTCAAGTGGTTGCCGATGGTAAAACGGTGCTGCTGGACAAGACAATCACGAAAGACACTCTGTTAGCCAAGGCCCAGCCGGTCACGCTTGAGATTGCAGGGGCAAACCAGGTGACGGTAAAATTCGATACCGCTGGGAAGAAAATCAAGAAGGAGAACAGCTCATACGTAGAGACCAGTGACCAGTACGGGCCGTTCTTCCCCGTTGTGCTAGGGGGGTTGTCTTTCGAGTGATTGATGCCACTATGCCACTGCCCTAGCCCTACGGCTGCAAGGGATTGGAGCGGCAAATTCCCGGAATGGTGCCACTGGCTGCCGGCCACCTTGAGCCGGTGACACTGTTTTGGCGGTTTTCACCCGAAAACCTTACAGCCACGGGGGTTAGAACGGTGGCACTCAGGTTACGCCATGCCCGGCATTAAGCCGGGCTTTTTGTATTTTATTTTTGTATTTTATGAGGGCAAATTTTGCGGCGACCGAAGGCCGAGACGCCGTAAGGCGGCGAGCCGGAAAGGAGGGTTGTGCAAGGCTTTTTGCTTGTAAAAAATATGCCGGAAAGTCCCTAAACCAAAACCAAAAGGAGGAATTTGCGTTGAGAAAGCCTGTAGTTTTACTTCTTGTGGTGCTGTCCCTGTTTGTCTTTGCGCTGTCGGCCTATGCCAGTGAAATTCCCGAACCCTACGTCCAGGACGGCGTTTCCATGATGCCGCTCCGCTTGATGGCTGAGGCCAACGGCGCTCAGGTGATCTGGGATGCCGGCGGTGCCGCAGTAGTCATCCGTGAGGTGATCAAGCGCCCCGCCGTGCTGGACGAATTCGGGGCCGTGGTCAGGCCGGCTGAGGCCGGCGTGCTGGCGGCCAGGTTCGTCCCTGGCAGCAACGTTGCCGCAATCAACGGCGTTTCGGTGACCATGCCGCTTCCGGCGGCCCTGCGTGGCGGCAGGCTGTACGTGCCCGCTCAGGTGACTTCCGTATTGTTTGCCGATTAGGACCCGGAGGCTCCGGGAAACCGGGGCCTCAATCTAATTCAATACAAAGGAGAGTGAATTTTATTATGCTGTTTAAGCCTGAAGGTTTTACCCAGCCGGTTGACCGGCTGGAAGAGCTTTTTTTCGCAAAAGAGCGCGGCTACCCCGTGGAGGGCACCGTCTCCCGCGTAACCTGGGTGGATGAACGCCCCGTGTGGGAGCTGGACCTCGACGGCGCGACCGGTCTGGTGCCTGCCAGCGAGACCGGGCTGGACGACGTGTCCCTGATGCCGCGCTATGTCGGGCAGAAGGTGAACGTCATCGTGAAGGGCATCGACCGCCAGGCCGGGATAGTGGCCTGCTCCCGGCGTGAAGCCGTGGCGAACGCCCTGGAAAAGTTTTTTGACGAGGTGAAGGAGGGCATGGTCATCCCCGCTGCAATCAAGGCCGTCCTGCCCCGCGACGAGGTGAGCGGCCTGCCGGAGCGCCTGGTGGTGGACGTGGGCGGCGGGGTGCTGGCAGAAGTGCCCCGGAGGGACGCCACGCTGTCCAGAGTGGCTCGCCTGAGTGAGCTTTACCCACCGGGGAAGCCCGTGGCGGTGAAGGTAATCCAGGCCGACCGGCAGACCGGGAAAATCCGCGTGAGTCTGGTGCCGGAGGCCGACCCGTGGGAGGGCTTCGACGCGAAACGAGGGGATTTTTTGGCCGGTAAGGTTGTGAGGCAGTCCGGCAAAATCGTTTTCCTGGAGGTGCGGCCCGGCGTGACCGGCATAGCGCAGGCCCCTTTACGCGGCGTCCTGCGGAAAGGCGACACCGTGCCGGTAATGGTTACGGTATTCGACCGGGCGGCGAAGAAGCTGCACCTGAAGATCAGGGGCGGGAAGCTGGCGAGGTAGAGGTCCGGCTGTGATGGCCGGACCTAAAAAATCAAACAAGGAGGGGATTATCTTGAAAAAGTTGGCAATATCGCTTATTGTGGCGCTGTTGGCGGTAGTTGTACCCCTGGCGGCGTTTGCCGATACGCCAGAGCCGGAATTTCAAAGCACGGTTTTTTACAAAGACGGTATTTTATATGCCTTCGATTACTGGTGCAGCGACCATATCACCCTTCACATTCCGCCGGGGGTAAAAGTTTACGGCCAAATGGTCAAATCTGATTGGAGAACGGCAATATTCACTCCAGTTGTGGATCCCGGCGCATATAGCCTAAAAAGCGGCGGCGGAGATTACAGTTTCGGGCTGATGGTGGCCGCGCTTTCAGGGACCGGCGATGTCGTCGCCGACATCGGCGGCAGAAAAGAAGTAATACACGTCACCAATGCCGTTTCGGCGGAAAAGCCGGTTATCAAACTTCCCGAGTTCACGATAAATTACACTTTGCCGTATAGTTTATCGGCCACGGGAAACATCGCGCTAGAGAAAAAGGCGACCGAGAAATCCCAGGACGATTATTATCAGCACCGCGATGTTTGGGATTACCGGGCTGCCGACGGCGGCCTGATGGACGGCACAATGCATCTGTCCTATCAGATACCCGAAATTGCTCCCGGTACCGTCGGTACCGTTTGTGGTCCTGCCTTCGGTTTTCCTTTCTGCCCGGCTTCCGTGCAAGCCTGGCTGGACAAGGTAAAAACTACACCCGAGCCCGAGCCGAAGCCGCAACCCGAATCGCCTCCGCCGCCCGGACACGGCGGGAAGGCTGCCGTCATAATAACCGGCGCAGCCCTGGCCGGGGCCGCCTGCCTGACCCGGAAGAAATGGCTGCCGCTGTTGCCGCCGCTCAGGGCGGTGCATGTGTCCCTGTCCCTGTCCGGGCCGGGCGCGGTGAACGTCACTTACGAGCCGAAACGGGGGCCAAAACAAGTAACGGCGCAGCTCCGAACGGGCGCTAACACACTGGCTGAAGTGACCCTGGCAAAGGGTGAGACCTTGCAGGTGGAATTGCCGCCGGTATTTACCGGAACGGTCACGGCGCGGGTACGGAAGTACCGAAACCTGTCTAAAAACAAGTCTATTATCATTGATTCCACAGGCCCGGCATAACCCGCCGGGCCTGAAAATCCAGGTAAAGGGGAGACGAGCGTGGACATAAAAACACAGGAAGCAATCGAAACGAACCGTACGGTCAAGGAAGGTGACCCTGCCCGCACAAAACCAACCATAACTATGCGTGACGTGATTGCCGGCCTGAAACGGGTTCGCAGTACGTTATGGAATGTTTATGCGTTTGTCTGGTGGACGCTGGAAAGCCTGTTGTGGACCACAGGTGTTCTATGTTTTGTGACTGTAACCATCTTGGCCGCTAATCACCTTACCGACGGGCAAATACCCGTACTTCACCAGACTGCCGGATATATCACGGCAGGGTGGAATTACGTGTCCGGGTTGGTCGCGGGCAGGTAACTTCGGTCAAATTGTCTGAAGTATGAGCATGTCCGGCTGAAAAGGCCGGGCTTTTGTTTTTATGAGGGGTTGCTTATCCGGGCGGAAGGGGGGGTTACAAGGGAGCCGGGCGGCCCTGGAAGCCAAAATTAAAGGATCAAGGAGGAATGAGCATGAGCGAAACCAAAGACATGCAAGTCCTTACAGTGCAGAAGGTCCGCTTTTACGACGACGAGCTAATGGCGGCGGTTGTTGAGAAAGACGGGAAGCAGGAAATTTATGTAGCAGTTAAACCTATTTGCGAAAAATTTGGTTTAAGTTGGCCCAGGCAATTCAGAAAAATTAAGGGACATTCTGTTTTTTCTGAAGGGATTGCCTTAATGGCAACACCTTCGGAAGGTGGTCAGCAGACTGCTCTTTGTTTAAACCTGGATTATTTACCCGCATACCTTATGACTATTCACCCCACAAAGGTATGTTCTGAATTACGCGATAAACTTGTCATTTACCAAAAAGAAGCCGCCCGCGTACTGCGGGATTATTTTGTCGGGCCGGGTTATGCGATTAATCCCGCCCGCGTTGACCTGGCAAGACTGGAAGCGGAAACAGAAAGGCTTAAAATTGAGCGCATAAAAGCCCAGGCGGAGCTTGAGCGGATTCAGGCCGAGCGAGAAAAGAACATGCGCCTGCTGGCCTTTGTCGAAAAGTACCCCCTGCCCGCCGACTTCCAGAAGGCCGTCATCTCCCGCCTGGCCGGGCTGGAAGTCCAGCCGGCGGCAAAATATTATGCCACGGAGCAGTTGGCCGGGCAGTTTACTTTCGAGTTTGGGACAAGGATCACCGGCAAGAGAATATCAATGCTGGCGACAGAACACGGCATAAGGATTGACGACAAGGCCGGGGAGAGGGAAAACGAGTTTTCATTCATGTCCGTAACACCTGCCGTCAACCGCAAGACCGGAAGGGCCATTGAGGGCAAGGTGGTCGAGCAAGTCCTTTACAAAGAGGCCGCCGTGCCCGTGCTGCGCTCCCTGGTGCGGCAGTGGCTGGGAGCCCAGCCGGCTAAACCGAAAAAGTCCAGAAAACAGGCTCCGGCCAGTCAAAGCCGGGGCCTCGACATTTCTTGAAAGGAGCTGATTTACCGTGTCTGTTCTCCCTTTGCCGGCGGTTCCCCAGGAACACCCTCTCCGCCCCGGTGACCGGGTTGCTGTCGAGTACCGGGACGCTGGTTTGTATCCTAAAAAATTTACCGGAGTGGTAGAAAAAATTTACCCGGCCTTCATCCTTATCCGCCACCCCTGCGGGTACGCCGTGACGGTCCACGTGACGGACCTGGGGAAGGTCCGGAAGGCGGGTGCCGCCTGGTGAAACTTCCATCGCTTACATTCAAGGAGTGGCAGGCCCTGGCGAGAGATTTCGGGACGGACCTGCGCGGCCTGGGTTCGCCAATAGTGGTGGGCCGCAACCGCCGGGGCCTGCCGTTCACCATCCACTATCACCCCGGACGAAGGCTGGACCGGCGGGAAGTGTCGTTCATCCTGAAACGGCTTGCCGTTACGCCGGAGGAATTCGCGGAATGGTACTACGGAAAAAGGAGGTGTGGGCGAAGATGACCGGAAGGACGCACGTAGCCGCAGGCGCGGCCGTAGGCGCTCTGGCAGGGGCGGCGTTTGGTTCAGCTGAAGCGGGCTTTTTGGCCGGGCTGATAGCGGCATTATTACCCGACATCGACACGCCGGGGAGTACGATAGGGCGCAGGGTGCCGATAATTCCAAGCATAATAAGCATGACAGCAGGGCACCGGACCATAACCCATACGGTTTACTTCTGCCTGTTAGCCGCTCTGGGGTTCGGTTTTTTAGGCAGTTGGCTGGTTGCAAAAACAGGGCTGGCGGCGTTCCTGGGGTTTAAACTCGCCCTGCCCGCCCTGGCCGGCGCGCTCTCTCACCTGGCGCTGGACGCCTGCACCCGGTCGGGCGTAGAGCCGCTGCCCCCGCTTGGTTTCAGGGTTTCCGGCCCGCTGGCGACAGGTTCGCTTCTGGACGTATTTTTGTTTTTCCTCCTTGCTGCGCTGGCCGGGTGCGCCCTGTACCTGTGGCGGGGGTGGTGATGTTGGCCGTGTTAGTGGATCCCGTGAAGGAGCCGGGCATAATCGTTGACCGCCGGGCTGAACGGCTGTTGGCCTTCCTGGAGAAGTGCGCGGGCGCGCCGGAAGCCGCGATTGCCCTGCTGTTTCCGAAGAAGTACACCCTATTGTTGAAAATCCTGCGCGGCGCAGATTACGTCCGGCGGTGCTGGAAGCCGGGGAAGGAGCCGTTCTGGTGCCCGGCGAACAAACCGCTCCCCACGGACGAAACTTATGAGGCCCGCTGCGCTCTGGGCTGGTTCGCCTGCCGCCTGTACGAAGCCGGGGGCAGGCTGGAAGGCAAAGAGGCGGCGTTCAGGACCGGGCGGCGGCTGCCGCTGGCTGTTGTACCGCCTAAGCCGGAGGGAAAGGAGGGGATAGCTGTATTGACTGACGGGAGCAGCCTGGGCCTGGTGCCCGGCGGCTGGTATTACGCTGTTTATGAAAATCTAAAAGAAAGGGGTTTAAGAGAATGTTTGAGGAAGAAAAATTGACGGAAGAACAGAGAGAGGAAAGGGCCAGGGAGAGGGCGCGGCGGGGATTGGCCGACCTGAAGAGGATTCTGGAGGGCGGGCCGGAAGAAGAAAAAGAAAAGGACATTTTCGAGCGAGTGTTCGAGCACGAGGTGTTTTTTGCCGTATGGCTGACGGTTACGGGCATCATCGCCTTTTCCTTCGCCGGCTGCTGGGCCGCCGGCATGGGTTTGCTGGCGTCTATGGCCGTCGCGCCGGAAAAAGCGCGTCTGGCCCTCCAGCTGGGCCTCTGGCTGGCCTGGGTGCCGGCGGTGTTCTCTATGTCCGGCCTGTTCAGCCTGGACAGGGAAAAGCCGTCCGGCGCGCTGACCGTCGCGGCGTTTCTGGTTTCGGTGGGAGCGTCTGTCGCAATTATAAACCATTACATCCTGCCCTGGATGCTCTCACTTCTGCCGCCCATGTAAATCGGCGGAGGCAGTGAAAAAAAAATTTTTTTTAGGAACGCTTGACGGAAATTTTTAGGTGTGCTAGTTTTTATTTTGAGGTTATCTCAATCCCTTTTCCCCTGGACCTTTTCAGGTTCCAGCGTTTCCCGAAACTTCGGGAACTACCGTTTTTTCCGGCCCGGCTGAGCCGGTGCCGCGTGTCTGGGCGCTTGCACCTAGTTGCCGTGGGGCCTTTGGGGTTGCGCGACGGCACGCCCGCCGGAGGGCGTAAACCACCCGGCAGGATTATGAGAAACTTTTGCGAGCTTTGGAAAGCCTGTTGTTTGCAGCGGGCTTTTTACGTTTTTCCGGTATATTTTGGCTGAAAGGCTTAAATATAGTAGGCCGTCTCCCTTCGGCCCTGCGCCTTTTCACTCTTTCCAGGAAGGAGGTTAAAGGCGCGGGGAGGGAGGCCGCGCCGGGAAAATGTTTGCAAAAGTAATGACTATGTGCTTTGCGGCTGCCGTTATCAGGTATATTCTTTACCTGGCGGTCAACTGCAGGGCCAAAGCGCAAGCCTAGAGCCTTATGGCTCTAGTGAAAATAAACGGCTTAAACCGGCCAGCGAGGCGATTTTCCGAAACGCGCGGAAAGTCCGGCACGTCTCGTTTGGCCGGTTTTTGCTTTTATCATAGATTCCAGGGCGGCGGCCCTAAAAAAATCATCTTCTCAGGAGGTGATGGACAGGGCAGCCCAGCCGGAAGGCGGCCCTGGAATTATGAAAACTTTGAGTATGTACGTTAACAAGGAAAACGCCGTCCGGGTTTGGACGGCAGCGAAACCGTATCTGGTTGAGGCGGTGAAAGCTGCCCTTGCCCTGGCTGTCCTGGCGGTCCTGTACGGCTTGTACTGGACCTGCCGCGGCCTTGCCTGGCTGGGCTGGAAGGCTGAAGAAAGCCTCTTTTCCGGCGCACTTTTGAATGAGGCGAGGTATTTTTACCGCAGCGCCAGGCCCCGCGACGGGTGGGAAAGCCTGTTTGCGGGAATAGGGGTGGGAGTGATTTTTATCCCTCTCATCCTGACGGCGCTGGGGCTGACGCTGGTCGGAATTGGGGCAAGAAAAGTGGAAAGGAAGCTAGCGGCGGCCCTTTACTAGGGCTGCCGCTGAAAAATTGGCGCGCCGCTGTCTTCATGGCTTTGCCATCGGAGACCCTGCGCGGTTCGCCGGGAAAGTCGCTATTACGGTGGCATTGACGGAACACTGCGGTCGCTGCGCTCTTTAGGCCCTGCGTTTCCTCGGCTTCGCCTCCGGTACTCGGGCCTATCGGTCGCTCCGCTCTCTCCGTCTTGCATGATTTGGCGCGCTAATTTTTCAGCTTTCAGTTTCCGGGAAGGCTGTCCTTCCCCTCCGCTGTGGCTGGAGCAGCGAGGCCCCGCGCGTTTCGCCGGGTAAGCTTATGACGCTGTTCGAGATAGGAGGCTTCGGTCGTCCGCTTTTCAAAGACGCGGCACCCCCTACGGGCTGCCCCCGCGTCTTTGCCGGTCGCTCCCTCCCTCCGCTTTGCACAGCGGGAAAGTTTTTAAGGAGTTACGGTTTTGACCGTAGCTCCTTTTTAATGTTCGCCCGGCATGTCTGCCGAGCCGATGGGTTGAAAGAGACCCTGTCACCTAACCAGCGGGAAGACAACCCGTAGGCAAGGGCGTCACTGGTAACGGTGAGGTCTGAAGGAAGTCGAAGGGGGAACTTGGAACATAGCGAAAGCGAACCGGCGTTGGCTACTCAGGTGGGTAACCTTGCATTAAGTGGGAAAGCCCAAAAGCTGGATAATCTGAGAAGTTAAGACGGATGCGTTCAAGTTCAGGCAAGCAGACTTAACCGGGGAAGCCCGGCATCATCCTGCAGCCAGCAGGTAAGCCCAAACAAGCAGAAATGCAAGGAAGGGAATACGTGGTGCCGGGTGGCAGATGAGCCCGTAGTAGCGATTAACCCTCAGCCAGTGAAGGCTGGTAACAGACCGGAGGATAAAACTGAGGGGACGCTGCACCAGGTTGCAGCGGGACATAAAGAGCCAAAAGCCTTTATGTTTGCGAAGGGGCGAAGATAAACCAAAGAGTGCGACTTCAGGTAACGAGCGGTGGGATGAGAAGATAACCAGGGCTGAAATGCCAGGGGAACGTTAGAACCGGGGGTGACGAGCTTGCTGGTTCCAACGTCCGCTCAGGCGGAGTACCGTGACACCGAACGGTAAGATTGCCACAGAGCTAGAGACACCGGGAAGGCACGGGAAAGGAACCGCCGCGAAATCGCAAGGAACCAGGGGAGCACAGCGAAATCAGGTGAAGAGATGAAGAAATGGTACAGCCTCATAGACAAAGTATACCGGCTTGACAACCTTGAAAAAGCCTATCAGGCCGTCAGGGCCAACAGAGGAGCTCCCGGAATAGACGGAGAGACCGTGGAAGCCTTCGGCCAGAACCTGGGACAGAGGCTCATCCAGCTTCATCACGAGCTGAAAACCGGCACATACGAACCCCAACCGGTAAAAAGAGTGGAGATTCCAAAACCAGACGGCAGCACGCGGCCACTGGGCATACCCACCGTAAGAGACCGGGTGGTACAGCAGGCACTCCTTAATATTTTACAACCCATCTTCGAACCCGGATTTCACCCATCCAGTTACGGATACCGGCCGGGGCGCTCCTGTCACCAGGCAGTAGCCAAAGCAGAGAGATTCATGAATAAGTACGGATTAGAATACGTAGTTGACATGGACCTATCAAAATGCTTTGACCGGCTGGATCACGAACTAATACTGGAAGAAGTAAACCGGAAGATAAGCGACGGCAGCGTGTTGAAGCTGATAAAGAAATTTCTGACCGCAGGAGTCATGAAAGACGGGCAGTGGGATGAGATAGATACAGGTAGCCCCCAGGGAGGCGTCATTTCACCCCTGCTGGCAAACATATATCTTGACCGCTTTGACCAGGCCATGAAAAGCAGGGGGATACGCATCGTCCGCTATGCCGACGATATCCTGGTGTTTGCGCGCACACGCAAAGAAGCCGGGAACTACCGGCAGGTAGCAACCCAGATTCTCGAAGGCGAATTAAAGCTAGAGGTTAATAAAGAAAAGACACACCTCACCAGCGTACATGAGGGAGTAGCCTACCTTGGGTTTATAATTCACAAGAAACACGTCTCCATTCATCCCAAGAAAATAAAGAAATTCAAGGACAGAATAAGAGAGCTTACTCCCAGAAATCATGGAATGAGCCTGAAAGAAATGATAAAGCGGCTGAACCCGGTCTTAAGAGGATGGGCGAATTACTTCAGGGTAGCCAACTGTAAAAAGCTGTTCGCTCAATTAATGGAGTGGATACGGCGGAGGCTGCGAATGAAGCAGATGAAGGAGTGGAAGAGCTGGAGGCCATTGCACAAGGCACTGCGGAGGCGGGGTTACAAAGGGGAGTTTCAGAAAATCTCCATGAGGAGATGGCGCAACTCTGCCAGCCCGCTAATAAATATGGCATTGCCGAACAAATGGTTTGATGAGGTTGGCTTGGTCAATCTCGCTTCGTATAATGTCGGCATTTTGCATCACTTCTATGAGAAGTGACTGAGGTTTATCAGGAGCCGTATACGAGGCCCGTACGTACGGTTCTGTGAGAGGGATAATGCTGCAGAAAATTACTGCAGCATTACCCTACTTGATTCCAAAAAACTTAGAAAGGTGGTTTAACCATGAAAATATTAAAAATACCTAAAAAAAATGGCAAGTACCGCACGATTTACGCGCCGGACGCGGAAGAAAAGCGCGCCCTGCGCGGGATCGTCGGTATCTTAAACCAGAAATGCCAGCATGTTTGCGATCCGGCGGCCGTCCACGGCTTCATGCCGCTGAAGTCGCCGGTGACAAACGCCCTGGCGCACGTCGGGCGCAAGTACACTGTTTCCTTCGACCTGGAGGACTTCTTCGACACCGTGACGCCCGAAAAGGCATCGAAGTGCCTCACGAAAGAGCAGAAGGAGCTTGTGTTTGTTGACGGCGCGGCCAGGCAGGGCCTTCCAACGTCCCCGGCTGTCGCCAACCTGGCGGCAACCGACATGGACAGGGCGATCCTGAAGTGGATCGAAAAGTCCGGCAAAAGCGTCGTCTACACCCGGTACGCCGATGACCTGGCGTTCTCTTTTGATGACCCGGAACTTATTCCGGTAATTCAAAAGAAAGTGCCGGAGATCATTCGGCGATCCGGGTTCAGGGTGAACACTGACAAGACCACGGTACAAGCTGCAGTAGCCGGGAGGCGGATCATTTGCGGCGTCGCCGTGGACGACGAAGGGGTTCACCCAACGCGGGAAGTGAAGCGCCGCCTGCGGGCCGCGAAGCACCAGGGCAACGAACTGGAAGCCGCCGGCCTGGAAGAGTGGTGCAAATTAAAGGTTCCCAGCGGGAAGCGGCAGAAGGCGCGGGAGACCACCGAGGGCTTAGACGAGCTCCGCAAGCACTGGAAGCTGCGGAAAATCGACATGGCTAAAGCCGTGTCGAGAAAGGTCATTCCGGAAAAAGACCTGGGCGATAATTGCTATATAACCAACGACCCTGCCTACTTCATGGGGATGTCCACCTTTACTACCGGCTGGAAGTCCTGCATGAGGATGGACGGGGGTGAGTACCGCAAGGGCGTCATGGCCTGGCTGGCCCTGCCCGGAACGTCCGTCGCGGTGTTTTTATCTGACCGGACGATGAATATCGCCGGCGTGGAGCGGCGGAGGATGCGGGCCAGGTGCCTCGTACACAAGCTGGAAAACGGCCAGCTTGTGTACGATAGGCTTTACGGCAACCCGGACGACACCCCGGTGCTTGTCAAGAAGCTTGAAGAGGCTGGTATCAGGCCGATCCGGGAATTCGCCGGAAAAGGCATCTACGTCGAGGGCGACGTACCCGCTTCGATGGCGATGCCTTACTGCGACAATTTATGGGAGGAAAAAATAAACATAAAATCGGGCAAAAGAGTTGTCCGGTTTTATGTTTAAGAAAGGGGCGGCATTATGAAAAAAATATTCACCATGACGGCGGCCGCCCTGTCCGCCTACATTAAGAGCGTTTTGAGAAACTTCGGTTACGCCCCGCAGGTCGCCACCGGGCGCTTTATATACGCCCCCGGTAACTTACCGGTCATGCTAGTGGCCCACCTGGACACCGTTCACCCCTCTCCCCCGGTGAATATTTTTCACGACCGGGAGGAAGGAGTGATGTGGTCGCCGGAAGGGTTGGGCGCGGACGACCGGGCCGGCGTGCTGGCGGCCCTGCACGTGTTGGGCTACGGGTTCCGGCCTCACGTCCTGTTCTGCGACCTGGAGGAAAGCGGCGGTCTGGGAGCGCGGGAAGCCGTGGAACGGCTATCCCGGCCCGACGTCGCTTTCATCCTGGAGCTGGACAGGCAGGGCGCGGACGACTATGTGCTGTACGGCTGGCGGTCGCCGGAGCTGGAGGCGCTGTTGGAGCGCCACGGCTTCCGGCGGACTTCCGGCAGTTTCAGCGACATTGCCGTTTTGTGCCCCTCCTGGAGGATACCCGGCGCCAACCTTAGCGTCGGTTACTACTGCCAGCATACTAGGGGCGAGTATCTGCGCCTGCCGGAGCTTTACCGGACGGCGGCCAGGGTTTGTAAGATGTTGCAGGAGTTGCCTGCCGATCCGGCCCGTTTCTCTTACGCAAAAGATCGCCGGATTGTGGATTACTGGGATTACGATTACGAGTATTACGACGACATGACTTTTAATACTGCCGTCGGGCTGGTCAAAGGTGCGTCGCCAAAAAAAATACAAAATTTTGAAAGGAGTGTTTTAAAAAATGTTCAGCGATAAACTTGTCCAGAAGGTCACCGGCGCAGGTATCGACGGCCTGGTGCTCCAGCTTCACGACGCCAGGGCAAAGGTCTTCGAGGCCGCCGAGAGAGCCAAAGCCGGCCCGCAGGCGAAGGGCGCGCTGGAAGAGGCCAGGGTCGCCTACGCGCTGGCTGAGGCCGCGCTGGAAAAGGCGAAGGCCGAACACGCCGGGCTTGTCGCCCTGACCCAGCTCCTGGCCGCAATGACCAGTGCTGGGAAGGATACGAACCCGATCCGGCTGGCTATGGTCAAGCTGCTCCAGGACGAACCGACCCAGCCCGCTCCGGCGCAGACCCAACCGCAGCCCGCTCCCGCCGCTCCGGCTGAACCGGCTCCGGCGCAGCCTCCGGCTTCCGCTCCGGCGAACGGCGACGGCACCGAGACCGGCACCTTCACCGTGCTGGAGGTCAGGCTGGGGAAATCGCTGGGCACCGTCCGGGCCTACTGCCAGGCGGAGGATGGCAATAAATACGCCATCTACGCCAAGAACGGCAACGGCCAGGCGCTGGCAGGGGCGGTCGGCAAGACCGTCAATGTCAAGTACCGGCGGGTGGACAAGGGCCTTTGGGCCGTAAACGTCCAGATTGCCGGGTAAACCCCGCCTGTGGTAGAATGGAGGCAAGGGGAAGTGAGCGGGATGAGCGAAGAGACCAGGGAAAACTTTGAACAAGAACAATACCGTCAGTTTGGCCAGGTGTTTTACCTTGGCAGTTGGGTACAAAACGAACTAAGAGAAGTCAAGCAGGAGATCAGGGAAGTCAGGCAGGACTTAAAGTCCGTGGAAACATCCTTGCGGCAGGAAATAAAAGCTGTCGAGACTGGACTGCGGCAAGAAATGAAGCAGGAAATAAACAGTCTGCGGCAGGAAATTAAAGCTGTCGAGACTGGACTGCGGCAAGAAATGAACGGTTTACGGCAAGAAATGAAAGGCTTCTTCTGGGCGGTCGTCGGCATAGCCCTGGCCTCTCTGGCCGTGAGTATAAGCGTGGCGGTTAAAATCTGGCAGTAGAAGCCTTGTAACCGACGTCCCGATAAACTAAACTACAGCGAGTAAAGGCAATCTCTTTTAAAGGGATTGCCTTTTGTTTTTCAGGCGGCCCGGCCCGCTTTAATCACCAAAAACAAGGAGGTGATTGGGGCGGGCCGCCGGGGGCCTGCCCTGAATTTTATGTATAAAGTAAGCGAAGTAAAAGACAAAGATGTTGTGCTGAAAATTTACGTCGACGAAGATTCCGAAAGCCCCCGTAACTGGGACAACCTGGGGACGATGGTGTGCTGGCACCGCAGGTACAACCTCGGCGACAGGCACGATTACCGCGACCCGGATGACTTCTGGTTTTACCTGGCCGAAGAAATATCGGGTTCGACGTACCGGACCGAGCAGATGACTCCCAGACAGCGGGAAGAATACGTGCGTAAGAACGCCATCATTCTGCCGCTGTACCTGTATGACCACAGCGGGCTGACGATGAGGACTTACCCTTTCTCGTGCCCCTGGGACAGCGGTCAGGTGGGCTGGATTTACGTCACTAAGGCTAAAGTACGCGAAGAGTACGGCGTCAAACGCGTCACCAAAAAGGTCCGCGACCGCGTGATTGCCGTGCTTGAAGCTGAGGTGGAAACCTACAATCAGTGGTTGGGGGGCGACGTGTACGGGTTTGTTCTGGAGGACACCCAGGGGAATCACATAGATTCCTGCTGGGGGTTCTATGGGACGGATTGGATGGAAAACGGCATGGCCGACCATATCCTGGAAGAGTACCGCTACCTGCTGGAGAAGGTGGCGTAAAAAATTATCAGGCGGCCCGGCCCGCCTTAACTCACGCCAATTAGGGAGGTGAGAGGGGCGGGCTGCCGGGATCCCACCCCATGCGTTTATGAGATTCAATAAAGTCAAACCTGGATCGTTGTTTGCGTGCGTCCTGGGGGCCAGGATAGTTTTTTATAAGGTTTCGCAGCCTGAAACCTGGGAAGAAGGACCGTGCCCCGCGTGCGGCGATGCCGCTCCCTGGAATGCGAGGAGCGTCAGTTCCGGCCGCCTCGCGCATGTTTGCAAAAACGAAGAGGTTGTACTCCTGGAAAGCAAGCAGGACAGGGCAATACATGAAACCGTGTACCTGCAGGGCGATGACGCGCGGCGGTTTTTCAAAGAAGGCTACTGCGAAAGCTGCCTGCGCCCTGCGGGCGAGTGGGCCAGGCCGGACCGCTTCGGAGGGTGCGAGGTCCACGGCGATTACGACCGGGGCGGCAACCTGTGCGGCTTCTTGTGCTCCCAGTGCGCCGGAGCAGGAAGTTGAGCCAGAAACATGGCCGGTTCTCACGGCTCATAGACCGCATGTTTAAGTTTTAGGGGCCGGTTCCGGTCCAAACCATTTCACGAAAGGAGGAAATGGGGCGGGCCGGAAGGGCCTGCCCCGCAATTCATGAAAATAAAGCCTATACCCGAACTTACCGAAAGCCAACCATACGCCCGGCTGGAAGAGCTGTATCGCAAGTTGGGCTGGGATGGCAAAAAAGATGTCGACTCGTCTAAGGTCCGGTTAAGTGAAGATGACTGGCTGGCTATGTTAAGCAGAGAAATCGAACACGCCAAAACTGTTATTACAGGGATGAACGAAATCGATATCCGCATCGCCGTCGGCATGTTATGGACCAATATGGGACCTTCCGGTGGAGGCAAACACCCCGGCATGGTGGAGCTTTGCCCCGGCTGGTTGGAAGAACCGGAGATGAACAAAAATGCTGTTTAAAGACATACCGATAAACGGTTTCTTTGTTTTTAACGACGACATGCTCTGCCGGAAAATTCCTGACCCCCAGCCCCTCCCCTTCGGTGGAAGGTGCAGGGACTGCGGGGACGAGACCCCGTGGAACGCCAGGGACGTCGAGTACGGCTGCCTGGTGCACTTCTGCCCGGAAGAAGAGGTGAATCCGGCAGGGCCTGGCCTGGACCGTTCAAACCAGAGCGAGGACACTTCGGCGGAAAGAGGCATCCTTGTCAAATACACAGCTATAAGCGGCGAAGCGGAATTCTGCTGCACAGCCCTCATCCCCTGGGACGGCAGCGTGTCCCCCGAAGAAGCGGTTGATAGGTACTTCAGCGATTTCTTTTTTGATGGCACTGTTCGTGAGGGGAGGCGCTACTATTCCGGCGACTGCTGCCGGGCCGTCCAGGTGGATTCCTGGGTAGTGGCGCCGCCTGAAGACTACGCCGTGCTTAAGCAATATATTTAAGTTTTAAGGGCCAGTTCCAGCCCAAACCATTTCGCTGAAAGGAGGAAATGGGGCGGGTCAGAGATGGGCCTGCCCCGCAGCGTATGAACCTTGAAAGGAAAGCTAAAAGCCGGTATAATACTGGCAAAGGGAGTGCCCATCGGGTGAACGGAATAAACCGCACCAACGATTACGCTTTTAAGCGCATATTCGGTTCCGAGGAAGGCAAAGAGGCGCTGTTGGGGTTCCTTAACGCGGTGTTTAAACTGCCGCCCGGCAAAGAAATAACCGACCTGGAGCTGTTGGACAGGGAGCTGGACCCGGAATACCTGCTGGACAAAGCCGCCCGGCTGGATATTCTGGCGAGGACGGCCGGCGGCGTGCTGGTCAACGTCGAAATACAGATCGCCAGGCAGCAGGACATCGACAAGCGAACATTGTTTTACTGGGCGCGGCTGTACGGCGGCCAACTGAAATCCGGCCAGCGGTTCTCGGAACTGCGCAAGACCATCAACATCAACATTCTGGGTTTCGACTGGTTTGCCGACGGGCGTTACCACCATGTCTTTCGCGTTCGGGACGTTGAAACCGGGGAACTGATGAATGACCACCTGGAAATTCACTTCCTGGAACTGAACAAAGTGCAAAAGCGCGAGTGGAACCCGGACGATCCTTTAGAAGCGTGGCTGATGTACCTGAACAACCTGGAAGGCGAGGGGTTGAGGATGCTTGCGGAGAAAAACCCGGCGATCAAAAAAGCTCTGACCGTCGAAGAAATTTTCAAGAAAAGCGAGTTGGAGCGCCGTCTGTACGAGCTGCGGGAAAAGGCGATTTGGGACCATGTTTCAATGATGGCGGACGCGGAGGAAAGAGGCCGGGCTGAAGGCCGGGCTAAAGGCCGGACTGAAGGGATACAGGACAGCATAATCCGGTATTTGCAGAAAAGATTTAAGGCTGGCAGCCTTGCGGATAGAGTCAGGCAGATAACGGACGCTGAAACCCTCAGCCGGCTTTACGACAGGCTGCTTGAGGCTGAAACGCCGGAGGAAGCCGCCGAAATCATCTCCCGCGCCGTGCCTCAACAACGCGGCGCTTAAATAAAAAACCTTGCGAGTCGAGAGCGGTCTTTGAATGGGCCGCTCCTTGCGTTTTTTTAGGGCCTCCCGGCCCAAACCATTCCAACGAAAGGAGGAAATGGGGCGGGCCGGGAGGGCCTGCCCCGCGAGTTTATGAAAGCGAAACGGGTTAATATTGTGTCCCTGAAAATAGTCAAAGAAGCCAGCGTGCTTTACGCAGCCAGGCGAATATCTTCGCCGGATGACGCGGCAGGCTTCGTAAGAGATTTTATAGAGGACGCCGACCGGGAGAAGTTTTTAATCATATGCCTCAATACCAGGAACGAGCCGACGGCTGTCCACACGGTAGCTGTTGGGACATTAAACAGCAGCCAGGTTCACCCGCGAGAGGTGTTCAAGGTTGCCTTGCTTGCTAATTCAGCGGGAATAATACTGGCGCACAACCACCCCAGCGGCGACCCTGCACCCAGCCGGGAAGATATTGAAATCACCAGGCGTTTGAAAGAGTGCGGGGATCTTCTCGGCATAAGCGTTTTGGATCATATCGTCATAGGTAGTGGGGGGCAGTACACCAGCCTTTTGCAGAAGCTGTTAATATGAAATAGCCTTCTGGCCCAAGCCATTCATTGTTAAGGAGGTGAATGGGGCGGGCCGGAGGGCCTGCCCCGCGAGTTGTGATAAAGACAGAACGAGCCAAAGAGGCGCTTAAGCGTCTCTTAAATATGTTCGAGAGCGGCAACCTGCCCGCCGCCGTCGCCAGGACGGTAATCAAGGGCGACGCCAGGCCATGCGACAGGTGGAGCCTGGGCAACCGGCTGCTCATGCTGCTGGCCGGCACAGAGGACGCGCGGGGATTCAAACAGTGGCAGGAGGTGGGCCGCAGGGTGAAAAAGGGCGCTAAAGCTTTCTACATCTTGGCTCCCGTGACCCGGAAGAAAGCCGTGCGCCGGATTGAAACCGATCCGGACACCGGCGAAGAGCGGGAAGTCACCGAAGAGCGGACGGTCATAATCGGCTTCCGGGGCGTCCCGGTATTCCGACTGGAGGACACGGAGGGCGACCCCCTGCCGACTTACGAACCGCCGGTGCCGCCGCCGCTGTTCGAAGTGGCCAGCCGGTTTGCGGAGGATATCAGGTACCGGCCCTTTATCGGAGGGTATTACGGCTACTTTAACCATCTCACAAAAGAAATCGTGCTCAACACCCACGACGCGAAAACCTTTTTCCATGAGCTGGCCCACGCCGTACACCACCAGGTGAAACCCGGCGGCCTCAAAGGCGGCCAGCACGCCGACCAGGAAACTGTGGCGGAAGTCGTCGCCTGTACCCTGTGCGAGCTGTACGGCTATGAAGGATACATCTGGCATGGCTGGCGCTACATTCAGGCTTACGCCGCCCAGGACGGCCAGCAGGCGCTGAAGGCCGTCATGGGAGTGCTTGCGGACGTGGAGAAGGTGCTGGACGTGATCCTGGGGGTAGCTGATGAAATGGGAGTAAAAGCGGCTTGAGGGAGGGGCCGGGCTTTCGTCCGGCCTGCTCTCCCGCGAAGAAGGAGGGATTTTGGTGAGTGAAACCGCTGGCAGAAAAGCGGGAAATTCGGTTATAATGGTGGAAAAAGCGGGAGAAGCGAACATGCCTAAAAAAATACCTCACTGGCAACCGCGCTACACCATAACGCCCGCAATTGCCAGGTTCCTAATGGAAATAGAGGCGGCGAAAGCGGTAGTGGAGCATACGCCCCTGCCCCCGTGGGTGGAAAACAAACTGAGAGAAAAAGCCCGCGTAAGGGCCTCTCACTACTCTACCTATATAGAGGGCAACCGGCTGACTTTTGAGGAAGCCGAGAGCGTGATCAAAGACGAAAAGGCATCTGTCCAGGGAAGGGAGCACGATGCCGGGGAAGTCCGCAACTACTGGAACGCCCTTCTGCGTGTGGAAGAGTGGGCGGCCCAAAAAGCGCCGCTGACCGAAGATTTAATCAGGAAACTTCACGCAGCGGTTATGAAAGGGCGGAGGGCGAAACCAACTCCTTACCGCGACGGGCAAAATGTAATCAGAGACGCCTCTACAGGGGCAATTGTCTATATGCCGCCGGAGGCAAAGGATGTTCCTGCACTGATGGGTGAGATGGTGGCCTGGAACAGCCAGGCTGAAAGAGAAAACCTGCCCGTTCCGCTTATCGCAGCCCTTGTCCACTATCAATTCGTAACGATTCACCCGTTCTATGACGGCAACGGCAGGACAGCAAGGCTGTTGGCGACCTTTGTCCTGCATAAAGGAGGTTATGGGCTGAACGGCTTTTTTTCGCTGGAGGAACAACACGCAAGGGATTTGAAAGCGTATTATCAGGCAATCGCCGTTCACCCTCACCACAACTACTACATGGGCAGGGCGGAAGCTGATTTGACCCCCTGGTTAGAATATTTCCTTGCCCTGACAGCGAGAGTTTTTATTGAGGCAAAAGACGAGGCGCTGAAGCTGGCCGAAAAACGTGTGCCTGCCGAACCGGAGCAGGTACGCCTGCTTGACCGGCGGGCGCGGATTGTCTTTGGATTGTTTGCCAATAATGAAACCATTGGCGCAAAAGATGTAGCCGCCGCGCTGGGGCTTTCAGAAAGAATGGCCCGTGAACTTCTCCGGGAGTGGGCCGGACAGGGATGGTTAATTCCCGAAGGCCATTCCAGGAAAGGAAGGCGATACACCTTAGCGGCAATTTATCGGCAATTTATCGGCAATTTATCGGCAAAATAACGGCAATTTATCGGCAATACTACGCGAGAGAGACCGGGAGCTTATAAAAACCCCGGCCTTTTTATTTTACAGGCCAACCGGCCTGACCCTATCTACCGAAAGGAGGGAGGGCAGGCCGGAGATGGGCCTGCCCGACACAATGCACACTTACACCATTTACTGCGACGGCTCCGTGCTGCCGCACCGTCAGGGGAAACCCAGCTTCGCCGCTTTTGCAGCGTGCAGGGGCAATACGGTCGTCGCGGAGTGGAGCGGCCGTATTGAAGCCGTCGATGTGACCGCCGCCGAGCTTCAAGCGATCCTGGAGGCCCTGCAGTGGGCCGCCGGGCGCAGGGCTAAAGGCGTACAGGTGTTCACAGACAGCAAAGCCGCCGTGCTCACCATTCAGGGAAGGCGGCTGGAGAAGTATATGGAGATCCTGTGGCAAATCAGGAGCCTGGTAAAAACCCTGAAAGCCAGCGTGAATTGGGTTCCGCGCGAGATGAACGCTTACGCTGACGGCCTCTGCCGGAAGGCGGCAAGAAAATACCAGCAGTAAAGGAGGCAGATAAAAAATGTACCCAGAGGTGTTAGAGTTTTTAGAGAGTTTGGGGTTGTCAGAAAGAAACAAAGCATATGTCAATTTCATTCATGAACTATATGAATATGCCGAGAGCGGGAAGACCGGCGGCGACCTGGCTGATTTGGTCCTCAACCTGGCGGATATGGTTGAACAGGAAAATTTAAACGGAAAGCAGGCTGTTAAAGTTGTGGTTTTAGGTATGGTTAAAATGCTGGAGAAAGCCTTTGAAGCCTTCGATTTAGACGAAGCTCTCCGTCTGATGTCGGATATTGCGTCCGTCGTCCTTTACCTTAGACTGACGCAGAGGGTTGACGGGGATTTTTTGGACAGCATCAGCGGAATGCTGGCCAACGTGGCCTTGTTGGTGGACGCGGCGTACAGCCACCAGGACGGGGCTGATTATCTCAATTAGAACTGCGAGGGCCGGGTATTTTGTTAAATGCACTAAAGTAAGGGATAGACCTTATAGTACTCTACGAAAGGGTTTATCCCTATTTTTATTCGTAAAAAATTAATTAAATATATTGTATTAAGATAGTACTAGTAGTATAGTATAGAAAACATTGCTTCTGATGGTGGTGCATCCCAGTGAGGGTGGAAACAATTACGACTTCCGATGGGAAAACCCGGTACATGCTGGTTGATTCGGACGGCGAACCCGTCCTTCCCGTCATGCGGTTCATCAAGTTCAAGGATAACAGCGGAGCCGCACGGAACAGCCTCCGCGCCTACTGCCAGCACCTGAAACTCTTTTTCGAGTTCCTTGAGCAGGAGGAGCTGGATTACCGTAAAATCAACATAGACGAGATGGCTGCCTTTTTGCGCTGGCTTCAGAACCCTTACGGGAACCTGAAAGTAATCCCGGTGACGCCCGTGACGTCCCCCCGCGGACCGGCCACCGTGAACACCGTTATCTCCACGGTCCTCAATTTCTACGACTACCTTATGCGCCACGAGGACTACAGCGTCCAGCTCTCTGAAAGGCTGAAAAAAACCATCCCGGGGAGCAGGAGGGGTTTTAAAGACTTTCTCTACCACATCAACAAGGACAAGGAGTATCCGGCCAAGATTTTGAAGGTTAAGGTCCGCCGTTCCCGGCCCAAGACCATACCCAAAGAGCAGGTGGGCAAGTTAATTGACGCCTGCTCAAATTTAAGGGACAAATTTTTAATCCAGCTTTTGTGGGAAAGCTCCATGCGCATCGGCGAGGCCCTGGCCCTGTGGCTGGAAGACTTTGAGCCCGACGGACAGAAGATCCACATCCGGGACAGGGGCGAACTTCCCAACCTCGCCGAGATCAAAACCATCTGCAGCCCCCGGACGGTGGACGTTTCCCCGGATTTAATCAACCTGTTTTTCGACTATGTGGCTGAATTTCATACGGACGAAGTGGATACGAATCACATTTTTATTAAGCTGTCTGGAAAAAACCAATACCAACCCATGGAGTACCAGGACGTTGCCTCCCTTTTCCGCAGGCTAAAGGCCAAAACGGGAATTGACGTCAGCCCCCACATCCTCCGGCACAGTTCCTTAACCGAACTGCGCCGGGCCGGCTGGAAGCCGGAACACTTACGAAAAAGGGCTGGACATGCCCATGTCCAGACCACCATGCAAATTTACCTGCACCCAAGCGACGAAGACCTGCGCAAGGATTGGGAGAAGGCAGAGGAAAAAATGCGCCTTAAACGGCAGCAAAAGGAGGGCTCTGAACATTGAGTACGGTTTACAGGCCGGCCCCGACGCCGGCAAAATTGCAGGAAATCGAGGAAACCCTGACGGGCTGCTGGAAAGAGGATGTGTGGGACATTACTGACCCCATCTTTGATGAGTTTCGGTCTGAACGTTGGACACTACCCAATAAAATTGTTGACTTTTCTCGTCTACAGCCAGGCATTAAGGAAGAGGTCAAGTTTTTCTTTGTTCACCGCCTCCGTGAACACACCTTGCGGTTACAAACGGCGGTCGTTTACGGATTTTGCTTTGCCCGCTTTGCTGACTTTCTGGAACGGGCCTATCCCAGGATCAGAAGTTTTACGTATTTGGAGATAGAGAGAGTTATGACCAGGTGGCGTTCTTACCTGGTTGAACAGGGGGTTTCGGTCAGCAAAAAAGGCCGTTTATCCAGTACCCAATACGAAACTCTGTTACAGCAGGTATATCAGTTTATGGTCAACTTCTACGACGAGCGGGAGGAGTTTGAAAAGAACGTCTGGGACATGCGGAAAATACCGGGAGCGAAATATACCCAAAACAAAGCTCATTACCTGCTTTCTTTTACGGACATTCCCCTTCCCTTCCGGCCCCTGGCTAAAAGATACCTGAAGGTACGGGTAGGCATTCGGTCATATGCCCAATGTGCAACAGACTTGATGGCTCTGCGTTTGTTTCTGCGTTTCATCCACAAGCAATATCCTGACTGGAAAGACCTTAAGAGTTTATCTCGTAAGGATATGGAAAATTATCTTCTATGGTATCGGTCGTACACAGAAGGCTGGCAAAAACGGCACTATGAATATTTAGTCAGCCTGCGGAACTTTTTAGATTACATACAACGGGCGGGGTATCCGGAGGCGCCAGAGAAACCTTACGTTTCGCTGTTGTTTAAGGAAGATTTTCCTAAGTTGGCTAAGCGATCGGAAGAAGATATTAAATTTATCCCTGAAGGGGTTCTAAGGCAACTGGAAGAAAATCTGGACCAGTTGACGCCTCCGGAGTACATCCCTGTAATCGTTATTCTTCGTGCCACGGGCTGGCGCAGCTCCGACATCCTGAACCTCCGTTACGATAACTGCCTGGACCGTACTGCCCAAGGATGGTGGCTCTGCGGGGATATTCTGAAAACGCAGGTGCTAAACCACCGCGTTCCCATTACCGACGAGGTGGCTACAGTGGTTCAGGCAGTAGTTGATGAGGTTGAGGAAAAAAGCACGCCTGAAAACAACCCTAAAAAATTGTTGTTTGTCCGACTTGATGGAAAACGCAGGGGTCGGCCACCAATGGGGTCGTCCATTCGGCGAGCCCTTAACATATTGGCCCAAAAATGTAGTATTGTAGACGACCAAGGCCGGTTATTCCACTTTGGCAACCACGCTTTCCGCCACACCAAGGGCGTCGAACTAATTAACAACGGGATGAACCTTGTCCATGTCCAGAAGTGGATGGCCCACGCCTCCCCAGAAATGACCCTGCGCTACGCCAGGATTCTCGACACAACCATGCGGAAGTCCTGGGAAGAGGCCACTAAAAACGGCCTTTTCCGGATTGACCCTACAGGGAAGCCGGTAAAAATTGACCCTTCCGACGTTGAGAACGAGGGCCTGATCGAGTGGGAGTATATTCGTTACAACCTAGACGCCGTGAGGACGCCTTTGGGTTATTGCCTCAAGCCCCACAAGGTGGAGTGTAAGCATCAGCTGAACCCTTGCCTAACCTGCCGCAATTTGTGCATCACCCCTGATTTTATTCCGCAGTTCGAGGCGGAAATCAGGGAGGTAAAGGCTGTCATCGAGCGCGGCAAGGCCCAGGGCCGGACCATCTGGGTGGAGAAAAACGAGGTCATTCTGGGACGTTACGAAGCGATTCTGACTGTTCTAAAGGAAGGCCATACCCACCACCTGGCAGGAAAAAAAGGGCGGGAGTACGTGGGGGAGGAACGTTTAAATGTCCGGCAAACACCAGCGTAACACGGAAGGAATGAAAAAACACGCCCGGCGCAAGAGCGAGGAAACCGTGAAAAAGGTTGACGAGGCCATCCAAAGGCTGATTAAAGCCGGGGAGAAAATCAACTTCAACAGTGTGTCCCTGGAGGCCAGGGTGAGCAAGTCCTATCTTTACACCCACCAGGAGATCAAGGAACGCATCGAGAACCTCCGCAAGCAGCAGGAGGCCGTGCCTTCTCCGAAGCATATTAAACGGGAAATGACCGATGCCAGCAAGGACATCATCATTGCCGCGAAGAACAAGCGCATCAAGGAACTGGAGGCCGAAAACAAGCGGTTGAAAGAGGAGCTGAAAATACTGCAAGGAAAACTTTACGAATCGCTGGAGTTAGGATTGATTTTGTGAGTTTTATCATCCTCAAAATATGGCCATGCTTGTTATCGTCGCCGCCGGGCCTGTGGATATGTGGGCAACTCGAAGTGTTGTCCAAGCGAGTGTGGACCCTGTGGACAGGCGGAAAGCAAACCACAATTTACCTGGAAATTCATGGTTCGGGCAGATAACCTTTTGTCTGGGAGGATTCTCCCTTTTGCCTGTCCACAAGTCCACACGAGCGGCATATCCACAGGCTTAAAGCATGATTTGGAGGTTCTTCACGAGAATCTTTGCCGTTAGGTTTGTTTTGGGGAAACTGAGAAGTAAAAAGTTTTGTGTAAATGGTTATAACTAACAATAAAAGGAGCTGACCATTTATGCAAAACACTATGGACAAAACCATCAAAGAATTAGCCAGAGAATGTGAAACCGTAGAAGATGTACACAACATGCTTAAGAACCTCTTTAAAGACACTTTGCAGCAAATATTTGAGGCCGAGATGGATGAACACCTGGGGTATAAAAAGCATAGCCCGGAGGGTAATAATACAGGTAACAGCCGCAATGGTTACAGCAAGAAAACCATCCAGACCAAGCTGGGCAAAACCGAAATAGAAATACCCCGTGATCGCAATGGAGAATTTGAACCCAGGATTATCAAAAAGTACCAGACAACCTCAAATGACCTGGAAGACCAGATTATCGCCATGTACGCCAAGGGTATGACCACCCGGGATATTGAGGATCATATGCGGGATATCTATGGTATCGACGTATCCCCGGTAATGGTCAGCAAGGTGACGGACAAAATAATGCCTATGATCGCCGAGTGGCAGTCAAGACCCCTGGAGCGCGTATACCCTATCATTTACCTGGATGCCATTTTCTTTAAAGTGCGCAAGGACAACCGTATTATAAACAAGGCTGCCTACAGCGTACTGGGCATCAACATGGCCGGCCAGAAGGACATACTGGGCATCTGGATTGGGGAAAATGAAAGTGCCAGCTTCTGGCTTGGAGTGTGCAACGACCTGAAAAACAGAGGCGTGCAGGACATCCTGATTGCCTGTAAAGACGGGCTTTCCGGGTTTTCCGAGGCTATCAATACCGTGTTTCCCCGGACAGAAATCCAGCTATGCATAATACATCAAATCCGTAATTCCCTGAAATACGTGCCTTGGAAGGAACAAAAGGAATTAATGGCCGACCTCAAGAAAGTATACCAGGCCCTTACCATGGAGGAAGCGGAACTCGCCTTTAAAATGTTCAAGGAGAAGTGGGGTAAAAAACACCCGGTTATTATCCGCTCCTGGGAGAAAAACTGGCTGGAACTGACGGCTTACTTCAAGTACCCATACGAGATTCGCAAACTCATTTACACTACCAATATCATCGAAGGATACCACCGGCAGCTACGCAAGGTAACCAAGACAAAAACCGCGTATCCGACGGATGACGCCTTAAAAAAGATTATCTACCTGGCTACTGTTGAGGCATCCAAAAAGTGGACAGTACCTATTAAGGAATGGAAAAGTTGTATCTCACAGTTTGCCATCCACTTCAGCGATAGGCTGGAACCGGAACTGATGGTTGGATAATGAGTTTACCGCTTTTTTTTTCCCAAGGATAGTAGGAAAATGATAAGCAGGGCAGCCTTTAGGCCACCCCTGCTATCCTCGGCAGAACCCTGCCAGGCGCTCGGGTTGCTCTCCAGCAGTGCCCTACCCTCCTGGCAGGTAAGAGCCATTTATAGCTTAACCAATTTTTTCTGGGAATACCCATTTACACAAAATAATTTACACTCCCGGGAAACTCCTTGTCTCCTAATGCAAAAATATACGTTGTGAATATATACAGAACGTGAATGCCTTGTGTTAGCAAGGTTTTTTCTTTCTTGGTCTATATAACATTTGCCCGGCCTATTCTTCTAAAGCGGCATTATATTGACAATAGCAATATGGAAAGTTAAAATGAAAGTGGGTGCTGTCGGTGAAAGTAAGCCGGTTTGAGTGGGATGCTCGAAATATCGGGCACATAGCTAGACATGGAGTTAAACCCGACGAAGCCGAGGATGCTTTTCAAAACAATCCAGTGTTTCAGAAGGGACGCGACGGATTTCATATTGTGTACGGACGTACTGAAGAAGGACGCTATCTGTTCGTTGTGTATGTGCGAAAACCTGGTGGCGTAGCTCGCGTCATCACTGCCCGGAATATGACACCAACCGAAAGGCGCTACTATCGCAAACAAAGGAGTGAGTAAGTCGATGCCTAAGAATTTGCCAGAATTTAAAGGTGATAGGATACCTGAATTCGCTACCGAGGAAGAAGCTGCTGAGTTTTTTGATAGTTACAGTTTTGCCGAGGCTACGGAGAGAGGCTTGTTTGAACCGGAAAAGGTTGAACTTGACCCCGAGTTGGCTGCGAAAATCCGGGAGCGGGCAAAGACAAAGCAAGTCACCCTGCGCCTGCGGGTGTCTCAGATCGAGGCAGTCAAAGAGATCGCCAAAAAGAAAGACATTCCGTACCAGACCCTGATCCGCTCCTGGGTGGCCGAGGCCATCAGGCGGGAACAGCAGGCATAAGGGCGGCGGCCAGTACCGCTGCCCTTGTTGTTTTTATTATCGCTATTCTTTTCATTATAATATAGGGACTTCTTGCAACTTTTTATTTTATTGCGGCCAAAACCGGGTAAAACCCCCTCTCCCGGAAGCCTTGAAAATCAAGGCTTAAAATACTTAACCTGCTTAACTAACTCATTGTAGGCCATTCTACAAAGCCGGTATTTTTTGCAAAAATTGCACATTTGCATTAATAAATAATGACTTTTGATATATAGAAACCGCCTGGGTTAAATCTGGGGACGTATCCTTGTGTATCATGGCAGGAAAAAGCATGTTTTCTCTCAAATTTGGGCCGTTTCTGTGCGTCTGAGGGGCATTGTTGAGGGAAAGGTGCGGTGGGTTGAGGGTGAGGCGGGGAAATCCGTGGTAAAATTTTTCCGAAGTATTCCGAAGTATAGCCAGGTTAATAATTTACCTGTAAAAAACCTTGTATATTACCACCCGAAGTGGCATAATATTTACAGGTAAATAACCTGTAAGGAGTTGTACGGCTTATGCCCCGACCGAAGAAGCAGCCCGGCGAGAAGCGCGACAGGCGTTTGACCGTCTACCTCACGGAGAAAGAAGAAGACCGGCTCAATATGATAGCCGGGCACCTGGGAATAGACAAAGCTAAATTCGTGGTGAAGGCCATAAACAACGAGATCGCCCGGCTCGAAAACCCGCCCGCCCAGCTTGCCCAGGCCAGATATGAGGACATCATAAAGAAGGACGTGGAGTACCTGAGCGGCTACGTCTGCTCTAACGGTCATGCCTTTTGGCTGGACGACGCTTGGCCTTCGCCGCCGGAGCGGTGTCCCTGCTGCGGAGAGCGGAGCATTAAGCGCACCTGGGCGGGGATAGTCAGGCGGGGGTTTTAGTTTTGTCCGCAAAACCCAGGTTTTGGGACAGGGTTAAACCACCGTTTGCGGGCTGTCCGGAAAAGTTCTAAAATCTGTTTTTGAACGTTTAGATAATTAATGACACTTTTGCGGAGGGATTTTAGCCATGAAGATCGGCTACGTCCGAGTGAGCATGAAAGACCAGCCGGTGGAGCGCCAGCTGCAGAAAATGCGCGAACTGGGCATTGAGGACAGGTTCATATTTGTTGACCACGGCTGGAGCGGCAAAGACTTCGACCGGCCCGAATACCAGGCTATGAAGCGGATCGTCCGGCCGGGGGACGTTATTTACCTGGACGCCCTCGACCGGCTGGGGCGGGACTACGACGGCATAATCAAGGAGTGGAAGGAGATCACCTGCGACCTGGGGGCCGACATAGTGGTGCTGGAAAACGCCTCCCTTTTCGACAGCCGGAAGTTCCGGGAAATGGGCGACATAGGCAAGCTGATGGAAGATCAGTTTCTGGCCCTATTAGCTTACGTGGCCGAGCAGGAGCGCAAGAAAATGAAGCAGCGCCAGCAGGAAGGGATCGCGGTGGCTAAGGCGAAAGGCGTGCGCTTCGGGAGGCCGGGCTGCCAGGTGCCGCCGAATTTCCGGGAGATATGCCAGGAGTGGAAGGAAGGCAAAATAACAGCCGTGGAAGCCATGCGCCGGGCTGGGATGAAGAAAACGAGCTTTTACAAGGCGGCCAAGGAATTGACGTGGGGGTAAAAGGAACCGGAAGCGTTTTACCTCCGGTTCACTTACTCACCAGTTGAATTTTAGAGTCCAGCGCGTCCGCTATTTTAACCAAATTTCGATAATTGGGCAGATGCTCCCTGCTCTCAATCCTGGACACCATTTGTTGCGTCAGCCCTGCTTTGTCCGCTACATCTTTCTGTGTCATGCCTTTTTCTTTTCTGGTTTTTATTATTTGCGCAATTAAGTCGAGCTCGGCGCTTGCCTGCCGGTAAGCCCTGCTAAACTCTGGATCGGATTCGCATTTCTGTTTTATTATTTTACTAATATCAACCTCGCGGAACGGCATTGCCAACCCTCCTTACAGTATTTCTTTCATTCTTTGTAGCGCCGTTTCAATTTCGTGGATTTCGGCCTTTCCTTTCTGTTTTTTGCAAGCGTGAAGCAAATATACACATCCATCTTCAACTACCGCATAAAAAATCCTGTTTTTTCTACGAAACTTAATCTCCCAGAGCTTGCCTCTGACCTGGCGCGTTTCCAGCGCCTCCAATGCTTCAAATCCGCGGTTTGCGAGCATTTCTAATATTGCGTATCCTAGCGCAGATTCATCTTTAGGCAAGCTATCCAGGTATTCTATAATTAAGTCCTTGCCTCCGCTTGTGTGGTAAGTTTGTAGCTTCAAATCAGGTGTCCTCACAAATATATTATTCTTTTTATTAAACAAAAATACATCATTAGTGATGTTGCGTCAATAGAAAATTCAACAATATAAGTAATGAATTTCCGCCCCCTGCCCGCTAGGCTCTCGCGGCTGCGTCGCCCCCCCTGGAGACCTACTCCCGGCGTGTAGCCGACCTGGTGACGGTGGCGCAAATTTTGGGCCATTCCAATTTAAATGAAACGGCGGTCTACACCAGGCCGAGCGTCAGGAGGATGGCGGAAGCCCTGGAAAGGGGGGAGGCATAGAAAATATTTCAAATTTTGACAAGGATTTTTGGGATAAAACAGCGAATTGATTAAGCGAAGAAAAGCGGCCCCATGACCGGCAGGGCAGAAGACCCTGGCGAAGTACGGGCGGCTGGCCCGGCAGGACCGACCTGGAGGCGGCGGTAGAGAAGATCGCGTGGGAGTGAGAGCCTGTATTTGGGACAGTTCTGGTTTGAATTTGGGAGTTAGGGACAATTTTACTAAATAATCCTAATATTACCTTCTAAAGGCTGAGGGTGTCAAAATTCCTAGAGGGAAATAATTGCCTAGAAAGAATGCAGATAAATTTTAGTATTCTTCGCCTGAAGTAGAGGATAAACGAAACAAATAAGTTCGGATTATCTCCCATTTTGGAGGGGATAAACGAGCCATTTTCGGTTATTTTAAGTTATCTGCAATGGGAGATGAAAGTAAATGAGGCCCGACCTGTTGTTTTTTCGAAAGGGAGACCTTCGCGACTTTTTAGAGCACAAGAAACTTGAGTTAAAAAAGGAAGTTGAGAGGCATGATTCTAATTATATTCTTAATGTGAGTGAGGAGGATTTTTACCAATATCTTGTGTCTAAATATTCTCTTAAGCCACCCAAAATTTATGAAGATAAAATATATGTTTACAGTCAAAAAGAAGTAGATGTTGATGTAAGTAGAGACCCTATGAGAGTTATTTTTGATAGGAATCGCCCATTTTATGTAAAGGGCGTACAAATTATAATAGCCGTTCCGTTTAAAGGCGATGGAGAGCTGTTCCAATATAAACCCTCAACATTTACCTTTAATCCTCCACGTGGAGAGGTTGTAGGGGAAGAAATTCATTTAATCTATGAAATGGTCGAACATAATGCAGAAAGACTTAAACAAGGGTATCAACAGGAGTTGAGTGAGATCAAAAGGTATCTAGAATGGGTTGAAGGAGATATTAACGCTTTCAATGGTTCACTTGATCAATTTGTCAAGCAGCTTATCTCTCAAAGAAAAAAGAAGCTTTTGGATGACCTCGGATTGGTTAGTTCTCTTGGAATCCCGATAAAACGCTGTGAAGATATGCCAGAGACTTATACAATTCCATCTATTCGAGAGAAACTTAAATTCGAGCCACCTAAGGTTTCAAAAGAGCCTTTTAAGCCAGAACCTGTTTTAGCATTAGAAGAATACGAAAATATCTTGGAGATGATTTCCAATATGGCTTTAGTTATGGAAAGAAGCCCCCAAACGTTTTCTAAACTTAAAGAGGAAGAAATTCGTGACCACTTTTTGATGATGCTTAACGCACATTATGAGGGACAAGCCACAGGAGAAACTTTCAATTATGGAGGAAAAACAGATATTCTCATACGTATTAATGGGAGGAATGTGTTTATAGCAGAATGCAAGTTCTGGAGAGGCGAAAAGAAATTGGTTGAAACGATAGATCAATTATTAGGCTATACAAGTTGGCGAGATACTAAAACGGCTATCCTTTTGTTTAATAGAAATCAAGATTTTAGTTTGACACTAAGAAGACTTGATCCTACGGTCAAGTCACATAATTGTTATAAACGAGAATGGCGTCTGAAAAGTGGTAACTTGAAGAGTGAGACAATATTTAGTTATGTATTTCATCAACCTCAAGACGTAAACAGAGAGGTACTCTTGACCATAATGGCGTTTAATGTTCCAAAATAAAGGTATTTATAACTCCCACGGTAGATAAAAGAAACAGAGCGTATCTGGCTACGTGTCTTCGCCATTACGCCAAAATTCTCCTTCAGGGAACTTCAGTTACGCTCAGAACGTTATACGCCATTGTAATTACTGGGCTTGCTCAATATCTCAGTGCTCAATCAGTTGGTTCAGGTAGGTTAGCTGTGGCCGATTGTTATCTATCAATTGATAACTACTTTTCTGCTATCTTAATCGATGGAGGAATCGATCCAACTCGAAATCAAGTTATTTTTATGAGTTTTTGAATGGCGGAGGGTAAATTAAGTGAACCTACAACCTGGAGATATAGTAACTGGTCCGATTTTCTCTGAACCTGTGAAGGTGCTGGCGTGCAGAACGATCAGCCCGGAGCTGACCAAGATCGAAGCCGTCGGGCTTCACTCAAAAAGATACTACGACCCTGTCCTCGGCCCTGCCGAACTGGGCGCGCTTACCAAATCTTCGGAGCAGCGCCTTGAATTTATAGGCGAGGCCGAGCACGTCTTCCTATTTCTGGAGGGTATGCGTATCCGCAATGCCTTTCAGTTTGACCCCTTGTACGGGGTAAGCGTTTCCCAGGTCGACCCGCTGCCGCACCAGATTGAAGCGGTGTACCACCACATCCTTAAAACCCCAAACATTCGCTTTCTTTTGGCTGACGACCCCGGCGCGGGCAAAACTATCATGGCTGGACTCCTCATTAAAGAGTTAAAGTACCGGGGCCTAGTCAACCGCATATTGATCATCGTTCCCGGCCACTTAAAGGACCAGTGGCTGAGGGAAATGAAAGAGCGCTTTGGTGAAAAATTCCTGGTCGTCGACCGCGGCGTAATGAACGCCAGCTGGGGTCAAAACATCTGGACCGAAAATCACCAGATCATCACCTCCCTGGATTTTGCCAAACAGGAAGACGTTATGTTTGCTTTAAAGGATTCCTCCTGGGATCTGGTGATCGTGGACGAGGCCCATAAGATGTCTGCCTACCGGTATGGCGACAAGATCAGTAAAACAGCCCGCTACCAGTTTGGCGAACTGATTTCCCAGATAACGAAGTACCTCCTTTTCCTCACCGCCACCCCTCACCGCGGGGACCCGGAGAACTTCCGCCTCTTTCTGGACCTCCTGCAGCCCGGCTTTTTTGCCAACACTGAAATGCTGGCCGCCTCTATTCAAAACAAGGACAACCCGCTTTTCTTGAGGAGACTCAAAGAAGACTTAAAAGGTTTCGATAACACCCCTCTCTTTCCGCCCCGGCAGGTAGAAACCATCAAATACAGGCTGAGCGAGGTCGAGAAAGAACTCTATAATGCCGTAACTACCTACGTGGAGCAGAACTTCAATAAAGCCCTCCAGAAAGAAAAGCGTAACGTAGCCTTTGCCCTGACCATCCTCCAGCGGAGGCTGGCTTCCAGCGTCAGAGCTGCCCGCAAATCGCTGGAACGCCGCCGGGACCGGCTGCAGGAACTGTATAAAAAGGGGCAATTGCTCCAGGACCTGGGTTATACCGAAGATTATCTGGAGGACCTGGAAGAGAAAGTCCGCTGGCAAAAAGAAGAAGAGCTTCTTGAAAAACTTACCTCAGCGGAAACTTTGGAAGAACTGAAAGAAGAGATTGAAAAGCTCAACGACCTAGTGCTCCTAGCTAAAGAAGTGGAAAAGCAAGAAATCGAAACCAAACTGAACCGCCTAAGAGAAGTGATTGACGATGAAAAGCTGCGGGAAACTGGCACCAAACTCCTCATTTTCACCGAATCGAGGGACACGCTGGAGTACCTGGCTGAAAAAATCGGCAGGAAATGGGGATACACCGTTACCATTGTTCACGGCGGTATGGGCATGGACGCCCGCATCAGGGCGGAGTACGAATTTAAAAACCGCGCCCAGGTGATGGTGGCCACCGAGGCCGCAGGGGAAGGGATCAACCTGCAATTCTGCTGGTTGATGGTAAATTACGATATTCCCTGGAACCCGAACCGCCTGGAGCAGAGGATGGGCCGTATACACCGCTACGGGCAGCGCAACGAGGTGCACATTTACAATCTGGTGGCTGCCGATACCCGGGAGGGGAGAATTTTAGAAACGCTCTTTGAGAAACTGAACCGCATGAAAGAGCACCTAGGTTCCGACCGGGTTTTCGACGTCATCGGTGATATCCTGCCGGGGGTAAGCTTAAAAGACCTTATCCTGGAAGCAATTGCAGGCAGGCGGACAATGGAGGAAATCCTGGCTGAAATAGAGCGGGTGCCGGACGAAGAGGCCATCCGCCGGGTAAAGGAAGCGACAATGGAGGCCCTGGCCACCCGCCACCTCGACCTTTCCCGGATTGTTGGCGAGCAAAGGATTGCCAGAGAAAACCGGCTGGTGCCGGAGTACATTGAAAAGTTTTTCCTGCGAGCGGCCCAGAAGCTCGAAATAAAATGCGAAAAACGTCATGACGGTTTCTGGCGGGTGAGTTCAGTTCCCTTTGAAGTGCGCCACCAGCCGTATGAATTCAAGATCAAATACGGCGAGGTGCACCGGGAGTACCTGAAAGTGGCTTTCGATAAAGAATCGTCCTTTAACGCTCAGGCCGAGTTTGTCACGATGGGGCATCCTTTAATGGAAGCCGTGCTGGAAACCGTGTTTAAAAAATATCAGCAGGACGCCGCCCGGGGCGCGGTCTTTACCGACCCCGACGGCAGGAAGAACGGGCTGTTGTGGTTTTTAACCGGCGAAATTAAAGACGGCAGAGGGGAAGTTGCCGGCCGCCGCTTGCTCTGCATCTATCAGGCAGTTGACGGCAGGTTTTCTTCCGTTAACCCTTCGCTGCTCTGGGATCTCAAGCCGCAGAAAGATAATGCTGAACCGGAAACGGCGGCCTTACCTGTTTCAAAAGAAGATGTGATTACTTTTGCTTTGAATCACCAGCTGCTTCCGTACCGTGAAGAATTATTGCAGCAAAGGCAGCGGGACGCCGCCCTCAAAGAAAAATACGGGCTCAGGTCTATCGAATCTTTGATTTTAGAGTCCGAGGCCAAACTTGCCGACTACGAAACGAGGAAGATCAAAGGTGAGAACATCCCGGAAGTAACGATCATCCAGGAGGGCCGCAAAAGGGAAGACCTGGAACGGAAAAAAATCCGGCTGCAGGATGAGATCCGTGCTCAGACCAGCCTCTACCCTTCCGAACCGGATGTCCTGGCCGTAATCCGCATATTGCCGGGAGTGCCCCTGCTGGAAGGGATGGCCAGCGACGAATCAATCGAGCAGGTGGGGATGGAGTTGGCCATAAGGTACGAGCGGGAACAGGGGAGGGAACCCGAGGATGTTTCCGACCAGGCCCTGGGTTACGACATCCGCTCGGTTGACGCTGCCGGGAACTGCCGCTACATCGAGGTGAAAGCTCGGGCAAAAAGCGGTGCCGTCGCCTTGACGCCAAACGAATGGCTGATGGCCAACCGCCTGGAAGACGAGTACTGGCTTTACGTGGTGGAGCAGGCCGCATCTGCGCCGGTGCTGTATACCCTGCAGAACCCGGCGGCACACCTGAAGCCGGAGGAAGTGGTGGAGATTGTGCGGTATATAGTGAGGGATTGGCGCAAAACTGCGTATAAAGTTGAGAGCAATCTTATTTAACTCATTTTCTTTGAAGAGGGAACGGAAAATGCATAATGCTTTATTTTGGATTGAATATATTCGAGGACTCATAATCCCACATGTTGAGCTTTTAGAAAAAACTTTTAATCAAAGGATTTTAACTGCTTTTGAGACAGTTGAAAGTGAGGCTGAACAGATCTCAAGCAAAAAATGGGAGCAACTAATCCACCAACCTGGGGATCCAAATGAAAACTTATCAGATCTGGCGGAAGAAGCCTTAGAAGAGGGCATTAGCTATTACATTACTATGATGGGTATTCGGCAGGGTCTTCTCAATATTTTTGCTGTTGGTCTCTGGCACCTTTTTGAACAAAACTTTTTTTTTATTCATCGAAGGGAATTGCTATTGCCGCAAGAAGAAAACGACGCGGAGTTGTTTAAGCTTGGTGAGGTAAAAAGAAGGTTAAAACAAATTGGGATCAATATAGAGAAGTTCCGGTCATGGAACAAACTAGAGGAACTTCGCTTAGTCGCTAATACCGTTAAACATGCTGACGGTATATCTGCTAATCAATTAAAAAAGCAACGGCCAGAAATATTTATTCCTCCTGATGTACGTGATGAGTTTTTTTTGAGAAATGCTCCACCTCCAACTCAGATTTTTAAACCTCTGGCAGGTGAGGATTTATATTTAACACCCGAGGAAATAAGGTTATATTTCCAGGCAGTTAAGGACTTCTGGGAGGAGTTAATGGATAATATTGGTAAGGGTGGGGGTTAAAACAGTGTCACGAACTTTTTTAGAAATTTCTTTTCCGGTAAGAGAAGTAAGTAACTCAACTTTCGCAGGGCGAAAGTTTGAGGCGACCCTTTAAGAACGAAGGCAAACAGGAAATAAAATTATTGACTAGCTCCTGCAAAGCACCATCTGTTATTGCAAGAAATTTTCTCAACGTATTTTTGAGCATTGCCAAAAGCAATTGAAATGCCTCTGCAAAACTTATGTCCTGCAGTTCGTCACAGCAAACATAAAATAGATCACCGAGAGTCCTCGGGTCCTTGCTTTCACGGTTTTCTAGAGCGAGCATGATGTAACGGCAGAAGACAATCGTGGTATGGGCCACCATAGAATCATATGTTCTTCCCTGGAATTCCCTGGCCAGGTTCAAAAAGGATTTGGTGGTTTTAAAGAACACCTCGATACTCCAGCGTTTTCCGTAAATACGAATGATTTCTTCATCGGTCAGCTCTAGATCAGTTGAAAGCAATGCCAGCCATTTTTTAGACCGGTTCCGGTCCCGGATGAATACAATCCGTGCCGGTACCGGATTACCCTCTGAATCAATGCCGATTTGGACAAGAGCACTTGCCAGGATCTTGGCTTTACCAGGCTTTTTGAGAAGTTCTTTGTAAAGGGTATCAAGGGTCACCTTCTCCCCTTTATAGGTATACAGAACTCTTTTCATTGATTTAAGCATGCATATCACATGGAGGAGATGCTGTTCACGAACCCTGCAGATAATAGACGGGAAGGCAAACCAGCTATCGAAAAGAAGATACCTTGTCTGTACACCATATTCCCGGGCTTGACGCAAGAGATCAAACATTACTTCGGTAGACTTTTTGATGCTTTCCACCCTTCTTTTATAGCCAGTGGTACGCTTATCGATCCGTGGGTCAATTCCGCAAAGCCGGTTGCGTTCATTTTCTGAGCTGAGCAAGGAGAAAGCAACCGGCAGAAAAGTATTGCCGTCCGACCAGCCCAGGGTGAGCATCCTAAATCCACGGACATACTTGTTTTCAACATGGTCTTTTACCCTGGCCAGCAATTCAACAGCCTTGCTTCTGTTGCGGCTGTAGAGGGAATCGTCAAGAACAAGAACATTTTTCCAGTTGCGGGAGGTCAAAGGTTCAATGGTTTCATTGATTACAGATGAACTCAGGATGAGCAAAAATTTTCGCCAATTGTACCGGAACGAATTCAAAAAGCGATAAATCGTGTCTTTCTCTGGCCTTCCGGGTTCAGCTTCAGATTGCAATGTGCGATAAAGGTTCTTGCCTTTAAAGACAAGCAGAAAAATGAACTTGAAAAGTTCAAGGCAGCTAAATCCTTTTTCCTTTTGAAAATTGGAGCGGCGTAATATTTTACCAATTTCGTGCCTAGATAAAAAATTATCCACACGAGAGTAAAACTGTTTTTCAATTTGATATTGTTCTGGTAAAATAGAGTTCATAAGGACACCCTTTCGTCTTGTTAGAATGGTCTTGCCAACTCTATTTTACCAAGACAAGGGTGTCTTTTGCTGTTTTTCTTCAAAAATTATTGCAAAAAATCCAGTTATATCAAGGCTTCGAGACTGTTATCTTTGTGAGAAAGTCGAGTAAATAATTTTTAACTCCCTGCCGGGAAGTCCCCGCGCCTCCCGCCTTTCCTGCTCGCCAAGCGAGGGGAAGGGGGGATTTTATTCATCTATCTCATCCGGTTTAGTTACTATGAAAAAATCCTATAATGTATCAAATGTTGAAATTGCTTTTAATGAGCATACTTCAGTTCCAAATCCCGTATCCGCCCCATGAAGAATAGCATTTCGGTTAAAATTGGACTCGGTGTATATTTCGTCGATGCGGTCTTTTAGGGCTATTTCTTCTGGGGAAGGGGGCACTGGGTGGTAATATAAGCTGGAACGGTCTAGATTAAAAGCTCGGCTTGTTTCCCGACAGTAAGTTTTGGATGACCCCATTCCAACACAGGTTGGGACGTCGCCGTGGTCGACGGCACGCAGGTAAAGCATTACAGCTTTACCGGTTCCGGGATGGTATATAAAGCCACCCTTTCAGTAACGTCCGGCCTGATGTCGCCCAGAGCGGTGGCCGTGAGGCCGGGGAGTTACGACCGCATAATCGTGGACGGAAACGAGGTTAAATATTTCGCCTGGAACAGGTGGGCCGTCGAGTTCTGGACGGACCCCAGCCTGGCGGTCTGACCCTCGGGGACGGTGGTGCAGATGCAGCTCCGGGAAACGGTACGGCGGGAGCGACGAATTTGAACGCGCCTCCCTACGCGGCGGGGGTGGTCATAACGCAGGGGAGCGTGTATGAGGACTGGTTTGTAGTGCTCCAGGGAAGAGATTGATGCCGATTTTAAAGAGGGGCGGGGCGATTCCCGCCCTTTTTTCTTTTTAATAATGCAGTACGATTTCGAAAATTAGAAAACAAAGGAGTTGATAATAATTTTTTATGCATGAAGAAAGTAAATTCACCTTATCTTTCAGCTTATGCTGGGAGTGCGCCAACGCCGTGCCGCAATTATGCCGCTGGATAGATGAAGGCGACCTTTCTTCGGGCGTGATAGAGTACTCAACAAGAAAAGCGCGAGGCGGCCGCAAAGTGAAGCCGATGGAACTGTATTACGTTTTGAATTGCAGGAATTACAGAAGGGGGTCTCTGCCAAAGTTACCGCCTAAGATTGCCGTGGCGGAAATGCGGCTGTTAATCTGAAAAATTTATCAATCATGCTAATAAGGGAGTGTCGGCTGTTGCGGATAGGAATAACAGGCGTGCCTGGCACCGGCAAAACTGCCCTAGCGGCGCAGATTGCCAAAAAGCTGGGGTTGCCGCTCATCAAAGACCAAGCGCGCCAGGTAGCAGAAGTGTTAGGCGTGAACTTAAAAACGCTCCGAAGCGGCAATCAGGAAACTCTGGAATTTCAGAAAGCCGTCCTGATGTCTCAGCTTGCCGCGGAAGAGATGTATGGAACCTTTGTTACGGAGACCATGGTCTTTACCCTTAACAGATGGTAATTATACCCTATTGTTACATGGTCAGGCATGCCTGGTTCCTGCCTCCCGGCGAGGGCAGGGTTTGTGGGTAAACGCCCCAAATAAATCAGGAAATCGAAGCCTTATAGCTAAAGTCGCAGTTTTATGTGTCTATTTTTATCGAGGACAGCCTATTATGCCAGGGTCTACTCTACTTACACATTTTAACTCTCAAATGGAAATATTTTTGGGTTAAATCCTTGAATCAAGCTTGCCTTATAATTTTGATTTTTTCTTAAAAAGGGATCAGTTTTATTTGTAGATCAGGGGTCAAATCTATTGACTATCAATAGCTTTGGTATTGTTCTTTATTTTCCGGTATAGCATGGTGCGATGAATTCCTAAAAGCTTTGCTGCTTCTCCAACTTTGCCGTTACAAATATCCAGCACTTGCTTTATATATTCCGCTTCAACCTTTTTTAAAAAGCTTTTTAGTGTTCCCTGATATATTTTATTTTCGTGGGGTAAATATGTTCCAGTGGTTATATTACTTTCTTCCAGGGAATTTCCATCTAATAATAAATGAATATTTATATTACCTATATTATCATCTGGTGATGTAATGGCTAGCCTTTCCACAACATTTCGCAATTCACGGACATTTCCAGGCCAGCTATAATTAAGAAAAGCATTAATAGCTTGTTCAGTAAATCTTTTCTTAAGATTATACTTTTTATTTATATATTCTAAAAATCTCTTTGACAGTGCCACGATATCTTCAGGCCTTTCCCTTAAAGGCGGTATATTGATAGGCAGAACATTTAAACGATAGTATAAGTCGTTGCGAAACAAATTTTGGCGCACCATTGTTTTTAGGTCTTTATTAGTTGCCGCAATTAAGCGCACGTTGGTACGAATAATATCGGTTCCGCCCACTCTTTTAATTTCGCCGCTTTCTAATACACGAAGTAGCTTGGGCTGCATAGTTAACGGCAATTCCGCAATTTCATCCAGGAACAGCGTACCATTATTAGCAATTTCAAATAACCCAGGTTTTCCTTGGGGGTTTGCTCCTGTGAAAGCTCCCCCGACATAGCCAAAAAATTCTGATTCTAGTAATTCATGAGGAATTGAAGCGCAATTGATCGGGATAAAGGGGCCTTCAGCTTGCAAGCTATGCTTATGAATATATCTTGCTATTACTTCTTTTCCAGTACCTGATTCACCTGTGATAAGGATGGTACTATGAGTTTTTGCTATAGTGTCAATATTTTTAATGATTTCTCGCATTTGTGGACTCTCGGCTACTGGTGTTTCATAAGGAATATTTGCATCGCTTAAATAATCTATCACTTTTTTGAAAGTTTCATTAGTTGCTTTACCATCTTTTAAAGTCATTTTCAAGTTATCATATAATTGCTTGTCAAGCGCGGTGTTAATAACCATTATTATATTACCATTTTCATCTTTTATCGGTGTACTGGAAACTACTTGACTAGTACCGAACCTTGAATTCACTACTCCTATTACCGTAGAATGTGCTTTTATGGCCTTTTCACTCATAGATACTTCATACATTCCATATTTACCTATTTCTTTTACATTTCTACCTACTAAATTGCCTACTTTAACTCCTATAAAAACTAATAGAACATTTCCATATGCATCAAGAATGGAAATGGAGTTTGTGTTTTCTTTAACAATTCGATTCATAGTTGTGTTATTAAGAATATTTTTTTCATATATGGAATAATTTGAGGATGTTGTGATTTCTTTTCTATATTTAGTAACCATCTTAACAATACTCCTTTTGGTTTTTATTATGTACTTATACGATATTTACTAGTACGACATATAAATTAATATTCCTCTAAACTTAAAAAATTGTTAGTGTAAAAGATTATTGTAGGAATTTTAGAGGGAAAAGAGAAGGCATCACTTACCTTACCAAAGGACGAGTAACCCAAAAGAATAAAAGTGGGTCAATTCCACAAAGCCGGTTGCTTCATTTTCTGAGCTAAGCAAGGAGAAAGCAACCGGCAGAAAAGTGTTGCCGTCCGATCAACCCAGGGTGAGCATTCGAAATCCACAGACATACTTGTTTTCAACATGGTCCCTCACCCTGGCCAGCAATTCAACAGCTTTACTTCTGTTGTGGCTGTAGAGAGAATCATCAAGAATAAGGACATTTTTCCAGTTACGGGAGGTTAACGGCTCAATGGCTTCCTTGATTACGGTTGAATCTCAGGATAAGTAAAAATTTTCGCTAATTGTACCGGAACGAATTCAAAAAGCGATAAATTGCGTCTTTCTCCGGCCTCCCAGGAATATCATCAGTTTGCAATGTGCGATAAAGATTCTTGCCGTTAAAGACAAGCAGAAAAATGAACTTGAAAAGTTCAAGGCAGCTAAGCCCCTTTTCCTTTTGAAAATTGGAGTAGCGTAATTTTTTACCAATTTCGTACCTGGATAAAAAATTATCTACACGAGAGTTAAACTGTTTTTCAAGGACACCCTTTCGTCTTGTTAGAATGGTTTTACCAACTCTCTCTCATTAAGGTCGTTCATTCTTTGCATTTCTCTTTATTTCAGCCATTTTCATTTTGTCCAAGGATTTTTATTATACACCCGTTAACATATATGTTGATATATGGTATCATATTTCAGCAACCAACTTGGGTTGCTTGAATCCAATATTTCGCGCGCATATAGTTCTCCACATTTTAAGCCTGGCGGTCTACCCTCTCATACCTCCCGGGATACCAGTGAACAATGCCGGTTCCAGACTTTCCTTCGTCCAACCTGTCCAGGGGTGGAGGCCTTCGTGCTACCTAACGGGGTCTTCTCGCCCTCATGGAGTTGTTATCGGCTCTCCGCGCTGCATTATTGTTAAAGAGCAAGTACAGATAATTCTATTTCGTATTGCTAACAGCGCCTTCCGCCTGCAACCCTGTCGGACGGAAGGAAAGATGAAAATAAGCATGTCTTTCGGCCTGGCTACCCTTGAGGTTTCTATCGGGGCGGCGCCGGAGAGTGTGGCTCTGGACCGCCGTCTGTTTTTCAGCTGAATCGAACTTATGCTGCTGCTTTTTTGGATTTCACTGCTGATTTCATATACATAAAGGCTGGATGGTCCTGAGAAATAACCATATTTTTATCGTAGGCCATTTTCTTTTGGCTCAGAGCAAAGATGATGCGCAACAGTTTACAGCAGATTGCCACCAGTGACTGCTTGCCTTTCAACGGGTTGTTGGGCCTGGTGGTGTAGTAATGGTGAAGCAGGGAAAACTCCTGTGTTCTGGCTACCAGTATCAGCGCTACCCGGAAGAGGGTGCAGCGTAGTTTTGACCTGCCCCGCTTGCTAATACGGCTCCGCCCTTTGTGGCTACCAGAACTGTTTTCCACCAGGTTCAGGCCGGCCAGCTTGATCAACTGCCTGGCACTGCGGTAGTTGCTCAGGTCACCCACCTCGGAAACTACGGCGGCTACCTGAAGTATGCTCGTTCCCGGGATGGTGAGCAGGTACCCGGCATAAGGGACTTCTTTGAGCAGTTCTGCCAGCCGGGCTTCAACCAGTTCGCATTCATCAAGGATCTGTTTAACCCTGCGCAGCTGGTATTGGAGGTCGATCCGGGCACCTTCTGCTCCATCCTTTATGCCCACCGAATTCCTGGCGCTTTCATGAAGCAATTCGGCATGCCTGCCGCCAACCCGCTTGTGAGTAGCTTCGCTCAGAACAGAAGCCACATCCTCTACTGTCCGTTCAAGCAGATCGGCGGGAAAAGGAAAGTTTTCCAGGGCAGCCATGGCTGCCTTGCCTTCCACTGATTTAAAAACGTCCAGAAATTCCGGGAAGTAGCGGTCTAAAATGGTGGTTATTTCCGCCTTTGTCTGCTGCAGCTCTTTGTTCAGCCGTTCCCGGAAATTGACCAGGTTGCGAATATCCGCCGTCACCCCGGTCGGAATATATGGGAGGTGAAACCGTCCATCTCTGGCTAAGCGGGCAATTACTCCGGCATCCTTATCGTCCCGCTTGGTGGGGGAATTGTCGTCCAGTTCCTTGGCCTTTTTTACATGGTGCGGGTTGACCATAACTACCGTAATCCCCTGCGCAATCAAGGTACAGGCTAGGGGGAGCCAGTAGTGGCCGGTGGGTTCCATGGCCACCAGGACATCGGAAAGGCCGTACTTCATCTGGATCGTTTTTATTTGACGGACTAGATTGCCAATGCCGGATGTGGTATTCTGGAATGGGAACGGCTTGTGCAGTCCCTCCCCTCGGAAATTGATCATCTGTGCGTAGTGGATGCGCTTTGCCACATCTACACCTACAATCAGGGTTTCGGGTGTGACCATGGCCAGTTTTAGGGAAAGGGGATTGTACATGTTTGATCCCTCCTGGTATTGGTGTTTTTGTTGGTCAATTAAACCATACCAGGATTTTTTCTTACCCTCAACACCCGCTACACGTTGTTACAGGAATGCTATTTAGGATCGTATAAGAAATCCTTTATTTTTGGTTTAGTAACCTATTACACCAAGAAAAAGGATTTTTTTATTTTACTATTTTTTTACTATGTTTCGCTTAAGCTCCGGTTGGGTTAAAAAAATTAAAATATAATGTCATATCGCTACTACATATATTTTTTTTGCAACCTGAATTGTAGACTTTATGCAACATCATACTATACTTTACTCATAAATAATTGGCAGCAAAGAACTTGTGTATTTATCTGATGGCATTTCATTTAATAAACGACAGTTCCCAATAATGCTGGTAAACCTATTATCTAAGTGATGCCTTTTTTTAAGCATGTTTTTTCAGTTATTTAAATGGCATTAAGTTTGCAAAAATACCTTATAAAGTGCAAAAAAATCCATTTTATGGCAAAGCAAATTTGAGCATCCCATGTTGAGAATGCTGACGATGAAGGAATGTGACCAGCTTTACCACCAGCTTTACCTATGGAGAGAATAGACAGTAACCCGGCGAACGGCCGTTCTAAACAGTCCGAGCTTTTAATGCGGATTAATATGACAAGTTTAACATGATGGATGATCTAGTTGCGAAAAGATCTAATAGCTTACCGCTAACATCTAAATCTCCGAAATTTCCTTGCTTTTAGAGAAGTCCAGGCTGTTGTTAATATACTTTCCCAAGCTGCTCTTTTTGGACATAACTTGAATCATAAATTTAGCACTCTAGCTAGGGTAAAGAGATGTAAAAGCCGTCTATGTTAAGAGATTCACCCGTGGGTTTTATGAACTTGCTATATATCAGCGACAAGTAAGCGCTTTAATGTTGGGGACAGTATTGAGAGAAGGGGGGTATACAGGAGCAGACGCAGCGAAAAAGAGTATTTCAAGTGAATTACTCAACTGATTAAAAAAGGAGGTTTTATAAGTGGATAAAATTATTGCCGAGGAAATTAAGAAAGTAAATGTTATGACTCCCAGGCTGCAAAGGCTCAAAAAGGAATGGGAAGATGCGCAGCCGACCGTTTATGTAGATGACACGCTTTTATTTACAGAGTCCTGGAAAGAGACAGAGGGCTTGCCTTTGGATATTAGGTGGGCTAAGGCATTTGAAAAGAAGATGTTGGAGTGTCCTATAGTCATCAGAGATGGTGAACTTATAGTAGGTTCAAACACGAAATTCATTAGGGGTAACAGCACATTGGTGGCTATGAAGCCGCGTGAAATACTTGCCATGTGTGAATCTGGCAGGTTTGACCGCAAATCCAGCGACATTTCCGCGGTTAATATTGATCCAGAAGATTTACGGAAGCTTAAAGAAGATGCTGAGTACTGGGTAGAGCATATGCCTAAGTATGATGCAGTAAACGAAGCTATCAGGGCGGAGTTGGGCGATGACCATTTTGATTTGATGTTTGACCATGGCATGATCTATGAAGGTCGTGCAGTGAGGCATCATAGAGACAGAGGGTTGTTCCAGAACTGGGGAGCTTTTGGCGGTGGTAACTGCATGCCTACCAAGCCAGCCATTGATAATGGTTTAAATTATATTATTGCTCTTGCTAAGGACGAACTGAACAGGATGGAGAAGTTAGGAGCTTTTGTACAAGGGGCAGCCTCCAATGCTTTCCGGAAGTACAACCTGCTCAAGGCGATCATTATTTCCTGTAACGCGGTTATAAAATTTGCAGAAAGGCATGCTGAACTTGCCAGAAAGCAAGCAGAAAGTTGCACTGATCCTGTAAGGAAAGCAGAGCTGTTAAAAATAGCCGAAGTTTGTCAGAACGTGCCTGCCAATCGTCCTAGGAACTTTTGGGAAGCTGTTCAGTCTCTGCGTTTCTTACACTTAGCCGCCTGGAAAGAAAGCACTGAACGACCTGAAGTTGGAGTTGGCAGAATTGATCAAATTCTTTATCCCTATTACAAAAAGGATATAGATGAAGGTACTCTTACCCGTCAGGATGCGGCAGAGCTTTTAGGGGCTTTGTGGCTAAAGATCAGGGAGACTGAGAACCTGGTTACCATTAAAAGAGAGCACCGGGCTGCTCCGGGAACCTTGTTGCCGAATGTTACTCTTGGTGGGCGGAACGAATTAGGTGAAGATTTGATTAATGAAGTGTCCTGGATAGTACTAGAGGTAATGCGCCAGACCAAGTTGTCTGAGCCTGCAATCTATATTCGTTATCACGATGGTATTGACGAAGATTTTATGATTCATGCTTTGGAATGCAACCGTGACTTTGGTGGTGGTAATCCCGCTTTCCTTAATGATGAATTAGGAACCCAAAGGTATTTAGCTCGGGGTGTCCCGTTGAAGGATGCAGTAAACTGGAATGCTAGCGGTTGTTTGGGTTATCACTTAGACTGTGGTGAGCATCAGGGAGGGTTTTTCAGTCTTAACCATGCGAAGATTTTTGAGATAACTTTATATAATGGATTTGATCCAAGGACTGGAAAACAGTTAGGTTTGAAGACTGGTGATGTCACCAAGTTTACATCCCTGCAACAGTTTATAGATGCATTCTATAAACAAGTAGATTATTTCTGTGAGAGGTTACGTAAGCACTATTTTATTTGGTGGTGTGTAGAGCAAGAGATAAGCCCCATGAGTGGGTTAAGAGCTGCAATGCTTTATGAAGATTGTATTCCCGCTGGTCTGTGTTCTCGTGAGGGCGGCGCTCGTTATCCAAGCCTACGTTCTTCCTGGATTGGTGACAGGGGTATTACAGATATTGCCGATAGTTTAGCAGCTATTCAACACTTGGTATTTGATACCAAGCAAGTCACCATGGCTGAGTTGCTGGATGCTATGAGGAATAACTGGGAAGGGAAAGAAGAACTTCGCCAGATGTGCTTAAATGCTCCCAAATATGGGAACGATGAAGACTTGCCGGACAATTTATTTGGTGAATTAATGTTTGGTACTCAAAGAATCATGCAGAGCAGGCCGGATCCTATAACGGGAGAAAAGCCGATACTGTTTAAGGGGGCGGCCGCTGGGCACATAACTCAAGGCGCTTCAGTTGGAGCGCTGCCTAACGGCAGATTTGCTTACAAACCTTTAAACGACGCTGCTTCATCGGCAATGCCTGGGATGGACGTTAATGGGCCTACTGCCGTAATTAACTCTGCAACAAAGGGCAACTATGCTTTTGAGTATGTTGGTTTTACTCATAATATGAAGTTTTCCAAGCAAACTCTAAACACTCCGGAAAAACTGAAGAAGTTGATTAATATATTAAAGACTTTCTTCAAACGGGGTGGATGGCATATTCAGTTTAACATTCACAGTGTGGAAGAGTTGCTGGATGCGCAAAAGCATCCTGAAAGGTATAGGAACTTGTTGGTCAGGGTTGGTGGTTACAGTGCCTACTTTATAGATCTGCCGCCAGAACTGCAGGAAGAAATTGTCCAACGAACAATGCATGAATTGTAAAAGCAAGATCTAAAAGCGAGAGAAGAGTTACCTTCTTGGTAGCTCTTCTCCTAAATATTAATCATAGTTAAAATCTGAGAGGTATCTATAGGATTTTCGGTAGTTAAGCCTACCAGCATGATTGCTATTTTTGCCTTAGGTGGTGTTCGGGCTTACTTTAGCATGGTTTGGCTGCTTAGCAGGTTTGGCAGAAAAGTGGCTTGTATTACTATGGCCCTGATGGCCGATATCACTCCTATATTTAAGGTAGTATGGAAAGTTTTTATCACCATTGTGGTAGCTGGTTTCATTTATCAGTTCTGTCAATACGAATACAATATGTGCTGTTTCGACTTATTGGCCGGAATTACTTCTACATAATATCCGGGGTACAGGCATGTGATGATTCCAGGCTGCGGCTGACTTTTGGGAATGCTGGGTTCAATTATAGTAGGTTATATTATGACTTTTGGCGGTTATAACGAGATACTTTTAGTAATTGTAGCCAGTGACATATTAAATGTTTTTTATTAATAGCATTCCTGGGCAAGGAAATAAAAGAATATGGTTGATTAGTACATATTTTTAGCAAGTTTGGATTTATTAGTTGGGTTATTTAATATAAGTAAACCAGTCACGGTTGTGCGAATACTTCAAATGTTCACTACACTGTTTGAGCTAACACGGAGGGCCCTAAGAATGAGTGATATCAGGATTTTCATGGATTTTGGCAGTACATTTACAAAAGTTGTTGCCTTTGATTTAGATAAAGAGGAGCTTGTTGCAAGAGTTCAGGCGCCTTCTACTGTTGAAAGCGATATTACCATTGGGCTGGAAGAAGCATTAAAAAGGCTAGCGGAAGAAGTTGATTTTGGGGAGAAAGAAAAGAAGCAAGCTTTAGCATGCAGCAGTGCGGCAGGAGGGTTACGGGTTGTTTGTGTTGGCTTAGTGCCAGAGTATACTACAGAGGCAGCCCGCATGGCTGCTCTAGGTGCCGGGGCGAAGATAGTAGGAACATACTCCTATGAATTATCGAAATCTGAGGTAGCAGAGATTGAAGAAACTGCTCCAGATATTGTTTTGCTGACAGGCGGCACAGATGGAGGAAATAAGAAAGTAATCATCCATAATGCAAAAATGCTTTCAGAGATTAAAGGCGGCGTTAAGAATATCATCGTAGCCGGGAATAAATCTGCCTATGACGATATTAAAGAAATCTTAATCAAGACCAGCAAAAATATTGTTTATACAAAAAACGTAATGTCAGAGATAGGGGTTTTGAATGTAGATTCAGCAAACCGGGCAATTAGAGAACTATTTATTAACAGGATTACGGAAGCCAAAGGGATTGCCCGGGTTAGAAGCATGATTAACAATGTTATTATGCCTACTCCATCTGCTGTTATGGAGGCAGCTAAACTAATCGCGGAAGGTGTTGCAGGGTGTGCGGGTTTGGGTGAACTGCTTTTAGTAGACGTGGGCGGTGCCACTACAGATGTATATTCTGTAGCCAAGGGTGCGCCGTCTAGAAAAGAAGTTAGCATGATAGGTTTGCCTCAGCCTTATGTCAAACGGACGGTTGAGGGCGATCTTGGTTTATTTCACAACCTGGATTCCTTGATTGAGATTGCCAGTACAGAAGGTGCAGAATTAATTGAGAGCCTGGAGGAATTTGAGGAAAGCGTTAGGTTGTTTCATCAGATAGGGAAGTTTCCCGAGGGAGATAAACAAATTAGGTCTCATCTTATTTTATCTCATTTAGCGGTAAAGACAGCGGTGGAACGACATGTAGGTAAAATTGACATAATTACTACCCATAATGGTGACTTTATGGTGCAGAGGGGGAAGGACCTGACCCAACTAAAGCTGGTAATTGGCACAGGAGGGCCGGTAGCTTTTTCTCCCGATCCACGTTATGTTCTAAAGGGTGCATTATTCCAGAAAAATTCCCCCAATATGCTTAAACCTATAAATCCAGAAATGATGTTAGATGAAAAATATATTCTTTTTGCTATCGGATTACTGGCTCAGAGCGAACCGCTTAAGGCTTTGAAAATTATTAAGAAGTACCTTGCCAAGTTATAAAAGATAACTTTGTTGAAGTTATCGTAAAAGATACAGAGTATCAAAAAAACAACATAATATGTAGCATTATCGTAACATACTTTAGAAAAGTAATATATTTTACTAAAGTTTTTCAAAAAAAGTTTAAGTGAGAATAGTTTAGAAATAGCGTTAGTTTTTGCATTGTTATTACTGACACTTTTAGCAAATTGGGATGGCATAGTTTTTGCTCGCTACTAAAAAAATTGAAGTGATGAAGCAGTAAAGTAATAAAGCAATAAAGTAAGCAAGAAGTTGACTAATTAAGAAGGAAGGTTGAGTTTTATGGCAAGCATGGAACTGACATCTGAACAACAAGAATTAAAGAAGAAAGTTAGGGCTTTTGTAGAAGAGCATGTAATTCCAGTAGCTAAGTATTATGATGAGACAGGTGAATTTCCCTTACCCGTAATAAAGGAAGCAGCCAAGATTGGGTTATTATGTACGGTGGTGCCTAAAGAGTATGGTGGGTTGGGGGTAGATGCTTTATCTGCTGCTATTATATCGGAGGAACTTGGTCGAGGTTGTGCTGGTATAGCTACAACCATAGGGGGGAACAGTTTATCTTCGTATGCGGTTTTAATTGGTGGGAGTAGTGAGCAAAAGCGTAAGTGGTGTCAGTATCTTTTAGATGGCAAGCTAGCTTCTTTTGCTTTAACCGAACCTGGGGCAGGTTCTGATGCTGGGTCGGTGCAGACGACCGCGGTGCTTGACGGGAATGAGTATGTAATTAACGGTTCCAAGTGTTTTATTACTACAGGCGGTTATGCGAGCATATATACTGTGATTGCTTCTACAGATACTTCAAAAGGGGTTAAGGGGTTGAGCGCTTTTATTGTAGAAGCTGAGCGTGAGGGTATTTTTGTGGGTAAGCATGAGAACAAGATGGGTATTCGGGCTTCCAATACAGTGGAGTTAATGTTTAAGAATGTAAGGGTACCCAAGGAAAATCTTATAGGCAAAGAAGGGGAAGGTTTTAAGTTGGCCATGCAGACATTAGATTCTGGGCGGATTAACCAGGCTGCGATGGCAGTTGGTTTAAGCCAAGCTGCGTTGGAAGCTGTTGTTGATTTCGTCAATGGGCAGCAAAGAGGAGGGAAGTTACTGGCCAAATCCCAGTATATTCAGTTTAAAGTTGCAGATATGTGTATGGCTGTAGAAACGTGTCGGAATATGGTTTACAAGGTGTGTTATTTAAAGGATTCAGGTCAGCATTTTAGCAAGGAAGCAGCTATAGCCAAAGCTTACTGTACAGATACTGCGATGTGGGTAGCCTCGGAGGCAGTAGATATATTTGGCATTTACGGTTATATGAAAGACTCGCCTGTAGAGAAGCTCTATCGGGACGTAAAAGTGATGCAGATTTATGAAGGTACCAATCAGGTACAGCGGATTGTTATTGCCAATAATGTACTCAGGTAATTATAATTTACATTTTTTAAAGAAGAGAGGGACATACTATGGACTTTCAATTTACCGAAGAGCAGCTTCTAATTAAGAATAGCATTAGAGAATTTGCTGAAGAAAATGCAGAGAATGAAGATAGTTATGCAGTTGTGAAAAGATTAGCAGACATTGATTTTCTAGGCATTTTTTTTCCAGAGATCTATGGTGGGGCAGGTTCTGATTTTACCAGTTTTATTATAGCCGTAGAAGAGCTAGCAAAAGTTTCAGCTTCCGCTGCTGTTGTATATGCGAATCACTGTTGCTTAGCAGAGAATGCCATTTATCAATGGGGTTCAGATGAGTTAAAAGAAGAGTATCTTTCCAAACTTTGCCGGGGTGAAAAGATTGGTGGTTTTGCTTTTAGCGAGGGCAGTTTAAATACAGACTGGTTGCTAATAAACACTACTGCAGAGAGGCAGGGAGGTTACTATATTCTGAATGGGAAGAAGACCTATGTAGTTAATGCCCAGCCGCAGAGTCTATTTATTGTTGTGGCCAAAACTGGAGAGAAAGAATATAGCTCATTTGTGGTAGAGGGAGATGCAGGAGGGGTAACGGTTGGACCGGCTCATGCGAAGATGGGTTTAGAGGGAGTCTGTGTTACCGATATTACCTTGGAGAATGTAAAGGTTCCTGCAGCCAATCTTATTGGCACACCTGGGCAAGGATTGGCAATTGCTGCTGGAGTTTTAGGTTTACAGAATGTGGCTTTAGCTGCCATTGCTGTTGGCATATCCCAAACTGCTTTAGAAAAGAGCATTAGTTATGCTAAAGAGAGAGTACAGTTTGGTAGGCCGATTATTAAGTTTGAGGCATTACAGGTAATGGTTGGTAAAATGGCAGCATATACAGAAGCTGCGCGTTTATTAACTTACAAAGCAGCCAGTTTAAGGGATCAGGGTGAAGATTTTGTTCAGGCAGGGGAAATGGCCCGGTACATTGCCCAGACTGCGGGTGAGCAGACCTGCATTGATGCGGTTCAGATTCATGGAGGTTACGGTTACAGCAAAGATCTTGGTATAGATGCACTTTACCGGGATATGAAAGGGATTAGCCTATTTGACACTTCTGAAAAGCCAATAATTCTTCAGATTGCTCGAAAGTCGATTACTTAAGGTTATAAGACTAAAATACCAAGCAGTTCCTGCACAAGGAGTGGATATCGATGAAAGTTTTGGTTTGTTACAAATGGGTTTTGGATGAAGCAGATATATTTGTCAATGAGCAAGATCTCAGCCTCAACTTTGATAAAGCGAAGGGTAAGATTAATGAATATGACCGTAATGCCATAGAGTTGGGGGCAAGTTTAAAAGAAACCGTTGGATGCGAATTGTATGCAGCAACGGTAGGAAAAGGTGTTAAAGCATCCGTTAATGATGTATTATCCCGCGGGCCAGAAAAAGTATTTTATATGGATTCACCCGGGCTGGATTCTTTAGACAGTTCAGTAACGGCACGATTGCTGGCTGCTATGATTAAGAAAATTGGTGGCATAGACCTTGTTATATGCGGTGAAGGTTCAAGCGACTTTTACTCACGGCAGGTAGGGCCGAGAATTGCTGCTTTACTTGGTTATGCATCTCTGAGTTATGCTGTAGACGTTCAGGTAAACGGTTCAGAGATTATTGTCACAAGAAAGCTGGATGACGGGACCGAAGTTGTAAAAGTAAGTAGTCCAGCAGTAATTTCTGTTTTACCTGAGATAAATAAACCAAGGATTCCGAGTCTCAAGCAAATTCTGGCTGCCAAGAAGAAACCTTCTACGAGCCTTGCTTTAGAAGAGATTGGTTTAACTGAGGCTGATCTGGCAACTTCACTGACATTTGGTGATGTTGCAGCTGCAATTATGGAACGGAAACGAATCAGAATAGACGAAGGTTGTCAAGACATTTCAGAAGCAGTGGCCAAACTGATTAAACAACTTCGAGCTGACAGAGTACTGAATTAAGGATGGTGGGTAAAGTGAATAAGGTTTGGATTATTTCTGATCATCCGGAAACTGCATATGAGTTAGCAGGGAAAGCCAAAACTTTAGGTACGAGCCTGACAGCCTACGTGTTGGGTGACAATGATGTTGCTCAAAGAGTAATAAGTTTTGGTGCTGATGTTGTAAAACTAATGCAATTGCCCCAGACAACAGTATGGGAACAATATTTAAGTGTACTTTTGCAAGAAGCTGGAACCGAAAATCCAGAACTTATACTTGTAGCATCAACTTGCAGGGGCAAAGATTTAGCTGCTCAACTGGCAGCCAAGCTAGATTGCCCTTGCGTGACCGACAGTAAAAAGTTAGAAGAGAAAGACGGCAAGCTGGTTTTGCAGAGGATCATTTATGGTGGGCTGGCTTATCAAGATATAGAATGCAATACTTTTCCTGTAATTGTAACTATTGCTCCACACACCTTTGAAAAAGGTGAGCCTGAAGAAAAACAAGGAGAGATCTTTAACCTGTCTTTAATTGGAGAGGGGCCAATACAGGTTGTTGAGAGGAAGGCTAAAGAGGCAGCATCAGTTAACTTGGCTGAAGCAGATATAGTGGTAGGCGTTGGCAGGGGTCTAACCCAACAGTCAGGGTTAGCTATGTTTGAAGAGTTGGCTAAACTGCTGGGCGGCGAAGTTGGCTGTACCAGGCCTATTGCTGAGGATTTAAAGTGGCTGCCTGAAGAAAGGTATCTGGGAATTACGGGAAAGCAGATTAAGCCAAATCTTTATCTATGTGCAGGGGTGTCCGGACAAATCCAGCATGTTTACGGCATTAGAGAATCAAAAGTAATTGTTTCCATCAATAATAATGAGAATGCGCCTATTTTTAAAGTGTCTGATTACTATATAGTTGGTGACCTGGAAGAGGTAATTCCTGCTTTGATTTCAGCACTGAAGTAGGAGCTGCTTAGTAAATGGGGTGTGAAATTAATGTCTGATAAATTTGAGGTAGTGATAGTTGGAGCAGGTGTTGCTGGTAGTACTGCAGCTTATATTTTGGCAAGTGCCGGCTTGGAAGTGTTGTTAATTGAAAGAGGGAATTATGCAGGTAGTAAAAATATGACCGGCGGCAGGCTTTATAGTCATAGCCTAAACAAAATAATTCCAAATTTTGCTAAAGAAGCTCCTGTAGAAAGAAAGATTACCAAAGAAAAGGTAAGCTTACTAACGGAGGATAGTGCTATTACCTTAGATTATCACTCCAGCCGTTTAGGGGGAAATTTGAGAGATTCCTACTCGGTATTGCGTGGAGAGTTTGATCAGTGGTTGGCCCAGAAAGCAGAGGAAGCTGGGGCTGTGCTTGCCGCCGGGGTGAGAGTAGATGAGTTGCTTACAAATAATGGGAAGGTTGTCGGAGTTAAAGCAGGTGAGGATGAAATTGAAGCTGATGTAGTGGTATTGGCTGACGGGGTAAATTCCTTGCTTGCTCAACAAATAGGCTTGAAAAAAGAATTGCAGCCCCATGAAGTTGCTGTAGGTGCAAAAGAAGTAATTGAACTTCCTAAACAAGTAATTGAGGATAGATTTAACTTGAACGAAGAGGAAGGAGCCGCATGGCTTTTCGCAGGCTCTTGTACTTCAGGGATTGTTGGTGGAGGCTTTATCTATACCAATAAAAGTTCTTTATCCCTCGGAATTGTCTGTACCTTAAGCGACATTGCTAATTCAGTAAAAAGCGTCTGTCAAATGGTAGAGGATTTCAAAATGCATCCCGCAATAAAACCCCTTATTAAAGGAGGAAAACTTTTAGAGTATTCGGGGCACTTAGTTCCAGAGGCAGGCTATGACATGGTCCCTCAGCTCTATGGTGATGGGGTAGTCATTGTCGGGGATGCTGCTGGCCTAGTAATTAATGTTGGTTACACAGTTAGGGGCATGGATTTAGCCATTACTTCAGCAGAAGCAGCTGCTAAGGTCATTATTAAAGCAAGAGAAAAGGGGGATTTTAGCAAAAATAGTCTGGCAACTTATAAACAATTTTTGGACCAAAGTTTTGTAATAAAGGACATGAAACTTTATAAGAATTTTCCTCACTTTATGCAAAATAAGAGGATATTTAATGATTATCCAAAGTTAGTCGATGATATTTTGGCGGGAATGTTTATTGTTGACGGTAGCACTAGTAAGCCGCTTAGGAAAAAGGTCATGGACAACTTAAAAACAGTAGGTTTAATGACCCTGTTAAAAGATAGCTACAAAGGAATGAAAGCTTTATGAAATCAATGAGTATTGAGGAGAAGCTGGGAGTTAATAAATTTAAGGTTGATGAAGATAATCCTCACATTATTATAAGGAAGGATTCAATAAATGCTGATGAGGCCAGGAAACTGGTGAAAGCTTGCCCGGCTGGATTATATAGCCTTAATGAAGACGGTACGCTGCGTTTTGATTATGCTGGTTGTTTGGAGTGTGGGACATGCCGAGTATTGTGCAAAAACACTATAGTAAGAGAGTGGAATTATCCACAAGGTACTTTTGGCATTGAATATAGATACGGCTAATTTTGTTTATTTCTTATTTGACTAGTTTTAAAATTTAAAATTTTTAAAAATATTTAGGCGGGGGGAGTTTTATGTATAAAGTTAGAAAAGCTGATGAGCTTGTTTCATTGATAAAGGATGGGGCAACAATTGCGGTCTCTGGAATGGGATTAGCAGGTTGGAATGAAGAAATGGCAGCAGCAATTGAAAGACATTTTTTAAAAACCGGACATCCCAGAGATATCACCTTATTTCAGGCTTGTGCTTTAGGAGACTGGACACCTAAAAGAGGCCCAACCCATTTTGGTCATGTAGGACTAACAAAAAGATGGATCGGTGGCCATATCGGTTCAAATTACAATATGTGCAAGCTAGTAGAAGAGAATAAAATTGAAGCTTACAACTTACCGCAAGGTGTATTGGTACAGCTTTGGCGTGAAATTGCTGCTAGAAGGCCCGGTGTACTCACCAAAATTGGCCTTAAAACATATGTGGACCCGCGGGTTGAGGGTGGGAAATTAAATGAACTTACCCGCTCGAAGGAAGATATCGTCAAAGTAGTTGAGTTTGAGGGGGAAGAATATCTATTCTATAAAAGTTTCCCCATAGATGTAGCTTTAATTCGCGGTACAGTTGCCGATGAAAACGGCAACCTGACAATGGAGAAAGAAGGACAGTTGAATGGCGCTGTGCACTTAGCTCAGGCAGCTAAAAACAGCGGAGGAATTGTAATTGCCCAGGCTGAGTATTTAGCCAAAGCAAATACTCTCCATCCTAAAGATGTAAGGGTGCCAGGCATCTTAGTGGACTATGTGGTGTTGGCTACATGCACAGATAACCACTGGCAAACTGAGGGGCAATATTATAACCCAGCATTTGCCGGCAACATAAAAGTACCCCTGGCTACCGTAACTCCTCTTCCCTTGAACGAAAGGAAGATTATTTCCCGACGGGCAGCTATGGAGTTGGAGCCAAATGCTATTGTAAACCTTGGTGTTGGTATACCCACTGATATTGCAAATGTAGCGGCAGAAGAAGGCGCAAGCGATTTAATGGTTCTCACAACAGAAGCAGGAGGTATTGGAGGGGTTCCTGCAAGCTTGCCTGATGTAGATTCTCAAATTAATCCAATAACGATTCTCACATTAAATTGGGTCAATCCAGTCCAAAAACAAGCGAAATTCGCAAATTAAACCGGTACCTTCAATAAACATTTGCAAATTTCATTAGCATTAGAAAAAGATCCGGGCTGCCCTGATTAGACAGCCCAGATTCAAGAATAGCTAATCCCGGTACCTATTCCGGAAGGCCAGTATTTCCGCCCGCGCTTCTTGTAGTTTTTCGCGGAACACGGTGGCAAACCAACCCGTCCGGTTCCTGGTCGGTGGATAGACTCTGGCTTTATCAGCTACCTTGCAAATCGCTTCGATCATTTCTTCTTTGGTGTAGTTTAATTCCTGGGTCATCTTGACCGCTACGGGCAGCAAATCCGAAAAGCCGGTGAATAGAAAGTAATCTTTCAGGCTGCGCATAGCAAACCAACCCCCTAAATTTCCAGTTCCTGCTGGGCTTGGTAGACCACCTCGGGATCGATCTCCCTTTGCTTCTTACTGCAGGCGCAGATCAAACAGGTGGTGACCAGGTTGTTGACCAGCCGGGGGAGTCCGTTGGTGACGGCATAGATTGCCTCAAAGGCTGCGGGGGTAAAAATCTCCTCGTGCAGGCCGGCATACTTCAACCGGCTGACGCAATACTCCCTGATCTCCTCGGCTTTTAAGCCCCGCATGGAATATTTGACGGTCAGCCGCTGCCGTAAAGGGTTGTTCACATTGAGGGCAAGCTTGCTCCGGATTAAGGTCTGTCCGGCCAAAATTAGAATAAAGGGGTTTTGCGAGTCCATCTGAAAGTTAAATAGAAGCCTTAAGTCCTCCAAAATCTTGTTGCCCGCCAGGTGAATTTCGTCCAGGACAATCACCGGGGTAATCCGCCGTTCGTAATAAAGACTGGCAATGGCCCCCTGAATCTGGTGGAAGATGCTCACCTTCTTGTGCTTCGGTTCTTCCCCCAAGGCCAGAGCCAGACCCTGGTAGAATTCCAGCACGGTTACCGTGGACAGGGCAAAGTAACACGTCTTGTAGTGGGCGGGGTTCAGTTCGCTGACGTACTTGCGCAAAGCGCTGGTTTTCCCGCACCCCGGCTCCCCGGTAACCAGGCCGATCCCCCGTACCTGCTGCAAATATTTTAAACGGGAGGTCAGCTCCTGAAGGTCCCAACTGGCAAACAACTGGTCAAAGGGCACCTCTTTGGAAAAAGGGTTGAACTTTAGGCCGTAGAACTGGGTGAACATCATTTTTCTTCACCTTCATTTTCGAGCAGGCGGGTAAAAGAGATGACCGGCGCCGTGGTCTCCCCACCGCCCCGGGCGGGGGAAAGTTCCTCCGGCTCATCATTTTGATGCGCCGGGCGGCCGCGCCCCTTTCTTTTCACCCAGGCGTTGGCAAAGAAGTCCACCTGCCTAGCCTCGCCCACTTTCAAGCCGTCCTGGTAAAGGAACACCGGCCGGGCGGGGGACTTCAACCATTCGGGCTCGTACCTGACCTCCACCCTGCTGCCGGCAAACTTCTGGTCTGTTTCGTAGAGGATGTTTTCCAAAGAAAAGGTGGCGTCGTGGTTAACTTTGCGGGTTGTCCGCAAAAGGAAATACTCGTCCAAAAGGGTCGGGTCGGAAAACATCTTTACCGCTTGCGCCTGGGATAAAAAATAATCGAGGGGGCTCATGCCCAGAGCGCTGTGGATTTTGCGCTGGTAATCCGCCTCCAGCCACTGCCAGAAAAGCAGGTTTAATTCTTCCAAAGACTTTACCCTGTCCATCTCCAGGCGGCTTAAAAAGCGCATCCGGACGGTCCTAAAGAACCGTTCCACCTTCCCTTTCGAACTGGGAGAAAATGGTTCCGCATGCAAAAGCGTGCACCCCAAGCTGGCGCAAACCACGGCCAGCTGGTTGCAGCGGTAAACCTTGCCGTTGTCGGTATAGATCATCTTCGGGACCCCCCGTTTTAAAATTGCTTCTTTGAAAACGGCCCTGACCGCGGTAAAATTCTGCTCCCAGCAGAACCGGGCGGCCGTAACCAGTCGGGAGGCGTCATCAATGAAGGCAAGGAGGTAAGTTTGTTTTTTGGACCGGCCCACCCTTAAGCATGGGCCGTACATGATGTCCGTCTGCCAGAGCTCGTTTACCCGCTGGTGGGAAAAGCGCCGGACATCCTTTTCTTCTTCATCGGGATCTTTACCGGAGGCCAGGTCCGGGTTCTGGGCTAAAAAGCGGTAAAAGGTGGCCAAAGAGAGCCTGTCCGGGGTAAACACCCCCTCTTTGACCAGTTCCTCATAGAGGAGGATACCTTTTAAACCGGGCTTTTCCGCCCTTTTCTGCCGGATTTTTGCGGCGATTTCCGCAGTCACCCGGCGGCTTTTTCCACGGTCGGAGCGATAGCCCGGTTTTAACCCCTCCAGGCCATAGCGACGGTAAAGGTAGAGCCACCACTGAAAGGACTTCACGGCATAGCGCCGCGGTCCGTAGTGGGGCATGTCGATAAGCTGGTCCGAGAGCTTTCGAAAGTATTCCTGCTGGTTCAATTTTTCTTCGTTCAACACCGGCGCAATTAAAGAAAACTTTTTTAAGGCGATGTTTTCCCTTTCTTTGGCATCAAGCATAACCAAAACCTCCTGTTTAGGAGGCTTTAAGCGCTTAAAGCCTTTTTTCGGCGCCGCCGTAATCGTAACATTTCCCCGGCCAAACAAAAAGACAAAAGGTTTGTTGGCGGCTTTTGCCCTTCCAAAGGGGTACCCAAAAGGCTCTTTTAGATGCTAAAATTATGTGCGAGGAGCCAGGAAAGAGTACCCACATTGGGCGTAAAACCTGGTGGAGAAGGTCTGGATGTGGGCGAATCCAGCAGCCACAATGTGCAGTACCTTTTTGGCTCCTTCCCTTTTATCCAGGTTCTCCCCGGGTAGTTCTACCCGGGGGAGGAGCTGACGAAGGCCCAGTTTGATGTGGTATAGGTTGGCAAAAAAGCGCCGGGCGTAAAACTGCAGGTGGGCGGGGGTCCAGAATAACCGCTTGAGCAACTGCAAAGAGGCCCGAAGGGAGTAGCAAAACACCAGGATGTACCGAAGAGCGGTATAGATTACCTCCACGGTGTACTGGAAGTAAGGCAGGCAGAAGGAAGGCAGGTACGAGATGGTCTTGCCGCAATATTTACAATGGTACCGGCGGATCAAAATCCGGGCGCTGAAATCCGGGGTGACGACGTTCCGGCGGTAAAAACCATGCTTTTGCGGGGCTATCTTGACCAGGCAGCCAGGATTCGGGCAGGAATCGGGTACAGGAAAAGGGAAATCTTTGCCCAGACGGTAATATTCTTCGGGCGAGACGGAAGTGTAGAATATCTGCTGCATGGTAATTAACACCGCCAAATATTCTACCTTTTTCGCATTGGAATTTGAAGGGGTACACAGGTGGGTATGCTAACATATGGGAGAGGACGGACGGACATTACTAAAAGAAAATGAGAAAAATTTGCAGATTGCTATGGTATTAAAACCGGTTGCATATTGTTCAATCTGATAATATATGCCTGGACTGAACTAAATGAAAATGAGAATTTACACCTGATTTTGGTCATTCTTTCAATGCTGAAGCCTTAGTTGAGATGCCAACAATGTTTGATTATTACGACGGGGGCGGCTTAGATGTGGCATATCTTGGCTTGGCCCAGGCCGATAGATATGGTAACGTGAATGTCACCCAGTTTGGTCCAAAAATTGCCGGTTGTGGGGGTTTTATAAATATCAGTCAAAGCTCGAAAAAGGTTATTTTCACAGGGACTTTTACTGCTGGTGGTTTGAAAGTCAAGGCTGAAGACGGAAAACTTATTATTGTTCAGGAAGGGAAGCATAAAAAATTTCTTTATGATGTGGAACACATTTCTTTCAGTGGCCAATATGCATATGAGCAAAAACAGCCTGTGATGTATGTAACGGAGCGTGCGGTATTCACTATAGAGGAAAGACTACTGACGCTAGTTGAGATTGCTCCTGGTATAGATTTAGAAAAGGATATACTAGCTCAGATGGAATTTAAACCAAGAATATCTTCGAATTTAAAAACCATGCCAACTGAGATATTCCAGCCGGAGTGGGGCATGCTTAAGAAAATTATTGAGAGCAAAATAAGATAGAATGTTAGTACTTGTGACTAACCCAGTAATAAAGTATGGAATGATGAAAACAAAATCCTCAATTCGCTTTAAAGCAAGTACGGGGGTGTATGTTTTATGACAAATGAAACAATAGAAGTTATTATGAGGAGAAGAAGTATTAGAGATTACAAACCGGATCAGATTGAAGAAGAGAAACTACAGATTATTCTTGAGGCTGCTAAATTTGCTCCGAATGCTGGTGGGCGTCAATTGTGGCATTTTACGGTTATACAAAATAAGAAAGTAATAGAAGATATGGTGGAAAAAATGATAAATGTTATTAAACAATCAGGCAATGAAAATCTCCAGAAGAAAATTAGCAATCCAGACTATCATACTTTCTACAATGCACCTACTGTGATAGTCGTTTCTGGAGCAGAAAATGCCAGGTTAATAGAAATTGACTGTGCAGCTGCAACAGAAAACATGTTGATTGCAGCGGAATCAATGGGCATAAGCTCATGTTGGATAGGTTCTGCAGAACTTGTCCTTTCAGATGAAAATGTAAAAAAAACGTTAGGTATACCTGCAGGTTATAAGCCTCTTTATGCTGTTTCACTAGGATATAGTGCAACAAAAGATAAGGAGCAACCGGTGCCGAGAAAAGAAAATACGGTAAACTTTGTCAGATAGAGATTTTATTGTATGTTCTTATATGTATGCACTAGTAATATTATTTAAAAATATGTGCAAAAAAACGCTACTCCTTGCTTAATACCGTTGGGAATATGCCAGTTAATGTTATATTAATTATTAATTATTAATAAAAAATTGTAGAAGCAGAGAAAATGTGCGATTGTTAGGATGGCTTATTAGTGTAAGAGCTATTAACTAAAGCAAGGCAAGAAACGTATCAGCTTCAAGGAGGTTAAGATATGGCAATTCAAAACAAGGGATGGATAGTTACGATGAGTGCAACGGGGATAAACTTGATGTGCGGAATGCTTTACAGTTGGAGCGTATTCGCTGCTGCTCTTGTAAAGAACATGGGTTTTTCCAACACTCAAGCTTCGATTCCGTTCACCATTGCCATGGCGATGCTAGCTTTATTATCAATTTTTGGTGGTAAGCTGCAAGATCTTTTTAGCCCTCGCATTTGCGGTATAATTTGTGGTGTTTTATGCGGTTCAGGAATGATCATTTCCGCATTTGCAAATTCAATAACTATGCTAGCCTTATCTTTTGGTCTTATTGCCGGGGCGGGTTGCGGTTTAGCTTATGGTGCTACCACGCCAGCTTCAGTTAAATGGTTTCCGCCGCAGAAAAGAGGTCTTATCAGCGGTATTGTTGTGGCAGGAGTAGGATTAGCTCCAGTGTATGTAGCTCCCATGACTCAGTACCTTATCAACAACTTTGGAGTGAGAAATACTTTTTTGTTCGAGGGAATTTTCTATGCAATAGTGATCCTGACCTTGGCCCAGTTTTTGGCAAACCCGCCTGAAGGTTATGTTCCGCCAGGTATGCAGGTCGAAAAAAAGGCTGTAGAAAAATCAACTCAATCTAAACGGAATTATTCGCCTGTTGAAATGATAAAAAGCTATCAGTTCTGGCTGATCTGGATTATTTATGCATGCGGGGCTATGGCAGGCTTAATGATTATCGGACATATGGTGAATATAGCCCAAGTACAGGCTAATGTTAGCTATGCATTTATTTTCGTGGCGCTCTTAGCAATATTTAATGCAGGTGGCCGGGTTGTAGGGGGATTCTTCTCCGATAAGTTGGGACGTAATAAAACCTTAATTTTTATGTTTGGTCTGCAAGCAATAAATATGCTTCTTTTTAAAAACTATACCACATCTGGCACGTTAATCTTAGGAATTGCTCTGGCTGGGATTTGTTATGGTTCACTTCTTGCCGTTTTTCCAGCTCTAATTTTCGATTATTATGGGATGAAAAACGCCGGTATAAATTACGGGATCGTGTTTACTTCCTGGGGTGTAGCCGGTGTTGTAGGTCCGGTAATGGCGGGTTATATTGTTGATCTTACCGAAACCTATAATACAGCTTATCTACTTGCTGCAGGATTGTTATTATTGTCAATAGTCCTTGTTATAATGCTGAGGGCACCCAAACAATCAGAAGTAAGGGAAGCAATACCGGCGGCAAGTAAGAATTAAACTTTAGGGACAGTATTGTGAGAAGGGATTATACAGGAGCAATACAGCGTAAAAGAGTTTTAAGAGTGGCAATGCCTGGGATGGACGTTAATGGGCCTACTGCCGTAATTAACTCTGCCAAAAAGATCAAAACTGCAGGAAGAAATTGTCCGGCGAATAATGCATGAATTGTAAAAACAAGATCTAAGGGCAAGAGAAGAGTTAACTTCTTGGTAGCTCTTCTCCCAAATTACTGCTCAGTTATTAAGGTTACTTTAAAAGTAATCAATGAATGTTGAAGATAAAATTGAGGAGAGAAGCCATTATGATTGAGAACAAAGGTATGGTATTTAATATCCAACGCTACTCAATTGATGATGGGCCAGGTATAAGGACAACCGTCTTTTTAAAAGGGTGCCCATTAAGGTGTAGATGGTGTTCTAACCCAGAGTCGCAAGATCCTAAGCCAGAAATTATGTACAGGGCTACTTCATGTAAGTTTTGCAAGAATTGTATAAAAGCATGTAAAAAGGAGGCTATAATAGCTGAGGAAAAAGGTGTACTTATTGACCGGAATTTATGTATCAGGTGCGGAAAATGTGAGGAGGTATGTTTATACAAGGCTATTGAGTTAATGGGTAAGAGAGTATCTGTAGATGAGGTAATGAATGTAATAAAAAAAGACATTCATTTTTACCAAGATTCAGGAGGTGGTGTAACCATTTCGGGTGGGGAAGCTCTTTTTCAGCCTAATTTTACAGAAGCGCTTTTAAAAGAGTGTCACGAGTTAGGTATTCACACATGTCTAGATACTTCTGGCTATGGTAGTACATCTGATTTGAAAAGAATTTTGGAGTATACAGATCTTGTTTATTATGACATAAAACTTGTGGATCCCTTTGCTCACAAAGAATATACAGGGCAATCCAATGAATTAATCTTGCACAACTTAAAAGTAGTTGTAGACAGCGGGAAGCAATTGGTAATACGTATTCCAGTAATCCCAGGTATTAATGATTCAAGTGAAGAAATTACAGCCATTGCTGAAAAGGTAATTAGTTTAACTAAGACGGCGAAAGTGCATTTGCTACCATATCACAGATATGGTATGGGTAAGTATAAGGCTCTAGATCGTGAATATAAAATGGGTGATGTTGATCGTCCTTCTGATGAGTTGCTTGAGAGGGTTAAAAAAATATTTGAATCTTTTTACCTTGAATGTGAGATACGGAAGTAATATTTTTGAGTGCAAAAAATCTATGAAGATACTGGAAGCCAGGATATAAATAAAATATATTCTTTTGACCATATATTTTTAATTTTAAAAAATTACTTATAGATTCTTTATAAAAATATTTAATTTATAAATTAAAAAATAATATATAACAAAGTAAGGAGGAGCCGAAGTGATTAGAGTAAGACAAAAACAAATTGATTGGGACAAGTTTCTTGAAATGCGCAAGGAGGTACTATCGGTTTGGCCAACGTTAAAGGAAATTGATCTTGAAGATGCAGTAGCGTACCAAAAGAGTTTACCTGAAAGCAAAATATTCTATAAGCAACTCCAAAAGTTGGATACTGAAAAAAGAATGGCCAACTTTCCCAGAGCTGGTACTCCAATATTAGAAGATGAGATTGAACTTGTTCGCACTTTGAACAGTTTGGGTGTTATATGCACGCCTCTAACTACTGATAGCTATACCAGGAATCTACAGTTTGAGAAGGCTCAACAGGGACTAGAAGAGAGTATCAGAACGGGAAAACCAAAACTTAACGGCTATCCAATAATTAATCATGGCCTGAAAAACAATAGAAAATTGGTTGAATCTGTTGATGGTTGTTTAGATCCTAGATGTTCCCGTAAGGCTAACAGCCAGGTAGCGGAGATGGCTTTTGCTTCTGGCATGAATGCTATGCCCTGTAGCTTTTTTGCCTGGTTTGGTGGTTATGATAAGAAGGCTACAATTGAAGAGTGCATCGAGACTGCTCAATATATGGGTAGGCTAATGGGTTACTATGCAGAAAATGGTGTAATTATAAACGCCGATTGCCATGGATGGCTGCCAAATGGAGTAATTCCAATGAGCGTCAATATTGCTACGCAAATCATTGAAGCGCTTATTGTCATAGGCCAAGGAGCTAAGTGTGTGATGCCACAGGTTAATTTGCAAGGATGCCTGGCTCAAGACCTAGCAGACATTAGAACAGTGCCGAAACTCTATAAGAAGTATATTGAGAAATTAGGTTATAAAGATATTATAATTTCTGGTGTTGTGGGCAGCCAGGTTCCCTTGTATCCATACCCGCAAGATGTAGGTAGCGCTTTTGGTTACAGTACTTATACAGCTATGGTAGCTGCACTTGGTAAAGTACCTATTGCATTTATCAAAACTATTGATGAGGCATTAGGTGTTCCCAGTACAGAATCACATGTGCAAACTTACAAAGCATGCAACTGGATTTTCAATGTGATCAGGACTCAAGATTTCGAAATAGACAATGAAGCTATTCGTCAGGAAGAAAAAATTACAGAGGCTGAGGTAACGGCAATTTTAGATAAAGTTTTAGACATGGGTGATGGCGATGTAGCTGTCGGTGCAGTAAAAGCAGTCGAAGCAGGTGTACTCGACTCCCCATTTTCCATTAGCATCTATGCTAAGGACAAGGTATTAGGCATTAGGGACCTTAATGGCGCCTGCCGTTATCTTGAATTTGGCAATCTGCCAATTCCTGAGGATATTAAAGATTTCCACCGGCAAAAAGTGGCAGAAAGAGCAAAAGCTGAGGGAAGGGAAATGAATTATAAAGTTTCTCTTGAAGACTTCTGGGCAATTAGCAAAGGCCAGCTTATAGGCAAATCTTCCTTGAAAAAATGAAAAATATTTTTCTTTAACAAGATGTGTTAGCGTAATGCTATTAAAAGGACAAAAACAATAGAGAGAAATTATTATCTTCAAAAGGAATGGGGGAATTATTAAGATGAAGGATAAAATTACCGTTATAACCGGTACGGTAGGTGTAGATGCCCATGTAATTGGAACGAAGATTGTCTCAAGGATTTTAGGTGAACAAGGATTCAACGTCGTTGCTTTAGGTGCCCAGACACCACCGGAAGAATTTATAAAAGTTGCTCAAGAAACAGATGCCGACGCTATATTTATGAGCTCATTATACGGAATGGCAGAATTAGATTTGCAGGGATTTAAAGAAAAATGCATTGAGGCTGGTTTAAATGATGTTTTGCTATATATTGGCGGCATTCTAGGTGTTATGAAACATGACTGGAAAGAAGATGAAGAAAAATTTAAAAGGTTGGGTTTCGATAGGGTGTATCCGCCGGAAGCCGATGTGATGGCAGCTATTGAAGATTTGAAACAGGATCTTAGAGCTAAAGGAAAACTTTAAAAGAAAAAAGTTAAAAGAATTAAATAAACAATATTTAATGGAGGTGTTAAATAGTGGATGCTGCTTATTTGTTTGCGAGGAATTTCAGAAATACAAATTATGAAAAACTTCCTGCAGATATCATAGATATAACAAAAAAGCAGGTTTTGGATTATTTTGCTGTAGCTTTGGGAGGAGCAAATAAACCTGGTGTAAAGGAATTGGTAGAACTAGCTGTTGAGTGGGGTGGAGCGTCTCAAAGCAGCATAATAAGCTGGGGGTATAAAGTCCCTACTCCTAATGCTGCTCAAATAAATGCCACTATGGCGCACACTCTGGACTATGATGATGTGCATGAGACTGCTATTATGCATCCTGGTGTAATTGCAATACCTACTGCAATTTCAATGGCTGAATACATTGGAGGAATAAGCGGAAAAGAGTTTATTACGGCTGTTGCCTTAGGTACTGATTTTATCTGCAGGTTAGGGCTAGCTACCAGGCCTGGAGAAAGTATTATCCCCTATGGGTGGCATCAAACCAGCCTCTATGGATATGTCACCTCAGCGGCTATTGCAGGCCGGCTTCTTGGATTGAATGAAGAAGGAATTGTTAATGCTATTGGTATTGCTTATCACCAGTCTGCAGGTAATGCACAGTGTGTAAAAGATGGGGCATTGACAAAAAGAATGGGTCCTGGATTTGCGGTGAGAGGTGGTATAACCTCTGCTTTGATGGCACAAAAAGGCATAACTGGCGCTAAGAATTGCCTTGAGGGGGATGCAGGTTTCTATAAGGTTTATCATGACAATAAATATTCTAAGGAAACATTGATTGGTGATCTTGGATTTAGGTTTGAAGGTAAGAATGTTAGCATTAAACCTTATCCATGCTGTAGGGGAATCCACCCATTCATTGATGCTGCTTCTAAAATAGTAAATGAGCATGACATTAAACCTGAAGACGTAGATAATATTGTGCTTTGGTGCGGACCTGGAACTCTTAACTTACTTTGTGCACCAATTGAAGTTAAAACTAGGCCTCGTAATTTTGTTGACAGCCAGTTCAGCGCTCCTTGGGGGGTTGCTGCAATAGTTGCTAGAAGACGAGCAGGTTTACAAGAATTCACACCTGAGGCTATTAAAAGCTCAGATCTCCTAGAGGTAGCATGTAAAATTTCTGTGGAAGTGGATCCCAGTTTCGAAGGTGCAGAACTTGAGCCAGGTCGGGTTAGAATTACCTTGAAAGATGGGAGAGCCTACACTGAACAAGTTGATTTGCCTTTAGGAACCCCTTCAAATCCCTTGTCTTTCGAAGATTGCGAACGCAAGTTTTATGATTGCATTAATGAAGCAGAAAAAGTAATTCCAGAAGAAAATGCCGAAAAATTAGTAAAAAAGATTAAGGAACTTGAAAATGTAAACGATGTAAATGAATTGGTCGAGTTGGTGGTTTGGGATTAATTAACATTAAAATCTGTCCTATAGCTTTCAAAAGCTATAGGACAGATTGTCTCTAGTCCAGTAGCGCTTTGAGCGCCTCATCGAATTTACGCCAGACATGTGCCCAGCAACCGACTAAAGTTATATCCGGCAGTTCATTGTAGCCGGCGCCAGCCCGTCAAGGGATTTGCGCGAATCATCGATCGGTGGGAGTGTAAATTATTTTGTGTAGTGCGGCCGGGCAAGGTCGCTAATTCTAGTGGGTGTAAGCCCCACCAGGGTAATGTCTAACCAGCAGCCCTGTAGCTAGTTCTTGGAGACATTCAGGCAACTGAAAGTTTTAAGCGTAGGACGGCAAAATAGCGGGCCGAAAGCAAAAGCTGAAGTGATTGAGCCTCGAAATATTAGTCGAGAATGGCCGATGTGGTTACACACACAGAAGGCAATATTGTATGGTGAGTCCCTACTGACGCTCCGGGGTCTAAGAGCTCGGCACGCTAACATTGAGAATTGGCGGTAACCCGGGAGACCCTGTCTTTCCCTGGTAACGGGTATGTCCAACAAGCGATAAACAAGCGAGGAAGGCAAAAGAGAGGCAGGGAGTCGGATGGCTGAATAGTATCAATGAAGCAGCGTAACGGTTGCGGAGAAAAGGCAGTCACACAAGGAGACCTTTGCAAAGGACACAATTACCACACGCAGAGGTAGAAGATAATTGGAAACAAAACTTGCAAAGATAGCACAAGTAGCAAAAGAGAAGCCAAAGGAACAGTTTACAAGCCTCGTACATCTGCTTAGTGTGGAAATGCTGCTGGAATGTCATCAAGAACTTAGTGGGAATAAAGCCGCTGGTATAGATGGAGTAACCAAAGCAGAATACGAAGAAAGCATTTTAGGAAATATCAAGAGGTTGCATGAATCCCTAATGAAGATGGCATATAAACCACAAGCAGTAAGGCGCGTATACATTCCTAAACCAGGTAGCAACAAGAAACGGCCTCTGGGCATACCAGCATATGAGGACAAAATTGTTCAGTTAGCGGTTAGTAAAATTTTATCGGCCATATATGAACAGGATTTTCTTAACAGCTCATATGGATTTCGTCCCGGACGCAGTTGCCACGATGCCCTACGAGAATTAAACAACATCATAATGACAAAGAAAATCAACTGGGTAGTAGACGCCGATATATCCGGGTTCTTCGACCACGTTGACCACGACTGGATGATGAGATGCCTCGAAGTCAGGATAAAGGACAGTAGACTATTAAGGATTATAGCACGGATGCTCAAGGCAGGAATCATGGAAGAAGGGGAATATAAAGCTTCCATGGAGGGGACTCCTCAAGGAGGCTTATGCTAAGCTTTGCATAAGCCTCCTTATGCAAAGAAAGTAGTTATGCAAAGTAAATGCTTGAACTGCCGATGTTTATGTAGTTTTTTATGGATTTACTTTGCATAATCTCCCAAGATGATATCAGGGCTTGAGCCCAAATATCATTTGGGGGGAACGATCATGCAGAGCAAACCATTAACAAAATATAATGGACCCAGAAATTTAGACAGTAAAAACGGGGAGGTTAAGAACCAAATGTCTGTTCGAAAGAGTTATTCACCAGACTTTAAAACGAAAATTGTCCTGGAAATTCTCCGCGAAGAAAAAACCCTCGCCCAACTGTCTAGCGAGTACGGGGTCCACACCAGCCAGCTTAAACAGTGGAAGAAAATTGCTTTAGAAGGATTACCCACGCTGTTTACCGACGAACAAAGGGCAATTGAAAGAATGAAAAAAGAATACACCAAACAAAGCGAGGAACTCTATGCCGAAATCGGCCGCTTAACCACCCAGCTGGCCTGGTTGAAAAAAAAATGTGGTCTCGCAACTGAGCCGTGAAGAACGCATTGCCCTGGTGGAGTGGATCAACCCGGAGTTACCGATCACCACCCAGGCTGATCTATTGGGCCTAAACCGGTCGAGCCTGTAGTACAAACCGGTTGCTCCTTCCCCGGAAGAAATTGCCTTAAAGCACCGGATTGACGAAATCTATACGGTCCATCCGTATTACGGATCGCGCCGGATTACGGCCCAATTAAGAAGAGAAGGTTTTCTGGTCAACCGCAAAGCTGTGCAGCGCCACATGCGGGAGATGGGGTTCGCCGCTATCTCCCCGGGGCCAAACTTAAGCAAAAGACGCCAGGATCACCTGGTTTATCCCTACCTGTTGAGGGGAGTGGTTATCCAACAACCAAACCAAGTCTGGGGCATCGATATCACCTACATCCGCATGCTTAAAGGTTGGCTGTACTTAACAGCCGTCCTGGACTGGTATTCCCGCTACGTGGTGAGCTGGGAGCTGTCCGATACCCTGGCGGTAGACTTCGTGTGTGCTGCTGTCGGCCAAGCCTTATCTTTGGCCAAACCACAGATCATGAATAGCGACCAGGGCAGTCAGTTTACCAGTCCGCAATATATCCAATTACTCAAGGAAGCCGGCGTCCAAATCAGCATGGACAGCCGGGGCCGCGCCCAGGATAACATCTTCACCGAACGCCTGTGGCGGACCATCAAGTACGAGGAGGTGTACCTGCACGAATACCAGAGTCCCCGGGAAGCAAGAAGAAGACTGAGTGAATACCTTACCTTCTACAACCACAAACGCTTACACCAGGCACTTGCCTACCGGACTCCGGCAGAAATTTACCATCCTTAGCTTACCCGGCCTTTCCCATTGTACTTCCTGGCGGGATTCGCCTGTCAAGGGTTGCCTAAAGGCAATCGCCTGACGGCGACGGCTTTTCGCCGCCCTTGACAGGCGCTCTGCCAGGAAGAGATAAGGCAGCTAAGCCGGGTAAGCAAAAAGCTATTCCAAAATAGTATATTATAACAGGGATAATTAACCATAAATGGTAACGCAAAATTTAAACTTTCTCTTTTGTATCAGTCATATGTATATAAACGAAAATATGTTTGGTTCTAAAATTTTTTCAAAAAACTGTCTTAACAAAGGGGTCCACCTTGAAACTCCTGGAAGAACTAGAACAGGAACTGATGCGACTCGGCTATACAGAAGGTTCTCTTAAGTTTTACCGTCGCCGTTGGAAGATGCTTCTGGATTTTGCCAAGTCTCGGGGAGAAAACTACTTCAGCGAACAACTGGGTATCGACTTTGTTGAAAAGCACTTTAACATTCTGGAAAAAGATTTTGACAAAACTCTTTCTCAAAAGGATACTCAGGAGCTACGTGTAATCAGGATGGTAGGTGACTTTCAGCTTCACCACTCTGTACTGCGGCGCTATTACAAGCACAAGGAAATATTGACAGATCCGTATTACATCAACATTAGTGATGATTTTCAAAACTACTGTAAAGAAAAAGGTTATTCAAAATCCACTATTGACCACTATATAAAGCAATCTGCATATTTTATGGACTATCTTGCTTCCCAGGGAATCAGCAACTGCAGCGATATCACTTTGGAACTAATCAACAGATATATTCGGACACTTGCCGGTTATACCTATAAAACGGTAGAGCAGAATATCTGTTCAATGCGGACGTTCTTCCGTTTTCTTCAGGAAAGGGGAATCGTCAGCACGGATTTTGCATCAAAGACGCCTATGGTTCAGGCAAGGAAACAAACAAGAATACCATCTGTATGGACAAAGGATGAACTTAAGGGGGAGTGTAAATTATTTTGTGTAAATGGGTATTCCCAGAAAAAATTGGTTAAGCTATAAATGGCTCTTACCTGCCAGGAGGGTAGGGCACTGCTGGAGAGCAACCCGAGCGCCTGGCAGGGTTCTGCCGAGGACAGTAGGGGTGGCCTAGAGGCTGCCCTGCTATCATTTTCCTGCTATCCTTGGGAGAACAAAAGCGGTAAACTCATTATCCAACCATCAGTTCCGGTTACAGCCTATCGCTGAAGTGGATGGCAAACTGTGAGATACAACTTTTCCACTCCCTGATCGGTACAGTCCACTTTTTGGATGCCTCAACAGTAGCCAGGTAGATAATCTTTTTTAAGGCGTCATCCGTCGGATACGCGGTTTTTGTCTTGGTTACCTTGCGTAGCTGCCGGTGGTATCCTTCGATGATATTGGTAGTGTAAATGAGTTTGCGAATCTCGTATGGGTACTTGAAGTAAGCCGTCAGTTCCAGCCAGTTTTTCTCCCAGGAGCGGATAATAACCGGGTGTTTTTTACCCCACTTCTCCTTGAACATTTTAAAGGCGAGTTCCGCTTCCTCCATGGTAAGGGCCTGGTATACTTTCTTGAGGTCGGCCATTAATTCCTTTTGTTCCTTCCAAGGCACGTATTTCAGGGAATTACGGATTTGATGTATTATGCATAGCTGGATTTCTGTTTGGGGAAACACGGTGTTGATAGCCTCGGAGAACCCGGAAAGCCCGTCTTTACAGGCAATCAGGATGTCCTGCACGCCTCTGTTTTTCAGGTCGTTGCACACTCCAAGCCAGAAGCTGGCACTTTCATTTTCCCCAATCCAGATGCCCAGCATGTCCATGCCGTAATAACCCTGAAAAATGCCCTTTTAAAACACCAGTTATATGAAGCAGAGAAGAAACCGGTCACCAGGTCAGACAACGGGCTCGCAGTTTATCAGCAATCTCTTTGAAGGAACCTGTGCGGAGTTAATGTCGAACATGAAAGGATACCATTCAAGACGCCCAATAAAAATGCTCATATAGAGTCATTTCACGCTATTTTAGAGGAGGAATGCCTGGCGCTCCATGAATTTGAAAGTTATGCCGAAGCAGTAGGTAAATTTATGCGGTTCTACAATAAAGTCCGTATTCATTGCGGTATTAAATTCCTTTCTCCTATGGAATGTTACCAGTTACTAAGAGAAAACCGGCTGGAGCTCAGGCCTGTCAGGGTGTAACTCAGTTCATGTGCCAGGTGAGCCCCAGAGTCTTTCCTGGGCGGCGCCGAAAGGGCAAGCCTTGACAGCCGGGGTTCCCGCATGTGGTACAATTTAAAACCCGGCGGGGTCGCTACAGCTTGCGTCATGTCCCCGGAGCCACCCCGTCGGCAATAACTAGTGACCACATGCGGGGTGGCTGTCAAGGCCGCCGCCCTAACTCTGGAACAAAAAATCGAAATTCTATGAAAACCTTGGTATCTAAGGCTAATTGTCCAAAATTAGGGGGTCAAGCCGCTCCCGGCTGTAGAAGGAGAGGGCTCTTTTGATTTTCATCCGGGTGAAGTTGATGGTCCTCGGTTTATATTCTGCTGTCAAAACTCAAGGTTCTTTCCCCTCTAAAAGTCTTTTAATGCTGTTTTTGTGATAAGCGCCAAGGGAAAGGCAGTTTTTTATTGCTGCCGTTACCGCCTTTATTTCGTAAATTCTTGGACTGGAGAATTTCTTTGGCCGCCAGTAGAGATTAGCACTTACCTGTTTTTTTAAACCGGCCAGGTAAAGGCGGCTGGATTCGCCAAAAGAAGCGATAAAGTTTGCTGTCAGGGCGGAACGGCTATTTGCTTTTTCTCCTGGTATTTTTTAATTATTTCTTCTTGTTATGGGTGGGTAGTCCGCTCGGCTTGCTTTTACAAACAAAACTCCTGTTCGTTGGCCAGTATTCCTTTTTCATCGTAAACTTTTAAATTTCCGGCCGTAGATGGATTCTACCCAGACTATCTTCAAACACAGGTGCATGGGTACGGGATAAAGATTCCCTTTGCAGGAGATGTAGCCGTCGTTACTGACTCTTTTTGGTTCCCGGAAATACAAGACACTTGGCTTTACAAGAACTGCTGGCTGCAAATAATCTTTTTCATGCTTAAATTTTTCCTCGGGAGATTCTTTTAATTTTTGTGTGGCCTAAGGTTGTATTCATCTTGAAAGGTTTTAAAAAGTAGAGTAGACCCTGGCATAAAAGATTTAGGTCAATGCCTATCAGTTTCTCCCCGTTTCCTCTGGGAGTGCCTCACTAGCCTGACCATGGCCAATATGCCAGCAGACCCTCATCTAACCGTACGTGAGGTTTTCCCTCATACGGCTATCCGACACCATTCACGTAAGGCATTCACAGGTCAATCAGTGGCAAGGCAGTATAACCCCATTTTACGTAAGGTTACGTAGACCCCTGGCTTGAAGATCTTGCTATACCGCTGACTGGTTTTCCTTCCTACACGGTAAAATCGAGCAGTAATATAAAAGTTTAAGCCTGAGAATATCCTACTGACATTAGTTAGCTTAAAATACTGCTTCCAGCCTCTTAGCACAGGATTTATTTCTGCGATTATTCCCTTTAATCCGTGATATAGTCTCTCCCGGGAGATGATTTCACGTATTTTATCGCGCAACCGTGCAATTGCTTTATCGCTCGGCTTTATCGTTATGCGCCGATTCTTATCCCGGCTGATACGGATGCTGTATCCGAGAAAGTTTAAGATGTCCCCTTTGTTAAGGTCAAGTATGCGTGTCTTTTTCTCGTTGAGGTTGAGCCCCATTGACGTGATGATAGACTCTAATTCGTTCTTAATGGGTTCGCCGATAAACCTGGCCAAAACCACAAAGTCGTCAGCATAGCGCACTAACCTTGCGTTATACCTCTCGCGCGGCCCTCCCGGCCTATGCCAGAGCCTATCCAGCCTGTTCAGGACGATATTGGCGAGTAGAGGGGATATTACCCCTCCCTGGGGCGTGCCCTGGTAATTCTTCCTTCCCTGCTTCGGGCCACCGGGTTCCACTATAGGTGCTTCGAGCCATCCCTTAATCAGGCGCAGTACTTTCCCGTCTGTTATACGCTCCGCCAGAGAGTCCATGATCAACCTGTGCTGTATGCTATCAAAGCATTTTGTCAGGTCAGCATCGTATACGGCGGTAAACCCTTGTTTGATATTTTCTGTAATAGCCCCTATGGCCTGGTGGGCATTACGTTTGGGCCGAAATCCATAGGAGCAGTCTAGAAAGTCTGCTTCGAATATTGGTTGGATTACGGTAAGGCATGCCATTTGTGCGATTCTGTCTTTGATGGTGGGTATACCTAGTGGACGCTGGCTGCCATCCGGCTTTAGGATGTATACCCGCCTGACAGGCATTGGGCGATATGTCCCGTTGCGAAGTTCTTCGGCGATTTCTTTTAGAAATCTTTCGACTCCGACTTTTTCTTCGATGTCTTTAAAACTCTGCCCGTCTGCTCCGGGAGCACCTTTGTTTGCCCGGCACTGCTGCCATGCATACTGGAGAACATCTTCCCGGTAAAGTTTGTCGTAGAGGCTGTAAAATCGAAATGTCTTTTCCTGTTTGGCCTTGACGTAGAGTTTGCGCTGAAAGTTGCGGACTTTCCCTTCCGGGAACTGTAGTAGCGGTTGCAATCAGCCGTCCTCCTATCATGCAAACATTGGTGAAGCAGTGCCCCTTTTCTCAGACTGGTTATGCTGTCCAGTCGTCATAGATAGTATGGGCACTTCCGACTCCTCTATGGACAGGTCAGGAATTTCGGCCGCTTGGACCTTATATCCTGCCTTTGGAAGCGCCACTTCCGCCCATAGAGGCCTCTCGTGTCTTTCCGGCTAACCTTGGATACATGCCGCCCCTAATCACCACGGCTGTCCCTGCCGCTGCATTTCCTCGTTTCTTCGCGGCAAGTGGCAGGCTTCCCCTTGTTGAGGCAGGGTCGCCAACAGCAACTGCGTTTTCGAGGCCACCACTGGTTCGCTTTCGCTACGGCCTGCATCCTGTCTCGGCCTTTTGGCCTTTTCAGGCAGCTTGACGTCTTAGGTCACCCCGAAGACGCCTGCCTGACGACTTCACGGTGTACGAGAAATTACCGTGACAGGTACATTTCAACCCGCTGGTTACCCGGAAGTTTCACGACGCTCCTCAACTTTCGCAGGGCGAAAGTTTGAGGCGACCCTTTAAGAACGAAGGCAAACAGGAAATAAAATTATTGACTAGCTCCTGCAAAGCACCATCTGTTATTGCAAGAAATTTTCTCAACGTATTTTTGAGCATTGCCAAAAGCAATTGAAATGCCTCTGCAAAACTTATGTCCTGCAGTTCGTCACAGCAAACATAAAATAGATCACCGAGAGTCCTCGGGTCCTTGCTTTCACGGTTTTCTAGAGCGAGCATGATGTAACGGCAGAAGACAATCGTGGTATGGGCCACCATAGAATCATATGTTCTTCCCTGGAATTCCCTGGCCAGGTTCAAAAAGGATTTGGTGGTTTTAAAGAACACCTCGATACTCCAGCGTTTTCCGTAAATACGAATGATTTCTTCATCGGTCAGCTCTAGATCAGTTGAAAGCAATGCCAGCCATTTTTTAGACCGGTTCCGGTCCCGGATGAATACAATCCGTGCCGGTACCGGATTGCCATCTGAATCAATGCCGATTTGGACAAGAGCATTTGCCAGGATCTTGGCTTTACCAGGCTTTTTGAGAAGTTCTTTGTAAAGGGTATCAAGGGTCACCTTCTCCCCTTTATAGGTGTACAGAACTCTTTTCATTGATTTAAGCATGCATATTAGGCGCTTGCAAAACTAAAGTTCTTTAAAAAATAAAAAGAGCCTTTATGACAGGTCGAAGCCTTTTAACTGGCACATAATGGATTAAGATGCCTGTTGCACCAAGTATCAAAGAAAAAATAATCAAAAAGCGCGGTTTTATTGATAAAACAGGGAAGCAAACTCAGCCCTAAGCAACAAGCCAACGTAGAGACCTTACCTTATCGTTGAGTTTGGCCCTCAAAGCGATTAGAGCAACAAGGTTTTGAGCGATGGCTGCCAGAACGAGATCACAATAAGCGGTATTGAAATCCATTGCAGTTAATCGGCCGAGCATCAAGGGGAGCTTCAGCCGGGAGATGGCCTGCTCCACGGCAATGCGCAAAAGGTAGATTTTCTTCCATAGTTTAGAGTTCCTGGGGATAGGAGTATTTTTACGGTAATTATCCCGGGGATAAGTATAAACCATCCGGCCGCTTTTAGAGGGGGTACACGGTACTTGACAGGCGCAAGTATAGCCGCTTTTCCCCTGTTTACTTAAGGGGCAGAGCCATTTAATCCGGTTTCTTGATTTACAAAAGCCTGCGTATTTAAACTTTAGGGATGGATTTTTGGGGCACACCGGCACGCCATCGGGAGCGAGTCCAGGCTCAGGCAACCCTTTGGCATTCCGGGGATTGAGATTAATAACCGGCTTAAGGCAGCAATCTTGCGCCAGGTAACGGAAGTTTTCCGTGCTGTCAAACCCGGCGTCACCGACAAAAAACTCATAACGGGAGAGGTCATGATGCTGCCGGAAATCTTCCATGACTGGTTTTAACACAAGCGAATCTTTTTGACCTTCAAAAAGCAGCACATTCCGGACGAGGCCGAAGCCGTCAGTCAGAACAGCAGCGGTGTAGGCATAGGCGAAGTGGCCGTTAGTGTAAATGAGTTTGGCTTTTGGGGCAGCCTTGGCAGATTTGGGCATTTTAGCGATGGTCATAGCATAAATCTCGTTTTCAGGTTTTTCAGGGACTCCCTTCTCGACCTGATTTTTCAAGGAATAAAAGAACTTCGGATTATTTTCTCTTACCGGCACTTCTAAGCCGGTTGTATCCAGGACGAGAAGGGAAGCCGCAAAAGGGTCGAGCTCTTTCAAGTAGGGCTCAGTCAGTTCCACCAGGCGGTCTAAGATTTTTTTGAGCTCCGTGGGCCCGATCTTGTCTTTGAACCTGGAGAAAGTAGCGGGGTCAGGCACACTTTCACCAAAGCCGCAAAAATCCCTCAGGGGCTCTGAGAGTTCAAGGAAAGTAACCAAAAGCTCAACTGTGGGAATGGATAAGATCTTCTGGATAATTAAGGCGGATAACATAGACGCCAAAGAATAAGGGGGGCGACCAGTGGATTTGTAGTAAGTCAGTTTAACCTCTAATGGGATGATTTCTTCGATGTCTACGTAATCTGTGAGCATTTTCAGTTTGTTCTTGCTTCTGACGCTTGTTCAAATTCTTCGTAGAGATCGGAGAAGGTAATTTGCTTGTGTTTTGGCAACAGGGTTCACCTCCGGAGGAATTTCTCTTAAGTATTACGATGAAAGCTGGAGGAAACCCTGCTATAAGAGTCTGCAAAATCCCTTATTTCTCAAGACTTCTGGGGTTTTGCAGGAGGCTAAAACATATACATTAAAGGAGGTGCTCTTTAACTTTAGAGTATTATTCATAGTTTTATGAAATAATTCAAAAGTTAATTAATAGGTAACAAGGAAGGAGAAATAACAACCCATGTATGGTTATATGGGGAAAATGGTATTTGTAAACCTAAGTAAAAATGAAATTAAGATAAAAGATATACCTGAAAATTGGCTTAAAGATTTTATTGGCGGTCCGGGGTTAGGTGCAAGGATACTTTATGAATATATGCCTGCAAAAGCAGATGTGTTTGGCCCTGAAAGCATGATAGGTTTTATTGCAGGACCATTTAACAACACAGGTGTTCCATTAGGTGGTCGCTATACGGTTGTATCAAAATCTCCTGTATATAATGGGTGGAACGATGCCAATTCAGGTGGTTATTTTGGACCGACGCTGAAAAAAGCTGGTTTTGATGCTGTATTCGTAAATGGCATTGCAGATAAACCTGTTTATATTTGGATTGACAACGGAAAAGTAGAGATTAGGGAAGCTTCGAAATATTGGGGCATGACGTCAAATGCTTTTGAAAGGGAGCTTATTAAGGATTTGGGTGATAACAGAATAAAAGCTGCATTTATTGGCCCAGGCGGTGAGAAAAAATCCTACATGGCTGCCGTTATGAATGATGGACATAGAGCAGCTGGTAGAGGTGGTTCAGGTGCCGTGATGGGTTCAAAGAAATTGAAAGCTATTGTATGTAGAGGCAATCAAAAAGTTGAAATAGCTGATAAGGAAGGAATACTCAAATTAAATAAGGAAATATTTAAATTTTTAAAGTCTCATCCAATGATTCCTCTAATGAAGAAATTTGGAACTACTGGTGGTTTTATACCATCTCTATTAAGCGGCGATGCAGGGGTTAAAAATTTTGCTATTTCGCTAGAAGAGTCTGGTCTTACAGTAGAAGACTTTAAAGAAGTTGGAGCTGAACTGCTAAATGAAAAATTTAAGGTGGACGATTTTGGTTGTTCTGCCTGTCCTGTAAGATGTGGTGCATTTTTTGACGTTGAACATGAAAAATATCCTATGAAACATGTTTCTCGTCCTGAATATGAAACCATTGGATGGTTTACTTCATCGATTCTAAATACTGATCCAGTTATTATGATTAAATGCAACGAGCTTTGTAATGAATACGGTATGGATACTATTTCAGTGGGGGGCACTGTTGGTTGGGTATTAGAATGTTTTAACGAGGGGTTATTGACAAAGGATCAGCTTGACGGAATTGAACCTTACTGGGGTAACGGAGATGCAGTTGTCGCTTTAACTGAGAAAATATGTAAAATGGAAGGTTGTGGTGAAATATTAGGTTACGGTTCTCAATGGGCTGCGAATCATTTTGGTGTGGGTCATGATTATTTGCTTGTTTCAAGTGGTATAGAAATGGCACAGCATGATCCGCGTCGTGCTCCGGGCTACATTCGTACTTACCAATTGGACCCATCTATTGGACGTCATCCAAAAGGTGGTTTGGCAAAAGCAAATGACCGTATGACGTGGGAAGAGAAATATAATTTCAGAGTGACAGGTTTTCAGGATGTTTCAGAAATAGCTAATACAGAATATATAAATAATTCAGGGTTGTGCATATTTTCTATAAGAATGTTTCCAGAAGGCTCGATATATAAATTTTTAGAGCTTGTGACGGGTATTCATTATTCCCGTAAAGATATACGAGAAATGGGTATACGCTCATTTACGATGAGACATGCTTTTAATATAAGGGAAGGTCTTAGGAGAAAGGATTTTACTGTTACTAATCGTATGATTGGGAAGCCTCCCATGAAAGCTGGTCCCCTTAAAGGTATTACACTTGATGAAGTGCGTTTAGGAGACAACTTATATAATGCGTTAGGATATAACGTCGATGGTGTTCCTAGTCTCGATATGTTAGAACTTGTAGGTGGCTTGGAATGTGTTATTAAGGATCTTTATCCTTCAAAGAAATAAATATAGTTATTCCCGGGAGGCTTTATGCGTGAAAATTGATGTTAAATTCTATGCAGTTGATGTACCGATAGGCTTTTCTAGTTACACATTTGATATGCCTGAAGACGCAGTTGTTGAAAATGTTCTGGATGAATGTCTAAAGTTACCACAAGTAAAGATTGAAGAGAGTTATTTTAAGGCATCGGCAATATTGGTAAATGGTACTCGTGCAAATTTGGATGCACGTTTAAAAGATGGTGATGTAGTTACCATAATTCGTACATTGGAAGGGGGTTAAGAAAATAACATTAAAAGAATTAGGTAAAAGTTAATAAAATTAGTAATTCAATTAGTAATTAATTAATAATAAAATGAGGAGGAATATAATAATGGAAATTCCGAAAACTTGTAAAGCAGCCGTTTTAACAGAGTATGGTAAGCCTCTTGAAATAAAAGAGATCCCAATTCCTGATGTTACGGGAAATGCCATATTGGTAAAGGTATTACTCGCAGGAATATGTGGAACTGATGTTCATCAAGCTGCTGGTACTCTTGGTATCAAATTCCCGTTACCTAATATTCAGGGTCATGAAACTCTTGGACAAATAGTTAAACTTGGACCGGAACGTGTTGCAGATGTTGCCGGTCAAGAACTTAAGGTCGGAGACAGAATCATGTGGTCACATGATTTTTGCGGTAAGTGTTATTATTGTTCAGTTTTGCGTATGCCGTTTATGTGTAAAAATAATATTGGTTATGGTTTTTCTCATCCTGATAAACTTATGGGCGGGTTTGCTGAATATGAATTTATTCTTCCAACAACTCCTGTTGTTAAAGTGCCGGAGAATGTGTTGGATGAAGAAGCTATTGGTGTAGGCTGTGCATTTAGAACCGTTGTAAATGCTTTTGACAAATTGCAGAAAAAATCCCCATTAGGACTGGCTGATACTGTTGTTATTCAAGGATGTGGACCAATTGGACTATATTCTCTTGTAACTGCAAATGCAATTGGCGCGGGGCAAACAATCGTGATTGGTGCTCCTGAGAACAGGCTAGAATTAGCGAAGAAATGGGGTGCAACGCATGTTATCAATATTGATGAAGTAAAAGACCCTGCGGAAAGGCAAAAGATAGTATTAGATTTAACTGATGGTAGAGGAGCGGAACTTGTTGTCGAGTGTTCAGGAAATCCAATGGCGTTCAATGAAGGTTTTGGGTTGATGATCAACGGTGGCACATATCTTATTATTGGCTTAACAACTCCCTCAAAGATTGAATTCATACCATATGTTTTCCTTGGCAAAAATGCAACTGTTATTGGAAGTGGAAGTGCAGATATTGTTCATTTTTACAGAGCGTTGAAGTTCATAAAATATAATAGAACGAAAATTCCGATGGGAGCTATTATTAGTAAACATTATAGATTGGAAGAAATTAACGAAGCATTAGCAGGTATGCGTACAGGAACAGAAATAAAAGCTGTTATAGATAATAGATAAATAAGCTCCTAATAAAAAGCGCAAAGTCATCAATCATTTCAATAGTTTTTGTTTTATATTTTGCTGTGTAAGGTTGAGCACTTGCAGTTACCAGAAATGAAGGTAGTATATAGTTAGAGAATGTGATGGGATTATTTGCTTAAGAAAGTGCCTCTTTAAAGTTATTTAATTAAAGGAGGATAGAATAATGAAAATAAAGGAAAAAGAAAAGTTAGTAATGCTTGTGTTATTGATTTTTTCTATTAGTATTATTCCAATAAACCACTTATGGGCTGAGCAAGCTTATGACATATATATTGTAAAAGAGGGAGATGAACTACATGAAATAGCTGAAAGATATGGAATTGATTATAAAGAGCTTGGAGAAATTAACGGATTAGACAATTTAGATTTAATTTATGTAGGTCAAGAACTAAAAGTACCTATTCTTAACCAGGAAGTGCCATCTATTTCAGAAACTTCTAAAATATATGATAACGGACCACAAATAGTTCCTCTTATTCCATGGCCAGTACAGGGGAAAACTGGAATAATATATGATGAGCAAGCGATTATCAATAAGTTAATAAATAGTAACAAAAATGATTATGGCATTAAGCTCTACGTACTTGATGGTGGTACATTGAATCTTCCCGAAAACTCTGTTTATCAAGACGGATCAAAAGATGTTATGTTGAGTGTGCCGGTATATGCTGTTCTAATAGACCATCCAGATGCTTTAATACTTTTTGATTCTGGGATGTCTGATGATTGGGTAAATTATCCGGCAGATGCATTTGCAAAAGCAAATTATAAGCGTAGCGAACGTGGAACGATTCCAGATCAGATAATAAGCTTGGGGTATAAATTGGAAGATGTTGATTACGTTGTGCAATCACATCTTCATAGTGATCATCAGGGTTATTATGAGTTATTTCCGAATGCTCAGGTATTAGTGCAACGGGAGGAGTTCAATGGAACTGCACGTGTGTTTTTCAGCGGAAAACACAATCAGCCTAATGAAGTTATCTTGCGTGCGCAAAAGCCAATAAAGTGGTTAGAAATAGCTGGTGATACAGATCAAACCATTCTCGAATGGCTACCAGGTATAAATCTGATTTTAACTGAGTACAATCATACATTTGGTATGATCTCAATGATGGTTGATCTGTATCATTACGGAAGAGTTTTATTGGTATCAGATTTAATTTACACTGAAAGCTGTGTATTTCCGACATATAAATATGCAGCGAAATATACTAAATTCCCTGATGGAATGAGAGAAGACCTTGACTGGTTGCTGCCGATAGCAAATAAAATAGGTGCAAAAATATGGTATGGTCATGATAGGGATCAGTATTCTACAATCAAAAAATGGTGGAACGGCTATTACAATTAGTTAGTGCCCCCTGAAAAAATCAGGGGGTTTTACAAATATAAAAAGAACTCTGAAATGGAAATTGTTATTGACCAAAAAACCAATTCCAAACGAGGGGCCGAGCCTGAAGGAGCAGAAAAGCGCCCCGAAGAGGCTTTCCAGACGGGAAAATTGGGGCGCTGATGCGGCTGGCGTGGGAGTGACAAAACTTTCTGTGCACAAAATATAATTTTAGATTAAAATATGTAACTCAACGTCTGTACACCATATTCCCGGGCTTGACGCAAGAGATCAAACATTACATTACTTCGGTAGATTTTTTGATGCTTTCCACCCTTCTTTTATAGCCAGTGGTGCGCTTATCGATCCGTGAGTCAATTCCGCAAAGCCGGTTGCGTTCATTTTCTGAGCTGAGCAAGGAGAAAGCAACCGGCAGAAAAGTATTGCCGTCCGACCAGCCCAGGGTGAGCATCCTAAATCCACGGACATACATGTTTTCAACATGGTCTTTTACCCTGGCCAGCAATTCAACAGCCTTGCTTCTGTTGCGGCTGTAGAGGGAATCATCAAGAACAAGAACATTTTTCCAGTTGCGGGAGGTCAAAGGTTCAATGGTTTCATTGATTACAGATGAACTCAGGATGAGCAAAAATTTTCGCCAATTGTACCGGAACGAATTCAAAAAGCGATAAATCGTGTCTTTCTCTGGCCTTCCGGGTTCAGCTTCAGATTGCAATGTGCGATAAAGGTTCTTGCCTTTAAAGACAAGCAGAAAAATGAACTTGAAAAGTTCAAGGCAGCTAAATCCTTTTTCCTTTTGAAAATTGGAGCGGCGTAATATTTTACCTGAATTAAGTTGTCAAGGGGTTGACATTTTGGGAATAAATAACAGCTCCCCTTGCTCTCCTAAAATGTTCTTGGTGAGCCCCAGAAGTTAACCTTAAATCAAAGTGGCGCCGAAGGGAAGTCTTGACGGCCGGGGTCCCAGCGTGTGGTACAATCGGAAAACCGGCGGGGCGCAATCTGTCAAAGCCATGTCCCCGGAGCCGCCCCGTCGGTAGTCAAAGCTGACAACACGCTCAGGTGGCAGTCAAGACCGCCACTTTGTTCCTCTGATTTTTTAAATCTTAAATCTTAAGCAGCGAGCTTTGGTGCCGACAGTAGAAGTTGATCAGTATATGGTACAAAGAATGCCTGTGCCGGTGTCCTACCCCTGGTGCGGCGGCCTTGGTGAGGGCGTTCCCAGTTGTAATAGCGCAAAAATTCGTTCAGGTCAGACTGGAGTTCTTCTATGGAAAAATATCTTTTGCGCCTTAAGGCTACCTGGAAAAATTCCTGGTATAGGGTCTGAATAAACCGTTCAGCGTAACCGTTGGTCCAGGGGTGCTTTACTTTGGTGGTCTTGTGCTTAATGCCCAGGATAAGGCATGTAGCACCATAGTAATGCTCATAGGTGGGTTCGGACGAGCCGTATTCCTTTCCGTTATCCGTCAGAACCCGCTGTAACTTAACACCCATAGATTGATAATCGTGATGGACATAGTTCAAAAAATCGGCAGCGGAATCAGCTGTCTTGTCGGTGTAGAGCCTTGCCCAACCATAGCTGCTGGCGCAGTCCACCCCGACCTGGACATATACTTTTCCGATACCGGCCAAGCGGCCGATAAGTTTCCCATCCTGGCTCATAAGATAGCCTGGTTGAGGAGCGTGCACATGCCGGTGTTGGCTGGCCTCCTTGTCCAACTCCCAGGCCGTTTTCTCCTGTGGAGGCTGCATGGAATCAATCCATTTAAGGCGTTCTCGCCTGGTATTGAGGCCATTCCGTCTAAGTACCCCGTATACGGCGGTTTCGCCAATTTTAATTCCACCGTTTTCGGGTTTTCTCAGTTCGGCGCTGATCCTTTTTGGGCCATAAGCTGGGTGTTCCTGGACAAAAGCCAGAATGGCCTCCTCAATCTCCGGTGGAGTTTGATTGGGCTTGATGCCTGGTACACGTTCTTTATCGTACAGGCCGGCCTCACCATGTTCCTTGAACCTTTCCAAAAACTTATAGAAGGTGGTATGGGATATCTGGCATTTATCGGCTATTTCTCTGCGAGAATAAACTTTTCTCTGATCAAGTTCCATGGCTTGCTTTCTGCAGCGTAATGCTGTAGGATGAGTATACACAGCTGTTCCCTCTTATTTTGTTGGTGTGGCAACTATCATTATAAGGGGAGCACTGTGGATACTCAACCATCTGGGGCAAACCCGGGTGGTTGATTTGTTATCCCAGCTTATTCCAATCTGTCAACCCATATCCAACTTAGCACATTTTACCAATTTCGTGCCTAGATAAAAAATTATCCACACGAGAGTAAAACTGTTTTTCAATTTGATATTGTTCTGGTAAAATAGAGTTCATAAGGACACCCTTTCGTCTTGTTAGAATGGTCTTGCCAACTCTATTTTACCAAGACAAGGGTGTCTTTTGCTGTTTTTCTTCAAAAATTATTGCAAAAAATCCAGTTATATCAAGGCTTCGAGGCTGTTATCTTTGTGAGAAAGTCGAGTAAGTAATGAATCAGTCCGCGAAAAAAATATCCGCCACGGGCACATCTCCACCCTGCACATCTGGTGGGCCAGGCGGCCGCTGGCGGCTTCCCGCTCGACAATTTACGCGGCGTTTGTACCGGAGCCGAAGGACGAACAGGAGCGGCTCGCCCGGGCAAGCTTCATCCATGAACTATGTAAGTGGGAAAACTCGCTCAACGCCTATTATATTGAGAGGGTCAGGAAAGAAATCATTAAGGCAAATGACGGAAAGCCCCCGCGGGTCCTCGACCCTTTTGCGGGCGGCGGGGCAATACCACTTGAGGCCCTGCGCCTGGGCTGCGAGACCTACGCTTCAGACCTTAACCCGGTGGCGGTGCTGATTGAAAAGGCCACTTTGGAGTTTCCCCAAAAGTACGGCAAGCCGGTCAAGCGCAAAGAGAAGACGCCGATGGGCGAAGTAGAGAGCGAGGTAAACCCCCTTTTGGAAGACGTTAAGCGCTGGGGGAAATGGGTTCTGGAGGAAGCGCGCAAGGAAATCGGCCGCTTCTATCCCACCGATCCCGAGGGCAGTATTCCGGTGGGCTACATTTGGGCAAGGACGGTGAAATGCCATAACCCGGCCTGCGGAGCGGAGATCCCCCTCATGCGCCAGACCTGGCTGGCCAAAAAAGAGAACAAAAAGGTGGCCCTTAAAATTATCCCATTGAGGAATGAAATAGAGTTCGACATTGTGGAAGGAACGGCCATCGACTTCGACCCTGGGGAAGGGACTGTTACCCGGGCCAGAGTGATATGCCCATGCTGCGGCAGCGGACTCACCGATAAAGAGGTGCGGAGACAGTTCCAAGAAGGCCGGGCCGGCCAGCGGATGGTGGCGGTGGTACTGCATCATCCGGACCGGCAGGGGAAGACCTACCGCCTGGCAACGGAAAAGGACATGGAGCTTTTCCGTGAGACCGAACGATATCTGGGACAGAAGCGGGAGGAGTTGTGGGATAAGTGGGGCTTCGACCCGGTACCGGATGAAATTATATTAACACCGGAAGGAAAAGAGTACAAGAATGGTGGGGTTTTGTATAATTTCACGCCAGTGGTTTTATATGGGATGACTAAATGGGGCGACCTCTTCAACCCCCGCCAGAAGCTGGCACTGATCACTTTTGCGGATAAGGTACGCCAGGCGCGCGAGCTGATGCTGGCGGAGGGGGCCGAGGAGGGGTATGCAAGGGTGGTGGTGACGTATCTGGCAGTTATCTTTGATAGGTTGGCAGATAAAAATGCTAACTTGGTAGTCTATAATGTTGTTGGAGAGAAGATTGAACATGTTTTTGGAAGGCAAGCTTTACCAATGGTGTGGGATTATGTAGAAGTGAATCCATTCACCGATGTTGGTTGGCCAAATATGCAAGACTGGGTAGTTAGGATAATAGAACATTGCTCTCATACCAACTCTCTCTTTGCCACCGTCACCCAGGCCTCCACCACCGCCCTGCCCTATCCCAACAACTATTTCGACGCCGTAATCACCGATCCGCCGTACTACGACAACGTGCCCTATTCTTACCTGTCAGACTTCTTCTACGTCTGGCTTAAACGAACAGTGGGGGACTTGTATCCTGAACTCTTTGCGACCCCGTTAACTCCGAAGACAGAAGAGATTATTGATAGCCTTTCTTTGCTTAGAGGTATGGAAAAACAAAAGGCAGCACAAGTTGCAGAAATAAGGGTGAAAGACAAAAGTTTCTTTGAGGAGAAGATTACAAAGGCCTTTTCTGAAATTACCCGAGTCCTGAAACCTAATGGTATTGCCGTTATTGTCTTCGCCCACAAGACTACTGTTGCTTGGGAAGCGATTATTAACGCTCTCTTGAATTCCGGCCTTTACCTTACCGCTTCCTGGCCCCTGCATACTGAAATGCAGGCCCGCCTCCGGGCAAAAGAATCGGCGGCCCTGGCCTCCTCCATCTACATGGTCTGCCGCAAGCGCACCACCAGGGAAACCGCCTATTATAACGAGGTCAAACCCCTGGTGGAAGAAAAGATCCGGCAAAAGCTGGACCAGTTCTGGAACGAGGGGATCGGCGGTAGCGACTTCTTCGTCGCTGCTATTGGCCCGGCTTTAGAGGTTTTCGGCCGTTACGAAAAGGTGGAGACCTATGCAGGTGAAGAAGTTTCAGCTCAGGACCTGCTAGAATTTGTCCGCAAGACGGTGAGCGAGTACGCCCTGGCGAGGATTCTTAAAAACGGCAACTTGGGAGGTATTGACACTACCGCCCGGTTCTACCTCCTCTGGCGCTGGACCTACAACGGGGCAAGGGTTCATTTTGACGAGGCGCGTAAGCTTTCTTCCGCCTGCGGCGTCGAACTGGAGCATTACTGGAACGGGGGCCTGGTCAAAAAAGACAAGGAGTACATCAGCGTTTTGGGGCCGAAAGAGCGGGATAGAAAGTTTTTGGAGAAGGAAAAGTTTAACAGTATAGTGGACGTCCTTCATGCCTGCCTTTTGCTGTGGGAAAAGAACCAGCGCAAAAAAATAACCGAGATTCTGCAATCATCAGGCAACCTTCATAACAACGCATTCTGGCAACTAGCCCAGGCCGTTTCGGACGTTTTGCCAGAGGGAGACAAAGAGAAGCAAATGATTCAAGGTTTCCTTTATGGGCGGGATAGTTACCAAAAAGCAGCAAACGGTACTGGGCAGCAATCCTTATTTTAAATGGTTAACGAGGTGATAAATATGGTCTTACCAGCCTGGTGGCAGGTTGTTACGCCCCACAAGGACATCCGGGAGAAGTCTTTCACGGAGGCGGTTTTCGCCGCCGATCTGGGTGATGTGTTAAGCGCGACGGCACCAGAGGAGTACCGCGACCCGCGCCTCTTTTTTGCCAAGACATACCTTACGGCGGGTTTGAAAAACCTGGCCCGCAATGTGCTGGAGCGTTTAACCTCCGGCCGGGGCGACCCCGTGATCCAGCTCCAGACCCCCTTTGGCGGTGGCAAGACCCACTCCCTGATCACCCTTTACCACCTGGTAAAATTTTTTTCAGAGATAAATCACATTGAACAGGTGAAGGAACTGACAATGGGGGGAGGATTTACCGGGGTGCGGGTGGCGGCCTTTGTGGGCACTTCTGCCGACCCCGTAAAGGGAAAGACTCCCTGGGGAGAGATTGCCTACCAACTAGGCTTTTACGAAGTGGTCAGGGACCACGACGTGCGCCGGGTGGCGCCGGGCAAAGAGCGAATCAAGGAGATCTTCCAGAAGAGCGGGCCGGCCCTTATCCTCATCGACGAGCTGCTGGAGTACATAGTAAAGGCCAACCGGGTGGAGAAGGTGGAGAGGATCACCCAGGGCCAGACCCTGGCGTTCCTTCAGGAGCTTTCGGAGTCGGTGGCCGCTTCGGAAAAAACGGCTTTAGTTCTGACGCTTCCCGCAAGCATCCTGGAGCATTACGACGAAGAAGCCGAAAAGGCCCTTGCCCAATTGCAGAAAGTTTCCGGAAGAGTAGAGAGCATCTACGTCCCGGTAGAGGGAATGGAAGTCTACGAAGTGATCCGGAAAAGGCTGTTTGAAGACCCGGGCGATCAGAAGGTCCACCGCCTGGTGGCTGAGGAATATCTCAAGCTTTACCAGGGGCTGGGTACCGAAGTTCCAGGTGAAGTAAGGGAAACGGCCTTTCGGGAAAAGGTGGAGAGGGCCTACCCTTTTCATCCCGAGTTCATTGACGTTTTGTACGAGCGCTGGGGGTCGTACCCCACTTTTCAAAGGACACGGGGCGTTTTGAGGCTCCTGGCCCAGGTGGTGGGCGATCTATACGAACGAAAGGTTACTGCCCCCCTCATTCAGTCGGCACTGGTAAACCTGTCGTCTCTTCCGATCAGGCGGGAATTCGTCAAGCACATCGGCAACGAATACGATAGCGTCATTAACTCCGATGTTACCGGCAAAGCGGTGCGGATCGACCAGGAAATAGGCAGCGAATACGAAAAATACGGGATTGCCAGAGGGCTGGCCACGGCCGTTTTCCTTTACTCTTTTAGCGGCGCCCAGCGGCGCGGCGTGACCCTGCCCTGGCTCAGGGTGGCCCTCTTGCGGGAAGGGGTTCCCTCCACTATTGTCGGCGATGCGGTGAATAAACTGGAAGAATCGCTCTGGTATTTCCACGCGGAAAAGCATGTCTACAGCTTTAAGAACCAGCCAAACCTCAATAAAGTCATCACCGACAGAGAAGAAACGATTGAGGAAAGCCAAATACGGGAAGCCCTTTCGGAAAACCTGGCTAAGTTAACCAAAGAAGGTTCTTTCGAGGTGTACCCCTGGCCGCGGGAAGCATCCGGGGTACCGGACAACAGGCGGCTGAAACTGGTTGTGTTTGACCCCGCCCTCAAGGAAGGCATGCCAGAGACAAAGGCTTTTGCAAAAGAGCTTTTGGAGAAAGCCGGAGCTACCTTCCGGATTTACCGCAACGTTGTGTTTGCCCTAGCGGTAGATCAGGACGCCTATGCCGGGCTAAAAGGAAAGCTCAGGCGGTACCTTGCCTTAAGAGATATAGCAAAGGATACATCATTGTCTTTAGCTCCTGCTTCCCGCGAGGAACTGCAGGCCAAATTGAAGCAGGCGGAAAAAGATATCCCCTACCAGGTCATCAACGCCTACCGTCACGTGGGCTGGGGCGGCAACGGTGGCGTTGTCTGGCGGGACATGGGGCTGCCGCCAACCGGGGAAGGTTCCCTTACGGGGCGAGTATTCCGCTATCTTAAGGATGAAAAGCCAATCTTATCCTCCATAACGCCCAAGCTGATTTTGGAGAAGGGTATGGGCCAGGACGAGGAGGAAAAGAGTATCCGGGAAATTTACGACATCTTCTTGAAAACGCCCGGCTTTCCCTGCCTGGAAAGCGAAGAGGTATTACTGAAGGCCGCCAGAGAGGGGGCGGAAAAGGGCGTTTTTGGTGTTCGTATTGGAGATAGGCTGTTTTTCCAGGAACCCCTTTTAAATCCGGAACCCGAATCTCTGGTGGTGCGACCGGAAAAAGCCGCCGAGGAGAAAAAGTCTTCATCCGGCAAGCCGGAGGAAGGGGGAGAAACCACTACTGGTGGTACTGAAGGGAGGAAAGAAAAACCTGGACCGGAACCAGAGGGTTCGCCGGGAGGCAAAAAAGAAAAGCGGCCACGCAAAGTTGTGATAAAGGCCAGCGTCCCCTGGGACAAACTTTCTTACATCGTCACCGGTGTGATTAAGCCTTTAAAGACATCCGGGACGGAACCGGAAATCACCATTGAAATCAAGGCCGAAACACCCGGTGGTTTTGACCGCACCACGTTGGATAGCAAGGTAAAGGAAACCCTTTCGCAGTTGGGAGCGAAAATCATGCAGTGGGATGAGGAATAAATTTGTTTTAGGGTAATATGAACCATTACCGAACAAGGTAAATGTTATATAGACTTGATCCCGGAAGCAGTATTCCGGGCGGAAGTAGCCGCCTGGGCCAGGCGGATCGGCGTGGAACCCAAACAGGTCCAGCTCCGGGCAATGAAAAAGAAATGGGCCAGCTGCTCCAGCAAAAGAGCGGCTGACCTTTGACCCGGCTTTGCTGCGGATGCCCGTGTCCTTCCGGGCGGAGGTGATTGTCCACAAGTTATTGCACTTGAAGATACCGAATCACGGGCTACTGTTTAAGGCGATGATGAGGGTGTTTTTAGCGAGGTATGGGGAAGCTAAAAGAAATTACTAAGATTTAGCCTTGTGTGTTTGTGGAAAGTAAAAGATAAGGCGGAAATATGCTTCTTTTCAAAACGGAGGCGAATTAAATGCTCAAGGTGCACTTCTTAAACGTTGGTCATGGTGATTGTACGATTATTATGCACCCATTCGGACGTCTAACGATGATTGATATAAATAATGGGACCGAACTGGATTCGATATCTGCAAATGAGATATTAGATTTTTTTACTCAGTCAAAAGAAGATTTAAAACGGCGGCTAATTGCTGAACGTCTTGGGATTAGTAAATCAAGGCAGTTAGTTGAAGCAGGATATGATATCCAACTCACAAATCCCATAGAGTTTTTAAAACAGCAATATCCGAATAATAGTATATTTCGCTATATCCAAACACATCCAGATTTAGATCACATGCGTGGTCTAGTAGCCCTCCGAGAGGTAGGAATTCAAATCTGGAACTTCTGGGATACCAAACATAACAAAATACCGGACTTCCAGTGGGAATCTGATGAAGAAGAATGGGAAGAATACAAAGCCTTTCGTACAGGTAAGCGGGGAGCAAAAGTCCTTTACCTTTACCGTGGTGCTCGTGGTATTTATTATAACCAAGAACCTGAGGGTGTCGATGGAGGCGATGGGTTGGAGATCCTATCCCCAACGTCGGAATTAGTAGAGGCAGCAAACGAGGCCGGTAACACTAATAACCTAAGTTATGTTTTAAGACTTACATACAAGGGAATCAGGATCATTTTCGGTGGGGATGCTGAAAAGGAGGCATGGGATTCCATTGTAGGGCATTACGGTGAAGGACTGAAGTGTCATGTATTAAAAGCAAGTCATCACGGGCGAGAAACTGGCTATCACCAAGAAGCGGTAAAACTAATGAATCCACAATATACTATAGTTTCGGTTGGCAAGAAACCTGATACAGATGCTAGCAACAAGTACCGCCAGTATAGTGATTATGTTTGGTCAACTAGGTGGAAAGGCAACATTACCTTGACTATTGACAGTAACGGCAAAGCAACAATTGAATCCGAATACGATAGGTGAACAACATGAAGAGTTTCGATCATTATGAGTTTACTGGAATAGTTGTTCCTGGAGCTTTAGCAGTTATTGGTATTTCTCTTTTATATCCGGAACTACGTCCAGTATTCTTAGCAAAGGATATTACAGTTGGCAGCTTAGGAATCTTCATCATTCTCGCTTATATTGCTGGTCATCTCCTTCAAGCAATTGGTAACGTTATAGAATCGGTTTGGTGGAAATTGTTTCTAGGTATACCAACTGATTGGGTTCGTAGTAAAAAGGATGACCTAATTGCAAGTGCACAATTTGAGGCTTTAGAAATATCCTTGCAACGTAAGCTTGGCCTGCAAGGTCCCATAAAAATGGGTGAAATTGACCGTCAAGCATGGTTCAGCATAACGCGGCAAATATATGCAGCTGTATCCGCTCAATCTAGAGCGGGGAGAGTGGACATCTTTAATGGTAACTATGGTCTTAACCGGGGCATAGCTTCAGGATTTCTTTTTATTTCGGTACTTATTATTGCCAATAATCTATCTTACTGGCCAGTTGCACTAGGAACGCTGGCTGGTGCGATCATAGCTCTTTATCGGATGCATCGATTTGCGAAGCTATACGCAATAGAGCTCTTTGTGCAATTTCTTCAATTACCATAACTACCCTTGACGTGGGGTGTTGCACCCATGTTTTTAAGGAATCAAGAGGGTGTCACGCTTTACTCGGGGGTTTATGCCAATCAAGGCGCTAACGAAAGTTTAAATACTCACCATCAAAGATTTGCTCAATAAAAAAAGAGTTGTAATATCCCGTATAGCTATAGCTACTTTTAAAGCGGAAATAACCGGGAAAGAACCGCTGAAACACTCGGGGCGCTATCGGAGCCAGAGTAGCCCGGCAGAGCGCCATGCCATAGGCCGGGTACGAGACTCCTTTCCCGGTCCAATATTTAATGAGCGGCTGCAAAAAAGCCGTTTTTTTGGCGAAAGGAGAACCTAAACATAACCGACCCCTGTGGGGAAAAACACAACAAGCTACTCGGCGCTCTTGCGGTAGGCATAACCACTTTCGGCGGCGGCCTGTGGGTCGCTCTTTTCCTTCCGGCTTCAAAAACCACTTCGCCGACGAAAGGTAGTCCGCCTCCGCGCTGCTGGCGTTAATCGCCGCCCTCTTCCTGGCAGGCTTCCCCGCCGGTTGGTTGGGAGGAAAGCGCTTCCCGAAAACGTTCCTCCCGGTCTGGCTGGCGATGGCCGGGTCCTACCTGGCCCCCGTGGCCGCCTGGTTCGCGGGTTTGGAACCTTCCTGGCCCACCTGCCTGGTATGGGCCTGGGCGCTCCCCTTCGCCGGGAGTTGGGCGGGGCTGGTGGCCGGATTCCTGCTACAGCGGCGGAAAGCATGCCGGTAAAAATCCGGCGGTTTTGGGATTGGAATTGAGCTTGCTGAATCGCTGAGCCAATTTTTTAAAGTAAGCGTCAAACTGTACCCACCTTGTTCCAACCCTGGGTTTATAAGATAATCTTCCTCAGAACACGAGACAAGTGAGGAGGATTTTCTTATGACCAAAGCCGAACAGCAAAAGCTATGGGAAACCCGGATCATCGAATATCGAGCCAGCGGGCTGAAAGCTAAAGAATGGTGCGCCGCCCATAACGTAACCCCCCGGCAATTGTGGTACTGGCTCCGGAAGTTTAAGAATCAGAATGACTCTTTCCCCGCCAGGTCTACCCGGTGGCTGCCGGTAGAATTAAGCGAGCAATCACCTGCAGAGCAGGGCGACTCCTTGCTGATCAGAATAGGGCGAGCCCGAATCGAGATAAAACCCGGCTTTGATCCGGCCCTGCTCTCCCAGATAATCCGGGTGCTGGTAACGTTATGCTGAACGAATTGGGTATCGACCGGGTTTATCTCGCCTTAGGCGCTACCGATTTGCGCAAGTCCATTGACGGGCTGGCGGTGCTTGTCAAGGAAGGCTTCGAACTGGATCCCTTTTCCTCCTGCCTTTTTGTTTTCTGCAACCGAAAACGCGATAAACTTAAAATTCTCCACTGGGATCACAATGGGTTTTGGCTACATTACCGCCGGCTGGAGAAGGGCAAATGTAAGCGTAAAATAATCCCCACCTAGCACATGAGGTGAGGACTCAAAATAAGCTTATTTATTGACCCGGCACACAGAGGGCAACGAATCAGACCACGGGAGAAGCTTATCCAAAGCATTCTCGTCTTTGGTATCCAGATTGGGAAGTTTTTCGAAAAGATAGCTGAGGTAGTGGAATGGATTCAACCCATTTTCCTTCGCCGTTTCTACGATGCTGTAGACAATGGCGCTGGCCCGGGCACCCCGCGGGGTGTTGGCAAACAACCAATTCTTGCGGCCAATCACGAAGGGCTTGATGGAGCGTTCACTGCGGTTATTATCGAGTTCCAATCGTCCGTCTTGCAAAAAGGCTTCGAGTTTATCCCACTGGCTTAAGCAATATTTGATTGCCTGCCCAAAGGAACTTTTGGGCAGCACCTGCGATCTTTGGCTTTTAAGCCACGCCAAAAAGGCATCCAGCACAGGACGGCTGCGCACCAGGCGGATCTTATAACGTTCATCCGGAGTAGCATCTTTCAATTCGCGCTCAATGGCAAAGAGGCGATTGCAGAACTCCAGCCCTTCCTTGGCGGCCACGGCTGATGAGCGTTTCGAATCCGGCAGGGCTTTGAGCGCCTCATCGAATTTGCGCCGGGCATGGGCCCAACAGCCAACTAAAGTTACATCCGGCAGCTCATTGTAGCCGGCGTAGCCGTCAACGTGTAGGTAGCCTTTAAAGCCTGACAGAAACCGGCGGGGATGTTTGCTGGCCCGGGTGGTCTGGTAGTCATAGAGAACTATTGCCGGACCGTCCCGCCCGGTGCGGTAAAGCCAGAGATACGATTGGGTTTGGGCAGCCCGGCCGGGTTCGTGCAAGACCTGCAGGGTTGTCTCATCGGCATGCAGGATATCCCGCTTGAGCAGGTGCTCATGCAGGCGGTTGTAGATCAGCGCCAGCCAATTGTTCGCCCCGCAAAGCACTCAGTTGGCCAGCGTCTGGCGGGACAATTCGATGCCAAGACTGGCAAACTGCTGTTCCTGGCGGTACAGCGGCAGGCCTTCTCCATATTTTTGGCTCATGATGTAAGCCATAAGAGAAGGAGATACCAGACTGCCGGGAAGTACCGGTGAAGGCATCGGGGCAGTGACAATGGGCGTGGTTATCTCCTTATCTGTTAAACTCAACCCAGGGAGCAGGAATACTCACCCAGGTTGGCAAAAATTTTTAATTAAAACTTTCCGGGAAAAGGATTTCATCTCCTGGCAGTTCGACTGCCCACGAAAGAGCTACCTTTCCCGGAGCAAATTTGCAGACTGCGGTTCATAGAAGGGTTGTGCTTCGAGCACCACGTTAGATAAGGCCCACTGCCAGTCTGCAACAAAATTCGTACGCGGAGGTTTTGGACATGTACTTTGTAGGGATTGACTGGGCTGACCTGCATCATGACGTAGCCGTGCTCGATGAAAAGGGTCAAGAGCTAAAGTACTTCACCGTTCCCCACAAAAGGGAAGGCATGGAGCAGTTGAAACAAAAACTTTTAAGCATCGACCCCGACCCGGAAAGCTTTGCCTGCATGGTGGAAACCAAAAACGGTCTTCTGGTGCAGTTCCTGTTGGAAGCCGGTTTTCCGGTTTACCCGCTCAACCCGAAAGTTGTGGATTACCGGCGAAAACCCTCCGGGGCTAAGAGTGACCCAATTGATGCCAGGCTGCTGGCCAACATCGGCCGCTCCGACCTGGCGCAGCTAAAGAGGCTAAAGCCGGATGCGGAACTAATCGCGGAATTAAAGATGTTGACTCGAGACCAGGACGGCCTGATCCAGGAATCCACGCGCCTTACCAATAAGCTCATTGCCTGCTTGAAGGAATATTACCCGGTAGCTTTAGGATTCTTTTCGAAGCCGACCCTGCCGGTAGCCTTGGAGTTTTACAAGTGCTACCCTACTTTAGAGCTGGTAAGGAAAGCCACTGTACCAGAGATCGCCGCCTTTCTGAAAAAGCACAGACATCCCCGGCCCAATCAAACGGCCATCTCTATCTGGCAGAAGGCGCATGAGCCGCAGCTTTGTGCCAGAACTCCCACCGTGCGGGCGAAATGCCGCTTAATGCTCGCCCTGGTGGGGCAACTGGAAGTAGTCCGGAAACAGATTGATGCCTACGACGAGGAGATTAACCGCCTTTTTCAGTTGCACTCCGACAGCAGGATCTTCGCTAGCCTGCCGGGGGCGGCCGGGCGCCTGGCGCCAAGACTGCTGGCGGAGTGGAGCGATGACCGCGAGCGTTACGAAGATGCCGCCGTGGTTCAGGCTTTAGCGGGCACCTCGCCTGTGCTCTTCCAGAGTGGCAAGTACCGATTTGCCAGGCAGCGCAAGTCTTGCGTAAAACCTTTCCGGCGGGCAATGCACCTGTTTGCCTTCCAGAGCATCAGTCAGGTTCCCTGGGCAAGGGAGTATTACGATACTAAAAGAAGCCAGGGTAAAACCCACCACGAAGCTTTGCGGGCTTTGGCGAATATCTGGGTACGGGTCATCTTTGCCATGTGGAAAAACCGTACTTGCTACGACGAAGCCACGTTTATCGCGGCCCGCGCCAGGCATCTTAATTGGGCAGCATAAGGTTAAATATTAGGTTGTCAATGTTCTAACCGCTGGCGACTAAATTTTAATCCAGTTGGAGCCAGGCGGAAAGGGTGAAGGCGTCTTTTAAAGCGCTCGAACATCTGTGCTACTTATAAAAATTAAGTTTTGCTATTGACATAGAAGGTCTTTCGTTCGCAACGGCGGCAGGAATAAACGTAACGCACATGCTTGACCACTTTCACTTGGGCCGGAATAATCTTCAGTTCTTGCCGCACCTCGGTGCTCATTTCATACAAAGGACCGCCGCAACATGAACAGACCTGCTCTTGGGCAGGCAGGCGGTATTCAACCGTCTCAACCGGCAGGTTTTCAAGCGCCGCCTCACGGTGGCCGCGTTGTTTGCGCCGCTTGTAGGTAATCGTCTCCAGATCCGGCTCAGCTGAGTCCGGTTGGGCTTCCAATTCCGCCTCATTAAAAAAAGAAAGCTGCTGTTGTTCAGGAGTAGATCGTTCGCTTGAAACACCAAACTGCCGCTTTTTACTTAAGCGAAACTGCTCCATAAACCAGTTCAGCTTGGCAGTAAGTTCAGCGTTTTCCCGTTCCAGTTGAATACAGCGCTTTTGCAGTTCTTCTATGGTCATGGTGGCAATATTCGATATGCTATTCATAATTCGACAATTCGACAAATTACCGCTAATTTCCTCCAAAATAAATCAAAACCTGAAAATATTTCTGCCTTATGATTTTTTACAAGATGGTGCGCGCTTTCACTTCAGGGTGTGCTTTGGGCTGTTTTAAGGAAAGGCCATCGAGCAGCCAGCGCAGCTCCCGGCGGCTGATGACTAAAGTTGGCGAACCGGCATCCGCCGGCCAGTGAAATTTGCCCTTCTCCAGCCGGCGGTAATGTAGCCAAAACCCATTGTGATCCCAGTGGAGAATTTTAAGTTTATCGCATTTTCGGTTGCAGAAAACAAAAAGGCAGGAGGAAAAGGGATCAAGTTCGAAGCCTTCCTTGACAAGCACCGCCAGCCCGTCAATGGACTTGCGCAAATCGGTAGCGCCTAAGGCGAGATAAACCCGATCGATGCCAACTTCGTTCAGCATAACGTTACCAGCAGCCGGATTATCTGGGAGAGCAGGGCCGGATCAAAGCCGGGTTTTATCTCGATTCGGGCTCGCCCTATTCTGATCAGCAAGGAGTCGCCCTGCTCTGCAGGTGATTGCTCGCTTAATTCTACCGGCAGCCACCGGGTAGACCTGGCGGGGAAAGAGTCATTCTGATTCTTAAACTTCCGGAGCCAGTACCACAATTGCCGGGGGGTTACGTTATGGGCGGCGCACCATTCTTTAGCTTTCAGCCCGCTGGCTCGATATTCGATGATCCGGGTTTCCCATAGCTTTTGCTGTTCGGCTTTGGTCATAAGAAAATCCTCCTCACTTGTCTCGTGTTCTGAGGAGGATTATCTTATAAACCCAGGGTTGGAACAAGGTGGGTACAGTTTGACGCTTACGCAGCAAATATTCGAAGCTGAAATTGAAGAGCACCTCGGGTATAAAAAACACAGTATTGAAGGCAATAATACCGGTAATAGCCGTAACGGCTACAACAAGAAGACTATCCAAACCAAGTTCGGTAAATCAGAAATTGAAGTCCCCCGGGACCGAAATGGTGAATTTGAGCCCAGAATTATCGGCAAATATGAAAAGACTTCCAACCAACTTGAAGAGCAGATTATAGCCATGTACGCCAAGGGCATGTCCACCAGGGATATCGAGGACCACATGCGGGACATCTATGGTATTGATGTTTCGCCAACAATGGTAAGTAAAATTACCGATAAGATTTTGCCCATGATATCCGAGTGGCAGTCAAGGCCCCTGGACCGCGTTTACCCGGTAGTTTTTCTTGACGCTATCCACTTCAAAGTTCGCAAGGAGAACCGGATAATTAATAAAGCAGCCTATAGCGTAATGGCCATTAATATGGCCGGCCAGAAGGAAGTCTTGGGTATCTGGGTTGGGGAAAACGAAAGCGCCAGTTTCTGGCTGGGCGTGTGCAACGACCTGAAAAACAGGGGGGTTCAAGATATCCTGATCGCCTGTAAAGACGGGCTTTCCGGGTTTTCCGAGGCTATTAGCTCGGCATTTCCCCGAACGGAGATCCAGTTATGTATTATCCACCAAATACGGAACTCCATGAAATATGTACCTTACAAATATCAAAAAGAATTAATCGCTGATTTAAAGAAAATATACCAGGCCCTGACCATCGAGGAAGCGGAGATGTCGTTTACCACCTTCAAGGGAAAATGGGGCAAAAAGCATCCCATCATCGTCCGGTCCTGGGAGAACAACTGGCTGGAATTAACGGCTTACTTCAAGTACCCATACGAGATCCGACGGATGATCTACACCACTAATATCATCGAAGGTTATCACAGGCAGCTAAGGAAAGTTACCAAAACCAAAACAGCCTATCCGACAGACGAAGCTCTAGTCAAGATAATATATCTGGCGACTATCGAGGCGTCTAAAAAATGGACCATGTCTATAAAGGATTGGAAAAACTGCATCTCACAGTTTGCCATCTACTTTGAAGATAGGTTAGAATCAGAAATAGCAATTTAAAAGCGAGTTTATCGCTTTTGGTTCTGGCAGGGATAGCCATAAAAGAATAAGGGGATGACTATAACAGTCACCCTCTCTATCCCCGGCAGAACCCCGTCAGGCGCTCGGGTTGCTCTCCAGCAGCGCCCTACCCTCCTGGCGGGAAAGAGCCATTTATAGCTTAACCAAATTAAAGCTGAAATTTCCATTTACACGGAATTATTCACATACCCTTTTGACAGGGTAATCTTGTTACCGATCTAGCGGTCGTTGGCAGCTTTTAGTTTACCTTTGAGCCTGTAGCTTGTTCCGTTGACATAAAATATCCGGGCGTGGTGAACCAGTCGGTCAATTATGGCCGCCGCCACCACCTGGTCTGAAAATATCTCACCCCATTCGTTAAAGTTATAGTTGCTGGTCAGGATAATGCTTCCCTTCTCATAGCGCATGGAGACCAGGCGGAAGAGGAGGTCGGCCTCTTCTTTGCTCACGGGCATATAACCAAGTTCATCTATAATCAGCAGGTTAAGCCGGGAATAACCCAACAGTTTGTCTAAAAGACTTCCGTCCCTTAAACTTAAGCTCAATTCTTCCAGCAGTTTCTGGGCGGTAATAAACACCACCCGGTACTTGGCCATGCAGGCCTTAATGCCCAGGGCTACCGACAGGTGGGTTTTGCCGACCCCTGGCGGGCCTAAGAAAACAACATTTTCTTTTTTCTCAATGAAATCTAAGGAGCTTAAAGCAATAATTTCTTTTTCCTTTAATGACGGTTGAAAACCAAAGTCAAACTCCTCCAGGGTTTTGATGAAGGGGAAGCGGGCTTTATTAATTTTGGTCTTGACCGTGCTATCGTTTTTCCTTTTCAATTCCTCTTCGAAAAGCAGGGAAAGGTATTCTGTATAAGACAGGTTATTTAGAGACGCCTTTTCTGTTAACTCCTGGTAGCAACCGAGCATCCCTTTCAGCTTTAACGACTGCATTTGGCTTTCCAGGTAACTGGTCAACTTATTGCTCATGAAATTGCCGCCTCGCTTTCGTTCAGGGTATAACAGGAAAGGTCACGTTTGATTTTCACCGGCGGCAGATCAATCATTGCCGGGTCACAATCCAAGGAAAGCGGGCTAATTTCATTCCTTTCCAGGAGCCTTTTAATACTGTTTTTGTGGTAAGAGCCGATTTTTAAGCATTCCTCAATGGCTGTCATAATATCTTGATCGGGATATATGTTTTGGTAGCCTAGGATTTCTGATAAATGCCAGTACAGGTTGGCGCCTGCCTGGTTACGCAGTCCTTTCAGATACCTCCGGCCAGGTTCGCCGAAAGTGCTGATGAACTTCCCGGCCAGGGCGGAACGAACCCTTGTTTTCTTTTCCCGGTATTGGCGGTTAATGGCTTCGTGTTCTGGATGAACCGGGCGGCCGGCCTGTTTTTCCAGGTGAAGCTCGAACTCGTCCACCAGCGTTCCTGCCTCGTCATATACTTTCAAGCTCCGGCCATAGATGATTTCTATCCATACTCTCTTTGTGCAGTAGCGCATGGGTACGGGGTAGAGATTGCCGTCATGGGAAATATAGCCGTCATTGCTTACCCTCCGGGGTTTTTTACGTTGTAATAAAGCCGGTTCGACAGAGGATATCTTTAAAAGGTGCGCTTTCTCTTCTGCAAACATATGCTCTGGTGGGCGGCCCAGCTTACTGTGCGGCCTCCTGTTGTATTCATCCTGGAATTCTCTGAGTCTGGCGGCAAATTCGTTTAAACTGGCCACCTCCAGGCCGCGCAGCAGCTGTTCCTGGACGTAGTAAAAGGGGCGTTCCACCTTTCCTTTGGTCCTGGGACGGTAGCTTTCGCAAGCTAACGGCTGAATGCCGTACAGCCCGCAGAATTTCAGGAATTCGTCGTTGTAATGAACGATACCGTCCCTCTTGTGGAGAATAACCATTTGCTTGCTATTGTCTATTACCAACTCATGGGCATAGCCGCCAAAGCAGTCAATCGCTTCAACCAGGGCCCGGATTACATCGGCAGTGGTTATGCTTAAAGAGAAGGTGTAAAATTTCATCCGGCTGCAGGATAAGACTACTTCGTGGATATATATGCTTACCGGTTTTCCGCCAACAGGCAGCAGCCACTCTTTCCAATCGTACTGCATCTGCCGGCCCGGACCGGTTTCCACCCGGGTGGTGGCTGATTTAACGGCTTTATCGTCTTCTTTAAGGGCTCGCAGAAAACGGTGGACGCTGGACAGTGATCCTTGATAGCCTTTTTGAACCAGTTCTTTGTGGATTCTCGTGCCAATGTAACCCTTGGCGAGCATGGGCTGGATCTCTTCCCGATACTGATCTAGTTGTTTTTCGTATTCTCGGGCTTTAAACTGTGGCGGACTATCTCCTTTAAGGTACTTCCTGATGGTATTTCTTGATACACCCAGCGTCTGTGCTATCTTCCTGATGCTGACCCCCTGGGTGTGCAGCGCTTTAATGCGTTGCCATTTGTACATGCTTACCACCTCTTTTGCCTCCCCCTTTCGAGGGAGATTTTATCATGGGGTGGGTCAGTTTTATTTGACGATCGGGGGTCAATTCTATTTTACGTTCTACAATTGCGGTAATTCCCGTTTTTTAGATACCCCCTCCATGTGAAGGTTAAAGTTATATCGTTTTTGGCGGGATGGAAGGAGCCCGTAGGGCGACTGGAATCCCGCCAAAAACGGGCGGCGCGGCCAAGGGACGGCTGCAGCTTTCATGATTACAAATTAAGATAGCCTGTTAACAAATCCATATGAGCGTCATATCCACAACCTCTAGTTGCTAGCTGTCGCTCACCCCCTCTTTTCCCTGCCGCTTTATGCTCTGACGAAAGCGATAGCTTTCACCGTTATTGATTGAGGTTTTAAAAAAGCCGCCGGCCAGAGCTTCCCGCGGCAGACGAAAAGTAGACCATAACAGCGATTTTGACCTGTTGATGAGGCAGATTGAATCCTTTGGTTCCAGCTTTTTAAACGCCACTGATGTAGAGTTGAACTACTTGTAGAATATTGTTTAAAAGTTAATTATTGTTACTAATGTGGACCAGGATTACCTTTATGGCGTCATTGTCCATTTAAAATATTAGCCTTGAAAATATATCTGAAAATTTATAATAGTATGACATTTTTCCAGCAATTTTCCATTTTTATAATAGGCAGTTATTTTTATGCAACACTGGTGCCCCAGATCACAAAAGGATATGCTGGAAATATTATTATCAAAATTCAGACGCGCGCCTTGATTATTTAGCATAATTATGCTAAAATTATGCTAAATAAAATGGGGAGGGGCTATTCTATGCCACAGATTAGGCCGGTATCGGATTTGCGAAATAATTTTGCAGAGATTTCAAGGGTTGTCCACGAAACTTCCGAACCTGTTTTCCTTACAAAAAATGGGTATGGAGATATGGTTGTTATGAGTTTTGAAGCATATGAAAAGCTACAATTTGAAAGTGAAGTGTATTTCAAATTGAAGGAAGCGGAATTGCAAGCAAAACAAACCAATCAGCGTTTTTCCCATAAAGAGGTTTTCGACAGTTTGAGGCAAACTTTGCAGGAAAAGGCAGACGGCGGGAATGTATAAAATCATTTACCTTCCGATAGCTAGACAGGATATAACGGACATTATCCTTTATATATCCGACCAGTTAAATGCGCCAAAGGCGGCAATGGATCTGCTGGATGCATTAGAGCATTCTATCTCCCTGTTAAAGGATTTTCCTTATGCACACAAGATATACCGCCCTATTAAGCCATTGGGAGAAGATTATCGAATGCTGCCTGTGAAAAATTATGCTGTTTTTTACGTTGTTCGGGAAGAGGAGAAAATAGTTGAGATCCACCGCATAATCTATGCAAAGATGGATTTGACAAAATCGATCAAATAAAAATATCATAATTCGCGCACCAGGATCAAGCACGCGGGAAACTGTTTAACAACGTGGGTTGGAGCATAAGGGCAATGTAATGCCTTATATGGCGCCGGGCAGCTCTCCATGGAAGTACATACCGGCGGGTAACGGTAAATGCCGCGGCCCGCCGGGTTGGTCTTTATGAAAGCAGCTTTTCCAGTTCGTTCCGGTTGAAGCCGACAACCACCTGGTTCCCCACCGTGATGGTTGGGACCGCCAGGCGTCCCGTTTTGCGCACCATTTCATCCCTGGCCCGCTCGTCGTCGGCCACATTGAACTCCTTATAATGGATGCCCTTTTGTGAAAGAAACTCCTTCACATGACTGCAATGGGGTCACGTAAGTGTGGTGTAAACGGTAACATTATCGTGCATGTCAAACCCCCCGCGTTTTACGCTTAGTTTTTGACTATTTGCGACTCCTTATACCCGGAAAAGACGAAGTATTATACCAGTTCGCCAAAAACCCGGAAGCCGCCGTCATTGCTGAATCTATCGAGTGGGGGTTTTTATCATAACAGTATCTTTTCGATCACCGGATGAAAAACATCCTCTTTTCTGGTTATTTTAAAGCCGTTTTTCCGGTAGAATGCAATGAGTTGGTCCACGGTTGTGCATTCATCGGGGACCAGTTCGCCGAGAATACAGCGGTAGCCCATGTTCCGCGCGTTTTCCAGGGCGACGTCCAGGAGCTTGGAGCCCCAGCCCCGCCGCTTGAAACCGGGGTTGACCGACAAGCTTTCAATCCAGCATATCCCCGACCCGGGCGGCGACTCGAGAGTCCGGATTTTCCCGATAATTTCATCTTCCTCGTTGGCCAGGATAAATTCGTGCCAAATGGCGTTGTGGGGTTCAACGGAAAAAATACGCTTCCAAACGCTGTATTTTCCATCAGCGGGCATGGCCGGCCTCCGTCTGGCAAGATCCCGGACTGCGGGCTCCCGCCCGCCGGACAGGTCTTTTAATCATTATAACATTTACTAACCAAAATTGACGAAGATTTTTGACATTTTAACCGGCGGTATAAGACAACCTCGGAATGAAGGCGGCCTGTCAAGGTCAAAAAGGGGCATCTGCAGTCCGGTATAAAGAACCTGATTCACGGGTTTTATCCTTTCCTTGGTGCGCCTTTGCAAAGGGGATTTTAGAATACTCCTGCGGAGTTCCGGGAAGAAAACTTGTAGCCGAAGCCCCGCACGGAGATGATGAATTTAGGGTTGGCCGGGTCCTCCTCTATTTTTTTACGCAGCTTGCTGATGTGCACCATTAAAGAGCGGTGGTCCACGGATTCCCTGGTTTTCCAGATAACTTCCATTAACTGGTCAGCGCCGAAGAAACGGTTCGGGTTTTTCGCCAAGAGTGCCAGGATGTCAAACTCCCGGGCAGTCAGGGTGACGGGTAACCCGTTAACCTCAACGGTCCGGTTCGTCAGATCTATCTTTAAGCCCGGATAATCGAGAACTTCTTTTTGCTCTCCACCCCCCCCGGCCGCGCGCAGTTGCCGGTGCCGGCGCAGGTGGGCCTTCGCCCGGGCCACCACTTCAAGAGGGTCGAAGGGCTTTTTCACGTAATCATCACCGCCCACTCCCAGGCCGATGGCGACGTCCATGGTTTTGTCCCTGGACGTAATAAAGATGATCGGCACGTCTGTTTCACTGCGGATTTCCCGGCATATTTCCAGCCCGTCCAGTTCCGGCAGCAGGATATCCAGGAGAATCAGGTCCGGTTTTTCCCGGCGGATCGCCTCCAGGGCGGTATAGCCCGTGCCGGCGGTAATAACCTGAAAGCCTTCCCTGGTCAGGTAATGAGTAAGCAGTTTCTGAACAACAGCTTCATCGTCGACCACAAGTATTTTTTCTCCTGCCAAATCTTCCACCTGCCGTTTCACTGGATGCATTGTAAACTTCGCCCGGCCGCCAATATCTCTATTGGCTGAGCGATTCCCCGTTCTTTTTTCTCGCCGCCGGCCGGACAAGTTATTGTTAACAGGCTTTGTCTTCCGGCACAATCGTTAAGCAGCCTTTCTGCCAAATATTTTACCAAATAGAAATAAATTTTTAAATCAACCTCTTAATTTATATGAAAAAATGTTTTCTTCACCGCTCCAGTGAGGTGATCAGGACAAAATACCCTTGGAAATTATGGCTTTATTTTAGGGGGAGGTCTCGAAAAAGAAGGAAACATTGCCAATCATGTTGAATGCTGCCTGTTAACAGACATCTCTTTTCCGGCGAGAGTAATAAGCGCCCAAGGGAACAGGGTGGCGTTTTAAGAAGGCGGCCGGGCTGAACCGTGGGAGGCGGCTTTACCGCCTGTTTTCCTGAAGCGGGGTGTTCTTGTGACCGGATTGGGTAAAAAAATCATCCTTGCAGCCCTGTGCGCGGCCGGACTTTTCCTGGTCTTCCTGTATTTCCACTACCGGTCCGCGGAGGAAGGGGCGCGGCCGCCCGTGGCTGTGGACGGTGTCCTGGACCTGACCGGCTGGGATTTCCAACGGCAGGGAGTTGTGCCGCTCAATGGCTGGTGGGAGTTCTACTGGGAGCAATTGCTGACCCCCGGAGACCTTGCGAATGAACCGCAAAAAACCGGATATATCGAAGTGCCGGGCCTGTGGAACGGATACACCGTCAACGAGGGGGGCGCTGCCCGGCGTCTGTCCGGCGACGGCTACGCCACCTACCGCTTGCTCGTTAAAACGGCCGGTCAAAACGAGCTGCTGGCGTTGAAAATCCTGGACTTCGCCACTTCCTACCGGCTGTGGGTGAATGGGAAGCTGCTGGCGTTCAACGGCCGGGTGGGGAAAAATGAAGCGGAGGCGTCTCCCCGGGCCTTTCCCCTGCTGATCAATTTTACCAGCGACCGGCCGGAAATCGAGCTGGTTCTGCAGATCGCCAACTTCACCCATAGTAAAGGCGGGATCTGGACGGGTATTTCCCTGGGTACCGCCGGTCAAATCCAGACTCTGCGGGAAAGGCGGATTGCCGGCGGGCTGTTTCTCGCCGGCGCCCTGGTAATAATGGCCGTTTATCATCTGGGGCTGTTCATGCTGCGCCGGAAGGATCGCTCCACCCTTTTCTGCGCCCTGCTGTGCCTCCTGGTGGCCGTGCGTTCCAGTACGACCGGAGAGATCATCATCCTGGACCTCTTCCCCGGCACCGGCTGGCACCTGTTGTATGTACTGCAGTACCTGGCTTTTTACCTGGCTGTGCCCGTTTTCGGACAGTTTATCCACCTGCTCTACCCCGGTGAAACCTCCCGCAAGTTAACCAGGTTCTGCTGGGGGCTCGCGGCGCTGTTCAGCCTGACTGTAATCGCCGCCCCGGTGAAAGTTTATTCAAAATTCATCCTGTGGTATGAACTCTACACCATTTTCTTTCTCCTGTACATCGCCCTGGTGGCGCTGGTCCGGGCAGCCCTGAAAAAAAGGGAGGGCGCGGGGTATTTTATCCTGGGCGCCGTTTTCCTGGCCCTGGCGGCGATCAACGACACCCTGGTGGCCAACGACGTGCTGGACGGTCCGTTCGTCATTGACTTCGCCCTCTTCATCTTCCTGTTCTTTCAGGCCCTGGTCCTGTCCATGCGTTTTTCCAGGGCCTTTGCCACTGTGGAAAAACTGTCCGGGGAACTGGAGGCGTACAGCCGTACCCTGGAGCAAAAAGTGCGGGAGAGAACCAGCGACCTGGAGCGGGCGAAGCGGGAAGCCGACACCGCCAACCGGGCCAAGAGCGATTTCCTGGCGTTGATGAGCCACGAGATCCGGACCCCCATGCACGGGCTCATAGGTACGGCCGAACTCCTGATGGAGACTCCCCTCAATGAGGAGCAGCGGGAGTACGCCGCTGTGATCAACGAGTCCTCGGAGATGCTGCTGGCCATTATCGACGATATTCTGGACTTTTCCAGGATCGAGGAGGGCAAGCTGGCGCTGGAAGAAGCCGGCTTCGACCCCCGGCAGGTGGAAAAAAGGGTGGCCGGCCTGTTCGCGCCGAAGGCGGGTTTAAAGGGCCTGCTTTTCACCTCTGCCGTCGACGCGGCGGTGCCCCGGGTTCTGCGTGGCGACCCCCTGCGCCTGGGCCAGGTGCTGCTGAACCTGGTGGGCAACGCCGTGAAATTCACCGAGCGGGGGGAAGTATCCCTGCGGGTCTTTGTGGAAAAAAGGGAGGGGGACATCGCCAAAATACGGTTTGAAGTGCGGGACACCGGCCCGGGCATACCGGAAGGCGTGAGAAGTAGTTTGTTCGATCCCTTTACCCAGGCCGACGCCTCCACCACCCGCAGGTTTGGCGGCACCGGCCTGGGACTCTCCATCTGCCGGCGTTTGGTGGAACTGATGAACGGGGAGATCGGCTTCGCCAGCGAAGAGGGGCGCGGCGCCACCTTCTGGTTCACCATTCCTTTTAAAGTGGGAGACGCAGTTGAAATACCGGCAAAAAACGACGCTGCTGTCTTTGGGCGCCTGCCTGGGTGGGCGCAAAACCCCGGGCCCATTCTGGTGGCTGAGGACTCTCCGGTCAACCGGAAGCTTATTGTCGCCCAGCTGAAGAAACTGGGACTGGAGGCCGAATTGGCGGAGGACGGCCGGGAGGCGGTGAGGGCCGCGTCCCGGACCGCCTACGCTTTGATCCTGATGGACTGCCAGATGCCTTCGATGGACGGCTACGATGCCGCCAGGGCCATCCGCCGGCTGGAGGAGCGGCTGGGCCGGCATACCCCCATTGTGGCCACCACCGCCGGCGCCACCCGGGGGGAGCGGGAGAAATGCCTGGCCGCCGGGATGGACGACTACCTGGGTAAACCTGTCCGCCTGGCCGACCTGCACCGGACGCTGGCCCGCTGGCTGCCGGCGCCGGGTGTTCCCCCGGCGCCGGGCGTGGGTGATGCGGCCGCCGCCGGTGAGAGCGGGGGCATGGTGGCGGCGCAAACGTCTCCGGGTTACGGGGAGTTTGGGGAACTGCTGCGGGTCACCGGCGGTGACGCCGGCCTGGCGGCTGAGATAATAGAAACCTTCTTGCAGGACATGCCGGCCAAACTGGCCCGGCTGAACAACGCCCTGGCCCGGGCGGACGCCGCCGGTGTGCGCCTGCAGGCCCACGGCATGAAGTCCAGCGGCACCATCGTGGGCGCCGCCCGCTTCGCCGCCCTTTGCCGGGAAGTGGAGGACCTGGCCGGAGCTGGTGATCTGGCGGGGGCGGAAGCGCTGTTTGCGCAAGTGGAGGATGAATACAGGCTGGTCGGGGAAAAGTTGCGAGTTTTCCTGGGCGAATATGGACAGCCTGACTCAACATAACTCTTCCTTTCTACCCATTCTGTCAATATTTCAATGGTTCTATCCACATTACAACCACATCACCTTTTACAAATTTACCCATATTACAAATGTCAATATTGCCTTTTCAACACGAGAAAAAGGATGCCTCCAACGGCTTTGCCGGCGGGGGCTTTCTCTTTTTATCCGCTGAAACCACTAACTGTCGAGCCATAAAAATTTGCGGAATTAAGGTAAGTTTAAGGTTCAGTTAAGGTTACTTTCTCTTAGATTTAAGGTTGCAACTGCTAAAATTTAAAAAATGAGAAGGCAACCATGCCGTGGGCGCCTGCACGGGAGGGGGACCTGCGATTACACCGGTGCGGGAAGGAGGTCCGTTTTGGTTGAGGGCGTGAATTTAGATTTCCTTAATATTGTCATCGAGGCATTTCTGCTTGAAATGCCGTCCAGGCTGGACTCCCTGCGGTCCTCCCTGGCCAGGGGGGACACCGCCGCCGTGCGCGATCAAGCCCAGAGCATGAAGTGGGGCGGCGCTTTTATCGGAGTCGGCCGCTTCGCCGGCCTGTGCCGGGAGTTGGAAGTGCTGGCTTTGACCGGCGGCATCGCCGGGGCTGCCGGACTTCTTTCAGAAATTGAAGCGGAGTACGTCCGGGTCGAGCAGGACTTGTGGCAACGGCTGGGCCGGTGAAACTGCCGGCAGGTAATCCTTGTGGAGTGTGGTTTATGCGAACAATTGCTATGTTACCGGATGAAGCGGAACTGGTTGCCCGCGCTGCAATCGAGCCGGATGCCTTTGCTTCGGTATACGATCACTATTTTCCGCGGGTGTATAAATATATGCGCTACCGCGTCGGCAATATAGACGAGGCGGAAGAGCTCACAAGCCAGGTCTTTGAGCGGGTTCTGACCAAAATCGGCAGCTATCGCCCGGAGCGGGGGACTTTTGCCGGCTGGCTCTTTGCCATCGCTCACAATACCGTAGTCGACCACATGCGCGCTAAAAAGCGAAACGGGCTGGTTCCGCTGGAAGTCCTTGGTGTAACGGCCAGCTCCGGAATGGGGCCGGAAGAAACGGTAATTTGCAAAGAAAGCCGGGAAAAAATTTTGGCGGCCATGTCCAGCCTCACCGACCGGGAGCGGAACCTGATCGCCCTGAAGTTTTCGGCGGGGATGAGCAACCGCGCCATAGCCGGGATAGCAGGTTTGACCGAAAGCAACGTGGCCGTAATCCTGTACCGGGCCGTACGACGGCTGCGGGCGGAGCTGGACGCCAGAGACGTGAGATAAGGGTGAAGTCCTCCCTCACCTGCTCCATCGTCCAGGGCCTGGCCTTCGGCTTCATGTCCCACATTGTTTAAATTAGTAGAGGAATCGGCCAGGGTGATCTACCTGGTTCTACCGGTCAATCCAGACGAGCTGGCTGATGAACAGCTGGACGGCGTAGCTGGGGGCCAAATTGGCTGTCCTGCTGGATGTAATATCGTTTGCCTGACGGTATGCAGCAGAAAGTAAGGGGGCATTGCACGGGGACGCCGCATCAGGAAGAAAGAGGACGTTTTTAAAGGGGTAATAGTCCAGCAGCCCCAAATCGCAAAAAAGCTTCTAAAAATTAAAATACGAAGAATTTTTTTAAGAGACGTGTAATGAAAACCGGCTGCAAACGTATTGACTTACAGGTACTAAAAAACTGCCGACAACCTGAACTCCCGCTTATGAAAGCGGGATTCTTGGGATTAAATAAAACCATTCTTGTTGATGAATAATGTTTCTTTGCAGCCCGGTTGCCCGGTGCCGGAAGGGTGGGGAAAATATGAACGAGCAAAAATGGGCCGAACGCTTCTGCCGTGACGTGGACAGGATTCTGCAGGGTAAAGGGGCGGGACCGGAGCCCGCCGGCCCGGTGCCGGAGGAATACAGAAAGACCGTTTTACTGGCCCGGACCCTGGCGGAGACCGATTTCAGCAGCGAGTGCGCGGCTCTGCTGGGGCTGCGGCGCCGCCTGCTGGAAATGTTTGCCGCGCGAGGGGTGGGTCGTGAAGAAAATAAGGAAAGCGTCTTTGCGGAACTTGCGGATGAAGAATTGGAAAAAGTGGCCGGCGGAGTGGAAAGAGGACAAAATGAGACCTGCTCTTTGTGCAACTGCCGGCGCGGCGGCAGTACGATTACGGGTGACACCTGCCCCGACTGCGGCCACCCCCGGGAGTTTCACCCCGGGTAAGTAACTTCCGTCAGGGGTGCATCCGGGGGGATGAACTGGTCTGTGGAGACGAATTTAGCCGCCCGGGGATTAAGGATTTCACGCATAAAATTTTTGTTCAACAATAATTTTGGCCTGACCTTCGCGGAGCGACGCTTTAATCCACCCCCGGAGCAAAATGGGAAACTACTGAACTTTTTTCCGGAGATAGCAATGTCCAAGGCAACAAAATTTTTATCCCTGCAAGGTAATGACGTCCCCAAGTTGCTGGTAACCGCCCCCTTGTTCCTGGCCCTGGGGATGGGCGAGATCATGGGCCTTAGCGCGGCTATGTCTATTTTCAATGTGCGGTACGGTGTAGAGTATTTACCCGCAATGTACGTGCTGGAAGCACTCGCTTTACTGCTCACCTCGATTTCCCTGCTGCGCCGTCCGGCCAGCTCAGCTAACCCGGCTAAGGCTGACTGTAGCCTCCGGAGCGACGTAGGCCTGGTTTTATTCCGGAATGGCGCCCGGCCGGTTTTGGAGGGCATGGGAGCGAAGGAATGATCAATAAATGAAGACCATGGTTTTTATCCTTGATAAGCCTGTGATGGAGGAAAAAAGGAGTGACTCAAAATAACGGCCGGAAAAAAATATTAATCCTGCTGGCTGGTTTAATATTAATTTTTTGCCTGGTAACTCGCTTGGCGGGCTGTTTTCATAGAAGCGGCCGGGAGGACATTGTCATCGGCCTGGCCTGGCCTTTCGCCACGAAAAACAGCATGCTCAAGGAAGGGGTCGAACTGGCTGTTGACGAGATTAACGGCCGGGGCGGCATTAAAGGCAAAAAAATTCGCCTGGTGGAAAAAGATGATGAAGGTACCGTTACCGGCGGTGTGAACGCGGCCCAATCTTTGGTTAAAATCCCCAACCTGGTGGCTGTAATCGGCCACAGGGCCTCTTTTGTCTCCATCGCGGCTTCGGCAATTTACGAAGAAGCCGGGGTGTTGATGCTGTCCCCGGCTTCGACGGCCCCCAACCTTACCCAAAGAGGGTATAAATTGATTTTTCGCAATATTCCCGGCGACGATGAAATCGCCAGGCAGCTGGCCCTGTTTGCGGCCGGGCGCGGGCACCGCAGGATGGCTGTTTATTATTCGGAAGACTCCTATGGGCTGGGCCTGGCCAATTCCTTTGAAGACCATGCCAAAAAAGCGGGTATAAAAATTATTGATCGTATCTCCTACTACGCTGATCAGGATGATCTGGCAAGACTGGCTAAAAAGTGGCAGGCACTTGATTACGACGGTATATTTGTGGCCCATTACATGCCTGACGGAGCGGAATTCATCGCCGACGCGGCAAAGGCCGGCATCACGGCGCCGTTTCTGGCCGGTGACGCCATGGACACGCCGGAGCTTTACAAAATTGCCGGAAAAGCCGCGGAAGGCACGGTGGTGGGTTCCATTTTCAACCCCGGGGACCCCCGGCCGGAGACAAGACAGTTTATTGAAAATTTTTCTAAAAAATATAACACCGCGCCCACTCCTTACGCGGCTCAGGGCTACGACGCCGTTCACCTGCTGGCCGCGGCCGTTGAAGAATCCGGTTCCACGGACCCGCGGGCTGTAGCCGGGAAACTCCGGACTTTTAAAGACAGGCCCGGGGCGGCGGGCACCCACACCTTCACGGAAAACGGCGATGATGTGGGAAACCTGGTTGTAAAGAAGGTCATTCGCGATGGTCAATTTAATTTCATTAACTGACAGGTGACGAAGAAGATGAGGCAGGATTTATTTCGCAAGGTGGCCCTTGACAAGCTGTCCTCCCCGGAACAGCTTGACCAGCTTATTACGGTCGTCAGCCCCAGGGCCTGGTTTGCCCTTGCCGCCATCGGCGCTATCATGGTTACAGCCGCTTTGTGGGGTATTTTCGGGAGTATTCCCACCAGGGTGTACGGTCAGGGAATTGTTACGAAAAGTTATGGTGTATATAACATCATTCCCGCCGGCTCCGGCCGGATTACCGATATCAGGGTTTCGGTGGGGGACCAGGTGAAAAAGGGAGATGTGGTGGCGAGAATTGAGCAGCCCAGGCTGGTGGAGCAAATTAACGGTTTGCAGGACCAGTTGGAAAATCTAAGAAATTTTGATGTAAACGGCCCCGGCCCGGGAGAGAAAAAATTTTTGGGGCCGGAGCTGTACGACCTGTACGAACTGGCCGGGAAAATCAGGGAGGCCAGGGCTGCCCTGCCCTATGAAGAAGCCAACTATAAAAATGCGTTATCCGGTAAAGAGCACGAGATAGAGATCGCCAGGATAACCCTGCGCCAGGCCAGGGTCAATGAAGCAAACAAGCAGGAATATGTTGACAAACTAACCTGGCTTTATCAAAACGGCGCAATTGCCGAAATTGATCTGACCGGCGCGAAAAAAGATCTGGAACTGCTGCGTTTGCAGACCCGGGCGGCCGAAGAGGACCTGGCCAAACTGACAGCGGGCGAGTGGGAGGAAACGATCATCACGTACAGGGCGAAACTGCAGCAGGCGCAATTGCAGCTGCAATTGCTGGAGGAAAAGTTTGACACCACAAAGGCAGTAAAGATAACGGAGACGGAAGAAAAAATAAAAAAGCTGCAGGATGAGCTGAACCTTGCCTCGGAAGTGGTTTCCCAGGTGGATGGGCGGGTATTGGAAGTGAGGTGCGGCAAGGGTGATCTTGTTCAGCCCGGAATGCCCCTCTTCAGCCTGGAGCGCCAGGGCAGGACGATAAAAACAGAAGTGGTGATGTACGTGCGGGCGGAGGAAGGAAAAAAGATCACGCCGGGGATGGAGGCGATGATTTCGCCCACCACCGTCAAGAAAGAAGAATACGGCTATATGCTGGGACGGGTGGTTTCGGTGTCCGAATATCCCGCCACCGGCCAGGGGATGCTGCACACCCTGGGCAATGAAGATCTGGTGCGGAAACTTGCCGCCCAGGGCGCGTCCCTGGAACTGCACATCGATTTAATTGCCGACGACTCCACCACAAGCGGTTTTAAGTGGTCTTCTCCCAAAGGGCCCCCGCTGAAAATCAACAGCGGCACCCTTTGCGACGGCTCGGTGAAAGTTATGGAACAAAGGCCGGTCAGCCTGGTTATTCCCGCGCTGAAAAAAATTCTCTCGGTAAATTAAGGTCGAAAGTCGAAAGTCAATGAAAGCTGTAAATTGTAGACTTTTAGACTTAAGTTGGTGGGGGGGAAGGGCGAGAGTGGAACGGGTAAAGGTTCCCACCGTGCTGCAAATGGAGGCCGTGGAATGCGGGGCGGCCTCCCTGGCCATGGTTCTGGCCTACTGGGGCAGGTACGTGGCGCTGGAGGAGCTGCGCATCGCCTGCGGTGTTTCCAGGGACGGCAGCAAGGCCAGCAACATTTTAAAGGCGGCGCGGAAATATGGCTTGGAGGCCAGGGGCTACCGGAGGGAACCGGACGATCTGAGGCGGATGACCCTTCCTGTGATTGTACACTGGAACTTCAATCACTTCCTGGTGCTGGAGGGATTCGGCAGGGGCAAGGTTTTCCTCAATGATCCCGGCAGCGGCCCCAGAGCCGTTACCGAAGAAGAGTTCGATCAGTCCTTTACGGGAATTGTGCTGGCCTTTGAGCCGGGTCCGGATTTTGTTAAAAGCGGCGGCAAGCCGGGTATCCTGGCAGCCTTGCAAAAGCGGCTGGAAGGCCTGCAGGGGGCCTTGTCCTATGTCATCCTGGCGGGGCTGTTGCTGGTCGTTCCAGGTCTTGTAATCCCCGCTTTTGCAAGGGTTTTTGTGGACGACATACTGCTTGGCGGGAAAGGGAACTGGCTTGTTCCCCTTTTGCTGGGGATGGGGCTTACAGCGGCGTTAAGGGGGATATTGACCTGGATCCAGCAATACTACCTGGTCAGGCTGGAAACCAAAATCGCCCTCTCCACCACGGCCCGGTTTTTCTGGCATGTGCTGCGGTTGCCGGTGGAATTCTTCACCCAGCGGTATGCCGGTGATATCTGCACCCGGGTGCAGAGCAACGACAGGGTGGCCCGGTTGCTGTCGGGGCAGTTGGCCACCAATGCCCTGAACTGCGCCATGGTTGTATTCTATCTTATCCTGATGGCCTGGTATAACCTGTGGCTGGCGCTGGTAGGGGCCGCGGCGGCCGTGATCAACATCCTGTATTTGCGGTATGTTTCACGGAAAAGGGTGGACCAAAACAGAAAGCTTCTACAAGATTTGGGGAAGTTGAGCGGCGCCGCCATGTCGGGCCTGCAGATAATTGAAACCTTGAAGGCGACGGGCTCGGAATCCGACTTTTTTGCCAAATGGTCGGGATACCAGGCCAAAGCGCTGAACGCGGAGCAGGAACTGGGGGTATCCACCCAGTTTTTATCGGCCGTTCCTTCTTTTCTGACTGCCCTTACCAATGCCGTGGTCCTGGTTTTGGGCGGTTATCTGATCTTTAACGGCGAGATGACCATCGGGATGCTGGTGGCTTTCCAAAGCCTGATGACCAGTTTTCTGGAGCCGGTCACCGGGCTGGTCGGCCTGGGCAGCCAGCTTCAGGAAATAGAAGGGGATATGAACCGCATTGACGATGTTTTAAAGTATCCCGTGGAAAAACAGGCCGGAGAGGGCGCCCCGGCCGCCGGCTGCGGCGAAAAGCTGGAAGGATTCGTCGAGCTGCGGGAGGTGACCTTTGGTTACAGTCCTCTGGACCCCCCTTTAATTGATCATTTCAACTTGAAGCTGACGCCCGGTTCCCGGGTGGCCCTGGTGGGGGGATCGGGCAGCGGGAAATCCACGGTGGCGAAACTGGTCGCCGGCATTTACAAACCCTGGTCCGGGGAAATTTTATTCGACGGGATTCCGAGGGAAAGCATTCCCCGGGCGGTCATAAATCATTCCCTGGCCATCGTGGACCAGGAGATCAATTTGTTCCAGGGAACCATCCGGGACAACATCACCCTGTGGGATAATACCATTTCGGAATCCGACCTGCTCCGCGCGGCCAGGGACGCCTGCATCCACGACGAGATCACCGTCCGGCCCGGCGGCTACGATCATCCGCTGGCTGAGGGGGGGAGCAACTTCAGTGGCGGGCAGAGGCAGAGGCTGGAAATTGCCCGGGCCCTGGCCGGCAATCCTTCCATCCTGGTGCTGGATGAGGCCACCAGCGCCCTGGACCCCCCGACGGAAAAGGCAATTGACCAGGGCATTCGCCGGCGCGGCTGCACCTGCCTGATCATTGCCCACCGTTTGAGCGCCGTCCGGGACTGTGACGAGATTATTGTTCTGGAGCGGGGCAGGATTGTCGAGCGCGGAACCCACGAAGAACTGAAAAATTTGAACGGCCACTACGCAAAGCTGATCCAGGCCGGTTAACTATAACCGTGCAGTGGCCCGGGACAGGAGCCGGGAGCCGGAGGCCGGAATGAAAGAGCGGTTTGCCGTCGCGGTACATTCCGGTGCTGATTCTGTCCGCCGTGTTTTAAATAGATAAAAGTAAATTCTGTTTACCTGGTGGTTATGATGACGTTGTTTGATTTTTTCCGGGAAAATGGCTCCCCGGTAGCCGGGGAGGGAAACAGGCCCTTGCCTCTGACCGATCCCCGCGGCGTCTGGCTTTTGGAAAGCGGCAAAGTGAATGTTTTTTCCGTCGCCATCAAAGGTGACGGGGTTGCCGGGGCGAGGGATTTCCTGTTTGAAGTGGAGGCGGGGGGGCTCCTGTTCGGCCTCAACCCGGAAGGACCGGAAGATGAGGATGAGGAGAAAAAAATCGCTCTTCTGGCGGCGGGCCTGCCGGGTACCCGGCTTTGGCGCGTTGAATTGGACGTGTTTATTCAGCGGGTGAAGCTGTCCGCCGGTGCGGACATGTTCCTGCCCCCGCTGGAACGGTGGGTGAAAGCCCTGGCCGGCAGCGCCGGGGCGGCGGAGCCGCCGGAAGTGCGGCTGCTTCCCTCCGCCGGGGAACCCATCCAGGTGAGATACGCGGGGGAAAGTGACGTCCCGCTGCCGCTGGACTCCTTTCACAAGGCGTCCTTGCGGGCGGTGGCCGGCTGCCGCAGGAAGCGGGAGGAAGCCGAAAGGCGGCGTTTCCGGCAAAAGGCCGGGCAGGACCGGCTGTATTTTGAGAACGCCATAAAAGACATGGCGTCCGTGGCGCAGCCCGGACTTAAGGAGGGTGTCCGTGCCGCAACCGCCGGCGATCCCCTCTTTGCCGCCTGCAGCCTGGTGGGCCGGGCCATGAACATTGAAATTGTCCCCTCGCCCCGGGCCGCGCAGGATATGCCTGCGAAAGATCCGCTGCGGGACATTGCCAGGGCTTCCCGCATCCGGATCAGGCAGGTGGCTTTAAAAGGGGAGTGGCACACTCAGGACAACGGTCCCCTGCTGGCCTTCACGGCGGACGACAACCGGCCGGTGGCCCTGATTCCCCTGTCCCCGTGCCGCTATCAACTGCACGATCCCGCAGACAACACCACACAGCCGGTTGATCGCCAAACCGCCCGGCGGCTCAAACCCTTCGCCGTGGCCTTTTACCGGCCCTTTCCCAATAAAGTGCTTAAGCTGCGTGATGTTTTAATCTTCGGGAGCGAGAACTGCTGGAAGCGGGACCTGCTGACGGTTATCTTAATGGGGGTGGCGGGTGGCCTGCTGAGCATGGTCATTCCCGTTGCCACGGGAATCATATTGGACACCATCATTCCCGGGGGAGAAAAGGCCCAGCTCCTTCAGATGGCCTTTTTCCTCGGAGCCTCCGCCCTGGCCGGGCTGCTGTTTCAACTGACCCGTTCCCTGGCCGTGCTGCGGCTGGAGGGAAGAATGGAGGGGGCCGTCATGGCGGCCGTCTGGGACCGGCTGTTGAGCCTGCCGGTGTCCTTTTTTAAAAACTATTCCGCGGGGGAACTGGCCATGCGGGCCATGGGCGTGAGCCAGATCCGCAGGATGCTGTCGGGTGTTGTCATTAACAACGTCCTTTCCAGCTTCTTCTCCCTGTTCAATTTCGGCCTGCTGTTCTATTACAGTGTCAAACTGGCCGCGGTGTCAACCGTCTTTATCCTGGTGGTCACGGTGATCATGGCGGTGCTGGGCTACCGCCAGGTGGGTTACGAGCGGCTGGTGGTCGGCATGTCCAACCGGCTTTCCGGCCTGATCCTGCAGTTTCTGACCGGAATAACCAAATTCAGGGTCGCCGGGGCCGAAAAAAGGGCGTTTTATTTAATAACCAGGGAGTTCAGCGAACAGCGAAGAATGGAATATAAAAGCAGAATGTTAGCCGTCCAGTTGAGCTCCTTCCAGGCCGTCCTACCCGTAATCACCTCCATGGCGGTTTTTTACGCCGCGGTATCTTTGACCGGCAGCACGCTGGGAACGGGTAAATTTGTAGCCTTCAACTCGGCCCTGGTCAGCTTCATGGGTTCCATGACGGTGCTTTGCCAGTCCTTTCTCTCCGTTAACATGATTATTCCCCTGTTTGAGAGATCAAAACCGATACTGGAGACACTGCCGGAATATGACGAGGCCAAAAGCGACGCGGGCGAACTGACCGGAGTCATTGAAGTCAGCCACGTGTCGTTCCGCTACAGGGAAGACGGCCCCCTGGTCCTGGACGATGTTTCACTGCAGGCGGGAGAAGGCGATTTCGTGGGTATCGTGGGGGCTTCCGGCAGCGGGAAATCCACGCTGCTCCGGATCCTGCTGGGGTTTGAAAAACCCGTCGCGGGGCAGGTTTTTTACGACGGCCGGCCGCTGGAAAAGCTCGATATTGGCTCGGTGCGCAGGCAGCTGGGGGTTGTTTTGCAAAACAGCCAGCTGATGTCGGGGGATATATACTCCAACATTGTGGGCGCCAACTATCACCTGACCATGGACGACGCCTGGGAGGCCGCGCGAATGGCCGGCCTTGACCAGGATATCCGGGACATGCCCATGGGCATGTACACGCTGGTCAGTGAAGGGGGCGCCACCCTGTCCGGAGGGCAAAGGCAGAGGTTGTTAATTGCCAGGGCCATCGTCAACAGGCCCAAAATAATTTTTTTTGACGAGGCCACCAGCGCCCTGGACAACCGGACCCAGGCCATTGTCAGCGCAAGCCTTGAGCAATTGAAAGCAACCCGGATCGTCATCGCGCACCGCCTCAGCACTGTTGTCAACTGCGATCAAATACTGGTCATGGACAAGGGCAGGGTGGTGGAGCGCGGCACCTATGAAGAATTGATGGAGCGGGGCGGTTTCTTCGCGGAGCTGGCCCGGCGGCAGCTGGCCTAGTGCAGCTGAGAAAACTTCCATGGCGGGATTATGCGGCCGGCGATAATCCGGTGGCGGCGGCGCTGTTGAGTAAAATGAGCTTCAAAGCGGAAGAAAGAGTAAAAGTCAGGCTGGAATTCATGCGCATGCTGGCCCGGATGAAACTGGATCCGGCGCGGGCGGAGCTTTTGGGCGGTTTCTTCGAGGCTTATCTGAAGCTGAACCGGAAAGAAGAGGAAGAATTCAGCCTGGAACTGGGTAAGATTGATAGAGAGGAGGCCGAGGCCATCATGCAGATTACCACCGGCTGGCATGAAAAAGGCCGTGCGGAGGGCATAAAGGAAGGCATAAAAGAAGGGATAAAGGAAGGAATAAAAGAAGGCAAACTGGAAACTGCCCGGGCGGCCCTGAAAAAGGGTTTGCCGGAAGACGTCGTTGCGGAGATAACCGGCCTGGACCTGGAAACCGTCCGGCGGTTGAAAGGCGGACTGAATTAGTAAAGGCAGGTTTTAAAAGTATTTGTATTACAATTAATCCATCTTGATTGAACCGGCCTCCACCGTCTTTACCGGGCGATATATAGAAGATTATGGTGCGGTTTGTTTTAAAGCAACAATGTTAAGCAACCGCCACGATGTATAAACCGTGGAGTAATAACGGGCACGGCGCTCGTCACAGCACTTCCACGTACCCTTCCGTCCCGTTCACCCGGATCTGCTGCCCGTCTTTGATTAGCTTCGTGGCGTTGTCGACCCCCACCACCGCCGGCAGGCCGTACTCGCGCGCAATAACGGCGCCGTGGGTCATCAGCCCGCCCACTTCCGTCACCAGGCCCCTGACCGATACGAACAGCGGCGTCCAGCTGGGGTCGGTAAATCTGGTGACCAGAATATCGCCGTCCTCTACGGTGGCGTCCGCGAAATCGAAGACGACCCGCGCCCGGCCTTCGACGACGCCGGAGGAAACGGGTATGCCCGGCAAAGCGCCTTTAAGGATCTTGCCGGGATTGAATTCGCCGGGGACGACCTCGCCCTCGGAGGTCATCACCCGGGGCGGCGTCAGCTTCTCGTAGACTTCGTATTCCTCTTTTCTTTTGTTGATCACGCCGTAATCCAGCCGGCCCGTGCGCACAGCCTCCCGGAATTCCTCAAAGGACAGGTAGTAAACGTCCTCCTTTGCCCGGAGGAGGCCCTTTTCCACCAGACCGGCGGCCTCCTTCAGCAGCGCCTGCTTGTAGATCCAGTAACGCCTGACGAGGGCGTACTTGGGGTATTTCCCGGTAACCGATGTAATTGCGCAGAAGGCTGATCATCCTCTTTGTCTTTTTCGCCTTGCGCCTGCCGCCGGGCAGCCGCTCCAGGCGGCTCAAAAGCTCTTTCTCCTTCTGCTCCGCTTCCTGCCGCCTCTCTTCAAAGATGACGCCGCGGGCGCCCGGCGCGAAGTTTTTTACGTTGCTCAAGATCGCGGGAATAAGGGCGGTGGGCCGTTCGTTCCAGCGGGGCCTGGTGATGTCGATCTCCCCGGAGCAGCGCATGCCGTACTTTTCCAGAAACGCCCGCAGGGAGCGGGCGACTTCCTCGCCCCCCTCCAGTTCGGCCAGATCTGCAAAAAAGGTCTCGTCGCCGGCGCGGTGAAAATATTCGATTACCGCCGGGTGCTGCCGGACGACGTCCGCCACGTCCAAAAGCGCCAGACCCATTTCGGAAGTGACGTTGTTGGGCACGGACTGGGCAAGGGTATCCGCCGCGCTCTTTTCGCCCAGCCATTTTTCCATTTTGCTATTGATCCAAACCGATGCCAGCACCCCGGCCATGATCGCTCCGTAGCCGCGCGGATCGTACAGCATTGCCTTCGTTTGCTTCTGGTCTTCCAGAATAAAGGCAAACAAACCATCTCCGGAGACGTCGGCGATCCTTTGCCGCAGTTCGTTAATCGACGCCTCGCAACGGGCAACGGCATCTTGAACGACCGCCGGGTCGTTTTTACGGTAGACCTTGAAGATCTGAAAAAGCAGCGCCCAGGACATTCCCTCGGTTCGCATGCTGATGGATCTCTTCCCGCGCGGCAGCGATGACAGGAAACCTTTCCGCCGCATTAGACTTCTAATCGCGTTTACGATCAGCGGGTCGCTCTTGCTCATCATGCTGAGCACAATCCTGCGGCCGACGGGCGAAGCCAGGTCGTGCGTTACGTCCCAGAACAGCCTTCCACCGGCTTTCCGCAGCGGAAAATTCCCGGCTAAAAACTGGAAGAAGGACATCCCCAGCGGCCTGATCGGGTCGGTCATCATCTGCTGGTGCCCAAACGATACGTAGATCCGCATCCGCCCGTCGTTTTCCGGCACGGGGAACAGGGTGGTGATGGGACGGCTCTGCAAAATGGAGAGCTCGCCGCCGGCAAGGCACCATTCTATGTCCTGCGGGCGGCCGAAGTGCGCCTCGATTTTTCTGCCCAAATGCGCGAGCTCAAGGATCTGTTCATCTGCCAGCACCTGCGCATTCTGCCGCCCGGGCTCGATCTCCCGCACTTCCGTGCCGCCATCGCCCTTTGCGTGGACGACCGTTTTTTTGGCGGGTATCTTCTTATCGACGATCCTGCCCTCCCGCACCTTGTAGTTGTCGGGGTTCACCAGGCCGGAGACCAGCGCCTCGCCCAGGCCGAAGCCGGCGTCGATGGACAGCACCTTCCGGTTGGAGGTGACGGGATCGGCCGTAAACATGATCCCCGACGCTTCCGGGAAAACCATCCGCTGGATAACGACGGAAAGGTAGACCTTGCGGTGGTCGAAGCCGTTCTGCAGGCGGTAGACCACCGCCCGGTCCGTAAACAGCGACGCCCAGCACTTGCTGACGTGCCGCAGGACGGCATCCTTCCCTCTGACGTTCAAATAGGTATCCTGTTGGCCCGCAAAGGAGGCCTGCGGCAGGTCCTCGGCCGTGGCGCTGGAGCGCACGGCAAAGGCGCTCTCCTCGCCAAGTTCGGCCAGCCGGCGGGCAATCTCTTCCGCCATGTCCGCGGCAATGCCCGTCCCTTCGATGAGCCTGCGGATTTGCGCGCTGATTTCGCCGATCCCTTCCCTGTCGTCCGCTTTGAGCGCCGAAAGCCGGTCCAGCAAAGCGTTAAACTCCGGGTTTTGACTGACGGTTCTTTTATACGCTTCGGTGGTGACGCAAAACCCTTCCGGGACCCGTATTCCTGCAATCCTTGAGAGTTCCCCCAGGTTGACGCCCTTGCCCCCGACGGCTGCGAGCTTTGTTCTGTCAATTTCCCGGAACCAAAGCACAAAAGAATTCATACAGGTCCCCTCCTGCGGATTGTTTGAAAAAAACCCCATGTTTTACAATGCCCGGTGTTCAGCGCCCAATGCCCAGGGCAGTCCGCCCGGCGGCCCGGTCAGCCCTGGATGCCGAAACGCACCAGGGCAAATAAACTGTTCATCTCGTCGATGAGGCGTTCCCAAAAAGTTTCATCCAAATCCTTTTCGTCCGTTAGTCCGGCTATGCACCTTTGGCCATTTCCCGGCGCATATCGAATTTTGCGGGGTCTTCAAAGGATGTATTATCCAAAAATACGGACTCTTAACCCGTTGACTGTTTCCGCTGTCCGGTGCTATACTTGATCTAAATCTATTAAATGGGAAGTGCCTTTTGGGAGATTGTCCCGTAAGGAACGCGCATTATTGTAAAGCCGGGCTGTAAAGCGGCATAACGCCGCTTAGCTTTGCTGCGCAGTAATCCTTCCGTACGGGACGGCGCAAAAGGGTATTTTTATGCCCTTCCGGGTGCCGTATCGTGTGGCACCCGTTTTCTGTTCCGTGCGGTCGCGGCGTTCCGCTTTTTGGTATAAACCTCATCACATTAACTTGGAAAGGATTTTTCGCCATGAAATATATAAGGTCCGAAAAATACAGCACCAGGGCTATTAACGATTTGCTCATGGGGCCGAACCCCGTTAAACTGACCGAGGAACTGCTGCTCGATCATCAGATACCAAACGGCGCGACCGTTATGGATCTCGGCTGCGGCCGCAGCGTAACCTCCGTTTTCCTGGCCAAGGAATACGGGTTTCGTGTTTTTGCCACCGACCTTTGGATCAGCGCGACGGAAAACAGGCAGTTCTTCGACCGGATGGGACTGAGCGGCGACCGGATCATCCCGATTCACGCGGACGCGACGGCGCTTCCGTATGCGGAAGAATTTTTCGACGCGGTTGTCAGCGTCGATTCCTACCAGTATTTCGGACGGGATCCGGAGTACCTGGGCAGGCATCTCCTTCCGCTTGTCAAGCACGGCGGATATATTTACATCTGCATTCCCGGGATGAAAAAGGATTGCCACGCTCAGCTTCCGCCGGAATTGCTGCTTTCCTGGACGCCGGAGCAGCTAGACACCATTCATGACGCAGACTACTGGAGAAACATCATAAGCCAAACCCGCGGCGTCGACATTCTGTCCATCCATGAAATGGAAAGCAACGAGGAGGTATGGAACGACTGGCTTGCCTGCGACAACGAATACGCGCGGGGCGACCGGAAGTCCATGGAAGCCGGCGGCGGCAAATACCTGAATTTCATCGCGATCGTATTAAGAAGGCGGTAACTGCCGCCGGGCGGGACAGCCGTTCTCACGGACGGCTGTCCTGCTCCTGAAAACGGCATGAAAATAGTACCGCCGCGGCGGGGTCCGTCCGGAAATTCAGCACAAAACCGGCACCGGACCAGGCTTTGCAGCAAATACTGGAGGCCTTGCAAACGGCCCCTTCGGCCGCAACCTGCAGGCCGATGAAATTGTCGTGGTAAAGGAGTGCTTACAAAATCTATTCCTGTTCCGCCAGGACCACGGAGGTTTCGATTTGACGGTCCGGGACCGACCAGTATTTTTTCAGCAGCGGGTCCTTTTCATCCGGGGCGACCGGCTTAAAACCGTGCTTTTCGTAAAAGCGGATCGCCCAGAAGGCGGCGGCCCAGGTGCCGATCAGAACCGGGCGGGCGGTTTGCCTGCGGAGGAAAGACAGCAGCTCCCCGCCTATGCCCCTGTTTCGTTTGGCCGTGCGGACGTAGGCGTGCCTGATATGAGGGTCACGTCCCGGACGTGCTGGATGCCCATCACCCCCACCAGTTCGCCGCCTTCCTCTTGCGATTGGTTATATCCTTTTTCTACCCGGTTGCGGAACAGATTTTCGCTCCAGCGCTCTTTGGTAATCACCTTCATCCGCGGCCTGCTCCGCTTTTTCCAGCACCATTTGAGCGCCCTTGACGGCGCCGGGGGCTTTGCTGTAAGAAACAAAACCGTAAAATTTACTTTCCGCGATCCGCGAATTTGCGCTTGACTTTCCGTCAATCCCAACACCACGGCCCGGGCCTACCAGGAACTCGAGCGCGACGGCGTAAAGGAGCAGATGCACCATCACGGCCCCGAGCCATGCGCCCGGCTTTACGCAGCGGAAAATTCCCGCATCCGCCCGTCGTTTTCCGGCACGGGGAACAGGGTGGTGATGGGGCGGTTCTGCCGCTGATGGCGCCGATACTTTCCACCGGCCTCCACCGGCCTCCACCGGCCTTACCGGCGGGGGCTTTTTTTTTGCCCCGGTTGAAACCGCCGCCGTCAAATCCCAAGAGATTATAGCGAAAGTTGTGTAATGAAAAAGAAGCCGTGACGTATTAACAAACTAAAAAGGCAAATTAAATCCGGCATGATTTTTTTCGATACCGGCGGGCGTTGTTGATAGTTTTATGGGTTGTCTGAATGAGGCTTTATAAATAAAGATCCAACCGCAACGTACTAACATATGCTAAGCCAATGCGAGCCGGGATTACCGGACCGGGCCGGATTTAAAGAACAGGGAGGCAGACAAAATGAGTGAAAATGAAAAGAAACCCATGACCCGCCGGGAAACTGATTGCCGGCTGCCCGGCGCTGAAGCAGGGGTGGCCCGGGTGCCGGCCATAAGCGGCAACCGGGATCTTCAATGCCGGGTGATTGGCGGTGGGGGACCATTAAAACAAGCGTGCAGTTTGAAACCGGCCTGTACATAGTAAAAACGGCCGAAACCAGGGCGGAAATAGAGCAGGCGCTGCGGCTCCGCCATGAGGTTTTCCGGGTGGAGATGCTTAACGCGCCGCTGCCGTCGGGCCTTGATACCGACCGGTTTGATCCGCTGTGCGACCACATGATCGTGCAAACGCGGGATACGGGGCGGGTGGTGGCCACGTACCGGCTCAACCCGTCGGCGGCAGGCGATTACTACGCCCGGCGGGAATTTGCAATGGACGCCGTTTTGCGCCTGGCGGGCCGGAAGCTGGAAATAGGCCGGGCCTGCGTGGCGCGCGGGCACCGCCGCAGCGCGGTATTCGCCCTGTTGTGGCGGGGCATGGCCGCATACCTGCGGCAGGCGAAAATCCGCTACGTGTTTGGCTGCTCCTGTGTGCCGGCCCGGACATCCCGTGAACTGGCTTTACTGTATCAGTATTTCCGGGCCCGCCATTTTTCCCCCGATATCCTGCGCGTCCAACCGCTGCCGCCAGGTATCGTTCCCGCCGGACTGCTCAATCCCGCGGGCGGGCGGCCGGCCGACGACGAGGTGAAACGGCTCATTCCTCCCATTCTGCAGTTTTATCTGCGCGGCGGCAGCTGGGTGTGCGGAGAACCATACTATGACGGCGAGTTTAATTCCTATGACTTCTTCACGCTGCTGGACGTAACGGCTGCCGCTCCGGCCGCGCGGCGGTTCCTGGCGGGAGTGCGGCCGGCGGCGGAAGAAAAGGCGGGAGGTGCTTGATATGGGCCTGACCGATCCGCGCCTTCACCTGTTTGCGGTTCAAGGTGCCAGTTATGCGGTCAGCACGGATTACCTGCGGTTCGCCGGGATTGCTCCGGAAGCGGCTGAGGCGGTAAGGCGGGGCGGACCGGCTGGGCCGGTTCTGAACCGGCTGGGGGTTCCGCTGGAGCCGCCTGGACAGAAGGGGTTCCGGTTTGCCCCGCCGGACACCCTGGTGTTGATGCTGACCTATGCCTGCAACATGGCCTGCCGGTATTGCTGCCAGGGAGAAATCCCCGCCGCGCGGGAAAATCAGATGTCCCAAGCAGTGGCGTACCGGGCTGTGGACTGGCTGATGCGCAACTCGGCGGATGCGGAAACGGTTAATATAGGATTTTTTGGCGGTGAGCCGCTGCTCCGCTTTCCGCTGATGCAAGAAATCGCCGCCTACGCCGATAGGCGGGCGTCAGCCGCCGGCAAGCGGGTGCGCTACGGCATCATGACCAACGGCCTGCTCTTGACCGAACCGGTCATTGATTTTCTGGCCGCCAACCAGGTCCAGGTTACCGTCAGCTTTGACGGGCCGGCCGCCGTGCAAAACCGCAACCGGCCGCTGAAAGGCGGCGGGCGCTCGTTCCGCCTGATTGCCGGAAGAATCCGGAAACTGCTGGCGCGCTGCCCGGACGCTACGCTCCGCTCCACGCTCTATGCCGGCACCGACCCGGATCTGGTGCTCCAAACAGCCCGGCGGCTGGGTTTCCGGCAGTGCCGCATGGAAAAGGTGTCCAGCTCGCTGCTGGCGGAAGGCAAGAAAAACGACGAAGCGGCCTCTTCCGGGCAAATGGCGGCGCATTTGCGCCGCCAGGGAGAGCGCTTCCTGGCCGCCGCGCGGGAGCGGGACGCGGCCGCCCTGCAAAGGATTGCCGTGGACGGCGCATTCATGGAGGTGGTAAGGCAGATGTTCCAGCTGGCCCGGGCGGGCGCGCCGGTCCGGCGGCGGTGGTTTTCCTGCGGCGCAGGCCGGCAGCTGCTGGCGGTGGCGGCCAACGGCGACCTGTATCCCTGCCCGCGCTTCCTGGCGCTGCCGGAATACCGGCTGGGTTCGGTCGCCGAAGACGGTTTCCGGGGGGAACTGCACCATAAAAGCCTGCTCATCCACAGCGAGGATTGCCGGTCGTGCTGGGCGCGTTATTACTGCGGAGGCGGCTGCGTTGTGGAGCACCTGGGCCGCACCGGCTCCATTTTCCGGGCCAACCCGGACACCTGCCGCCTGCGGCGGGCCAGAATCGAAACAGGCATCCGGGTGTTTGCCGAATGTTCGGACGATGATAGGGCTTTTTTGCATGAGATCGGCGTTTTGCCGGGCCGGCAGGCGTGAAAAAAACGACCGGCCGGCCGCGAAGGAGGAACTGCGTTATGTCGCCATGCGCTCCCGAATCTGCGGGAAAATACAGCCTGCGGCTGGCGCCGTACCACCGCTTCACGGTGGAAGGGCGGAGCTATGTGGTGAATACCGACCGCTTCCGCTGCGCCCGGCTGGACGACAGGACGGCCGCTTTTCTCGCCGCCTGGGAAGGCGACCCCCGTGTCCAGCCGCCGGACGACGTGCGCGGCGCCCTGGTGAAAACAGGCTTGCTGGCGGGGGAGCGGGGGAAAATCCTCCCGGACGGGGACGCCCGGCTGGAGAGGGACCGCCGGGCGGCGGCCGGGTGGCTGGCCGGCGCCGCCGCCCGCACCAGCACCCTCTGTCTCATGGTGGCCCAGGAGTGCAATATGGCCTGCGTTTATTGTTACGGCAACGCGGGATCTTACGGCGGCGGCGGGCTGATGACGGCGGAAACCGCCCGCCGCGGCGTGGACTGGCTGGTCCGCCACAGCGGCGGCAACCGGAAGCTGGGATTGTCCTTTTTCGGCGGCGAGCCGCTCTTAAACCTGCCGGTTATCCGAAGGACGGTGGAGTACGCCAAACAGGCGGGTGAGCGAAGCGGCAAGACATTTGCCTTCAGCGTCACCACCAACGCTTCGCTGGCTGACAAGGCAGCAATTGATTTTTTGCGGGCCAACCAGTTTCAAATAATCATCAGTTTTGACGGAACAGCGGCAGACCAGGACAGGAACCGCCCGTTCAAAGACGGCAGCCCTTCCTATGCGGCGGTGGCGCCGCGCATAAAACAACTGCTTTCCGCCTTTCCCCGGGCCTGCGGCCGGGCCACCCTGTACGGGGAGACGGATCCGGGCGGGGTGCTGGCGGCGCTTAAGGAAATGGGATTTCAAAACTGCCACCTGGTCCCGGCTTCCGGGCGCCTGCTGACCGGCGCTCCGCCGGAAAAAGCTCTTTTCCGGCGGGAGCGGGAGCGGGCGGCCGGTTTGCGGCGGGAAGCAGAGGCCTTCGTGGCGGCGGTGAAACGGCGCGACCCGGCGGAGGCCGCCCGGCAGCTCAAGGACCGGGACCTGTCTCTGGTCACCTCCTTCGGCAGAGCGCCGTTCATGACCCGCCGGCTGTTTTTTTGCGGCGCGGGGCGCAACTACCTGGCGGTGGACGTGGACGGCGGACTGTATCCCTGCCACCGCTTCGTAGGCCTGCGGGAATACCTGCTGGGCGGCGTCGACGGGGCGGAAGACCCGCCCCGGGGACTGTTCCACGAAAGCCCCGTCACCGAAAGCGAGGAATGCCGGCGGTGCTGGCTCAAGTATGTTTGCGGCGGCGGCTGCGCGTACGCCAACATCGCCTCCACCGGCAGCCCCTTCCGGCCCGATCCGGCCTATTGCCGGCAGTTCGGGCAGACGGCGGAGACGCTGCTAGACGCGGCCGGCCGGCTGACCGGTGAAGACTGGGAGTTTCTCTATCAAAACAATGTGGTTATACGTCCGCCGTGCCCCCTGGATTTTTAACCCCGGGGGCGGAGCGGGCCTAAAAAACGAGGGGAGGAAAAAACAATGTCCATTGAGAAGGCAAGGGAATTCATCAAACGGGTAAAAAACGAGCCGGACCTTTTGCGGCAGGCGGCGTGTTTTCAGACCAGGGAAGAGCGGCGGCGGTGGGCCCGGGGGCTGGGTTATGGCGGGGAAAGACTTTTTTAGATTTGTTTATGAAAAATAAGAGAGGGCTGAAACAAGTGAAACCGTCCATGTATAACTTTATCTGGCCCGCGGACGACCCGGCGAAGGTCATGATCTTCAACAGCCTCACCACCGCCCTGGCCGAGGTGGAGAAGACGCACCTGGATTTGCTGGACCTTCCCCGCTTCGATTACGACACCCTGCCTGATGCAGCAAGGCGCTTTGCCGAAGGGCTGAAGCAGGGGGGCTTCGTCCTGGACGACGCGGCCGACGAGCTGAAAATCCTGAAGTTTGCCTATAACAGCAACAAATACAACCGCATGGCAATCGGCTTTACCGTCGCCCCCACCCTGCGCTGCAACTTCGCCTGCACCTACTGCTACGAACAGGCGGGGGAGAACGGGGACCGGCGGGACGGGCAAAACGCCTTCATGCCGGAGCACGTGCGGGAAGAACTGCTGAAGTTCATCGCTCAGGCGGCCAAAACGGTAAAAGCCGTTTACATCACCTGGTACGGCGGTGAGCCGCTTTTGGGCCGGGAGATCATCTTTGATCTGTCGCAAAAAATAATCGCCGTCACCGAAGAGAACAAGATAGCCTACTCCGCCGGGATGATCACCAACGGCTACCTGCTGGCGGAAGACCCGGACCTGGTGCAAAAGCTGAAGGACAGCCGGATTAAATTTTTCCAGATCACCCTCGACGGGCCGCCGGAGACGCACAACCGCCGCCGGATGTTGAAAGGCGGCAACGGCCCGACATTCGACAGGATTCTGGAAGGTGTCAAGCTCCTGGCGGCCAATGGGATGGAAGTAGGCCTGCGCATCAACGTGGACCGCTCCAACATGGAAGAGGCGTTAAAACTCCTGGATCTACTTGAAGAAAACAACCTGCAAGACATCTCCGTCCACCTGGGCCACGTTCACGCCGACACGGCGGGCTGCAAGTCCATCGAAAGCTCCTGCGCCACCATGGAAGAATTCACCGCGTTTAACCAGACCTTCCGCGAGACCTTGCGGCAAAGGGGTTTCAAGACGGGCCAACCCCCCTACTATCCAGGGATCGCCCACGCCTGCGGGGCCAACCGGGTGAACGCCTTCGTGCTCGACCCGGACGGCGACATGTACAAGTGCTGGTCCGAGATCGGCGACAAGCCGGCCCGCATCGGCAATATTGTTGGTTTCAAACAACGCGGCAAGGATGAACGGATGCGCGAAATCCGCTGGCTTACCTGGGAGCCTTTCGAGTACGCGGACTGCCTGGCCTGCAAGGTGCTGCCCGTCTGCATGGGAGGCTGCGGCTACCGGGCCATGTTCGTCAACAAGGACAGGCCGGCCTGCGGGGAGTGGAAATACAGCCTGGAGCATTACGTCCGGGCGCGCTACCACCGGGAAAAGAATCTAAAAGCAGAAGCAAACCTGCCAAAAATGGCATAATTTTAAGGCAAACAGCCCCCTGGATTTTTAACCCCGGGGGCGGAGCGGGCCTAAAAAACGAGGGGAGGAAAAAACAATGTCCATTGAGAAGGCAAGGGAATTCATCAAACGGGTAAAAAACGAGCCGGACCTTTTGCGGCAGGCGGCGTGTTTTCAGACCAGGGAAGAGCGGCGGCGGTGGGCCCGGGGGCTGGGTTACGACTTTACCGGCGAGGAACTGGAGCAGGCCACCGCCGAGCTGACGGACGAGGAACTTGAACTGGTGTCCGGCGGCTCCTGCTGCGGTTATACCTGTGAGACGGATAGCCGGACCTGCAGCTGGGACAGACCGTAGTGGAGTTGTGCACCGGAAATTATGATGGACTGGGCTATTGTCTTACAAAGCACTTATCATGGCAGCGCGACAGTATCACCGGCGGATTGGGTGGTCAATGAAATAACCCCGATCGGTTCCCGCTGTGGTCCGCTGGCTGCTGCGATCAGGCTCTTGGAGAGAAAGCTTGTGGCCGTGGATAAACTGGTAAGCGGGATTTTTCCCCTGGAAGAGTGGGAACAAGCTTTTAAGAAACAAAATTCTTTAAAAATATTTTTTAAGATAAGCTGAATACGGCCATGGGTACGAATACCACATTGAGGAGCAGGCGGGCAAAATGAGTGAAAACAAAAAAACCATGATTATGACTATTTCTCAATAATAAAATAATCGAAATGCACTAAGGGAGGGTAACCAATGTTTATTTCCAGGAAATCTCCAGGATTGGCGGCCATTACTCTATTGGCGCTTGTTTTTACTCTGGTTGCGCCCTGCACTGCCGCCTTTGCCGCTCCAGGCGATAAAGTTTTTGACATCATTGAGATTGCCGACTTTCACGGTATGCTGGAAGACACCGGAGGCAACCCGGTGGCCGCGGTGATGGCCAAAAACATTAAAGACATTGCCGGCGGCAACCCCGGGCGGACCCTGATTGTTTCCGGCGGCGACAATTATCAGGGGTCGGCGGTGTCCAACCTGCTCAGAGGCGAACCGGTGATGAATGTCTTTAATAATATCGGGGTGGCGGTTTCTGCGTTGGGCAACCATGAATTCTACTGGGGCCTGGATACCGTGACCGGGTCCGGAGCCGCCGGTTATCCGGTTATTTGTTCCAACTTGTTTTACAAAGGCGACGGCAGCCTTGTGTTCGAACCATACAAAATTTTTGTAAGGGACGGGGTAAAGATAGCCATTGTCGGCGCCGTCACCGAGGATTTGCCGGACCTTGTAAAGCCGGAGCAGTTCAAAGATTATGAGGCCGGCAGCATAGTGGACAATGTCAGGCGGGCGGCTCAAGAAGCCAGGGCGGAAGGGGCCCAAATTGTAATTGCCCTGATCCATGCCGGCGATAATTATGATTCCAGGACTGGACCGGTCTTTGAGGTGGCCGGCCGGCTGGGAGGCGCCGGAGGCGTTGTTGACGCCGTTCTGGGCGGGCACACTCATAACGTGGTTGCGGCAACCGCCGCCAACGGCACGCCGGTGGCCATTGCCGGCTGTTACGGCAAGGGCTTTATCGACTTGAAAATTGTCATGCAGGAGGACGGCAGGCTTACCTTCAATACTTCCTATATTGATTGCGACACATCCAGCACAATTCCCCCGTATGGTTACAAGGCCGCGGCTCCGGTCGTCGATCAGGCCGTGTCCGCCATCGTTGACGCCGCCAAAACCAGGGCGATTCCACTCGCCGGACAGGTGCTGGGCACGGCCGGCACCGCCCTGACCATCGCCCAGGCGGAATATCCCTGGGGCGAGTCGACGGCCGGCAACTGGCTTTGCGATGTGATGAAAGCGAAAGTCAACGCCGATTTTGCCTTTATCAACAGCGGCGCTATCCGGGTTAACATTCCCCGGGGCGATGTAACCATGGGTGAACTCTATACCTTTCTACCCTTTGGCGATTTCATTATGACCGCCGATCTGACCGGCGCCCAGATCAAGGCGCTGCTGGAACAAGCCGTGGGCGACGGCGGCAAAGGCATCCAGACGGCCGGCCTGACCTTTGCCTATAACCCCGGCGCGCCCGGCGGCAGCAGGATCGAGAGTATCAGCAAATCCGACGGCACTCCCGTGGACATGGCAGACACGGCCAGGACGTACAGGGTTGCCGTCAACGACTATGTGGCAGCGGGCGGTGACGGGTTTTCCGTTTGTAAAACCATCAAATTCTCCGGTACCCACATTCTGCTCAGAGACGCCTTGGCTGAAAACATAAGGCAGACCGGCCATATTACCGCCAAAATAGAAGGGAGAATCAAGAATGTTCAAAATACCGGTTACATTACCCGCGCCGAATTTGCCGGCTTGCTGACGCGCGCCCTGGACCTGGCCGGCGATGAGTCCGCCGCCGGGTTTTCCGATGTCTTTCCCGGGCAGCAGTTCGCGGGTGTGGTCGGGGCCGCCGCAAAGGCCGGTCTGGTCTGCGGCTATGAAGACGGCTCGTTCCGCCCCGGTTATCAGGTCAGCCGTGAAGAAATGACGGTGATGGCCGTCAGGGCGGTTCGGGCGGCGGGCTTTACTGCGGAAGCCTCTAATGTGAACGCGGCCATCGCCAGGTTTTACGACCAGGATGAAATTTCCGGTTGGGCCAGAATACCTGTGGCCGCGGCGGTGGAAGCCGGTATCGTGTGTGGCAGGCAATCGGACTATTTTGATCCGTCCGGGCACGTGACCCGGGCGGAAGCCGCAGCGGTGCTGGAGCGCGCTCTCGATTACATTAACCGTTGACCCGTACTGGTGTGGAAGGACGGCTTTTGACAATTTCCCCCCTGTTTTTGCCGATGTGGACCACGCTATGAGCGGTGGGACAGGAGGACAGGCCCCAATGCAATGAAAAACAAGTCGCAACGTATTAACCCATAATAGACCAAGGCGGGCCGGAATGGCTTCAATTAAAAAATTCCCGGAGGCAAACAAAAATGAGTGGAAACGAAAAGAAACCTGTGAGCCGCAAAGAGTTCGAGGAACAAATCATTATGAAAGCGCAATCAGATGAAGATTTCAGGAAAGCATTGATGGACAATCCCAAAGAGGCCCTTGGGCAATTGGGCGTCCGGGTCCCTGATGAGATTGAAATCAAGGTATTTGAAGAGTCGCCCCAGGTGCTGTACCTGGTGCTGCCGCTGAATCCCGACGAATTGACTGATGAACAGCTGGAAGTTGTTGCGGGTGGGGCTGGCTGTTCTGGCCAAAATGTATATTCCTATCCTATTTGCGATCCTGTCTACCAGAATACCACGGAAAGGATACCACGGGCAGGGTAGGGTAATGTGTAAGTAACTGACCCATAATGGCCGGCATTACCTTGGAATATGCAATCCGGCCGACGGGCCGGATTGCCGGCCAAATCTTTGTCCTGCATATCTTTCGGGAAGGAAGGCTTTGCAAGTGAAAAACAAGATTTACCATCGGGTTTTCTTTCTCCTGGTTCTGACACTATCCCTGCTGGCAGCGGTTGGCGGCCGGGCAATGGCGCAGGAAGGCGAAGCCGGGGCTTTGCCCCGGCAGGACAGCGTCCAGGTTGCGGCCTCTGCCGCGCCTTCCGGGCCGGCCGCCGGCACCGGCTTCAGCGTGAAACTGAACGGCCGGCCGGTCGTCTTCGACGTGTCCCCGCGCCTGGAAGAGGGCCGGTTCCTGCTTCCCATGCGGCCGGTTTTGGAGGCCATGAGAGCAAAGGTATCCTGGTCCGGCGAAACCGGTACGGCGGTGGCGTGCCTGCCGGGAACGACACTTGCCGTGACCGCCGGAACACAATATGCCCGGATCAACGGCCGGGAATATCCGATGCCGGTTGCCGCCGAAATAGACCGGGGCAGGCTGGTTGTGCCGGCAGAAATCATTTTGCAAGCCACCGGCGCGCAAGAGCAGTGGGATGGCGCGGCCCGGGTTCTTTCGCTCTTTTTGAAAGACCCCGGCGCCGGTTTTCCGGCCCCGGTCCTTGAGCTGCAGCGCGACGTGCAGAACGAGCTGGACCGGATGGACCGGGACCTGGCCGCCGCGGCCGGGGAACTGGCCCGGACCGGCCTGGACGGGGAGGAAGCGCGCCGGATCTTGAGCGGACTGGCGGCCCGCTACCCTTATGTGGCGGACGCCTCTACCGTAGATAAAAATGGAAAGATTGCCGCCGTTGAGCCCGCCGCCTACCACGAGTTCGCCGGCTCCGACATCAGCGGGCAGGAGCAGGTGGAGAGGCTTCGGGAAACCGGGCGTCCGGTCATCAGCTCCGTGTTCACGGCGGTGGAAGGTTTTCCGGCATTGGACCTGGAGCGGCCCGTGTTCAACCGGCAAAACGAACTGACCGGCTCGGTCAGTTTGCTGATCAGGCCGGAACTGCTCTTTGCCAGTTTTGCCGTCCCGGAACTGCAGGGGCAGCGGCCGGAAATGATGGCCGTGCAGAAAGACGGGTATATCGTTTACGACAGCGACAGCTCACAAATCGGCCGCAATGTCTTTACCGACCCTTTTTATCAGGATTACACAGGACTCCCCGCCCTGACCAGGAGAACAGTTGCCGACAGGGCCGGAGTTGGGACCTACGCTCCCCCGGATCAGCCGTCTCAAAAACAGGTGGTCAAAAGGTCGGTCTGGACCACGCTGGGACTGCACGGTACGGAATGGCGGCTGGTTGTAAACTACGCGGCGGACGGCGATAGCCGGGCCGCGGGCAATAAGGAGGAAGGCAAGATGGAGAAAAAAAGCGATTCGAATAAAACCGCGCCGGCCCTGGAGATCAGCCCGCTGCAGGCCCTGGCCGGCGAACCTTGGAAGATCAGAGTCTCCGGGTTAACCCCCGGTGCGCCGGTGACCCTGGTGGCGGAACAGCAGGACAATAAAGGGATCAAATGGGAATCGCACGCCGTTTTCCACGCGGACCAGAGCGGGGTGGTGGACCCCGCCGTTCAGGCGCCCGTTTCCGGCAGCTACGAGGGCGCCGACCCGGCCGGCCTTTTCTGGTCCCTGCGCCCGGTTGCCGGCGTAAAGCCGGCGGGGACGTTTGCCAAAAGCCTGGAACCGCAAATGATTACAGTCTCTGTGGAGGTTGAAGGGGAGAGAATCCTTGCGCAGGAGGTGGAAAGGCTTTACCTGCTGCCCGGCGTCAAAAGGGTGGAAGTGCGCGAATCCGGAGTGGTGGGGACGCTTTTCCTTCCTGCCGGGGAAGGCAGGCGGCCGGCCATTATCGTGCTGGGCGGTTCGGACGGCGGCACTTACGAACCCGCCGCGGCGATCTACGCCTCCCACGGCTACGTTACCCTCGCCCTGGCCTATTTCGGGATGGAAGGGCTTCCGGACAGCCTGGTGAACATACCCCTGGAGACTGTCGGAAAGGCCATTGAGTGGCTGGAGTCCCGCCCTGAAGTGGACAAAGACGCCATCGGCGTGTGGGGCGCTTCCAAGGGGGCGGAGCTGGCCCTGCTGGCAGCCTCCCATTATCCCCAAATCAAGGCCGTGGTGGCCAAGTCCCCCAGCGCGGTGGTCTTCGAAGGGATCAGCAAGGACTCCGGCAAGAATCACCAGTCTTCCTGGACGTATAAAGGGGAACCGCTTTCCTTCGTGCCCACCATATTCACCGAGGAACTGGCCGGGAGCTATTTCGCGGCGGTTGCAAAAAAAGAACCCTGGTCCACCGCCCCCTTGTATGAATATGCGCTGCAGAACCAGGAGGCCGTGGAAAAGGCAACCATCAAAGTGGAGAACATCAACGGGCCGGTTTTGCTCGTTTCGGGGGGCCGCGACGGGGCCTGGCCGTCCGGTAAAATGGCGGAAATGATTATGCAGAGGCTTCGGGAAAAAGGGCACCCGTTCCCGGACATGCATCTCCATTACCGTGATGCCGGACACCAAATCAGCACGCCGTATTCCCCCACCACCGTATACTGGCTGACCCTGCCGGGAGGTTTTATCGAAGACCTCGGCGGCACGCCGGAAGGAAACGCGGCTGCGTCCATGGATTCCTGGCCGAAAATCATTGACTTCTTTGCAAGGCATCTCGGCGGTAAGCAGTAGAAGAGGCGGCAACCGGTGCTGTCACGCAGGGAGAAAACAGGCAATGAAAATTTGGCCGGGACAAACACGCCAAGCCTTCAGGCCGGACCAAAACATCACCAGGGCCGAGTTTGTGAGTGTGCTGGTCAAGGCTTTTCAACTCAAGCCGGCAAAGGGCAAAGTATTCGCCGACACGGCCGGGCACTGGGCCGGTGAGGCCATCTCCACGGCGGCGAATTACGGGATAGTCGCCGGTTACGGCGACGGCCGCTTCGGCCCGGACGAGCCGGTCACCCGCGAGCAGATGGCCGCGATGACCGTTAAAGCCGCCAAACTGAACCCTGTGTCCGGGGAACTTGCCTTTACCGACAGCAGCGATATTTCACCCTGGGCGAACGATTCCGTAGTCACGGCGGTGAAAAACGGAATCATCAGTGGATACCCGGATAACACCTTGCGGCCCGGGGCCAGGGCCACCAGGGCCGAAGCCGCCGCGGTGGCCGTCAGCGCGCTCGGAGCTAAAGGAGCCAGGCATCAATAACTTCCGGCCGCACATCATTATTAGCATAGGGAGTATAAGTGCTATGTATAAAAAAGTTATTCTTGGAGCCGTTATTTTGCTCATCCTGCTTGCGCCTGCGTTTGGTTTTGCAGCAGTTGACAACCGGCCTGCAATAGAGCTGAACGGCGTCAAAATGCAAGCCGCCGCCCATATTGACGGAGGTAATGTTTATCTGCCGCTGCGGGCGCTTGGTGAAGCCCTCGGTTATAAAATAGGCTGGTCGGAAAAGGACGGCACGGTATCTGTCTTTAAGCCCGGTAAAAACATTGTGATTGATTTGCAGAACAACAAAGTGACCGCAAATGATCATGTTTACTATATCAGCGGAGACGACGGCGGCACAATCGTCGGAGACAGAACATACATGGGAGCGGGTTTCTTTTCCGGCAACCTCGGTCTTAAAGTTTTCTGGGACAGGCAGGGCGGAAAGATCGAACTTGAAAGCATAAAGGAAAACGCCATCTCAATAAAAACGGTAAAAGAAGCTTCTGAGAACGACAAAATCAAAATAACCCTGCAGTATCCCCAAATTGAAGGATTGGATGACAAAGTAGTGCAGGACGGCATAAATTCCACCTTCAAGGAATTAGCCGGGGCCGCCAGGAACGAGGGGCTTAAAAACGCAGGCGCCATGGAGCAGGATAATTCCGGATATGCCGGCAGCCCGAACAAATGCGAGACATACTTCGATTACAGGCTTAAATACAATCAAAACGGCTTTTTAAGCGTAGTGTTCGTAAATTACCAGTACGCCGGAGGGGCGCACGGACTGACGGCGCAGACTTCGCACACTTTCAATCTGAAAACGGGTGAAGAATACAGGCTTGGGGACCTGTTCAAAAATGGCGCGGATTATGTTTCGTTCATAAGCGGCATTGTCAGCGGGGAGATAAAAGAAAGGATGGCGGAGGGTCTGTTGCCTGAAAATCCGCTTGCGCCTTTTAAGACGATTAAGGAAGACCAGGATTTCTACCTGTCCAACGGCGCGGTGGTGGTCTATTTCCAGCAATACGAATATTTCCCGTATGCTGCCGGCATACTGGAGTTCCCGGTTGAGTTCTCTGTATTGAAAGATATGTTGAAACCGGATTTCAGCTTTTTGGCCGGTGGCGCAAAATTGCTTGAAGCATCTGGAACTCCGAATACATTAGATACTGGTGAGACCGGCAGGGTTATTCTGAAAGGAAACTCGACGACAGGCTATACCTGGCATTACACTATTGAAAACGGTGATGTTGTAAAACTTGACTCCGGATATAATGTCCGGGATTCCGGCATGATCGGTGCGGGAAGCACCTTTATATGGGATTTCAAGGCTTTGCAGGCAGGACGGACGAAAATTACTTTCAAATATTACAGGGAATGGGAGGGAGAAGCGTCTGCAACCGCTGACAACACTGTCGAATACCTGATCCAGGTAGAGGAACCGAAGCTTTGCCTTGTCAGCGAAAAATACGGCTTTAGCATGGAGGCTCCTGCGTTTTGGAAAGGCAAAGTGGAAGTTAATGAAGAGAATGGCAGTTTTACGGTCAGGCACGTGACAGCTTCCAAAAACGCGCCCATACAGAACCCGGTGATCATCAATATAATACAATACGGGAGCGTGGCCAAATGGGAGCAAGATTCAAAGAAGGAAAACGAACCCTTTCCATATGAAAAACTCGGAGTCATAGACGGAAAGGTTTTTGCTTCCGTCTTTACCTTCAGTTCTCCTTATGATGATAATAGCCCGGCGGATCAAAAGGAGTACGCGGAAATAATGTCTTCAGCAGAAACGGTGTTAAAATCATTCAGACCCTTAAATAATCAAGATAACGCAGCGAAACCGGGAATGGAGCAGAGCGGGAAATAAATTTATTGTGAATTAAGGAAAACGGTCATAAAGCGCCGCCGGGGTGAGTGAAGGCGGCCGCACCGGCCTCGCCGCCGTTGTGGTTGCGCTTCTTTTTCTGGCCGCCGTTATTTTTGCCCCCCTGGTGGCGCTGATTCCGGCCTGGGCCACCGCCCCGGTCCTGATTATTGTTGGTTTGCTGATGATGGGGGAGGTTGTCAACATTCGCTTCGACGACTTCACGGAAGCCCTGCCCGCGTTTTTCACCATCATTATGATGCCGCTCACCTGGAGGCGAAGCAATGGGGCAACAAATTTTTAAGGGGAACATTATATTTACACCGTCGCCCGAAGAGCTCAAAATATGTGCAAAAAGCCATATCGTCGTGGAAGACGGAACGGTGGAGGGAATTTATGAAAGATTGCCGGAGAAATACGGGCATGCGCCGGTAAAAGACTATGGCGAACGGTTGATTTTACCCGGCTTTGTGGACCTGCACGTGCACGCCGCCCAGTTTTACCAGTGCGGGTTGGGACTGGACCGGGAACTAATCGACTGGCTGAGCGACTGCACTTTTCCCGCGGAAAGCCGTTTCTCCGACCCGGTGTATGCCCGGGAAGCATATTCCCTTTTCGCGGATGAACTGATCCGCCAGGGCACTGCCAGGGCGTGTATATTCGCCACAATTCACAAAGAGAGCACCGGACTTCTATTTGAAATCCTGCAGGAAAAAGGGATAGGCGCCTTTGTGGGAAAAGTGAACATGGACCGGAACTGTCCCGGTTTCCTGAGAGAAGAAACGGAAGTCTCCATTGAGGAAACAGAGGAATTGATAATCCAGTACGGCGGGCACCCTCTCGTAAAACCAATTCTCACCCCCCGTTTTGCCCCCTCCTGCTCCGGGAAGCTGCTGGCCGCGATAGGAGAACTGGCGGAGAAGTACAACTTGCCGGTCCAGTCACACCTTGCAGAAAACCGCAGGGAAGTGGAATGGGTGAGGGAGCTTTTCCCGTCCCGTCCCACCTACTCGGATGTTTATTTTGATTCCGGGCTGTTCGGACAGACTCCCACCCTGATGGCCCACGGCATATATTTAACGGATAGAGAGTTGGGGCTGATCAAAGACAACGGCGTTGTGCTGGTGCACTGCCCGGAATCGAATATCAATCTTGCCAGCGGGATCATGCCGGTGCGGAAATGGCTGGGCCGCGGGATCCGGGCCGGATTGGGGAGCGACGTGGGCGCAGGCCATACCCTGGCCATGTCCAAAGCAGTTGTAAGGGCCATCCAGCTATCAAAGCTGATGAAATTTTTCGACCCTTGGGCAAAACCTCTGACCATAGCGGAAGCCTTCTACATGGCAACAAAGGGAGGCGGGAGCTTCTTCGGTAAGGTCGGGAGTTTTGAGAAGGGATACTCGTTTGACGCCATTGTTGTTGAAGACGACCCCCGCATTGCCGGGCGGCTTTCCCTGGAAGAACAATTCCAGAGGTTTCTCTATACGGGAGACGACCGTAATATCATCGCCCGGTTTGTGAGAGGACGGCAGGTCGGCTGACGGGGGAGATATTTATAAAAGGGGCCGGTTCCCGGCGGGATAAATGTTATTTTTTGACAGGCCGGGTCGCAGGGCAGACTGCCGGTTTCCATTCCAAACAGCAGCTATTAACTTGCAACAAGTCAAAGCGAGCCTTATGATAACAGGACAAAACCTTCAGGCCCGGGGCTAAGGCCACCAGGGAAGAAGCCGTCACAGTGATTGCGCGCCTGACGCAAATAACCGATGCCTGACTGAACCGTTTTTTTACCCGGCACGACGGGCGGCTTGCCGGGCACCGGCAGGAGTGCCGCCTGACTGACGGAGAATGACGGAGAATAATTCAAGACAAAATGAACCGGCAAGGAGGTAAGAACCGGTGACGAGACATTTGTACCATGTGATTGCCGCCATGCTGCTGGCGGCGCTGCTGGCCCTGGCTGGATGCGCTCAGGCCGGAAAATCTGAAAAGCTGCGGGAAGCAGGCCCTCCTGAAGACACTGTTTTTCAGGTGTCTACCATAAATGCCCTGCTGCAAGGGCTCTATGACGGGGAAGTGACCTGCGGTGAATTGAAAAAACATGGCGACCTGGGTGTCGGGACCTTTGACGGGCTGGATGGGGAAATGGTCGTGGTGGACGGGATTATCCTGCAGGTGAAGGCGGACGGAAAAGTCCTTCCCGCCCCGGACGGGGAAAAAACTCCTTTTGCCGCAGTCACCTTTTTCAGCTCCGACCGGACGCAACAGGTGAAGGAATTGGCTGATTACTCTCATCTGCAGCGGTTGCTGGACGGGCTGATCGCCAACCGGAATATGTTTTACGCCATTCGTATCGACGGCACATTCCCTTATGTGAAAACCAGAAGCGTGCCTGAGCAGGCAAAACCCTATCCCCCTCTGGCGGAAGTTACCAAAAACCAGCCGGTGTTTGAAATGCGCAATGTCAGGGGAAGTGTGGTTGGCTTTTACTGCCCGCCGTACATAGAGGGCCTCAATGTGCCCGGCTATCATCTGCATTTTGTTACTGAGGACCGCCGGCAGGGGGGCCACCTGCTGGAATGCAGCTTGCAAGAAGGGACGTTACAGATGGATCAAACCCGTGGGTTTTACATGACGCTGCCGGCCGGCAGTGATTTCGCCAAAGCCGATTTGACCACCGGCCGAACGGAGGAGTTAAAAAAAGCCGAGTCCTAATAAAAGGCAGGGATAGATATTATCCCTGTTTTTTGTTTCGCTAACGGCATATGCCCCGTCCCCTGCCAGCCATTCTCACATTCCGCCAGGACTTCCACCCTGCCGGTGTTTTATAGATCCGTGTTTTATAAGTTAAGTCCGTATAATTGTGTAAAATCGGTTTCCTGAAAAATGGTGGGAGCCATTTACAAATTCCTCAGTTAGAATAGAAGTTGGACAAACAAACATTCTAAGAGGAGGAATTTGCATGGCTCAATATCAGATTACCGTAAATCAGGAACTTTTGCACCAACTATTTTTAAGTAATAACAAAGATTCCGGTATAGCAGCCCTGCTGGAATCCGTATTGAACCAGATTTTACAGGCTCAAGCCACCGAGCAGCTTCAAGCCGGGCCATACGAACGCACCGATGAAAGAAAGGGATATCGCAACGGCACATACCCGCACCAACTGACAACCCGGGTAGGAACCATAACCTTAAGAGTACCGCGTTTCCGCAACGGTCAGTTTTCCACCGAAATGTTCGCCCGGTACCAGCGCAGCGAACAGGCCCTGGTGCTGACCCTGATGGAAATGGTAATCAACGGGGTCTCTACCCGAAAAATCAGCCAGATCACAGAAGAACTGTGTGGCGCCGAATTTTCCAAGTCCACTGTCTCAGACTTATGCAAGAAACTGGACCCGCTGGTTATCTCTTGGAATAACCGGGACTTGCGGGAAATGCGCTACCCTTTTATATTGGTAGACGCTTTGGTGCTCAAAGTTCGTGAAGATGGGCGCGTCCGCTCCCGGGGTGTCATGATCGCCATCGGCCTAAACACCGAAGGATACCGGGAAGTTTTAGGCATTATGCTTGGCGACAGTGAATCCGAAGCCAGTTGGAGCGAATTTTTCTCTTGGCTTAAAAACCGTAACCTGCGCGGTGTCGACCTGGTAGTGTCAGATGACCATAGCGGTTTGGTAAAGGCTGTTCGCAATCACTTCCAGGGAGTTACCTGGCAACGCTGCCAGACCCACTTTATGCGTAATATCATGGACTCTGCGCCCAAATCTGTAAAGGAAGAACTTTACCCGCGCTTGAGGGCCATTTTGGATGCTCCGGATATCGGCAGCGCCCGGCTATTATTGAACCAAACCCTGGAGGCATTTGAGAAAAAGGCGCCTAGGGCCATGCGGGTACTTGAAATGGGCTTTGATGATGCTACGGCAGTGCTTGTACTACCGGAAAAATATCGCCTCCGGCTGCGCACTACAAACGGTGTTGAGCGCCTGATCGAAGAAGTCCGGCGCCGGGAACGTGTCATTCGCATTTTCCCGAACAGAGAATCGGTAGTTCGTTTAATCGGAGCTTTACTCATGGAAATCGACGACAAGTGGGCAGCCGGTAAAAAGTATCTAGATATGGCCGAGTATCTTCAGTGGCAAAAGGAACAAAAACATGACCGTCATCAAAACAATGTTGCTTATATCCGGTAAAATCTAAAATGGCAATATGGTTTTACTTTTGAACGTCGCTTGTTAATCAATCCCAGCAATGTCAGTCGGCTGTCGCTGTCATATGTCTGCGTAGCGAAGACTAATCCTTTAACTTCGGCTTATGCCTGGCGGCGAAATGGATAATTTTAGCTGCGGTGTTCAAATGAGTAATGTTATTCTTAACTATGTCAGTCTTTTTCTGACTGAGGAATTTTACACAAGAATTAGGACTTGATCGTTTTATAGATCCGCCCAGCGGCTTTTTTTTAAAACCTTTTCAGAGAAAAGAAATACTTATGTAATACTCTCATGACAAATCTCGTATTACCGGTAAAAGTCAAAACTGATTCTCATAGAAAAGGAGGTGAAAAAGCATAGATAAAGGCAATAGAACCATAACCCGCGCGGAGCTTGAAAAGGAAATCGTCAAGAAAGCCCGGGAAGACAATGACTTCAAGAAAGCTTTGCTGGACAATCCCAAAGAAGCCCTGGGACAATTAGGCGTTCAAGTCCCCGAAGAAGTAGAGGTTAAGGTAGTTGAAGAGCCGGCCCGGGTGCTCTACCTGGTCCTGCCGGTCAATCCCGAAGAACAGTTATTGAATGATGAACAATTAGATTCTGTGGCAGGTGGTGGTTACAATAACTTCCAGGTGCCGCCACAATGCGGTGTCGACTGTCCGGCCGTCCGGTGTCCGATGCGCTGCGAAACGTGGATGAAAATTTAGTGCAGGATCTGAGAACCGTTTAAACGGCTGGAACAATGACCAACCAGCTTTATTGTCACCGGTGATAAATTAATCCAGGAAGGAATCAAGTAATGAGCATTGAGGGACTGAACAAATTTATGCAGTTTCTTGCGGAAAATGAAGAGGCGGCCGGAAAAGTGAAGGAGATAGGCGTTGAAAATCTGGAAGCTATAGCCGCCTATGGCCGGGAACTGGGCTATGAATTTGACCGGCGGGAACTGGAAGAACTGAGAAGCAAGGTTGCGGATCTGAACAGGGCCAGGATCAAAAAGAATCTGGAAAAGGCCGCCGCCGCGGATAAGGAACAGCGGCCGGGGATGCGAAACCTGCACAGGTTTGTGCAGCTGGTGGGGGAAAACGCGGATATAGCCAAAAAGGTGCAGGAAATCGGTCTTGACGATCCCAAGGCTATTATCGCCTATGCCAAAGAGCACGGTTTTGAGTTCGACGAGCGGGACCTGGGGGAGTTCGGCAGCCGGATGCTGGAAAAATCAGATGAACTCAGCGAGGAAGAACTGGACCAGGTGGCCGGCGGATGGACGGCGGCGGTCGTATTAGCCGGGGTAGTGGTTGCTGGAGTGGTATTGGCAGGAGCGGGACTAGCAACGGCCGTAGTGACAGCAATAGGAGAATAATTATAATGTATAGGCGCGGCTCATCGGAACAAACAGGGACAGGTGTTTGAATAAAAACATAGAAACCCGGCGAGGTGCATTGCAGCATGAATGAATATGAAAAAATGTATGAATCCTTTACGGAAAATGAAATCAACCAGCTGGTCCAGTTAAAGCGGTTCTTTGAGCGCATCGATGGAGATATAACTTTCAGGGAGGCGGTAACGAAAAACGAAATAACCCCCGCCCAAAAGGAAAGGCTTAAAAGCACAGGCGTCACCTTTGACCTGCAGGATGTAGCTTTCCTCTGGGAAGTGCCGGATAAAGCCTGTGCGTATATGATCGCCATGCTGAAAAACCGTGCGGACCAGCTCAATCCGGAAATATGGGAGATTGCCGACCGGTACCCCCTCTTGAAGCTGTGGGGCAGGCACCTGCAAAAAATCTGTTCCTGCCCGTGTAAATATGATTCTCTTCCTGTTCCGCAGAATAAAAAATTCGCCGCCTGGCGAAAAAGGCGTATTGCCGCCACAAAAAGCGAACTGGGCGCTTTCGGCTACCAGATCAGCCACGCGGTATTTGCCTTTGAATTGAGCGACGGCTGCAGCGTGGGCTGCTGGTTTTGCTCCTTTGCCGCCAAAAAACTGAAAGGAATTCTGGACTATCATACCCGGCGCGATTATTTCCGCCGCATTATTCAGCATTGTATCGACCTGTTCGGAAAAGAGCAGGCGGCCCTGGCCCTGCCCTATTACTGCTCCGAACCCCATGACAACCCCAACTACATTGATTTTCTCAAGGACTACGAAGAACTCACGGGGGCCGTCCTCTGCACTTCCACAGCCGTGGGGGACGATATTCCCTGGGTGCGCCAACTGCTCGACTATTATATGAAAGGCCCCTACCCCTGGCCCCGCTTAAGCGTACTGTCCGTGGACATGCTGGATAAAATCCACGACGCTTTCAGCCCGCGGGAACTGCAGTACATACAACTGTTGATGCAGATGAAGGAGCACCCGAGGCAAAAGGTCGCCGGCGGGCGTATCCTGAAGGAAATTGATGGCCTTAGAGGGGAGCGGGACATTAAAAACAGGGAGGAACTCATCATCCCCCAGGGATCCATCTCCTGCGCCAGCGGCTTTCACATCAACCTGGTGAACAAAACCATCCAGCTTTTCAGCCCGTGCTTTACCAGTAAAAAATGGCCGTATGGCTACCGGGTGTTTGACGAAGCTGTCTACACCGATGAGAACGATTTCCCGGAAGTCATCCAGGCAATGGTGGAACGCAGCATGTTCCTGTCCCCTCCCCCGGATAAACCGCTGCGTTTCAGGGACGACATGGTATTCCGCCCCACGGAGGAGGGGTTTGACTTGTTGACCCCCAGCCAGAGACATTACTTCAAGTCCAGGGAAAAATGCGGTCCCCTGGGAGAGCTTATCGCCGCGGGGGAGAGTACCTATGCTCAGATAACCGGACGACTGGTGAAAGAGCACGGGGTGAATCCCGTCGTGTTAAGAACAGTGGTCCAAAAGCTTTTCGACGACGGCTTTATCGACGAGGTTTATTGTGGATAGGGGACACGCCCCTCTCCTCTATAAAGCGCCTCCGTTATACGTGGCTACTATCATAAGCTATGATAATTTAAAAAGGGTATGTCAAGTTCCTATATTTTACTATGTGTTGGAAAATAAAGCCGTTAACTCACCTGTATTGTTGTTGCCGGCAGGATTTTGAAGCAACCCTGTAATTTTTAAAAAAGGAGGAATCAGGTAATGAGCGTTGAGGATCTGAACAGGTTTATGCAATTTCTTGCGGAGAATGAAGAAGCGGCCAATAAAGTGAAGGAGGTGGGCGTTGAAAATCTGGAAGCCATAGCCGCCTATGCCCGGGAACTGGGCTATGAATTTGACCGGCGGGAACTGGAGGAAGTTATGAATAAAGTTACGGAGCTCTATGGGGCCAGGATCAAAAAGAACCTGGAAAAGGCTGCCGCCGCCGCGGATAAGGAACAGCGGCCGGGAATGCGAAACCTGCACAGGTTTGTGCAACTGGTTGGCGAAAATGCGGAGATAGCCAAAAAAGTGCAGGAAATCGGCTTTAGCGACCCCGGGGCCATCATCGCCTATGCCAGAGAGCATGGTTTTGAGTTCGACGAGCAGGACCTGGAGGAGTTCGGAAGCCAGATGCTGGAACAATCCGATGAGTTGAGCGAGGAAGAACTGGAGCAGGTGGCCGGCGGGGTATGGCCGGGAGTGGTTTTAGGAGTAGCAGCGGCAGGAGTAGCAGGAGCAGTGTTAGCAGGAGTAGCAGGAGTAGTGGTAGGAGTTGGTTTAGGAGTAGGAATAGATGCATAAACAGCAATAGGAAAGTTTTAGTGAATATGAGCAAACATTCAGGAACAAACAGGTGGAAAATCTAAAATGGGACATAACAATTGAAACACACGGGGAAGGTCGGAGGCCCCCGCCGGTTTGACGGCGGGGGGGCTGTTGCAAGTATGGATGAGCCGGGTCCTACACTTGCTCAAAATTCCTTCCCCTTTCCCATTCCGTGACAGATGCGTGGTTGCAATAACTTCCAGGGGCCTGAAAAACAATAAGAAAAGCAATCACGGCAGGGATCGAAGTTATCCCGGTCTATTAATTTAACCGGTTTCGTTTCGGACTTTGATCCTGACCGGTTATCCCGTGCCCGAGTGCTGGATTCTTTTTTTCTTATGTGCGTGGTTGAATAACTTGCTTTTCTCTGAACCACGTGATAAACTACTTTTTTAGTCATTTTTGCCCGGTTTTTTTACATAAAATTTTTTTCGTAAATTCGGTTGAATTAAGGCTTCCTGAAACAGTGAAGCGTTACCGGAAGGCGGTGTTTTAACATTTGCCTTAATTACAGGTCCGGCACGCTCTCTTCTTTCGGCGCCACGGCGCCGGAGATCGAGGAACTGCTGTCATACAATAAAAATGTTTTTAAGCACGATTCCATTGGGCCGGTGAGTTTCCCGCTGCCTGACGAGCCCTTTGTCGCCGCATGGGAAAATTACGCCGCCGAAGCCGGAGAAGCGGGAGTCCACGAGGTTTTAAAGAAGCGTCTGATCCAGTTTAAGTTTCCTATCCGGGAAGGGATCAGCCAGAGCGCTTCCTACCAGGCTGCCACCCGCAGACTGGGTACGGCGGACGGCCTGCCGGAAGCCACCGGCCTTATTTTGGAGCGGCCCGGGAAGCTCGAACTGGTTTTACACCAGACTCCGGCCGGGCGAATTCCAATTCTGATCACCAGGCACAGGAAGGACTTCGTCACCCTGGTGCGGGCGCTGACCAGGAAAAATGAGCCGGCACCGCTGCCCGAATCAATGGGGGCCAGCCTGGTGACCGGTTACAATAATTGGGACAGGATTTTTACATACAGAAAGCGGTGGGAAGCCATAAATCCGGAAAACAGCTCCGAAGAACGCTGGCAGGAAGAATTAGGGCGGCTGATCCCGCAAAAAGAGCTTTACCAGGACCGTTTCATAATTTTAAGCGACGGGCCGTACAGCGCGGTGCCGGCCGCGGATATGGGACTTACGGAAGAGGAGTGGAGAAGCGCGTCACTTGTTATCCGCCGTGAGCACGAGTGCGCCCACTACTTCACACTCAGGCTTTTTTCCTCTATGCGCAACAATATAATGGACGAGTTAATCGCCGACTACATGGGGATAGTGGCTGCCGCCGGCCACTATCAAGCCCGCTGGTTTTTGCGCTTTGCAGGGCTGGAAAATTACCCCGTTTACCGGGAGGGCGGAAGGCTTCAAAATTACCGGGGAAACCCTCCTCTTTCGGACGGGGCTTTCCGGGTCCTGCAAGCCCTGGTAAAAAGCGCCTCGGAAAACCTGGAAGAATTTGATCGTAAGAACGCGGCGAGAATCCGCGGCCGGGCGGGCAAAACAGCGGTGCTGGCGGCGCTGACCCGCCTCACCCTTGAGGAACTGGCTTCCGAGGATGCCGGGTCTTTTCTGCGCCGGGCATTATGCCATGTCATTGACAGGTATGGCATTAACAGAGGAATAAAAGCTGGGAAGGGGGTACACAAAACAAGGGCAGGCCGGTCATTGAACCGGGAGTGACCTTTGTCGCTGAATGCTTGAAAATTTATGAAAGGTGAGAAATTATGAGTTTAAACAAAAGAATATTGACTTTCTTATCAATATGCCTATCTTTGGCGCTGCTGGTGACGGCCGGCTGTTCTTCCCCCTCCGGGCCCGGCGGCGGCGCGCCCAATGACGCGGCAGGGGAAATCAAAATCGGCGTCGTGGCCACCTTGAGCGGTGACGGGGCCGATTACGGCGTCTCCATCAAGCGGGGGCTGGAAACCGCCAGGGACAGAATCAACGGGGCCGGCGGCATAAACGGCAGAAAGATCAGCCTCGTTATTGAGGATTCCCACGGGGACAAAAACGAAGCCATAAACGCGGTGCAAAAACTCATCAACAGGGACCGGGTGCTGGCCATCATCGGCCCCACCAACAGCGGCGAAATGTTTGCCGCCGGGCCCGTGGCCGACAAAGCCGGGGTGGTCATCATGGGCACCTCCAACACCGCCAGGGGCATCGGCGAGATCGGCCCTTACGTGTTCAGAAATTCCCTGCCCGAGGACAACATCATCCCAATCACGGTGCGCAAGTCCAAAGAGAAGCTCGGGTTTAACAGGGTGGCCCTGCTGTATTCCAGCAACAACGACTGGGCCGTCAGCTCCGCCAAAACCTTTGAAGAAGCCCTGCGGGAGCAGGGGGTCGCCATTGTGGAAACCCAGACCTTTGCCGACGGGGACACCAACTTCCAGGCCCAGCTCACCAGGGTGGCGGCGGCCAAACCCGAAGCCCTGGCTGTTTCCGCCCTGTACAAAGAGGCCGCGCTGCTTTTAATCCAGGCCAGGCAGCAGGGAATCAACCTGCCGGTGATGGGCGGCAACGGGTTCAACGATCCCGAACTGATAAAGATTGCCGGCGAAGCGGCGGAAGGCGCGCTGGTGGGCAGCCCCTGGTATGCCGGCAAAGACGACCCGGCGGTGCGGGATTTCGTGGAGGAGTACAAAAAGCGTTACCACACCGTCCCGAACCAGTTTGCCGCCCAGTCTTACGACGCCCTGGGAATTATGGCCGAGGCCCTGAAGACCGAGGGGGCCGCCGCCGACCGCGCCAGGTTCAGGGACGCCCTGGCGGCCATCAAGGATTACCGGGGTGTGACCGGCAGGTTCTCCTTTGACGAAAACGGCAATCCCTTGATGGATGCGGTGGTGCTGCAAATAGCCGGTGGAACGTACCGGGAAGTGAAGTAGAAATAGCCGGAAGCCAAAGAAAGTTACAGGTCAAAAGCCGGAGATTAAATTTCAAGGTCGAAAGTTGAAAGGACTTAGACTTTGGACTTTAACCCGAATCAATTAAGAAGGTGAATTTCAGACCATGTTCTGGCAGCAGGTGGTCAACGGTTTGACGGCGGGAGCCACTTATGCCCTGGTGGCTGCAGGGTACACGCTGGTTTTCGGGGTGCTGGAAATCATCAACATGGCCCACGCGGAAATATTCATGATCGGGGCATTTATCGGGCTCCTGCTGGTTACCGGGACGTGCTGCCCGGTCTGGGCGGCGGTGGCCGGCGCCATGATCGGCGCCGGTTTGCTGGGCTGGGCGCTTGAGCGCCTGGCCCTGCGGCCTTTAAGAAAACAGGGGGTTTCGCACCTGGCGCCGCTGATCAGCACCATCGGCGTGTCCATTTTCCTGATGAGCCTGGCCATGAAGATATTCGGCCCCCAGTCCGTCAGGTTTCCTGCCAGCGTCGAGCCCAGGTTTTTTAACCTGTTCGGGACTGTCAACATTTCCCTGCTGCAAATCGTCATCCTGGGCATATCCCTGGCCCTGGTGGCTGCCTTAAAAGTGCTGCTGGCCCGCACCAGGCTGGGCAAGGCGCTGCGGGCCGTGGCGGAAAACCCCGAAGCCGCGGGGCTGATGGGCGTGAACGTCAATTCGGTCATGGCGGCCGCCGTGGTAATGGCGTCGGCCCTGGGCGGCGCCGCCGGGGTGCTGGTGGGGCTGCAGTTCAACGCCGTGTCCCCCACCATGGGCATTGCCTACGGCCTTAAAGGGCTGGCCATAATCATCGTGGGCGGCATGGGCAGCGTGGCCGGCGCGGTGGCGGGCGGCCTGCTGCTGGGAGCGGCGGAAGTGCTGGCCATCGCTTACATCGGGTCGTCGTACCGTGACGCCGTGGCCTTCATCATCTTGATTGCGGTGCTGCTGATCAAACCTTCCGGTATTTTCGGCAAGCTTGAGGGCAGGAAGGGGTGAGCGGGATGGATTTATTAAATGTTTATCACCTGCAGATAATCACTTTCATGGCTGTAAACTCCATCTTGGCCCTCAGTTTTTACCTGCCCCTTTCCGCCGGCCAGCTTTCCCTGGGCTGCGCGGGGTTTATGAGCATCGGAGCCTATACTGCCGCCATCCTGAGCCTTCATTACGGAATGCCCGTTTTCACCACCATACCCGCCGGGGCCGCGGCAGCGGCGCTGGCGGGCGTCCTGCTGGGGTTTCCGGCCCTGCGCCTCACCGGGGTTTACCTGGCCATCGCCACCCTGGGCTTCGGTGAGGTGGTGCGGGTGCTTTTCTTGAACCTGAAGATAACCAACGGCGCCCTGGGCATGCCGGAAATACCCAACCTGAACGACTATTTCTCCGCCCTGTACCGGTCCTGGGGGCTGCAGGGGGGCCTGGCGGGGCTTGACCTGCCCCGGCTGGCTGCCCTGACCACAGTGGTCTTCTGTTATTTCGTGCTGGCTGCCTGTGTGGCGTTCGTTCTGCGTCAGGAGAACTCCCGCACCGGTCGCGCCATGGCGGCCGTCAAGGCCGACGAAGTGGCGTCCGGAGTGATGGGCATCGGCGCCACCTACATAAAGATGCTGGCCTTTGTGCAGGGGGCCTTTCTGGCGGGACTGGCCGGGGCCATCAGCGCCCATGTCACCAATTTTATCGCCCCCGGTGACTTCAACTACCACCGGGCCGTCAACATCCTGCTGTTCGTCGTCCTGGGCGGCAGCGAGCTGGTTTGGGGTGGGCTTCTGGGAGCGGCCGTCTTAAGCGTTCTGCCCGAGTTTTTGCGGTTTATGCAAGACTTCCGGTGGATTATTTTCGGGGCGCTGCTGGCGGCAATGATGGTGTTCAGGCCCCAGGGGCTGATTGACCGGCAGTTGCTGTGCCGGTTCTCCCTCCGTAAAAAGCCGGGAATGGACGGCATGGATGCAAGGTCTTCCTCCGGGGAGGTGGATTAATCTTGTTGCTGCAATTGAAAGGGGTCTCCAAACGTTTCGGCGGGCTGACCGCCGTGGATAACTTAGACCTGGAGGTGGCCCGGGGGGAAATCGTCGGACTGATCGGCCCCAACGGCGCCGGGAAAACCACGGTGTTCAACCTGATCTCCGGCCTTTTGCCCCCGTCGGGCGGCGACATACTGCTGAGCGGCGCCTCCCTGGCCGGGAAGAAACCGCACCGGATTACCGCCCTGGGCGTCGCCCGGACCTTTCAGAATATCCGGCTGTTCAACCACCTGACGGCCCTGGAAAACATCATGGCCGGCCAGTACTGCCGCACCCGGACCGGTGCCTGGCAGGCCTTCTTCCGCACCGGCGCTTTCCGGAAAGAGGAGCGGGAGGTGCGGGAGCGGGCCGGGGAACTGCTGGCCATGGTCGGGCTGGCCCCGTATCGCGATATTGCGGCGGCCGCCCTGCCCTACGGTTGTCAGCGGCGGCTGGAAATCGCCCGTGCCCTGGCCACCCGGCCCGGGATCATCCTGCTGGACGAACCAGCAGTGGGCCTGAATGAAGCGGAAAGCGAGTCCCTGCAGGAAATGATCCGGCGGATCAGGGAGACGGGGATTGCCGTGTTGATTATCGAGCACGACATGAACCTGGTGATGAGCCTGTGCGACCGGGTGGCGGTGCTGAATTTCGGCCAAAAGATTGCCGAGGGAACCCCGAACCGGGTGCGGGACGACCCGGAGGTAATCCGGGCCTACCTCGGAAGGGAGGAAACCGGCCTTGCTTGAACTCATAGACGTGGAATCGTACTACGGCAACATCCGGGTGTTGAAGGGGATCAGCCTCAGGGTCCCCGCGGGAGCGGTGGTCACCCTGATCGGGGCCAACGGCGCCGATAAAACCGCCGCCCTGCGTGCCATTGCCGGAGCCGTCAAGCCCCGGTCGGGGAAAATCCTGTTTTAGGGGCGGGACATCACCGGCCTGCCTGGGGAAGAGACCTGTCCCCCTGACCCGGGAAAAAATTCGAGGAGGTCAAGAAAATGAGTGAAAACGAAATGAAACCCATGACCCGCCAGGAGATCGAGGAGCAAATCATCAACAAGGCGCTGTCAGACAAAGACTTTAAAGAAATCCTGCTGAACAATCCCAAGGAGGCCTTCGGGCGGTTGGGAGTTCAACTTCCTGCGGAGGTTGAGATCAAAGTGGTCGAAGAATCGCCCCAAGTGCTGTACCTGGTGCTGCCGGTCAATCCCGCCGGGTTGACCGATGAACAGTTGGAAGGCGTCGCGGGCGGCCTGGAACTGCCGGGGGACTGGTGCCTGTGCCATGGCCGTTGGAATTTTAATTGCTGGCTGCTTTACCGGTCATAGAGAAGTTTGGATTGTGACCCTGATTGCCGGTCGCCCGGCCTGAAGCAAAGTTGGCCGGGCGCTGGCCACAAGCGGCAACCGGGATTTTATACACCGGGTGATTGGCGGTGGGGGGCTATGAAAACAAGCGTTCACCTGGTCCCTGCTTCCGGGTGCCTGCTGACCGGCGCGCCGCCGGAAAAAGCTCTTCCCGGGTAAAAAAACACCCTCGTCTGCTGCGGCTGTTATTAACCGGCGGGGAAAGAATCTGCAATCGGAGCCGAAAAAATATTGGAGATGGTTAAAAGAGTTCAAAAAAAAATCTGACCGGATGCACGCCTGCCTGCCGTGAATGAAAATGACCGGGCAGGTTAATGTGTAAAAATTTGACGGTTGAAATTAAGAAAGGGCTGAAACAAGTGAAACCGTCCAAGTATAACTTTATCTGGCCCGCGGACGACCCGGCAAAGGTGATCGTTTTCAACAGCCTCACCACCGCCCTGGCCGAAGTGGAGAAGACCTACCTGGATCTGCTGGACCTTCCCCGGTTCGATTACGACACCCTGCCTGACCCTGCCAGGCGCTTTGCCGACGGGTTGAAGCAGGGAGGCTTTATCCTGGATGATGCGGCCGACGAGCTGAAAATCCTGAAATATGCTTATAACAGCAATTAATACAACCGGATGGGAATCGGCTTCACCGTCGCCCCCACCCTGCAGTGCAACTTCGCCTGCACCTACTGCTACGAACAGGCGGGGGAAAACGGGGACCGGCGGGACGGACGAAACGCCTTCATGCCGGAGAACGTGCGGGAAGAACTGCTGAAGTTCATCGCACAGGCGGCCAAAACCGTTAGAGGTGTCCATATCACCTGGTACGGCGGGGAGCCCCTGCTGGCCAAAGAGATCATCTTCGACCTGACGCAAAAAATAATCGCCGTCACCGAAGAGAACAAGATTAATTATTCCGCCGGAATGATCACCAACGGCTACCTGCTGGCGGAAGACCCGGGCCTGGTGCAAAAGCTGAAAGACAGCCGGATCAATTTTTTTCAGATCACCCTCGACGGGCCGCCGGAAGTGCACAACCGCCGCCGGATGCTGAAAGCGGGCGGCGGTCCTACCTTCCACCGGATCCTGGCGGGCATCAAGCTTTTGGCGGCCAACGAGATGGAGGTAAGCCTGCGCGTCAACGTGGACCGCTCCAACATGGGAGAAGCGTTAAAACTCCTGGATATCCTGGAGGAAAACAACCTGAAGGACATCTCCATCCACCTGGGTCACGTCGCCGCCGACACGGCGGGCTGCAAGTCCCATGAAAGTTCCTGCGCCACCATGGAAGAGTTCACCGTGTTGAACCAGGCCTTCCATGAGACTTTGCGGCAAAGGGGCTTCAAAACAGGCCAAACCCCCCACTACCCCAGGATTGCTTACGCCTGCGGGGCCAACCGGATGAATGCCTTTGTTGTCGACCCCGACGTCGGTATGTACAAGTGCTGGTCCGAGATCGGCGACAAGCCGGCCCGCATCGGCAATATTGCTGAATTTAAGCAACGGGATAAAAATGAACGGATGCATGAAATCCGCTGGCTCACCTGGGAACCCTTCGAGTACGCGGACTGCCTTGCCTGCAAGGTGCTGCCCGTCTGCATGGGGGGCTGCGGCTACCGGGCCATGTTCGTCCACAAGGACAGGCCGGCCTGCATGGAGTGGAAATACAGCCTGGAGCATTACGTCCGGGCGCGCTACCGGCAGGAAAAGAACATGCAGGCAGAGCCCAAAAAATCTTAGGAGTGTAGATGCTATGTATTAAAAAGTTATTCTTGGAGCCGTTATTTTGTTCATCCTGCTTGCGCCTGCGTTTGGTTTTGCAGCAGTTGACAACCGGCCTGCAATAGAGCTGAACGGCGTCAAAATGCAAGCCGCCGCCCATATTGACGGAGGTAATGTTTACCTGCCGCTGCGGGCGCTTGGTGAAGCCCTCGGTTATAAAATAGGCTGGTCGGAAAAGGACGGCACGGTATCTGTCTCCGGACCCGGTAAAAACATTGTGATTGATTTGCAGAACAACAGAGTGACCGCAAACGGCCATGTTTATTATATGAGCGGGGGCTGCCCGGGCACCGGGGCCGACGGCGGCACAATCGTCGGAGACAGAACATACATGGGAGCGGGTTTCTTCTCCGGCAACCTCGGTCTTAAAGTTTCCTGGGACAGGCAGGGCGGAAAGATCGAACTTGAGAGCATAGACGAAAATTACTTTCAAATATTACAGGGAATGGGAGGGAGAAGCGTCTGCAACGGCGGACAACACTGTCGAATACCTGATCCAGGTAGAGGAACCAAAGCTTTGCCTTGTCAGCGAAAAATACGGCTTTAGCATGGAGGCTCCTGCGTTTTGGAAAGGCAAAGTGGAAATTAATGAAGAGAATGGCAGTTTTACGGTCAGGCACGTGACAGCTTCCAAAAACGCGCCCATACAGAACCCGGTGATCATCAATATAATACAATACGGGAGCGTGGCCAAATGGGAGCAAGATTCAAAGAAGGAAAACGAACCCTTTCCATATGAAAAACTCGGAGTCATAGACGGAAAGGTTTTTGCCTCCGTCTTTACCTTCAGTTCTCCTTATGATGATAATAGCCCGGCGGATCAAAAGGAGTACGCGGAAATAATGTCTTCAGCAGAAACGGTGTTAAAATCATTCAGACCCTTAAATAATCAAGATAACGCAGCGAAACCGGATTTGCCCCCGGACTCCCGTATTCGATAATAAATTTCTTTTGCTTCCTGACGGTTGATACGGCGACGGCAGAAAATACTGCACATTTTGAAAAAACTGTGTAATGAGAAAGAAGCTTTGTCGAATCAACAAACAAAAAGCAAATTAAAAAATGAGAAGAAAAAGCAAAAAAACAGGGGGGCGAATTAAATGGGCGGAACCGAAAATAAAGCTGCTACCTGCAAAGATTTGGCCGGTTGCATTCCCGCCTTCAAAGATGATGTAACGGCGGCTGGTTTTTGTCTCTTCAAATGTGATCCTCATTGCCTTTTTACACCTTAAACACCGGTCATTTCTTCCGCGGGGTATGAGCCTATATATTCATCCAGTTATATGTATGTATCCAGGTTGATTTTTTGGAACATTCCAAATCATTACCGGTTAATGCGCAATTATTTATAATGGCTATGGCAATCAAAATCGCGTCCTGTTTCCGGCTATATGAGTATTTCCCGTACGCTGCCGGCATACTGGAGTTCCCGGTTGGCTTTCCTGCGCTGCAGGAGATGCTGAAACCGGATTTCGGTTCAAACCGGAAAATGAATAAAAAAGTGTGTAATGAAAAGGCGGCGGCAACGTATTAACTTGCGGTAAGCCGTAGCGGGCCGGCATGGCCGGACCGGCCAAATTTAGAGAACAAGGGGGTAACACAAAGATGATCGAAAGCGAAAAGAAACCCGTGACCCGCAAAGAATTGAAGGAGCAAATCATCAGGAAAGCGCAGGAAGACCGGGAATTTAAGAAAGCATTGGTCGGGAATCCCAAAGGAGCCGTTGAACAATTGGGCGTCCAACTTCCCGAAGACGTTGAGGTCAAAGTCGTTGAGGAATCCGCAGAGGTGGTTTATCTGGTGCTGCCGGTCAATCCCGGCGAGTTGACCGGTGAGCAGTTGGATAATGTAGCGGGCGGGACCGGCTGTTCCGATGTATATTCCTTTCCTATCTGCGTTCCCACCTACCATGACAACACGGTACCGGCACCAAAGGCAGGGTAGGGAAGACAGGCAGAGGAAAAATATATCTTTTGAGCATGGGAAGCTTTGCAGGTGAAGAACAAAATTTTCTACCCGGTATTCTGTCTCCTGGTTCTGACAGTATTTCTTCTGGTGGCGGTTAACGGCCGGGCAATGGCGCAGGAAGGCAAAGCGGAGGTTTTGCCCCGGCAGGACAGCGTCCTGAGCACAGGCGCCGCCGCGTCTTCCGGGCCGGCCGCCGGAACCGGCTTCAGCGTGAAACTGAACGGCCGGCCGGTTACCTTTGACGTGCCCCCGCGTTTGGAAAGCGGCCGCTTCCTGATCCCCCTGCGGCCGGTTTTGGAGGCCATGGGAGCGAAGGTATCCTGGTCCGGCGATACCGGTACGGCGGTGGCGTGCCTGCCGGGAGCAACCCTGGCCGTGACCGCCGGATCACAGGATGCCGGGATCAATGGCCGGGAGTGGCCCATGCCGGTTGTCGCCGGAATTGACAATGGCAGGCTGATTGTGCCGCCGGAGATCATTCTGGAAGCCACCGGCGCACAAGCCCGGTGGGATGACGCGGCCCGGACCCTTGCGCTCTTCCGGGAGGGCCCCGTAGCCGGTTTTCCGGCTCCGCTTCTTGACCTGCAGCGCGACATTCAGGACGAACTGGACCGGGTGGACCGGGACCTGGCCGCCGCGGCCGGGGAACTGTCCCGGACCGGCCTGGACGGGGAGGAAGCGCGCCGGATCTTGAGCGGGCTGGCGGCCCGTTACCCTTATGTGGCGGACGCCTGCACCGTGGATAAAAATGGAATGATTGTCGCCGTTGAACCCGCCGCCTACCATAAATTCGCCGGTTCCGATATCAGCGGGCAGGAGCAGGTCGGAAGGCTCAAGGAAACCGGGCGCCCGGTCATCAGTTCCGTGTTCACGGCAGTGGAAGGTTTTCCGGCATTGGACCTGGAACGGCCCGTGTTCAACCGGCAAAACGAACTGATCGGCTCGGTCAGTTTACTGATCAAACCGCAACTGCTCTTTGCCGGTTTTGCCGTCCCGGAACTGCAGGGGCAGCGGCCGGAAATGATGGTCATGCAGAAAGACGGGTATATCCTTTATGACAGCGACAGCTCACAAATCGGCCGCAATGTATTAAAAGACCCCTTTTATCACGATTACACCGGACTGCCTGCCCTGGCCGAAAGAACACTTGCTGACAGGGCCGGAGTGGGGACGTATGCTCCCCCGGGTCAGCCGCCTCAAAAACAGGCGGTCAAAACGTCGGCCTGAACCACGGTGGGCCTGCACGGCACGGAATGGCGGCTGGTTGTAAACTACGCGGCGGAGGAGGAATACAAGTTGGAGGATAAAAGCGATTCAAGTAAAACTGTGCCAACCCTTGAGATCACTCCGCTAAAAGCTCTTGCAGGCGACCCGTGGCACATCAAAGTCACCGGGCTCACTCCCGGGGCGCCGGTGACCCTGGTGGCGGAACAGCAGGACAGCAGCGGGATTAAATGGGAATCCCGCGCCGTTTTCCAGGCGGACCAGAGCGGGGAGGTGGACCCCGCCGTCCAGGCGCCGGTTTCCGGCAGCTATGAGGGCGTCGACCCGGCCGGCCTTTTCTGGTCCCTGCGACCGGCTGCCGGCGGGAAGCCGGCGGGGACGTTTGCCAAAAGCCTGGAACCGCAAAAGATTACCGTTTCCGTGGAGGTTGCAGGCGAGAGAATGCTTTCCCGGGAGGTGGAAAGGCTTTACCTGCTGCAAAAGGGGAAGCACATCCCGCAGCTTTTTGCCGGCCAGGTCGATGGCATTGCCATGGTAGGTGCGCAGCACCGAGACGATGGTGGGGTTGGCCGTAGTTTTCAACCGACTGACAAAGTAGCCTTCGTTTTTCCTGATCCTGCTGAATAGTTCATATTTAAAGTAGCCGAGGTCGAATAGCAGGATGTGGTCCTTGAGCCAGGGACCAATACTGATTGTTTTGATCTCGGCGGTGTTACCGGAAAAAGTCCTATGCTTTTGGTGTTGCCGGTGAGTCCGATGGCGGTGTGGATCTTGAGTTCGGCCTTGTGCCTCGCCCCAGGGAATATGTGCCATATCTGGCCTTTAATGTTATTTTAAGGTCTTAACAGAACACCGATGAGTAACTTTGGAATACCTGCAATATTGAGCCCGTCGATAAACATCTATAGTTTTTTATTACTACTCAAGCCAAAAACAAATTTGCCATTATATAACAATATTTTTATCAGGTTCCCTCTAAATCGAGGCGATCATGCAGATTACCACCGGCTGGCATGAAAAGGGCCGTGCGGAGGGCATAAAGGAAGGCCTAAAGCAAGGCATAAAGCAAGGCATAAAAGAGGGCAAACTGGAAACTGCCCGGGCGGCCCTGAGAAAGGGTTTGCCGGAAGACGTCGTTGCGGAGATAACCGGTCTGGACCTGGAAACCGTCCGGCGGCTGAAAGGCGGACTGAATTAGCAATAGGCAGGTTTTAAAAAGTATTTGTATCACAACCAATCCATCTTGATTAAACCGGCCTCCACCGGCTTTACCGGCGGAGGCTTTCCTTTTGCTCCGGTTGAAACCATCGCCGTCAAATCCCAAAAAATTATGGCGAAAGTGTGTAATGAAAAAGAAGCCGTGACGTATTAACAAACACAAAAAGGCAAATTTAAATCCTGCAATATTTTCGATACCGCCAAGACGTGCGGGTAGCTTTATAGGTTGTCTGAACGAGGCTTAATAAATACAGACCCAACCGCAACGTATTAACATACGCTAAGCCGAAGCGAGCCGGGATGGTCGAACCGGGCCGAATTTAAAGAACAGGGAGGCAAAACAAAATGAGTGAAAACGAAAAGAAACCCATGACCCGCAAAGAGTTCAAGGAACAAATCATCAAGAAAGCGCAAGCAGACCGGGAATTCAGGAAAGCATTGGTCAGGAATCCCAAAAGAGCCATTGGACAACTAGGAGTCCAATTTCCTGAGGATGTCGAGGTCAAAGTCGTCGAGGATTCGGCCGGGGTGGTTTACCTGGTGCTGCCGGTCAATCTTGACGAGTTGACTGATGAACAGTTGGATGATGTTGCGGGCGGGGAGAGCAATAATTGCAATCATCTGACCGGATGCACGCCTGCCTTCCGTGAATGAAAATGACAGGGCAGGTTTACGCGTAGAAATTTGACGGTTGAAATTAAGAAAGGGCTGGGGGAAAACGGGGACCGGCGGGACGGACGAAACGACTTGATGCCGGAGAACGTGCGGGAAGAACTGCTGGAAATGATAGGCAACGAGGTGAAGTAATGGGGCAACTAATTTTCAAGGGGAACATTATATTTGCGACGGCGCCCGGAGAGCTCAAAATATGTGCAAAAAGCCATATCATTGTAAAAGACGGAACGGTGGAGGGGATTTATGAAAGATTACCGGAGGAATACGGTCAAGAGCCGGTAAAAGATTACGGCGAACGGCTGATTCTTCCTGGTTTTGTGGACCTGCACGTGCACGCTCCCCAGTTTTTTCAGTGCGGGTTGGGACTGGACAGAGAGCTGCTGGATTGGCTGAGTGACTGCACTTTTCCTGCGGAAAGCCGTTTTTCCGACCCGGCGTATGCCCGGGAAGCATATACCCTTTTCGCAACTGAAATGATCCGCCAGGGAACTGTCAGGGCGTGTATATTCGCCACAATCCACAAAGAGAGCACCGGACTTCTATTTGAAATCCTGCGGGAAAAAGGAATAGGCGCCTTTGTGGGAAAAGTGAACATGGACCGGAACTGTCCCGGTTTCCTGAAAGAAGAAACGGAAGCCTCCATTCGGGAAACAGAGGAATTGATAATCCAGTACGGCGGGCACCCTCTCGTAAAACCCATTCTTACCCCCCGTTTTGCCCCCTCCTGCTCCGGGAAGCTGCTGGCCGCGATAGGAGAACTGGCGGAGAAGTACAACTTGCCGGTCCAGTCACACCTTGCAGAAAACCGCAGGGAAGTGTAATGGGTGAGGGAGCTTTTCCCGTCCCATCCCACCAACTCATTGTCGGCGCCGTCACCGAGGATTTGCCGGACCTTGTAAAGCCGGAGCAGTTCAAAGATTATGAGGCCGGCAGCATAGTGGACAATGTCAGGCGGGCGGCTCAAGAAGCCAGGGCGGAAGGGGCCCAAATTGTAATTGCCCTGATTCATGCCGGCGATAATTATGATTCCAGGACTGGACCGGTCTTTGAGGTGGCCGGCCGGCTGGGAGGCGCCGGAGGCGTTGTTGACGCCGTTCTGGGCGGGCACACTCATAACGTGGTTGCGGCAACCGCCGCCAACGGCACGCCGGTGGCCATTGCCGGCTGTTACGGCAAGGGCTTTATCGACTTGAAAATTGTCATGCAGGAGGACGGCAGGCTTACCTTCAATACTTCCTATATTGATTGCGACACATCCAGCACAATTCCCCCGTATGGTTACAAGGCCGCGGCTCCGGTCGTCGATCAGGCCGTGTCCGCCATCGTTGACGCCGCCAAAACCAGGGCGATTCCACTCGCCGGACAGGTGCTGGGCACGGCCGGCACCGCCCTGACCATCGCCCAGGCGGAATATCCCTGGGGCGAGTCGACGGCCGGCAACTGGCTTTGCGATGTGATGAAAGCGAAAGTCAACGCCGATTTTGCCTTTATCAACAGCGGCGCTATCCGGGTTAACATTCCCCGGGGCGATGTAACCATGGGTGAACTCTATACCTTTCTACCCTTTGGCGATTTCATTATGACCGCCGATCTGACCGGCGCCCAGATCAAGGCGCTGCTGGAACAAGCCGTGGGCGACGGCGGCAAAGGCATCCAGACGGCCGGCCTGACCTTTGCCTATAACCCCGGCGCGCCCGGCGGCAGCAGGATCGAGAGTATCAGCAAATCCGACGGCACTCCCGTGGACATGGCAGACACGGCCAGGACGTACAGGGTTGCCGTCAACGACCATGTGGCAGCGGGCGGTGACGGGTTTTCCGTTTGTAAAAAGGCAAATTTAAATCCGGCAATATTTTCGATACCGGCGAGACGTGTGGATAGCTTTATTGGTTGTCTGAACTGGATAACGTGACTGCGGCCACTTGACCTGATGTCGGAGCGCCCGCTCCCTACCATGTTAAATAGAGCACGGCGATCGCTTTGGAATTCAACATAAAACTCTTGACCAGCAATGCGTCCGCACTCAATTGAGTGTCTTCAGCGGCAGGGAGTTGATTTAATGAGTTGCCCGTTGGGGTCCCGGTTTTTAAACGAAAAAAAGAGGAAAAAGGCCGCCGCTTTTGCACTGGTCTGCTTATTGACCGTTATCGTTTTGGTAGGGTGCGGAAAGTCTGAAAAAGTAATTACAAAACTTTCCGACGCCGGTGAGGCAAAAATTGGTGTGATGGTCGGCACTACCGGGGAACAGCTGGCCAGGGCCAGGTTTCCAAATGCGGACATCAAAAGCTTTGATGATGTCATGGAAGCCGTAGCCGCACTGAAAGCGGGGCAGATTGAAGCCGTGATCATGGCCTATTCCAACGCCGTGTATGTGTCGAAACACAATCCGGAGTTGTGGTACCTGCCTGAACCGGTGGAAAAAGAGGACATGGCCGTCGGGGTGAGAAAAGGCAATGACGAACTGCTTGCAGCGGTAGACAGGATTATTGCAGATCTGCAAGACGACGGCACATTGGAAGACATGAAAAGGCGCTGGTTCAAGCAGGACCTGTCCCCTTATGAACAGGTCGAGCTTGCTGTGCCCACGCAAGGGGATGTTCTGAAAATCGGCGTGAGCGCTACCCGGGAGCCCTTTTGCTTTACTGATGAAAATAGAAACGTTATCGGCTATGACGGCGAACTGGCCCGCCGCATCGGGATCAAGCTGGGCAGGCCGGTTGAGTTCTCGGACATGAAGTTTGCCGCCTTGATCCCCGCGCTGCAGGCAGGCAAAATAGATCTGGCAATCAGCATGACTCCCACCGGGGAACGCAAAAAATCAATCAATTTCAGCCAGCCTGTTTTTGCCAGCGCCCAGGTGATGCTGGTCAAAAAGGCGCCGGACGCCAGGACAAGCGGCGGCAAAATGGCTTCCTTGGACGACATAGACGGTAAGCGGGTGGCGGTATATACAGGGACCATTTTTGATGCTTTTGTGGCCGGACGCTACCCCGGGGCAGAGATTAAGCGCTTTGACAGCACGGCCGACATGATTTTAGCCCTGAAAAACAAAAAAGTCGACGTGGCTTTTCTTGATTTAACATCAGCGAAGGTCTTGCTCAAGAGCAATCCGGAACTGGGCATCCTTACGGATGACGCCTTAACAAGACCCCTGGGCGTGGGATTTAACAAAAACAATCCGGCGCTGCGGGAGAGGTTCAACAATTATTTAAAAACAGCCCGGGCGGACGGCACTTACGACGAGATGTACCGGCGCTGGTTTGAAAATGATCCCGAACAAGTGCAAATGCCTGAATTCGAAAATCTTAAGACCGGGGAAGAGATCGTTTTGGGGGTTGCGGTGGCGGATTTGCCTTATGTGGCCTATATGAACGGTAAATACGTTGGTTTTGATATTGAAATGCTGCAAAGGTTTGCCCGCCACGAGGGATTCAGGTTGAAAATCATGACCATGGAGTTTTCTGCCCTGGTGACAGCCCTTGCTTCCGGGAAAATTGACATGATTACCGACGGCATCGCCATTACCGAAGAGAGACAAAAGCAGATTGACTTTTCCGACCCGTACATGTATTTCAAAACAGTCGTCGTCGCCTTAAAGGCGAATCTTGCCGCCTATGACGGCGGGGGCGCCGCCGGAGGGGACATTTCCTTTCTGCAAAAAGCCGGCGACAGCTTTTATAACAACATTATCCTGGAAAACCGCTACTTGCTGATCCTGGACGGACTGAAAGTAACGGTGCTCATCTCGATCCTGTCAACCGTCTTCGGCACCCTGCTCGGCGCCCTGATTTGCTTTATGCGCATGTCGCCAAACAAGGCGCTCCGGCAACCCGCCAAGGTCTATATCTCCATTCTGCGCGGGACACCCGTGCTGGTCCTCTTGATGATCATTTTTTATGTCGTGTTTGCTTCCGTGAATATAGATCCCGTCCTGGTGGCGGTGATTGCCTTCGGCATGAATTTTGGGGCTTATGTCTCCGAGATGTTCCGGACAGGGATCGAGAGCGTGGACAGGGGGCAAACCGAAGCCGGCATCGCCATGGGATTTACCAGGGTGAAAACCTTTCTCTACATCGTTTTGCCGCAGGCGGCAAGAAATATCTTGCCCGTCTACAAAGGGGAGTTCATCTCCCTGGTGAAGATGACTTCCGTGGTGGGGTACATCGCGGTGCAGGATCTGACCAAAGCCGGCGATATTATCCGCAGCCGCACCTTCGACGCCTTCTTCCCCCTGGTCATGGTGGCGGTGCTGTACTTTTTCATCTCTTGGCTGCTTTCCCTATCCCTGGGGTATGTGGAAATGGTCACCGACCCGAAAGCAAGAAGAAGGCGGGTGAAGAGAGGATGATCAGAGTAGAGCACCTTTCCAAACAATTTGGTGAACTTACGGTGCTGAGAGATGTTAATGCGGAAATTAAAAAAGGCGAGGTCATATCGATCATTGGCCCCTCGGGCACGGGCAAAAGCACATTCCTGCGCTGTCTCAATCTTTTGGAAATGCCGAGCGGAGGCAGAATTTTTATCGACGGCGCCGATATCCTGGACAAAAGCGCCGACGTGCCGAAATTGCGTCAGAAAATGGGGATGGTGTTTCAGTCCTTTAATCTCTTCGCCCATCTTACAGCGCTGGAAAACCTGACCATCGGGCCGGTAAAGCTGCTTGGCAGGAGCAAAGAACAGGCGGAGAAAAAGGCGATGGAGCTGCTGAAAATGGTTGGTGTGGCCGAGAAGGCCGGGAGCTTTCCCGATGAACTTTCCGGCGGGCAAAAGCAGAGGGTGGCCATCGCCCGCTGCCTGGCCATGGAGCCGGAGATTATCCTTTTTGACGAACCCACCTCGGCCCTGGACCCCACGATGGTCAGTGAAGTGCTGGCTGTGATCCGCCGCCTGGCCAAGAAGGGAATGACCATGGCCATTGTCACCCACGAAATGGACTTTGCCCGTGACGTATCAAACCGGGTGTTTTATATGGACGAGGGGATTATCTACGAGGAGGGCCCGCCGCAGCAGATTTTTGAGAGCCCGCAAAAAGAAAAAACCAGGGTGTTTATCAACCGTGTGCGCAGCTATTCCTGTCATATCGACAACCCGGATTATGATTTGTATGCCATGAATGGCGAAATTGAAACCTTTTGCGAAAAACATGCGCTGCCCAAGCAGACGAGGAATAGAGCGCTGCTGCTGGTGGAGGAGCTTTTGGTTGTTTTCGGCGCCTGGCGCGGCGCCCAAGCTGTTGATATTGATTTAACCCTGTCTTATTCCGAAAAGCAGGACAGCCTGGAACTTGTGGTGGAAAGCGCGGGCGACTACTTAAACCCGTTTGAAGAAAACACCCTTTCCGATCAACTGGGGATTACAATTGTCAAAAACTTAAGTGAAAACATGGAGTACCGGAGGGTAAACAACCGGAACAGAGTGGGCTTGACGGTCAAAAAATAAAGGCGGCGAAAAGGGGGATATGTTACTGAAGCCGGGATAAAGAGCAAGAAATGGTGGGTCGAGGCTGGTGTAATTTAAAGTAATTAAGGAGATAAAGATGAACATACCCGCTTTCAAGTCCCATTTTCAGGTGGAGGTATTCCCCGGCGAAGGAGTGCTGCTGCTCTCCGAAGCCGGAGCCGGGGCGCTGTACGGCCGGGCCTACGAGCTGGTGGCCCCCCTGGTTGACGGCCGGCGCAGCGCCGGTGAAATCGTCGACGCCCTGGCCGGGCAGCTGGATGCGGCCACCGTCTATTACGTCCTCGCCCTCCTGGAGTCCAAAGGGTACCTGACCGAAGCCGCCCCTGAGATTCCCGCCGCCGTGGCCGCCTTCTGGCACGGCATGGACATTGAACCCCGGACGGCGCTGGCGGTGCTGCGGGACCGGACGGTGGCCGTCCTCGCCGCGGGCGGGCTCGACCCGGCCGGAATGCATTCCGCCCTGGAAGCGGCCGGGTTGCGGACGGGGCTGCGGGAATCGGCCCGCTTGTGGCTGGTCCTGACCGACGATTACCAGCGGGAAGAGCTGGCCGCCGTCAACCAGGCGGCGCTGCAAGGGGCGCGCCCCTGGCTGCTGGTAAGGGCAGGCGGCCCCCAGCTGTGGCTCGGGCCGCTCTTCATCCCCGGCGAAACGGGCTGCTGGCAGTGCCTGTCCTCGCGGCTCAAGCGGAGCCTGCGCAGCTCCAGCGCCGGCAAGGGCGTCTCCGAGATCCAGGCCCGGGCCAGCGCCCTCTGCGAAGCTATTGAACGCTATAGCGGGGAATTGTCCGGCGGCGAGGTGCGGGTGACCTGCGCCCTTAAAGACTGGCCGCCGGGCGAAGCCTATCACCCCAATGACATTATGCTCTACAGCGCCGGGCAGTATGCCCGGCGGGAAGCCTGGAACAAGCGGGGTTCGCGCTTCAACCGTGTGCCCGAGCCCTTCACCCCGGACCCGGTGGTGGACTGGACCCCGCTCTGGTCCCTGACGGAAGAGCGCCACAAGTACGTGCCCACCCAACTGGTCTATTACGGCGCCCCGGCCCGGGCAGGCGACGATACTTTTTACGCTTTTGGCTGCTCCAACGGCTGCGCTTCGGGCAATACCCTGGCGGAGGCGGTGCTGCAGGGTTTTTTTGAACTGGTGGAGCGCGACGCGGCGGCCATCTGGTGGTACAACCGCCTGCCCCGGCCCGGGGTGGATCTTGTCACCTTCGACGAACCTTATCTTCTGGAGTTGGCGGAACACTATCGTACTCGTTACCGGCGCGAAACCTGGGCCCTGGATATTACGAGCGACCTGGGGATTCCGGCCTTTGCGGCCTTGTCGCGCCGCCTGGAGGGACCGGAGGAACAGATCCTCCTCGGCCTGGGCTGCCATCTTGACGCCCGGATCGCCCTGCAGCGGGCCTTTGCGGAGATGAACCAGATGCTTGGTGTCGCATCTTCCGCCGGCAAAGGCGATAGACAGCCGCTGGAAGATCGTGAGACCCTGACCTGGCTACGGGAGGCGACGCTAACTAAGCAGCCTTACCTGGCGCCCGACCCGGCACAGCCGCCGCGGCGCTTGGGCGATTATCCAAAACAGCACAGCGGCGATTTCCTGCAGGATATCGCTTATTGCCGGCAAATCATCGAGGCGCGGGGCATGGAGATGCTGGTGCTGGACCAGACCCGGGCCGAGGTGGGGATGCCGGTGGTCAAGGTGGTGGTGCCGGGCCTGCGCCACTTCTGGGCGCGTTTCGCCCCGGGGCGGCTCTACGAAGTGCCGGTCGGGATGGGCTGGCTGAAAGAGCCGCTGCGGGAAGAAGATTTAAACCCCGTCCCCATCTTCTTTTAAGGCGGTAACCATTCATTCCCGCCCGGGACAACCGGCGGAAAAATTTAAAGGCAAGGTGATGTATAAAAAAACCAGCGCAGCGCATTAACAAGTGGCAGATCCAAACTTAATTTTAGGAAAGGAGAATAAACAGGTGTGAGTGAAAACAAAAAGACATCCATGACCCGCAAAGAGTTCGAGGGCCGGATTATGAAGAAGGTTCAAACGGACGGTGAATTTAAAAAGGCATTGACGGCTAATCCCAGAGAAGCCCTCGGGCGAATGGGTGTTCAAGTTCCCGCGGAAATCGAGGTCAAAGTCGTCGAGGAATCGCCGGAAGTATTGTACCTGGTGCTGCCGGCCGATCCCGGCGAGTTGACCGGTGAACAGATGGACAGGGTTGCCGGCGGCGGCAGGGGGTACTTCCGCAGCTGTGAAGGCTACGGGCCCTGGGGTTGTCCAATTGTTGCCTGCGCATGTTACTAACCGGCGGGGAAAGACTATTCGGTTTTGTTTATGTAAAGTAAGAAGGGGCGAAACAAGTGAAACCGTCCATGTATAGCTTTATCTGGCCCGCGGAAGACCCGGCGAAGGTAATGGTCCTAACAGCCTCACCTTAACCGCCAGAAAACTGGTCCGGCTGGTTTATGCTTTGCTGCGCACGAACCAGTCATCACCACACCGATCAACACCTGTATCCTGTCAGAGCGATGGTCTTTCGAATAGCCGTAACATCCCAGTTCATCAGGTCCTTTGCCTTCGAAATAGGTAGAGGTGGTATCCCAGAAGACCATGTCCACCTGCATATTAAATAAGCTTTGAGTGCGCTTGAAAAGCTCTTTCTCGATCCGTTCCTTGTGCTCAGCGAGTAAATCCAGCGCTCTGTAAAAGTGGTGCAGTTCCAGTTCCGAAAAAGCTGGCCGGTATACTTCTTCAATCCACCGGTTTACACCCCGCTTGGAAAGCGGGTCACTGATCCGGTTCAGCACCATGGCGTAGACAGCCTCAGACAGTTGTTTGCAAGTGTAGGCCCGGGAAAAGGAATCTTTCAGAATGCCGTCCAGGTGAAGATGGTCCCAGAGGTGCCAGAAAATGAGTTCTAGACCCCATTCCTTGGCATTATGGACCAGAAATTTCCCGGCTTCAGCCTGAACCCATTTTTTCTTGGAGAACTTGGCCAGACTGGTAATCAGCCGGTCAAGATCACCGTCCTGCCTGTCTTCGATGCGACCCATATTCAAGAGGACCTTTTGGCGCACTTTGCCATTTTCCCGGACGGCCTCAACGATTTGCAAGCAGGTTCTTTTAGAACCATCCTTATTGGTAAAAGTCTTTGTTCTGGCATACATAGCATATATATTATACCAAATATATACTCCAGGCCTGACCCTTGATTTTACTGGGTTTGCGGGTTCGCAAGTGCCGAAAATGGACGAAAAGTTTCGAACTTGAGATAAATGAGTCTCTAATAATATTATGTACCACGTCGATAAATTTATCAATATTTTTGCTAATATTTTTATCTATCTCTGTAATACAGCGGGCCTGTGTCCTGAGAGTAAATGGTTAAATTACCAACAAAAGGAGATTCACCATTGTCAACTTCTCATCGTGGACGAGCTTGGGTATATGACGCTGGATCAGAGAAACTCCAACCTGCTGTTCCAGGTTCTGGCCGGGCGGTATGAGGTGCGAAGCACCATTGTAACCAGTAATCTGGAATTTTCTAAGTGGCCGGAGTTCATAGGGGACCGGATTATGGCGACTGCGCTGGTGGATAGGCTGGTGCATCGATCGGCCATCCTCAACATGAACGGTGAGGGATACCGGCTGAAGAGCTCTAAAAGATGACACGTAAAAACCGGCTCCGCGTGGGCCGGTTACTTTTTTGTGAATGAAATATTGAGTTTATGTACCAGCTCATTTCCTTGGTACACCTGTTTATTTTTCGAGAGAAAATGAAGCCGTGGCAAAATTTAGCGCTTCCATTACAAACCATCTGCCAGACATGGCACTATCAGAGGGACGAACTGGTCCCCAAAGCATGGTCAGGAAGGTGATTTTTCAGGATGCCAGTCTGGTATACTTTTTGAGTGGCAAATCCAATCTGGGGCACCACGTAGGAAAAGTCTTTTTCCAGGATTTTTTCATCATAAAGATACCGGAACAGGACCCTCAAGGAACCAAGAGTACAGTGATTTGCTGGACCTTCCCCGGTTCGATTACGACACCCTGCCTCATGCTGCAAAGCAGTTTGCCGATGCGCTGAAGCAGGGGGGGCTTCGTTCTGGACGACGCGGCCGACGAGTTGAAAATCCTGAAATATGCTTATAACAACAAAGCCGTTACTTATAAACTGACGGTGCTGTTTATTCTGCGCTTTGTGCCCGGTTGAAGAAGTTCAGGCCGCTAATGTAATGAAAACCCGGCGGCGCCGTATAAACAGATAACAGACTAAAACCAGGGGGCGAGGGCTCTTGCCCTGATGTCGGATCGCCCGCTCCCCACCTTTTTGCTTTACTGGTGAAAACGGGAGAATCACCGGCTATGACGGCGAGCTGGCCCGCCGCATAGGGATCAAGCTGGGCAGGCCGGTTGAGTTCCCGGACATGAAGTTTGCCGCCTTGATCCCCGCGCTGCAGGCAGGCAAAATAGATCTGGCAATCAGCATAACTCCCACCGGGGAACGCAAAAAATGGAATAGAGCGCTGCTGCTGGTGGAGGAGCTTTTGGCTGTATTCTGCGCCGGGCGCGGCGACCAGGCTGTTGATATTGATTTAACCCTGTCTTATTCCGAAAAACAGGACAGTCTGGACCTTATGGTGGAAAGCGCGGGCGACTACTTAAACCCGTTTGAAGAAAACACCCTTTCCGATCAGCTGGGGATCACAATCGTCAAAAACTTAAGTGAAAACATGGAGTACCGGAGGGTAAACAACCGGAACAGAGTATGCTTTACGGTCAAAAAATAAAGGCGGCGAAAAGGGGGATATGTTACTGAAGCCGGGATAAAGAGCAAGAAATGGTGGGTCGAGGCTGGTGTAATTTAAAGTAATTACAAAATTAAAATTTGGGAGGCAGACAATATGAGCGGGAACAAAAAAATCATCACCCGTGAGGAATTGTCAAAGGAAGTGCTCGAGAAAGCCGGAGACGATAAAGACTTCAAGAAGGCATTGATGGACAATCCCAAAGAAACCCTTGAGAGGTTGGGTGTCCGGGTCCCTGAAGAGGTTGAGATCAGGGTGGTTGAAGAGTCGCCTCAAGTGATGTACCTGGTGCTGCCGGTCAATCTTGACGAGTTGACGGATGAACAACTGGATAATGTCGCTGCAGGTTCTTGTGTTATAGATTCATTTATTTGCATAGGCAAATGCGACAGCTTTGATCCCTGCCGCGATTATTCTCTTTGAACCACGGATTTTCGGGTATGACTTGTAAATCTGCGGGGGAATGTGTAATGAAAAGGCATCAAGGCTGGTGGATCAGCTTCAAAAAGCTTCCGTAAGATATTCCGCTTTTCATCGCTGTTGACCAGGAAGGCGAATTTTAGCGAGGAGCAGTTGAGCAACGTCGCGGGCGGCTTGTGCAGAAGTCATGGTTGCGGTTTTCACTAAGCATAGCCACCTGAACAATAGATAAAATTGTGCACAAAAACACGCACTGTCGATTGTTTATGATTGTCAGTGCATGAGAAACAAGCAGCAAATTGGCGCCGTTCACCTCCGGCCATACGGGAAAACGGCTGAAGGTAAACATTAAGAGGAGTTTCTCTATACATTTAAGGAGATAAAGATGAACATACCCGCTTTCAAGTCCCATTTTCAGGTGGAGGTATTCCCCGGCGAAGGAGTGCTGCTGCTCTCCGAAGCCGGAGCCAGGGCGCTGTACGGCCGAGCCTACGAGCTGGTGGCCCCCCTATGGCAAAAATGGCATTTGGGTCAATAATTATTTCTCAATGATAAGGGGCCGTCCCAAATATTTTGAAGCATCCCCCTTGAGCTTATACAACGAATTACGGCAATAAACAGATCTTGAGGCGGATTTAAGTTAAGGTTGGATGAGCTGGATTTTTTGGTGTAATGAAAGACCATCCGCAACGTAATTAATAACGATAAGCCAGGACGGATCGTGACAGTCGAACGGGCCAAATTTAAAGAACAAGGAGGCAAACAAGATGAGTGAAAACGAAAAGAAACCCATGACCCGCCGGGAAATCAAGGAGCAAGTCATCAAAAAGGCGCTGTCAGACAAAGACTTTAAAGATATCCTGGTGAACAATCCCAAAGAGGCCGTTGGGCGGTTGTGAGTTCAACTTCCCGCGGAGGTTGAGATCAAAGTGGTCGAAGAATCGCCTCAAATGCTGTACCTGGTGCTGCCGGTCAATCCCGGCGAGTTGACTGACGATCAGTTGGGCGATGTGGCGGGCGGATTTCCCTGGGTTCAGTAACGCATGGCGAATCTTCCCCCTGGCAAGCAGGGAAAAAATAAACGAAGAGCCTGTAATGGAAAACACACCCCGGCGTATTAACAAACAGCCGGGCTAAATTTAAGAAAATGAACCAGGGGAGTTACGATTGTTTTGCGGACGGTGAACCATTCTACAACTGAACCATTGCCGGGCGGCCTGCTGGAGAGGTTTTTCAAAGTAAGCCAGAATAACACCGGTGCCCGTACCGAAGTCCTGGCCGGGGTGACCACCTTTGTAACGCTGGCCTACATCCTTTTTGTCTATCCCAACATCCTGAAAGACGCCGGCATGCCTGCCAGCGCCACTTTTGCCGCCACCTGCGTCGCCTCGGCCTTTGCCACCCTGATCATGGGTCTTTATGCCAATTACCCCATCGCCGTGGCGCCGGGGATGGGGCTGGGGGCTTACTTCACCTACACGGTCTGCGCCGGAATGGGCCTCCCCTGGCAGACCGCCCTGGGGGCGGTCTTTATCTCCGGGGTGGTTTTTTTCCTGCTTACCGTGACCAGGGTGCGGGAGTGGATCGTCGACGGGGTGCCGCCGGTCCTGCGCTCCGCCATAGGGGTGGGGATCGGGCTTTTTATCGCCTTCATCGGCCTGCGCAACGCCGGCATTGTCGTCAAAAGCGAAGCCACCCTGGTCACGCTGGGGAACATGCGCGATCCAGGAGTGCTGGTGGCTGTGGCCGGCCTCGCCGTCACCTCCCTGTTGACGGCCCGCCGGGTCAAGGGAGCCTTCCTGATCGGGATTCTGCTCACCACCGTCGGGGCCGTCGCTTCCGGGGTAGCGCCGGCGCCACAAGGGATCGGCAGCCTTATCCTGCTGGCCAATCCCCTGCACGCCCTCCAGCCCGTCGCTTTTCAGCTGGACATCGCGGGCGCGTTGAAAGCAGGGCTTATTTCGGTCCTCTTCTCTTTTACTTTCGTGGATATGTTCGACAACATCGGCACGCTGATCGGGGTATCGCGCAGGGCGGGGCTGCTCGACGAACGGGGGCATCTGCCCCGCATCGGCAAGGCCTTGTTCGCGGACTCTCTGGGCACCATTTTCGCTTCCTTTACAGGGACCAGCACCGTGACCAGTTATATAGAAAGCGCCGCCGGGGTGAGTGAAGGCGGCCGCACCGGCCTCACCGCCGTTGTGGTTGCGCTTCTATTTCTGGCCGCCGTTATTTTTGCCCCCCTGGTGGCGCTGATTCCGGCCCAGGCCACCGCCCCGGTCCTGATTATTGTTGGTTTGCTGATGATGGGGGAGGTTGTCAACATTCGCTTCGACGACTTCACGGAAGCCCTGCCCGCGTTTTTCACCATCATTATGATGCCGCTCACCTACTCCATCGCCCAAGGCCTTGCCTTCGGCTTCATGTCCTACACCGTCGTCAAGCTGATCACCGGGCGCCACCGGGAAAACAACGCTGTTACTTATACCCTGACGGTTCTGTTCATTCTCCATTTTGCACTTGGGTGAAGAAGTACCGGCTCCTGGCCATTCATTCCCCGTCCGGGACAACCCGCGGAAAAATGTAAAAGGGAAGGTATGTTGCGATTACAGATTAATCCTTTTGCTTATCACGGCCATTCTGCCGGTTCCGGCCTATCGTTTTTACGGCGCGTTTCTGGCCGCGAAAGTACCGGCCAAAAATGTGTAATGAAAAGCGTTCATGGCGTACTAACAAGCAGTGAGGCAAGTTTATTAAACTTGTTTTGGTAATATTTCAGTTAACCCGGTGCAGGCGAAGCGTTGTCCACCGCTCACTCCAATGCTCCGCACCGACAGCACCACGGCTCGCTTCGGACCGAACTAACGGCGCTGCAAAGGCGGCGATAGGTTAGTTATGAGAGAAGTTCATAATCTACCAGGATAACACGGAAAGGATACCTCGATAGGCACCGTAACGTAAGACAGGCAAGGGGACGGTTCTTTGCCTGCAAGGAATCGTACACTTGGAGGCGAAGCAATGGGGCAACAAATTTTTAAGGGGAACATTATATTTACACCGTCGCCCGAAGAGCTCAAAATATGTGCAAAAAGCCATATCGTCGTGGAAGACGGAACGGTGGAGGGAATTTATGAAAGATTGCCGGAGAAATACGGGCATGCGCCGGTAAAAGACTATGGCGAACGGTTGATTTTACCCGGCTTTGTGGACCTGCACGTGCACGCCGCCCAGTTTTACCAGTGCGGGTTGGGACTGGACCGGGAACTAATCGACTGGCTGAGCGACTGCACTTTTCCCGCGGAAAGCCGTTTCTCCGACCCGGTGTATGCCCGGGAAGCATATTCCCTTTTCGCGGATGAACTGATCCGCCAGGGCACTGCCAGGGCGTGTATATTCGCCACAATTCACAAAGAGAGCACCGGACTTCTATTTGAAATCCTGCAGGAAAAAGGGATAGGCGCCTTTGTGGGAAAAGTGAACATGGACCGGAACTGTCCCGGTTTCCTGAGAGAAGAAACGGAAGTCTCCATTGAGGAAACAGAGGAATTGATAATCCAGTACGGCGGGCACCCTCTCGTAAAACCAATTCTCACCCCCCGTTTTGCCCCCTCCTGCTCCGGGAAGCTGCTGGCCGCGATAGGAGAACTGGCGGAGAAGTACAACTTGCCGGTCCAGTCACACCTTGCAGAAAACCGCAGGGAAGTGGAATGGGTGAGGGAGCTTTTCCCGTCCCGTCCCACCTACTCGGATGTTTATTTTGATTCCGGGCTGTTCGGACAGACTCCCACCCTGATGGCCCACGGCATATATTTAACGGATAGAGAGTTGGGGCTGATCAAAGACAACGGCGTTGTGCTGGTGCACTGCCCGGAATCGAATATCAATCTTGCCAGCGGGATCATGCCGGTGCGGAAATGGCTGGGCCGCGGGATCCGGGCCGGATTGGGGAGCGACGTGGGCGCAGGCCATACCCTGGCCATGTCCAAAGCAGTTGTAAGGGCCATCCAGCTATCAAAGCTGATGAAATTTTTCGACCCTTGGGCAAAACCTCTGACCATAGCGGAAGCCTTCTACATGGCAACAAAGGGAGGCGGGAGCTTCTTCGGTAAGGTCGGGAGTTTTGAGAAGGGATACTCGTTTGACGCCATTGTTGTTGAAGACGACCCCCGCATTGCCGGGCGGCTTTCCCTGGAAGAACAATTCCAGAGGTTTCTCTATACGGGAGACGACCGTAATATCATCGCCCGGTTTGTGAGAGGACGGCAGGTCGGCTGACGGGGGAGATATTTATAAAAGGGGCCGGTTCCCGGCGGGATAAATGTTATTTTTTGACAGGCCGGGTCGCAGGGCAGACTGCCGGTTTCCATTCCAAACAGCAGCTATTAACTTACAACAAGTCAAAGCGAGCCTTATGATAACAGGACAAAACCTTCAGGCCCGGGGCTAAGGCCACCAGGGAAGAAGCCGTCACAGTGATTGCGCGCCTGACGCAAATAACCGATGCCTGACTGAACCGTTTTTTTACCCGGCACGACGGGCGGCTTGCCGGGCACCGGCAGGAGTGCCGCCTGACTGACGGAGAATGACGGAGAATAATTCAAGACAAAATGAACCGGCAAGGAGGTAAGAACCGGTGACGAGACATTTGTACCATGTGATTGCCGCCATGCTGCTGGCGGCGCTGCTGGCCCTGGCTGGATGCGCTCAGGCCGGAAAATCTGAAAAGCTGCGGGAAGCAGGCCCTCCTGAAGACACTGTTTTTCAGGTGTCTACCATAAATGCCCTGCTGCAAGGGCTCTATGACGGGGAAGTGACCTGCGGTGAATTGAAAAAACATGGCGACCTGGGTGTCGGGACCTTTGACGGGCTGGATGGGGAAATGGTCGTGGTGGACGGGATTATCCTGCAGGTGAAGGCGGACGGAAAAGTCCTTCCCGCCCCGGACGGGGAAAAAACTCCTTTTGCCGCAGTCACCTTTTTCAGCTCCGACCGGACGCAACAGGTGAAGGAATTGGCTGATTACTCTCATCTGCAGCGGTTGCTGGACGGGCTGATCGCCAACCGGAATATGTTTTACGCCATTCGTATCGACGGCACTTCCCTTATGTGAAAACCAGAAGCGTGCCTGAGCAGGCAAAACCCTATCCCCCTCTGGCGGAAGTTACCAAAAACCAGCCGGTGTTTGAAATGCGCAATGTCAGGGGAAGTGTGGTTGGCTTTTACTGCCCGCCGTACATAGAGGGCCTCAATGTGCCCGGCTATCATCTGCATTTTGTTACTGAGGACCGCCGGCAGGGGGGCCACCTGCTGGAATGCAGCTTGCAAGAAGGGACGTTACAGATGGATCAAACCCGTGGGTTTTACATGACGCTGCCGGCCGGCAGTGATTTCGCCAAAGCCGATTTGACCACCGGCCGAACGGAGGAGTTGAAAAAAGCCGAGTCCTAATAAAAGTGTTCCTGTAAAACTTTTTAAAATACGCGTAATGAAAACCGGCCGCAAACGTATTGACTTATATATACCAAAAATGCAGCTGCAGGCAATGCGCAGTACTTAACTGGTGACACCTGCCCCCACTATGGCAATCCCCGGGAGTTTCACCCCATTTAGACATCCATGCCGCTACAGCGGCACCAGTGGGAGAGCTCTCGATTATGACGGAATATTTGTTGCTCATTACATGCCTGACGGAGCGGAATTTATTTATAAGAACAAATATAAGAAAAAAGGTGTATTTTATGTCAACTACAGGCATCCCGGCAGGCGACCTGGAGGCAGGCGTGCAAAAGAAGCGTTTCATACGCATCATACCGTATATTTTCGTGCTCTACATCATCTCATTCCTCGATCGTGTGAACGTGGGTTACGCGGCCCTGGCGATGAATAATGACCTGGGATTCAGCAGCGCCGTTTACGGACTGGGTGCGGGCATTTTCTTTATCGGTTATTTCATAATGGAGATTCCCGGCAATTTGATTATGGCCAGGTGGAGCGCCCGGCTCTGGCTCGCCCGTATTTTAATTACCTGGGGCCTCATTGCCGGCCTGATGGCTTTTGTCCGCACACCGTGGCAGTTCTACACCGTGCGTTTTCTGCTCGGCCTGGCGGAAGCCAGCTTTATGCCCGGGATTATCTATTATTTGAGCTGCTGGTTTCAGGCCAAAGAGCAGGCGCGGGCGGTGGCCTTGTTCATGCTGGCCGTGCCGGTGGGCAGCATCATCGGCGGCCCCGTTTCCACTTCCCTGCTCGGCGTGCACTGGCTGAACCTGGCCGGCTGGCAGTGGATGTTCATCCTGGAGGCGGCGCCGGCGGTGATTTTCGGGTTGATCACGCCGTTTTACCTCACGGACAAGCCCGGCCAGGCCAAATGGCTCACCGCGGAGGAGAGGAACTGGCTGATTAACAGACTTAACGAAGAAGTTGACGCGAAAAAGGCCCATAAAGCCTACACTCTGTGGCAGGCCTTTGCCGACCGGGACGTAATTATCCTGGCCCTGATCTACTTTTTCTGGGTGACGGGGTTTTACGGTTTCAACATGTGGCTGCCGACCATCGTCAAGGGATTGTCCACCACTTTTACCAACCAGACGGTGGGTTGGCTTGTGGCCATACCTTATATCGGTTCTCTGTTCAGTATGATTCTCGTTTCCCGTCATTCCGACCGGACCGGGGAAAGGCGCTGCCACACCATGTTAATGCTGTTGACCGGCGGCATTGGGCTGGCTGTCAGCATGCTGGTGGTGAAAACGGTCGGCTGGCAGCTCGTCTTCTTCACCGTCACCGCCATGGGCATCTACGGCGCCTTCGGCCCGTTCTGGGCGCTGCCGGGATCTTTTTTGACAGATGTTGCGGCTGCCGGAACGATTGCCTTAATTAACAGCGTCGGCAACCTGGGCGGGTTTGTGGGACCCTACGTGGTGGGTTTTTTAAAAAACGCAACGGGGTCTTTTACCGGCGGCGACGTTTTCCTGGTCGTCTGCCTGGTTGTCGCCGGTCTGATGCCGGTCCTGTTAAAGAAGCCGGGCCAACTAAGAAAAAGTATTTAAGAACAGGTTGTAGATGAAGCAATGCCCTGACGGTTGAAAATTTGTTTGTTAGGCGTTACGTCAGAAAACCCAAACCGGCGGTTAAAAAACCTGCCGGTTGAGTTTTTTTTGCCGCATTACTTCCAATTGTTAAAATATAATTAAAACACACGGGCATTTGCCTGTAGGGCTTTGGGCATACCGGGAATGCCTGAAAGTTAGCCAAAATGGTATTCTATAATCAAGGAAGGAATGATCATGACTGAATTGGATAATGCAGTAATAATGGACTTTCCACTCAGGGGTGAATGGTGGGCTCCAAATACGCCGGGAAAGAAAGTTCCAAGTCACGGTACGGATCATCTGGGCCAGAGATATGCTTATGATTTTTTGCAGGTGAACTGGGGAAAGAAGGGCAAGCCATTTTATGATGCAAGCAAATTGCGGTATATTTTTCTGGGTGTGCCATTAAAAAGTTGTTATTGTTGGGGCAGGGAGGTTTATGCTCCCTGTGATGGTAAAATTGTGCAAGCCAAAGATGGTTGCAAAGAAAGGAAAATAGTCCACTTAGTATCTGATTTATGGGTAGTGATAAAGAATACGCTGATATTCAATCCGCGAAAGGGTGATATTCAATCCATTGCAGGTAATTATATCATTATGGAGTTTAACGATGTCTATATCTTTTTTGCTCATTTACGAAGAGGTTCAATCAAGGTTTCTGAAGGTCAAAAAGTAAAAACAGGCGAACTGTTGGGGAGGGTCGGTCATTCCGGGAACTCAACCGCCCCTCACCTGCACTTTCATCTCATGGACAGTTCTGATTTGTTTAAGGCAAATGGGATTCCCTGTGCATTTAAGGAATATGAGGTCTACAAAAATGGTCAATGGGTAAAAGTGTACAATGGAATACCATCTGATAAAGATAGAATAAGATTTTATGGCTGAGCCGGAAGTCGCTTTTTATATTCTTCCGTTAAATATCTTTCTGTTACCGCTATTATGCCGGAACCACCTTGATGGAGTGACATGAAACGGATTAAAAAAAAGAGCAATCACGGCAGGGATAGAAGTTATCCCTGTTTTTTATTTCGCTAACGGCATATGCCCCGTCCCCTGCCAGCCATTCTCACATTCCGCCAGGACTTCCACCCTGCCGGTGTTTTATAGATCCGTGTTTTATAGATCCGCCCAGCGGCTTTTTTTTAAAACCTTTTCAGAGAAAAGAAATACTTATGTAATACTCTCATGACAAATCTCGTATTACCGGTAAAAGTCAAAACTGATTCTCATAGAAAAGGAGGTGAAAAAGCATAGATAAAGGCAATAGAACCATAACCCGCGCGGAGCTTGAAAAGGAAATCGTCAAGAAAGCCCGGGAAGACAATGACTTCAAGAAAGCTTTGCTGGACAATCCCAAAGAAGCCCTGGGACAATTAGGCGTTCAAGTCCCCGAAGAAGTAGAGGTTAAGGTAGTTGAAGAGCCGGCCCGGGTGGTGTACCTGGTCCTGCCGGTCAATCCCGAAGAGCAGTTATTGGTTGATGAACAATTAGATTCTGTGGCAGGTGGTGGTTACAATAACTTCCAGGTGCCGCCACAATGCGGTGTCGACTGTCCGGCAGTCCAGTGTCCGATGCGCTGCGAAACGTGGATGAAAATTTAGCGCAGGATCTGAGAACCGTTTAAACGGCTGGAACAATGACCAACCAGCTTTATTGTCACCGGTGATAAATTAATCCAGGAAGGAATCAAGTAATGAGCATTGAGGGACTGAACAAATTTATGCAGTTTCTTGCGGAAAATGAAGAGGCGGCCGGAAAAGTGAAGGAGATAGGCGTTGAAAATCTGGAAGCTATAGCCGCCTATGGCCGGGAACTGGGCTATGAATTTGACCGGCGGGAACTGGAAGAACTGAGAAGCAAGGTTGCGGATCTGAACAGGGCCAGGATCAAAAAGAATCTGGAAAAGGCCGCCGCCGCCGCGGATAAGGAACAGCGGCCGGGGATGCGAAACCTGCACAGGTTTGTGCAGCTGGTGGGGGAAAACGCGGATATAGCCAAAAAGGTGCAGGAAATCGGTCTTGACGATCCCAAGGCTATTATCGCCTATGCCAAAGAGCACGGTTTTGAGTTCGACGAGCGGGACCTGGAGGAGTTCGGCAGCCGGATGCTGGAAAAATCAGATGAACTCAGCGAGGAAGAACTGGACCAGGTGGCCGGCGGATGGACGGCGGCGGTCGTATTAGCCGGGGTAGTGGTTGCTGGAGTGGTATTGGCAGGAGCGGGACTAGCAACGGCCGTAGTGACAGCAATAGGAGAATAATTATAATGTATAGGCGCGGCTCATCGGAACAAACAGGGACAGGTGTTTGAATAAAAACATAGAAACCCGGCGAGGTGCATTGCAGCATGAATGAATATGAAAAAATGTATGAATCCTTTACGGAAAATGAAATCAACCAGCTGGTCCAGTTAAAGCGGTTCTTTGAGCGCATCGATGGAGATATAACTTTCAGGGAGGCGGTAACGAAAAACGAAATAACCCCCGCCCAAAAGGAAAGGCTTAAAAGCACAGGCGTCACCTTTGACCTGCAGGATGTAGCTTTCCTCTGGGAAGTGCCGGATAAAGCCTGTGCGTATATGATCGCCATGCTGAAAAACCGTGCGGACCAGCTCAATCCGGAAATATGGGAGATTGCCGACCGGTACCCCCTCTTGAAGCTGTGGGGCAGGCACCTGCAAAAAATCTGTTCCTGCCCGTGTAAATATGATTCTCTTCCTGTTCCGCAGAATAAAAAATTCGCCGCCTGGCGAAAAAGGCGTATTGCCGCCACAAAAAGCGAACTGGGCGCTTTCGGCTACCAGATCAGCCACGCGGTATTTGCCTTTGAATTGAGCGACGGCTGCAGCGTGGGCTGCTGGTTTTGCTCCTTTGCCGCCAAAAAACTGAAAGGAATTCTGGACTATCATACCCGGCGCGATTATTTCCGCCGCATTATTCAGCATTGTATCGACCTGTTCGGAAAAGAGCAGGCGGCCCTGGCCCTGCCCTATTACTGCTCCGAACCCCATGACAACCCCAACTACATTGATTTTCTCAAGGACTACGAAGAACTCACGGGGGCCGTCCTCTGCACTTCCACAGCCGTGGGGGACGATATTCCCTGGGTGCGCCAACTGCTCGACTATTATATGAAAGGCCCCTACCCCTGGCCCCGCTTAAGCGTACTGTCCGTGGACATGCTGGATAAAATCCACGACGCTTTCAGCCCGCGGGAACTGCAGTACATACAACTGTTGATGCAGATGAAGGAGCACCCGAGGCAAAAGGTCGCCGGCGGGCGTATCCTGAAGGAAATTGATGGCCTTAGAGGGGAGCGGGACATTAAAAACAGGGAGGAACTCATCATCCCCCAGGGATCCATCTCCTGCGCCAGCGGCTTTCACATCAACCTGGTGAACAAAACCATCCAGCTTTTCAGCCCGTGCTTTACCAGTAAAAAATGGCCGTATGGCTACCGGGTGTTTGACGAAGCTGTCTACACCGATGAGAACGATTTCCCGGAAGTCATCCAGGCAATGGTGGAACGCAGCATGTTCCTGTCCCCTCCCCCGGATAAACCGCTGCGTTTCAGGGACGACATGGTATTCCGCCCCACGGAGGAGGGGTTTGACTTGTTGACCCCCAGCCAGAGACATTACTTCAAGTCCAGGGAAAAATGCGGTCCCCTGGGAGAGCTTATCGCCGCGGGGGAGAGTACCTATGCTCAGATAACCGGACGACTGGTGAAAGAGCACGGGGTGAATCCCGTCGTGTTAAGAACAGTGGTCCAAAAGCTTTTCGACGACGGCTTTATCGACGAGGTTTATTGTGGATAGGGGACACGCCCCTCTCCTCTATAAAGCGCCTCCGTTATACGTGGCTACTATCATAAGCTATGATAATTTAAAAAGGGTATGTCAAGTTCCTATATTTTACTATGTGTTGGAAAATAAAGCCGTTAACTCACCTGTATTGTTGTTGCCGGCAGGATTTTGAAGCAACCCTGTAATTTTTAAAAAAGGAGGAATCAGGTAATGAGCGTTGAGGATCTGAACAGGTTTATGCAATTTCTTGCGGAGAATGAAGAAGCGGCCAATAAAGTGAAGGAGGTGGGCGTTGAAAATCTGGAAGCCATAGCCGCCTATGCCCGGGAACTGGGCTATGAATTTGACCGGCGGGAACTGGAGGAAGTTATGAATAAAGTTACGGAGCTCTATGGGGCCAGGATCAAAAAGAACCTGGAAAAGGCTGCCGCCGCCGCGGATAAGGAACAGCGGCCGGGAATGCGAAACCTGCACAGGTTTGTGCAACTGGTTGGCGAAAATGCGGAGATAGCCAAAAAAGTGTAGGAAATCGGCTTTAGCGACCCCGGGGCCATCATCGCCTATGCCAGAGAGCATGGTTTTGAGTTCGACGAGCAGGACCTGGAGGAGTTCGGAAGCCAGATGCTGGAACAATCCGATGAGTTGAGCGAGGAAGAACTGGAGCAGGTGGCCGGCGGGGTATGGCCGGGAATAGTAGCTGGAGTAGCGTTAGTAGGAGCAGGAGTAGCGTTAGCAGCAGGAGCAGGAGTAGCGTTAGCAGGAGCAGGAGCTTTAGCAGCAGCGATATTGTTGCCTCTGTACCAGAATCCGGATTAAAGTGGGCTTGCCGCTGCCCACCTCACCGGTAAGCACACCAAGGTAATTGTTTTTAACCATCAGCTGCAGGCGAGCAAAAGCCTCCTGGTGTCTGGCCGACTCAAATAGAGGCAGGTCCTGGTTGCGGTCGAATGGTGAAGTAATATTTTTACTCATTGCAGATCGCCTCCCGGGCAAAGGTCAGGGGTTCCTTTTCCCAGGCCTCCCGCCGGCTTTTGTCAGCCGCCCGCCGTCAAACCGGCGGGGACTCCGATCCTTCCCCGTTTGTTTCAATTGTTATGTCCATTTTAGATTTTCCACCTGTTTGTTCCTGAATGTTTACTAATATTCACTAAAATTTCCTATTGCTGTTATAGCACAGCCGTGTAGTCGTGGGCTGTTCCATGTACGGATGAGCCGGGTCCTGCACTTGCTCAAAATTCCTTCAGCCAGAGAATTACTTCAAGTCCAGGGAAAAATGCGGTCCCCTGGGAGAGCTTATCGCCGCGGGGGAGAGTACCTATGCTCAGATAACCGGACGACTGGTGAAAGAGCACGGGGTGAATCCCGTCGTGTTAAGAACAGTGGTCCAAAAGCTTTTCGACGACGGCTTTATCGACGAGGTTTATTAAGGACGGGGGACACACCCCTGCGGGAAATGTCCCCCATGTATGAAAGGGGACAAGATTAAATTTAAAACGGGAGGAATCAGGTAATGAGCATTAATTGAGGATCTGAACAGGTTTATGCAATTTATTGCGGAGAATGAAGAAGCGGCCAATAAGGTGAAGGAGATAGGCGTTGAAAATCTGGAAGCTATAGCAGCCTACGGCCGGGAACTGGGCTATGAATTTGAGCGGCGGGAACTGGAGGAACTGAGAAACAAGGTAACGGAGCTGAACAGGGCCAGGATCAAAAAGAACCTGGAAAAGGCTGCCGCCGCCGCAAAAAAGGAACAGCGGGCAGGGATGCAAAACCTGAACAGGTTTGTGCAACTGGTTGGCGAAAATGCGGAGATAGCCCAAAAAGTGCAGGAAATCGGCTTCAGCGACCCCGGGGCCATCATCGCCTGTGCCTGAGAGCTTGGTTTTGCATTTGACGAGCGGGACCTGGAAGATTTCGGAAGCCAGATGCTGGAACAATCCGATGAGCTAAGCGAGGAAGAACTGGAGCAGGTGGCCGGCGGGGGAGTACTTGCATTAGTGGCGCTGGGATTGTACGCGGCAGGAGCGACAGCAGTGGGAGTCGGGGTGGGAGCCGTAGCAGGAGCTGCACTGGCGGGAGCGGTAGTGGGAGTAACAGCCCTGGTGGGTTAATTTAAATCAGACATCCATGCCGCTTAAGCGGCGCCGGCGCCCCTGCTGGTTTGACGGCAGGGGCGCCGGCGAGTATGGATGGGCCTGGCTCCCGCGCCTGCTCAAAATTCCTTCTCCTTTCCCAATCCGTGACCGATGCCAGAAAACATTCTGTTTCATGTTTCGCCGCCGGGGCGTAATGGTCGATCACTTCGAAAATAAGGTAATGGCCGGGATGATAGTGTTCTCCGGATCAATAATAATGACCTGTGGCCCTGGCGAAGGCTTCAAACATTTCGGGCAAGGATGAACGGATGCGCGAAATCCGCTGGCTTACCTGGGAGCCTTTCGAGTACGCGGACTGCCTGGCCTGCAAGGTGCTGCCCGTCTGCATGGGAGGCTGCGGCTACCGGGCCATGTTCGTCAACAAAGACAGGCCGGCCTGCGGGGAGTGGAAATACAGCCTGGAGCATTACGTCCGGGCGCGCTACCACCGGGAAAAGAATCTAAAAGCAGAAGCAAAACTGCCAGAAATGGTATAATTCGCCGGTTCAATAACACAAACAACCGGCGCCAACTTTTTTATTGCAACCCAACCCTGCTCATTATATACTAGAAATAAACGGAGCAAAAAAATGGTTAATGACCGGACAGACCACGACAGGCTGTTCAAGGAACTGTTGCAAACCTTTTTCTCCGAATTCATGTATTTGTTCTTCCCCGCCGCCTGCCAGGCCATAGATTTTAGTCACCTCCGGTTTTTGCAGCAGGAGGTGTTCACCGACATCACCGCCGGAGAAAAAAACCTGGTGGATATCCTGGTGGAAACCAGGCTCAAACAGGAGCCCGGCATGATTCTGGTGCATGTGGAAACACAGGCCTATGCGCAGAGAGATTTTCACGAACGGATGTTCAGATATTTCAGCAGGCTGTATAAAAAATACCGGTGCAGGATCTTGCCGGTGGCCGTATTCAGCTACGATCAGCCGCGTGATGAGGAGGACAGTTTTAACATTGAATTTCCTTTTCTGGAAGTGCTGCGGTTTAGGTTTTACAAACTGGAGCTGAGAAAACTTCAATGGCGGGATTATGCGGCCGGCGATAATCCGGTGGCGGCGGCGCTGTTGAGTAAAATGGGCTTCAAAGCGGAAGAAAGAGTAAAAGTCAGGCTGGAATTCATGCGCATGCTGGCCCGGATGAAACTGGATCCGGCGCGGGCGGAGCTTTTGGGCGGTTTCTTCGAGGCTTATCTTAAGCTGAACCGGAAAGAAGAGGAAGAATTCAGCCTGGAACTGGGTAAAATTAACAGGGAGGAGGCCGAGGCCATCATGCAGATTACCACCAGCTGGCATGAAAAAGGCCGTGCGGAGGGTATAAAGGAAGGCATAAAGGAAGGCAAGCTGGAAACTGCCCGGGCGGCCTTGAAAAAGGGTTTGCCGGAAGACGTCGTTGCGGAGATAACCGGCTTGGACCTGGAAACCGTCCGGCGGCTGAAAGGCGGACTGAATTAGCAAAAGGCAGGTTTTAAAAGGTATTTGGATCACAGTCAATCCATCTTGATTGAACCGGCCTCCACCGGCTTTACCGGCGGAGGTTTTTTATTTGCTCCGGTTGAAACCGCCGCCGGCAAATCCCGGGAAATTATAGCGAAAGTTGTGTAATGAAAAAGAAGCCGTGACGTATTACCAAACTTAAGAGGCAAATTTAATCCGGCATGATTTTTTTCGACATTGGCGTGGTTTTGTTGTTTGAAGGCCCGTGGCCGCAACCATGGCGTGTACGCTGTTGAGAAATCAGACAACGGCATATTACCGAGGAAGGTGCCGAACAAAGTTGGGTAATCAATGGAGGAAGTACTGGAGGGAAAGCCGGAGACCAGGGGGAATTTCTGACGAGACGACTGCGAACTGTACGCAGAGACAGGGGGAAGCATTGAGCGACTAGACAGAATACGTGAATCAGCATCAAATGCTTAGCGTTGCATACCCAAGTAGGAGCCGTATGAGGTAAGGCCGCACGTACGGATCTGTGCGGGTGCGCCTGGCAACTGGTGACCCCACCGCGATTCCTGCCTGCGGGTAAACAGGCACAAGAACCGTCCCCCTTGCCTGCCTTCGCCTTCGCGGGTTTCAAAGCCGGGGCAGGGATCGAAGTTATCCCTGTCTATTAATTTAACCGGTTTTGAACTCTGATATTGACCGGTTATCCCGTGACCTGGATTCTATCTTTTCTTATGTTACCGTCAGTTGCTTTTCACTGAACCACGTGATACACTGAATTATGTGGAGGTGATTGAGATGGATTGCCAGAATATTACTCTGTCCATTCCCAAGGAAATACTGAGGAAGATCAAACATATTGCGGTGGAAAAAAACACATCAGTATCAGGATTGTTGGCACGTCACCTGGAGGATATTGTTGCCAGGGACGATGCCTACAAAAGGGCAAAAACCAACCAGATGGAGATCATGAAAAAGGGTTTTGATTTAATAGGCAAAGGTAAGCCGTCATGGACCAGGGAGGACCTGTATGAACGCAGATGAGGGACGGCAATTTGTCGACACGAATATTTTTGTATATGCTTACGACAGGGGAAATGGTGTAAAACAAAGTCTGGCCCGCAAGTTAATAACCGGTCTTTGGGAAAACCGTAGGGGATGCGTCAGCATCCAGGTTTTGCAGGAGCTTTACGTGACGGTGACAAAAAAGGTGTCAACCCCCTTGCCGCCGGGGACGGCGTTGGAGATTATTTCCGATTTGGGCGAGTGGACCCACCATGTCCCTGATGTCGGTGATATAATTGATGCCGTTCACATTCAACAAAAGTACGGTATTTCTTTCTGGGACGCGATGATTGTAAACAGCGCGTCCAAAACCGGTTGCACCGTCCTCTGGACGGAAGATCTGAACAGCGGACAGGTCTATGGTAACGTAACAGTTCAAAACCCGTTTGACCGTTAGAAAAGCCCCAGCCGGATATACTGTTTATTTTCCATGTGCCAGGTTTAAAACCTCCGCCTTTAGGCGGACAGCTTTCAGCACCCATTTGCCTTTAGGCGAAGACTTTCAGCGTTGATTTTTTGGAAAGGTAGCTGTATCATTCATCGAGAGGTGATCGAGAATGACAGACTACCAAAAAGGCAGCCATACTGTGTACGATATCAAGTATCATGTTGTGTGGGTAACGAAATATAGGTATCAAGAGCTCAAAGGTGAGATAGCTGTACGGTTGAGAGACTTAATCCGACAGGGCTGTGAAAGCAGAGGTTTGGTGATAATTAAAGGAAGCATAGGAAAAGATCACGTACATCTGTTGCTTTCATGTCCGCCCAGCTTGGCACCATCCAAGGTTGTTCAGTATCTAAAGGGACGGTCATCTCGACTGATACAAGAAGAGTTTCCGTAACTTAAGAAACGGTACTGGGGGCAGCATCTGTGGGCACGGGGCTACTTCTGTGGAACTGTAGGTGCTGTGACTGATGAAATGATCCGGGAGTACATTGAGAAGCAGCGGGAAAGTGATAATGAAAACTTTAAAATTAGTGATTGAGTTTCAGTCGAAATCTTTAGTTGGCTTCCAGCCAATGGCGGCTTTTTAGCCGGCTTTAGCTGTTTAAGCGACTTTCAGTCGCCTAACAACCCACCGGCTTTAGCCGGTGGTCGTTGAGTTCAACGGAACGCCTGGACATTATTACTGAAATGAATGTTCAAGGCGCCCCTGATTTAGTGGTTGAAGTATTATCACCATCAACGGGCAAAAATGACAGGGTTGAAAAAAGTAAAATGTATTACAAGCATGGGGTGAAGGAGTACTGGATAGTTGATCCCGACCATAAAACCATAGAAGTTTTTATACCTGCCGAGAAAAACTGGAATTTATTTCAATCGCATGATGATGACGATACATTAATATCCCCGCTGTTAACCGGGTTGGAAATAAAATTGAAAGACATTTTTTAATCATGTTCCGATAAAGAACATAACATTTAGACGGTTTTGTGTCTTAACACTGTACGCACACACAATATATACTTTCCTTAACAAGAACAAATGGCTCCTTGCTTAATCTCTTGATCAAGCGAGGAGCCATTATTTTCTTTATCATTTTTCCGGTAAAGAATTATCCCTGCTTTTTATTTACAAACAGAAAATTATTTTCAAAAAAGAAAGCCGTGTAATGTTTGTGAGGCTATCACGTATTACCGGTAAAAGCAAAACTGATTCTCTTAGAAAGGAGTTGAAAAAGCATGGATAAAGGCAATAGAACCATAACCCGCGCGGAGCTGGAAAAGAAAATCGCCAGGAAAGCCCGGGAAGACAATGACTTCAAGAAAGCTTTGCTGGACAATCCCAGAGAAGCCCTGGGACAATTAGGCGTGAAAGTCCCCGCGGAGGTAGAGGTTAGGGTAATTGAAGAGCCGCCCCGGGTGGTGTACCTGGTCCTGCCGGTCAATCCCGAAGAGCAACTGGATGATGTACAATTGAATTCCGTGGCGGGGGGCGGTGGTTGCAATAACTTCCAGGGACCGCCACAGGCTAGATTTATTGTCACCGGTGATAAATTAATCCAGGGAGGAATCAGGTAATGAGCATTGAGGATCTGAATAAATTTATGCAATTTCTTGCGAAGAATGAGGAAGCGGCCGGCAAGGTGAAGGAGATAGGCGTTGAAAATCTGGAAGCTATAGCCGCCTACGGCGGGAACTGGAGGAACTGAGAAACAAGGTAACGAAACTGAACAGGGCCAGGATCAAAAAGAACCTGGAAAAGGCTGCCGCCGCCGCGGAAAAGGAACAGCGGCCGGGGATGCGAAACCTGCACAGGTTTGTGCAGTTGGTGGGGGAAAATGCGGATATGGCCGGCAAGGTGCAGGAAATCGGCTTCAGCGACCCCGGGGCCATCATCGCCTATGCCAGAGAGCACGGTTTTGAGTTCGACGAGCGGGACCTGGAAGAGTTCGGCAGCCAGATACTGGAAAAATCCGATGAGTTCAGCGAGGAAGAACTGGAGCAGGTGGCCGGCGGGGTATGGCCGGGAATAGTAGTAGGAGTAGCGGGAATAATAGCAGGAGTAGCGTTAGTAGGAGCAGGAGCAACGTTAGCAGGAGCAGGAGCTTTAGCAGCAGCGGTATCTGTGCTGTAACAGCAATAGGAAATTTTAGTGAATATAAGTAAACATTCAGGAACAAACAGGTGGAAAATCTAAAATAGGTCACAACAATTGAAACAAACGGGGAAGGATCGGAGCCCCCCGCCGGTTTGACGGCAGGGGTGCCGGCGAGTATGGGTGAGTCCGGCTCCTACACCTGCTCAAAATTCCTTCTTCTTTCCCAATCCGTGACCGATTTCAGAAAGCACTCTATTTCCTGTTTCGCCGCCAGGGCGTAATGATCGATCACTTCCCGGCCGAACAACGCCCGGGCAGTCTCACTGTTTTCAAAATCCGCCAGGGCGTCCATCAAACTTGCCGGCAGCACCCTCAGTTCCCGCATTTCATAAGCGCTGCCGCGCACCGGCGGAGAGGGAAGGGCCGTCTCGTTTTCAATGCCGTACAGGCCGGAGGCCAGGCACGCGGCCAGCACCAGGTAGGGGTTGGCGTCGGCTCCGGGGATGCGGTTTTCAATGCGGAAAGATTTTCCCCGGCCGATCACCCTGAAAGAAAGGGTGCGGTTGTCAAAACCCCAGGAAAGGTTGCGGGGGGCGCCGAAGGTGGAGCCGTACCGCTTGTAGGAATTGATGTAGGGGGCGTAGAAGCACATCAGTTCCGGGGCCAGCGTGATCATGCCGGCCAGGAAATGTTTGCATGTTGCAGACATTCCGTGTTCGTCGTTTTCATCGTAAAAAATGTTATTGCCCTTTTGGTCCCGGAGGCTCAAGTGCACGTGAAACCCGCTGGCGGGCTCTTCGGTTTTGTATTTGGCCATGAAGGTCACCGCCAGTTTTTCCAGGTCGGCCATTTCTTTGATCCCGTTTTTATATATGGCCGTCCGGTCCGCCATCTCCAGGGCGCCGGTGTAGCGCAGGTTTACTTCCGCCTGGCCCCGTCCCCGCTCCGGCCTGGCCAGTTCCACCTCCACCCCCGCGCCGTTTAAATAGCGCCGGACCTTGCCGAGAAAATGCTCGTAACGGGAAGACTGGTGGATTGATTCCGCCGGCATGCGGGAAAGGGGCAGCAGTTCGCGGTATCTTTTATCCCGGGCTGTTTCAGCGGTTTCATTGAAGATGTAGAATTCGATCTCCGCCGCCATGTCGGCCTGCAGCCCCATGTTCCCGGCCTTTTCCACCTGGCGTTTGAGGATGTTTCTGGGCGCTATGGTTACAGTCGTGCCGTCCTGGTGGAAAAGGTCGGCCATGACCAGAACCGTCTTTTCAAACCAGGGATAAAGGCGCAGGGTGGTCATGTCGGGGACGGCCCGGAGGTCCGGCAGGCCCGTTCGCCGGCCGGCCAGAGGGTACTGCCCGCCCTCGTTCAGCTCGATGTCCCAGATCAGATTGTTTGAACAGATGTTTATTCCATGAACCGCCTCGGAAAGAAAAAAATCAGCGCAGCATCTCTTCCCGAAAAACCGCGACTGCATGTCGGCGGCGGCAATAATGACCGTGTCAATTTCACCGCGGTCGATCATCGATTTAAGGATGCCCGTGTCTATTTTGGTCACTGAAAATCCCTTCCTCGCAGCAATGGATTTAAGCCTTCTTTTCTATTTTCAATCTTATAAGTTGATACGTATTGATTAATCTTTCATTACATCCTCACGGTTTTTTTCTGCCCCAAAATACTTGTCCACCAGCTTCTGCGCTTCGTCGTCAACGGCGGCGATCACGCCGGGCTTCCATTTTCTGACGAGGTTTCTTGCCGCAATTCCCGCGTTGGTCATATAACCGGTGTCCAGGTGTCTCCTGGTATCAAGATAAAAATATTTAACCGAGAGGGGCTTTTTGCCCAAAACCTCGTTGATCCCCTTACTCACATCCCCGACCCATGAGTAACCGGGGTCATAACTGTGGATCACCAGCACCCGCGGCATAGAGGGTTATATAGCCTGGCCTTTTCATCATAAACTCTTAGCTCCCCGGAGGATGTCAGGAATCCAAACCGGCCGGAATGACCGCCTTGATCACAAAACGTCCTTCTTTCACTTCCATCAAATAGACCGGGCTTTTGACCGGTTCGCGGTCCCGGTCGAAGGTGATGGTCCCGGAAACGCCCCGCCAGTTCTTTGTCTGGGCAAGTTTTTCCTTGAATTTCGCCGGTTCGGCGCTTCCCGCCGCCCTGATCGCGTCTGCCGCCAGATTTACGGCGTCGTACGCCTGGGCCGCAAAAACATCGGGTGTCAGGTTGTTGTTAACAGCCCTGTATTTTTCGACAAATTCCATTGTCTTGGGGCTTGCGCTTTCCGGGTCCACCGCAAATCCGGCATAGGTCAGGGTGCCTTCCACATCTATCCCGCCGTTTTCGATCAATTCCCTGGTGTACATCCCGTCACCGCCAACAACCGCCTGCCGTAATCCCTGTCTGCGCATTTCCTTTATGAACAGGTAGGCCTCCACATTATTGCCGGGAAAGACCAGCCCGTCAAAGGAGCTTTGCTTGAGGGCGGCGACCTGGGCGCTGAAATCGGTGTCGTTTTTTCTGATCTTTTGCTCATTTACAATCTCAATCCCGCTGCGGACCAGGGCCGGCTTGAAAATGGCGGCAAGACCCTCGGTATAGCTGCGCCCGATGTTTTTTACCAGGGCGACTTTTTTCCATTCGAGGGTGTCCGCCAGGTACCTGACAACGGCGGGGACCGCCACGGAATCCAGCAGGGCGATCCGGAATATATACTCGCCCATTTCCACCACACCGCTGCCTGAAGCGGTGGGGGAGATGAGCACCACGTTATTGTCCTGGCAGACGGTGGCCGCAAGCTTGGTGATGCCGGTGGTGTTGTCCCCGATTATCACCGCCGCTTTCCGGTCCACCAGGCTTTGGGTGACCCTGACGGTTTCGGAAGAGTTGCCGCCGTGGTCCCCTTCAATCAGTTCCACTTTTTTACCCAGCAGGCCGCCGGTCTTGTTAATGTCGTCAACGGCCAGCCGGATGCCTTTCAGACACTCGCTGCCCCCGTAACCGTTCTTGTTCCCCAGAAAACCGATTTTTATGGTATCTTCCGCGCCATGTACCGGTTGTTCGTTCGTTTCCTTCCGGGTGGCGCCGGTTTGGCACCCCGGCAGGATAAACACGGTTAGCAGCATTACCAATATCAACAAATATTTGTGTTGTTTTTCCACCTGATTCAGCTCCCACACCGCCGGCATTTTAAATTCGCTAAAAAATTTTCTTTTTATCCTCCAGTTGTTAATACGATTCCGGTCAAAAAATATTACACATCTCTTCACAGGGATTTCTCTTCTGAATCCTATTTTCATACAAAAAATTAAAAAACATATGGCAAACATGGAATATTTGTCTATCTTTTTTGTCATTATATCTCTTAATGATAAAGGGGGTCGTCCCAAATCTTTTGAGGCATCCTTTTTGAGGTTGTACAACAAATTACCGCAATAAAGCAGATTTTGAGGCAGATTTAAAGTTCAGTTAAGGTTGGATGATCTGGATTTTTATGTATAATGAAATCAGCCGCAGCGAGGCGCAGATGAGCCGGAGTTGCAGAGAATCAGTCATGCCGCGATAATACGGGTTAAGAATTAAAACAATAAAGATTTCTGGTAATAACGACCAACTCCGGGAAACCCTTAAATATACCGAGGTATGGGATAGACCTTATAGTATTCTAAGAAAGGGTTTATCCCTATTTTTATTCCTATAAAATTAGTTAAATATATTGTTTTAATATAGTACTAGTAGTACAATATAGAAAATATTTCATTTAATGGTGGTGTTTGCCAATGAGGGTGGAAACGATTAGAACTTCCGATGGAAAAATCCGATATATGCTGGTTGACTCAGACAGTGAACCCGTCCTTCCCGTCATGCGGTTCATCAAGTTCAAGGATAACAGCGGAGCCGCACGGAACAGCCTCCGTTCCTACTGCCAGCACCTGAAACTTTTTTTCGAGTTCATTGAGCAGGAGGGGCTGGATTATCGTAAAATCAGCATCGACGACATGGCTGCTTTCATGCGCTGGCTTCAGAACCCCTACGGGAACCTGAAAGTAATCCCAGTGACGCCCGTAACGTCCCCCCGCGGACCGGCCACCGTGAACACCGTCATCTCCACGGTCCTCAATTTCTACGACTACCTCATGCGCCATGAGGACTATAGCGTCCAGCTCTCCGAAAGGCTTAAAAAGACCATCCCCGGGAGCAGGAGGGGCTTTAAAGACTTTCTCTACCACGTCAACAAGGACAAGGAGTACCCGGCCAAGATTTTAAAGGTCAAGGTCCGCCGTTCCCGGCCCAAGACCATTTCTAAAGAGCAGGTGGGCAAGTTGATTGACGCCTGCTCAAACTTAAGGAATAAGTTTTTAATCCAGCTTTTATGGGAAAGCTCCATTCGTATCGGCGAGGCCCTGGCCCTGTGGCTGGAGGACTTTGAGCCCGACGGGCAAAAGATCCACATCCGGGACAGGGGGGAACTTCCCAACCTCGCCGAAATTAAAACTATCTGCAGCCCCCGGACGGTGGACGTTTCCCCGGATTTAATCAACCTGTTTTTCGACTATGTGGCTGAATTCCACACGGACGAAGTGGACACAAACCACGTTTTTATTAAACTGTCCGGTGAAAATAGGTATCAACCCATGGAATACCAGGACGTCGCCTCTCTTTTCCGCAGGCTGAAGGCCAAAACGGGAATTGGCGTCAGCCCCCACATCCTCCGGCACAGCTCCTTAACCGAACTGCGCCGGGCCGGCTGGAAGCCGGAACACTTGCGAAAACGGGCCGGACATGCCCATGTCCAGACCACCACGCAAATTTACTTGCACCCGAGCGATGAAGACATGCGCAAGGACTGGGAGAAGGCAGAGGAAAAAATGCGCCTTAAACGGCAGCAAAAGGAGGGCTCTGAACAGTGAGTACGGTTTACCGGTCGGTCCCGACGCTAGCAAAATTACAAGAGATCGAGGAAACCTTGTCAGGCTACTGGGAAAAGGACAGGTGGGTAATTACTGACCCCATCTTTGACGAGTTTCGGCCTGAAAGGTGGACTTTAACCAACAAAACTATTGACTTTTCCCGCCTACAACCAGGTATTAAGGGAGAGGTCAAGTTTTTCTTTGTTCACCGCCTCCAGGAACACACCTTGCGATTAAAAACGGCGGTCGTTTACGGAGTTTGCTTTGCCCGCCTGGCTGAATTTCTAGAACGGGCTTATCCCAGGATTAAAAGTTTTACGGACTTGGAAATAGAAAAGGCCATGATTAGGTGGCGTTCTTACCTAATTGAGCAGGGGTTTAAGATTAATAAAGATAGCCGCTTGTCCAGTAATGAATACGAAACTCTGTTACAGCAGGTATATCAGTTTATGGTCAACTTCTACGACGAGCGGGAGGAGTTTGAAAAGAACGTCTGGGATGTGCGGAAAATACCAGGAGCGAAATATACCCAAAACAAAGCTCTTTACCTGCTTTCCTTTGAGGGCATTCCCCTTCCCTTCCGGCCCCTGGCTAAAAGATACCTGAAGGTACGGGTAGGCATTCGGTCATATACCCAATGTGCAACAGACTTGATGGCTCTGCGTTTGTTTCTGTGTTTCATTCACAAGCAATATCCTCACTGGAAAGACCTTAAGAGTTTATCTCGTAAGGATATAGAGAATTACCTGGCATGGTACCGGTCGTACACAGAAGGTTGGCGAAAACAGCATTATGAATATTTAGTCAGCCTGCGGAGCTTTTTAGATTACATACAGCGGGCCGGGTACCCGGAGGCGCCGGAAAAGCCTCATTTTTTGCTGTTGTTCAAGGAAGATTTCCCTAGGCTGGCTAAGCGGTCGGAAGAAGATATTAAATTTATCCCTGAAGGGGTTCTAAGGCAACTGGAAGAAAATCTGGATCAGCTTACGCCCCCGGAGTACATCCCTGTAGTCGTTCTTCTTCGTGCTACGGGCTGGCGCATCTCCGACATCCTGAACCTTCGTTACGATAACTGCCTGGACCGTACTGCCCAAGGGTGGTGGCTCTGCGGGGATATTCTGAAAACGCAGGTGCTGAACCACCGCGTTCCCATTACCGACGAGGTGGCTACAGTGGTTCAGGCAGTAGTTGATGAGATCAAAGAAAAAAGCACGCCGGAAAACAACCCTCATAAATTGCTGTTCGTGCGACTGGAAGGAAAACGCAGGGGCCGCCCACCAATGGGGTTGCTCATTCAACAGGCTCTCATTCGCTTGGCCCAAAAATGCAACATCGTAGACGATCAGGGCCGGGTATTTCATTTT